>SVLI01000003.1 GCA_015068035.1 Oscillospiraceae bacterium | reverse complement strand
GCGCGGCTCTGTCCTGCGCGGTCTTGAGAACATGAAAGAATATCTGAAAGAAAACTGGTGATGCCGGTTAAAATCACCCGATATTTTGTCCTTGGTATATGAGGGATGAACTTTGGGACAAGTTGTCCCAAAGCCCCCCCATGGGGAAGAGCCGAGGGGCGGTGCTGTGCGCCGTCCCTTGGTTTTTATCTATCTGTGCGAAAGGAGGCGTAATGCCGGAGCAGTATACTTATCAAGTGGGCAAAATCAATTTCATTGTTACCCCGGTCTATAAGGACAAGAGGTCGGGCGAAACGATGAAGGACATCCTCTTAAAGCTCATGCTGGCAGATATGGAAAGCGGCGACATCCTTAACATCGGGGGTAAGCGGAGGTATAATATACTTGGAAATACTGATTGTCCGACACCCGGGGAAGGAGGACATTTTGAAACTGTCGGATAATCACAAGTTTGGCACCGCCGCCCTCTACTGTCGGCTGAGCCGTGACGATAACATGGACACCGAGTCCAACAGCATCCAAAATCAGAAGAAATTACTGCAAAAGGTAGCCAGAGAAAAAGGCTATACAGATACCTTGTTTTTCGTGGATGACGGTATCACAGGCACTACCATGAAACGGCCCGGATTTCAGAAAATGCTGACCGCAATCGAGGCCGGGTATATCTCCGCCGTGTTTGTCAAAGACCTTTCCCGGCTGGGCCGCAATTACATAGAGGTCGGTAAGCTGACGGAAGAATTTTTCCCGCAGTACGATGTGCGCTTGGTCGCCGTTTCCGATGGTGTGGATAGTGACGAGGGGGACAATGAGTTTACCCCGTTCCGCAATATCATGAACGAATGGTATGCCAAGGACATCTCGAAAAAGCGTAAAATCGTCAACAAGATGAAAGGCAACGCAGGTATTCCTCTGTCCCAGCCGCCATACGGATATATGAAAAACCCGGACGATCCCCGGTTTTGGGTAATTGATCCGGAGGCCGCCGATGTGGTACGGCGTATCTATGATATGGCCTTGGAGGGGTATGGTTTAGCTGAAATCGCCAACTCTTTGGGCGAAGATGGAATTGTCAATCCCACCTACTACTGGCGGAGCAAGGGCGTCAACCGCAGCGGCTCCAAAAGCACCTTGGAGCCTACCAAATGGGGACACACCACCGTCAAGAAAATTCTCACCTTGCAGGAATACTGCGGTGATGTTATCAACTTCAAAAGCTACTCCAAATCCTACAAAATGAAGCGGCGCATTGAAAATCCGGAAGAGAATAGAGCGATTTTCCTCAATGTCCATGAGCCGATCATTGACCGGGTCACATGGGAAAAGGTGCAGGCTATGCAGAAAGGCACACGGCGTAAAAAGCCCACCGTTACACAGGAGCCAAGCGTATTCTCCGGTCGGCTGAAATGCCCCGAGTGCGGCGGCAATCTCAACTTCCACTTCAATCAGAAAAACCATGACATAAAGTTCTTCAGTTGTCAAAACCACAACTCCGGTTTGCGGAAGTGTTCGGCGACACACTACATCCGCTTGGATTTTCTGGAACAGGTAGTGCTGTATGAGGTCAATCGTCTGGCAGCCTTTGCCAATGAGTACGAAAGAGATTTTGTAAAAGCCATGCTGGGCCGCTCCGCAGAGGTAGCAGAAAATGACGGGTAAGAAAACAGAGGGAACTAAACGTCCTGCTGACCCGTGACAAAGAATTGGATATGCTCTTTGAACGGTTGTACGAGGACAATGTAGCGGGAAAGATTGACGATGCCCGGTTTGCCAGGATGTCAAAGCGGTACGAGCAGGAGCAGGGCGAAATTGGCGCGAAGGTTAAGGCCCTGCGGCTGGAACTGAAAAAGGATGAAGGACAGCAGTTGGATATGGAGGACTTTCTGGAAACGGTGAGGCGGTACACCCATGTGACGAAAATCACCCGGCGGATGGTGTCCGAACTCATTGACCACATTGATGTATACCACGCCGAAAAGCGCGATGGTGTCACCAATCAGCAGGTGGTCATCCACTACAACTGCATTGGCGCTTTCGATGTGCCAGACCGCAAGAAGATCCCGGAGGCCGACATTATCATGGAAACGAGAAAAGGCGTAGCTGTCAGCTACGCCCCGGCACAAATCGCGGTATGAATTTTTCAGAAAATAAAAATGCGGAGTGTCCGTTACAGGATACTCAAATCCTATAAGGACACTCCGCATGGTCCGAGTGACAGGATTCGAACCTGCGGCATCGTGCTCCCAAAGCACGCGCGCTACCAACTGCGCTACACCCGGATATTTGATTCATGTTTGCGCGATTCGCTTTCGCGAATGCTTGCGTAAAAGACGCCGCGACCGTAATTCTACCACACATTCTCAAATCAGGCAAGTGTGAATTGTGAGCGGGGGAGCCCGAAGACTAAGATCGGAATCGTTATTCGCATGAAGAGAGAAGCGCATGTGCACAGCGTAAACAGGAAAAAGCAGAACATTCAGAAGAAGCACAGCCGAAAGCAGAATCAGCATGCGTCTGCGATGAATAAGCGCCCGACCGATATCCGGCCGGGCACTTTTATAAATTTTGCTACGCTTAGCCCATCATCTGTCTGCGACGGGCAAGGTTAATCATGCCGTCCTGCATATCGTTGAGGTTTGCCAGCATTTTGCCCGCGCCGTAAGCCGCGCAGGAGACGGGATCATCCACGACCATGGTTTCAATGCCGGTGCGCGCGGCAACCAGTTTGTCAATGCCGGAGATGAGGCTGCCACCGCCGCTCATGATGATGCCGTTTGCCGAGATGTCTGCCACCAGCTCGGGCGGCGTGCGTTCCAGTACCATATGCACGGCTTCCAGAATGCGCTCGGTGGGTTCAGCAAAGGCTTCGAGAATGTCGTTGGAGCTGATCGTAACAGAGCGCGGCAGGCCGGTCATCAGGCAGCGGCCCTTGACTTCCTCAAACGCGACTTCTTTCTGAAGATAAACGCAGCCAATGCGCATTTTCAGCTCTTCAGCGGTGCGCTGGCCGATCAGAACATTGTGCTTGCGGCGAATATAACGGATGATGGCCTCGTCAAAAGACGCGCCAGCCGTCTTGATGGATTCGCATTCCACAATGCCGCCGAGGGAGACAACCGCAACCTCTGTTGTGCCGCCGCCGATATCGATCACCATATGGCCATCCGGACGGGAGATATTCCGGCCCGAACCGAGCGCCGCCGCTACGGCGGTCTCGAGCAGATAGACCTTTCGTGCGCCCGCTTCGAGGGTGGCGTCGATAATCGCGCGCTCTTCAACGCCCGTGATGCTGCTTGGCACACAGATAATGATGCGCGGCTTGAAGAGGTTAAAAGAGGTAACGCGCTTGATAAGCTCTGCAAGCAGATGCTCGGTCATGTCAAAGTCCGAGATCACGCCTGCAGAGATCGGATGGATCGCCACGATGTTTGCCGGTGTGCGGCCAAGCATTTTCTGCGCGTCCGCGCCGATCTTAAGCAGTTTTCCGGTGTTTTTATCCACGGCCATAACGGTCGGCTCGCGCAGCGCAACGCCTTTACCCTGCACATAGACCTGTGTTGTAGCCGTGCCAAGATCAATCGCAATGTCTTTTTCAATTAAGAGCATATTTTCACCCCGTGTTGTTAAATCAAAAATGCGGGTTAGTCAGTAAGTATAGACAAAATGCTTGTAAAATTATACAGGATGTGAACGTTGTATGCAAGCATTTCTTCAGGAATCGGGTTCTAAGTATGACTTTTCTATGAAAAAAGGAGCTTTCTCATACAGAAAAATGAAATTATGTGCTTATGAATCGAAAGTTGAACGCGCGAGCGTGGCGCAGACAACGGATGCAGCGCCGGAAAGCAGCAGGGTCCGTGCGCATTCCGAGAGGGTAGATCCGGTTGTTACGACGTCGTCAATGAGCAATATGCGCTTTCCTGCGATCAGATCTGCCCTGACAGCGCGATAAACACCGGATACGTTAGCGCGGCGCTGCTCAACACGGCCGAGTCCGCTTTGTGCGGGTACGTTACGGAATTTTTCCAGCAGAGGAACGCATACGGCTTCCAGATGATCAGCCGTTGCTCTGGCGAGCAGCATGGCTTGATCGTAGCCGCGTTTTCGAAGCCGCTTCTTTGAAAGCGGCACCCATGTGATGAGGTCAAACTCATTTCGCATCCGCTCGTGGACAAGTCCTGAGAGCAGTTTGCCAAAGGGCTCGGCATAGTAGGCTGCGTTTTGGAATTTATAGCGCAGGATAGCCTCCCGAACATCGCCATCGTAATAGAGCGGCGAAATGCATTTTTGGAAGAAACGCCCATCTGTTACAGCTTTGCCGCGCGTGTAGGGCAGCGCCTTTTCACATTCAGGACAAGGATTGCTTTGCCCATCCTGCAGCAGCCGCCTGCAAAAGCAGCACTTCGGAGGGAAAAGGAGATTCCGGAGATAATGCAGAAGCCGCATGGGTAATCCACCTCGCTCACATCCCGGCAAGGCGCGCGCGAAGCCCGCTGTATCGCCGTTCAATGCGCTCGTTTGTGACCATCTTATGAAGAACGGCCTCGTCTCCAACCGCGACCAGCAATTCCTTTGCCCGCGTGACAGCTGTGTAGAGAATCGCTCTGGTCATCAGGCGCGGCGGAGCCGGCATCGCCGAGAGAATCACGCCGCGGAACTCACCGCCTTGCGATTTGTGTACAGAGATTGCCCAGGCGTGCTCCAGATCAGCCAATAACTCATAGCTGTATTTGGTAAGCTTTCCCTCAAAATCAATGAGGAGGGAGCGCTCGCTGTCATCAATCTTCAGAATATGACCGATGTCTCCGTTGAAGATGCCAAGCCCGCTTTCGTGTGCATCCAGTTCCATGAACGGGGCAGGCTCACCGCTGTCAAAATCTTCGTCATCTGCCCATTGTAAAGAATCCGCTTCATCTTCATAGAAACCGGCAGAAGGGGAAACATCCCAGTCGGAATCAAAATTTGTGTTGCTCAACTCGTGAACGGCATCCGCACGATACCAAATCAAATCGTAATTGTTCCGATTTTGCATCACACGGTCGCCCTCGCGGAAGATGCGATCGCCGAAAGCGTGCTCTTTTTTGCCCTCAGCCGGAGGGTTGAGCGCCGCTTGCAAACGGACGTTGAGCATCCGCGTCCCCAGCGGACCTTTATGTGTTGGCGTGAGTAACTGCAGCTCCCGCACAGGGATATGCATATTGTCAGGCAAGCGCCGCGCATAGAGCTCAACAATGGTTTCGGCAGCTCTTTCGGCATACTGCCGACGCATGAAAAAGAAGTCGCCATCCTTGCGGGAGAGGGAAGGCACTTCGCCGTGGTTAATCTCATGCGCTGCCTGAACAATGCTGCTGCCGGAGGCCTGACGGAAAATTTCGTTGAGGCGAATGGTTTTGAACACACCGGCGCGTATCATATCGGGAAATACCCGCCCGGGACCGACGCTCGGGAGTTGGTCCGCGTCTCCGACAAGGATCAAACGGCAGCGCTGCGGCAGCGCGAGCAGAAGCGCGCGCATCAGGCCGATGTCGATCATAGAGGCCTCGTCCAGAATCACCGCATCGCAGGAGAGGGGATTGCTCTCGCTGCGGCGGAAATGTACGCTGGCAGTCTCGTCCAGACCGGTTGCCTCGAGAAGCCGATGAATCGTCTTGGCCTCCTGCCCGGAAAGGGTCTCCAGCCGTTTTGCAGCGCGCCCTGTGGGGGCGGCAAGGGCAACCTTGAGATTGAGTGTATTCAAAAGGCGAACAATGGCGCGCACACAGGTGGTTTTTCCTGTGCCCGGGCCGCCGGTGATGAGCATAACCTGCTGGCGCGCGGCAGCGCGGATGGCATCCAACTGCTGCGGCGCGAAAACTAGGGCGTCCTCCGCCTCAATCTGCGAGATCAAACGGTCAAGCCCTTTGATTTCCGGCAAAAATGTGCTGTTCATTTCGAGTAGCCGTGCAGCGGTGTAGCGCTCTGCTTCATACATCGTCTGCAGGTAGCAGGCATCGACGCCTGCTATCTGCTCGGAGACGACGGCGCCGAGCTCGATGAGCTTGTCCAGCTGCGCTGCAATGGGCGCGTCATCCGTATCGAGCAGCTGGGCTGTGACAGGAATGAGCTTATCGCGCGGGATGAAAACATGCCCGCGCGTGGAGTTGTAGGCCAGTTCGTGCAGCACGGCTGCAGCGAGACGCTGCGGTGAATCCGCGCTAAAGCCCATGGAAAGGGCCAGTCTGTCCGCCTCGTCAAAGCCTTCGCCGACTGCCTCGGACGAGAGGATATAGGGGTTTTCCTGCACGAGCGCATAAGCGCTGTCTCCATAGAGCTGATATAATCGAAGGGCAAGCTGCGGACGCAGCTCGTGCGCAGAGAGGAATTCCATCAGGCGGCGCAAAGATACCTGCTTGCGGAAGCTTTCCGAAACCTGCATGGCTTTTTTTCGGCTGAAGCCGCGGAGCTCAGCAAGACGCTCCGGCGCGGACTCGATCACATCCAGCGTTGCAGACCCAAAGTGCGTCAGCAGCAAGGTCGCCGTGGCGGGGCCGATGCCCTTGATCGCGCCAGAGGCGAGGAAACGGTAGATGCCTTCCTCCGTGTCCGGCAGACTCCGCTGACTCCAGCGGGCGCGAAACTGACGCCCGTGCTGCGGATGCGTTTCCCAGCCGCCAAAGGCTTCCAGCTCTTCACCCGGCATCACGGAGGGGATGCAGCCAACAACCGTGACAAGTTCGCCGTCCTCCGATTCCATACGCAGGACGGTGTAGCCGTTATCTTCGTTTTGATACACGAGCGTGTCTACAGTTCCGGACAGACTTATGTATTCACGTTCTCCCATACAGGTTCCTCCGCAGCGGCGTGATAGGTGACACAGGTGTATTGTTTTTCAAGCAGCAGGGCAGCTCGGTGCGCATCGGGGTCAAGACCGGCGTCCTCAATGATGAGCTCCGCGGGCAGACCGTCACGAATCAGCCAAACAAGGCTGCGAACCGCAGCCTCCAGCTCTGTGACTTCGGATGCGGTGTGCAGATGCAGCGTAAGGCGCTGCTTTTTTCCAAGCCGCACAGGCAGTAGTGCCGCGCCACGCAGCATCCAGCACAGCAGGATGACTATGGCAGCGGCAAGGATCGTAAGCGCAAGATGCAATGTCATTTCAATCGCCTCCTGCAATTATTCTACGCAGGCAGGCGAGAAAAGGTTAAACAACGGCGGTAAAACCGTAAGTAAGGCCGGTGATGAGAATGCCGGCGATGATGACGCCGATCAGAATCGGCCAGAACGCACGCTTGAGGCGCATGTTGCACAGCGCAGCAACCAGCGCGCCCGTCCATGCACCAGTTCCGGGCAGGGGAATGGCAACAAGAATCAGCAGTCCGATAGTCTCATAGCGCTGCACCTTTTTCCACTTACCCTCTGCGCGCGCCTCAAGGCGGGAAACAAGACGTTCTAGCCGCGCGCTCTTATTGCGCATCCATTCAAAGACCTTGCGCACAAACAGGATGATAAAGGGCACAGGCACCATGTTTCCGAGAATGGACACGAGCATGGCTTGCCAGGTCTGCAGTCCGAGCGCAACACCAAACGGGATGCCGCCGCGCAGCTCCACGACCGGCAGCATGGACATGGCAAAGGTCATCAGATAATTCATAAAGGGGGAGTTCGCAATTTCCATGGATTTCCTCTTTCGTAATCAAAGAAGTGGTGATGGTTCTATAGCAATGCGCAGAATGTTCAGCTGAAAAAGTAACGCTTGAGATATTCGCCGGTTGCGCTCTGCGTGCACTCCGCGCAATCCTCCGGGCTGCCGGCGAACACGACGGTTCCGCCGCCGTCGCCGCCCTCGGGACCGAGGTCGATGATGTGGTCAGCGCACTTGATGACGTCAAGGTTGTGCTCAATCACAACGACCGTGTTGCCGCCTTCCACCAGACGGGAGAGAATGTTCACCAGGCGGTGCACATCCGCAATATGCAGGCCCGTGGTCGGCTCGTCGAGCACATAAACGGTGCTGCCGGTGGAACGCTTGCTCAGTTCGGTAGCCAGCTTGATGCGCTGCGCCTCGCCGCCGGAAAGCGTCGTGGAAGACTGCCCGAGGCGGATATAACCGAGGCCGACATCATAAAGCGTCTGAATGCGGTTTTTGATCTTCGGCTGGTTGTCAAAGAAGGCCAAAGCTTCCTCAACGGTCATTTCCAGCACGTCAGCAATGCTTTTGCCCTTATATTTGACTTCCAATGTTTCTCGATTGTATCTTTTCCCCTTGCACACCTCGCACGGGACAAACACATCGGGAAGGAAGTGCATCTCGATTTTCAACAGACCGTCACCGGCACAGGCTTCGCAGCGTCCGCCGCGCACATTGAAAGAGAAGCGGTTTACGCCGTATCCGCGCAGCTTCGCATCATTCGTTGAGGCAAAAAGTTCCCTGATGTCGCTGAAAACGCCGGTATAGGTGGCGGGATTGGATCTCGGCGTGCGTCCGATGGGGCTCTGGTCGATGGCGATGACCTTGTCCACATGCTCCAGACCAAGAATGCCGTCGCACTTGCCGGGACGAACTTTGACGCGGTTTTTCTCCGCTGCAAGGGTTTTGTAAAGAATTTCATTGACGAGGCTGGACTTTCCGCTGCCGGATACGCCGGTTACGCAGGTGAACACGCCGAGCGGGATGTCCACATCAATGTTCTTGAGATTGTTTTCGCTTGCTCCGCGGATTGTAAGCTTCTTTCCACTGCCCGCGCGGCGCTTTTCCGGCATGGGAATGCTTTTCGAGCCGCTGAGATATTGTCCCGTGACCGAATTCGGACAGGCACAGATTTCCTCAACCGTGCCAGCTGCGACGATTTCACCGCCGTGCACGCCTGCGCCGGGACCGACATCGACCACATAGTCCGCTTCGCGGATGGTTTCTTCGTCATGTTCAACGATGATCAGCGTGTTTCCAAGGTCACGAAGCTCGCGAAGTGTGTCAAGCAGTTTGCGGTTATCCCGCTGATGCAATCCAATGCTCGGTTCATCCAGAATGTAGAGCACGCCCATCAGGCTGCTGCCGATCTGCGTAGCGAGGCGGATGCGCTGGCTTTCTCCGCCGGAAAGTGTGCCCGCTTTGCGCGAGAGGCTCAGATATTGAAGCCCCACACTCTGCAAAAATCCGAGACGAACACGGATTTCTTTTAAAATGCGGTCAGCGATCATGGCCTCTTTGCTCGTGAGCGTCAGGCTGTTGACAAAAGCAAGCGCCTGCGTGACATTCATGGCCGTGAACTGCGCAAGATTGAGCCCGCCAACCGTGACGGAGAGGGCTTCTTTTTTCAGCCGGTCGCCATGACAGGTGGGACAGAGATGTTCTGCCATACACTGCTCAATCTCCTGCCGCATGGCGGGGCTTTGCGTCTCACGGTAGCGCCGCTCAAGGTTATTCACAATGCCCTCAAAGGGCTGGCTGAGGGTTCCCGTGCCGCGTGCCTGCTCATAGTGCAGCTTGAGCTTTTCTCCCTTTGTGCCGTAAAGAATGGCGTCGAGCGCCGCCGGAGGGAGGTTCTTCACGGGTTCGGATAGCGAGAAACGATATTTTAGCGCGAGCGCTTCAAAATACATCCGTGCGATGCCATCGCTTTTGATGTTGCCCCAGCCGGAAGCGGTGATTGCGCCGTCCAGAATGGAGAGGGAGGGATTCGGGATGATGAGCGCGGGATCCACACGCAGCTGCGTGCCAAGTCCCGTACAGTCCGGACAGGCACCGTAAGGGCTGTTGAAGGAGAACAGGCGGGGGGCAAGTTCCTCAATTGAGACACCGCAGTCCTCACAGGAATAGTTCTGGGAAAAGAGAAGGTCGTGTGGCGTCTCCTGCACGACGTTTATAAGCACGACGCCGCCGGAGAGGGAGGAAGCGGTCTCTACGGAATCTGTAAGCCGGCGCTGAATATCAGGGCGGACAACAAGCCTGTCCACGACGATCTCAATGCTGTGCTTCTTGTTCTTATCGAGCACAATCTCCTCGGTGAGTTCATAAAGACTGCCGTCAACACGCACGCGAACATAACCGGCCTTGCGTGCATCCTCCAGTACCTTGCGGTGCTCACCCTTGCGCGCGCGGATGACGGGGGACAAAACCTGTATACGTGTACCCTCCGGCAAAAGCAGAATCTGATCAACGATCTGGTCGATGGTCTGCTGCTTGATTTCCTTTCCGCACTCCGGACAATGCGGCACGCCGATGCGCGCCCAAAGAAGTCGCAGATAGTCATAAATCTCCGTCACAGTGCCGACAGTGGAACGCGGATTGCGTCCCGTCGTTTTCTGGTCAATGGAGATGGCGGGGGAGAGACCGTCAATGTAATCCAGATCGGGCTTTTCCATCTGGCCGAGAAACATCCGCGCGTAGCTGGAAAGACTTTCCACATAGCGACGCTGACCCTCTGCATAAATCGTGTCGAACGCGAGGGAGGATTTTCCGGAGCCGGAGATGCCAGTGAGGACAACAAGTTTCTCACGCGGGATTTCCAGATCGATATTTTTCAGATTGTTGGTTCTTGCGCCTTTGATAAAAATGCTGTTGCGCATAGAGTGTTTCCTTTCGTGTGCGGAAGTCAGTTGAGGAAAGACTCAGCCATCAGATGTCGTAGGGGATGCAATGTACATGATTCTGTGTACATACAATCTGCATGACTGTGTCAATTTCGGTTGCGGGTAAAAATATCTCTGCATCGGCAGAATCCGACCCCGTATAACGAGGTCGGATAGAAATGTTCCTGATTATAAAAAACGCAAACGCTCCAGCAGGTTTTCACTCGCCGGAGGTTTCATACCAGCCGTTTTCTGCAACGAAGAACAGACGACCGTTTTCCGAGAGCGGCCCGTCACGACGAAGTGCGATGTTCCGAAAGCCCGACTCCTCAAGCAGGTTCATCAGCAGCTCAGGCTCGTGAATATACTCCACATGCGTCTCTGAATCACGCTGCCAAAGCTTGCCGCGCTGCCGGAAAACATCCATATCATAGTGTAACTCAAGGCCCTCAGCAGAGAGTTCAGCGCGCCAGAGGCAGAGCAGATCCTCTTTTTCATCCACGAACACCTGCCCGTCAAGCGCGCGGAAGTATTCCGGCGGGTTCACATCAAAAATCAGCAGGCCGCCCGGCTCGAGAAAGTATCGCACGCGGGAGAAAAAAGCGCGAAGCTCGGTTTCCGACAGGTAGTTCAGACTGTCTAGACTGGACACGGCGGCATCGCTTGTGCCATAGAGATCCAGTTCGGAAAGGGACTGACACAGCGCCATCGGCGGAATGCAGCCTTCGGGCAACGAATAAAACTTCTGCATGGCCTCGGCAAGCATCTCTTCAGAGCGATCAACCGCAATAAGCTCATAACCGCGGTGGGAAAGCTCAGATGCGAGCGTACCTGTCCCACAGGCGAGATCAAGGATGCTTTTGACCGTTTTTTTGCGCTCTTCAAAAAGCCGGACGTAGTAATCCGCAAGTGCCTTATAAGGTACATCGGTTGTCAGCGCATCATAGCGGGAGGCGAGGGGGCCATAGGAAATCATTCCTCGGTGCTCCCCTTCTTATCCAAACGCTCGAAAACAACCTGATATCCATCCATTCCATATTGCAAGGAACGATTTACGCGGCTGATGGTTGTGCTCGAAGCGCCGGTGCGCTCCAGAATGTCGTTATAGATGAGGCCCTGGTTGAGCAGGCGTGCAACCTGATAGCGCTGCTCCATAGCCTGCAGCTCGGTTACCGTGCAGAGGTCGCTGAAAAAGTTGATGCATTCCTCAACTGTTTCCAGCGTGAGAATGGCCTCATACATCTCAATATTGCGGGGCTTCTTGCCTTGTTTGTTCACAAAAACAGCCTCCTTAAGTATGTGACGAAAGAGGAAAAACTTCTCTTTCGTTAGCTGAGATAGTACAGAATTTAAGAATTTAAGTAAAACGCATCATAAGGGCCAAGCGTGGGCAGCGTAAGCTTTGCTGTTCACGGCACAAAGCGGTATTGCCCGTTTTTAAGACGAGTTTTGCAAAGCGCCGAACAAGGCCGCAAACAGGCTTATTTCTGTTCCGCAGCTTTTTTCTTCTCGACCTTTTTGGTGATTGCTTTGCAGATCGCAGCACCGGCGAGGCCGCAGAGCACGCCGACGATAACACCGGCGAGAATATCCGTGGGGTAGTGCACGCCCACGTAGAGACGGCTCAGCGAGATGAGCGAGGCGAGGATAAAGGCAGGAATGCCCGCCTTTTTGCCGTACATGAAGTAAATCGCGGCGGCGGCAGCAAAGCTCGAGCAGGTGTGGCCACTCGGAAAGCTTGTCTCATTGTCAAGATGCCCAAGCGGAACGAGGAAGTCAAAGCTGACATAGGGTCTCGGCCGCATAAAAAGGTTCTTGAGCGTGACGTTGCAGACGAGAACATCGATTGCAAGTGCAAAAGCCGGGCCAAGCGCACGCATGCGCGTTTTGCGGATGATCAGCAGCAGCACGGTAAGCGCAATCCAAAACCAGCCGGCATCGCCCAGAAAAGTGATGAACACCACGATCTTGTCCCAGGCACCGCGAAGGTTTTCCTGAATCCAGAGCAGAATGCCGCTCTCAAAAGTAGATAATTCCATAATGCTCACGGTTTCAGCTCCAATCTTGCAGCGGGCTCTTTGACGATTTCCCGCGGATGATAGACGTGCTGCTCGGCATCAATAAAGCCGCGCACGTTGGTCAGCGGATAGATCCAGGAATAGGGGCCGATGTGCGTTCCGGGCTGCGTGACGCTGTTGGCTCCGATGCGTGCGCTGTCTCCCAACACGACGCCGAAAAAGCTGTCGCCAAGTGATTTGCGCTCGCCCTCGTCCCGAAGTTTTACCTCACCCTGATCGAAGCGGCGGTTCGCGGTGATGACGCCGGAACCGATGCGTGCGGAGGCGCCGAGAATGCTGTCCCCGGCAAAGGCAAGGCTGGAAATTTTTGCCCCGCCGAAGAAAACGCAATGTTTGACCTCGCTCCCGTGGCCGACGCTGCAGTTGTCGGAAAGAATGGTATAGGGGCGGATGATGGCGCCGGGCATCAGTTCGCAGTTTTTGCCTATGTAAGCGGGGCCGATGATCGTCACATCGTTATAAATGACGGTGCCCTCGCCGATGTAGTATTCGTTATAAAGCGCGGGCGCTTCGCCCTTGCAGATGCCGTGGTTTTCCTTAATGCCGGGCTCGACGAGAAATTCCTTCAAAAAGCTTTTGGCCTTTAACAGAATCTCCCAGGTCTCGTGCACGTCGGTGAAGAAATCCGGAAACGGAAATCTGTCGCGACGCTGGAAGAAATAATCAATGCTCGTAGACATTTGCATACCTCTTTTCTTTTGTATGACATGGTGTCACAACAATTCAAGTTGTCAGTTCAAAGCTGCAGTCGCCGCTTGTTTCCTGCACAAAGAACGGAAACTGCGCTCAGTACTCGTAAATTCCGCCGCCGATGAACTCGCGCAGTAGGGAGTCCGGCGCGACAAGCGCGGGGTCGATGTCCGCAAAAAGCTGGATGTTCGGGCGGATGCGCCGCAGCTCGTGCAGGCGGTCGACATTCTCGGGCAACGTTTCAAACAAAGCTGCTGCCAGATCGTTCACGCAACAGATCTCATAGGGCAGATGCGTGTTGAAACGGAAATCCGCCTTGCCGATGAAGGGCGTGATGTATTTCTCCTCACCCGCGCAGACATTGCCCCACATCCGGATCGTGTTCTCCGGCGCTGAACCGCGGAAAAGATGGTCGCGGATGCTGCGACGAATGAGGCGCACCCAGGAACCACGCATTACGGCTGCGCCGTCATCGTCCACAACATCGGCACTTGCGCTGATATAAAGCTTGAAAGCCTCCGGATGTGCAAGCGTGATCTCGTCATTGAGCGCATGGATGCCCTCAAAAACGGCTACCTCATCCTTTGCAAGATGGAGTGTCAGCGAAGGTTCGGCGTTGCGGGACTGCGTGGTGAAGTCAAAGCTCGGAACAAGCACGGTCTCTCCGGCGGACAGGCGCGTGAAATGATCGTTGAGCAGTTCCATATCCATGCACAGGGGAGACTCAAGGTCGGGCGTGCCGTCCTCGGCCAGCGGAACCTCGTATTCGTCACGGCTGAGGAAATAATCGTCCATCGATATGGTGTGCGTGCGCACGCCGTGCGTATAAAGCGCCTGCGCAAGCTTCTTGGCGGTGGTTGTCTTGCCACTGCCGGAGGGGCCGGAGAGCAGAACAATTGGGCTGCTGCTTCGGTTTTCAAGAATCATCTCCGCAGTGTGCATCACCTGTGCATCATACCATGCGTCGCTCTCCTGTAAGAAGCCGACGGGGTCGCGCTGCGCATAATCATTGATGCGGGAGATCCGGTAAGGGGGAGAAAACAGGTTTTCAAAGTTCACGGTAAAAGTCCTCCACTTTGGATTTTTCCTGTATTGTATTCATAATCCCTGCGATATATTCCTGCGGATATTTCGGGGCGAAGATGCGCGAGATGTAGCCGCGCTGCGCATCTACCAGCTTGGTCGAAGCGCCACCGCCGAGGGCAAGAATCGTACACAGTTCTTCCATGATGCAGATGTTATACAGACTGTCATAGCCTTCTTTTGCCCAGCCGACATTCTCAAAGCCACCGGACATGTATTTCTGCCGGTAGAGGTAATAGGGCGCGTATCCGTTTCCCTGCAGGCGGGAACTTGCCTCCGAGAGCATCTGCCCGATCTGGGTCGCGTCGGGCAGCGACAGTTCGCCACCCTCCGTGCGCGCGAGCGTGATGCGCGAACCCTTTTTCAGCGCAAGCGTGTGCACCGTGATGTTCTCCGGCGCAAGAGCCAAAACGGCATCCAGTGTTTTGGAAAAACCCTCCGGCGTATCCGTAGGCAGTCCGGCGATCAGATCCATGTTGATGGCAAATCCGCCAACCCCGCGCACAAGATCGATTGCGCGGAGAATGTCGTCTGCCGTGTGACGGCGGCCGATGACCTCCAGCACGCTGTCAGACATCGTTTGCGGGTTCACGCTAATGCGATCAACGCCATATTTTCGCAGCACATGGAGCTTGTCTGTTGTGATTGTATCCGGCCGCCCGGCCTCAACGGTGTATTCCCGAATGGAACGCAGGTCAAAGCGTTCCCGCAGTCTTCCGCAGAGAATGTCCAGCTGCTCTGCAGAAAGCGTTGTGGGCGTGCCGCCGCCCATATAGATGGAGATGATGCGAAGGCCAAGCTTCTTCACTGTTTCCGCTGCGGCGTCGACTTCCATAAGCAGCGCATCCAAAAAGGGGGAAATGAGCTTCATGCTCTTTTCCACGCTGTTGCTCACAAAGCTGCAGTAGGCGCAGCGCGTGGGGCAGAAGGGGATGCCGATATAGAGGCAGATGTCTCGCTTTTCCAGCGCAGAGCGCACAGCAAGCGCACGCTGTGCCGTTTCCAAACAGATTGCACCGCGTGCCGGTTCAACATCATATTCCCGGCAGAAGCCGGACAGCGCTGCCTTCGGTGATTCACCCGCGTCCAGTCGCTGCGTGAGCAGTTTGCCCGGGCGGATTCCGGAAAGCGCACCCCAAACCGGCTTGGGCAAACCGGAGGCAAGAGCAGCACGGTAAAACGACATTTTAACCGCCCGCTGCAACAACCGCGTTTGCACAAGGTCATCCGAAAAGTCCGCAGTCTTTACGCGCGCGCGGCCGACATGGGACCTGCCACCAAGATAGAGCGTGCACACGCTTGTGCACCAGACTTTCCCCATGTGCAGCGTGCTGACGCAGCTTTCATCCGGCAAAATGCCGTCCTTTTTGCAAAGCTGATCCTCACTCGGATATTCGGGCCTGGAGTCCGGAAACAGCATAAGCTGAATCTGCTCGAGCGCATATTTATAGCTATGTCCAAACAGTAAATTCTTCATAACCTTAATTATACAATATATTCCGCTGCGGGTCAACCGCTTCAGATGTTTTAATGCTATATATTGTTTGGCTTTGGAGCAGGAAAAGTGAAAAGCTGCGATGTTTTGAGATGGTTTTGACTCGGTTGCGTGTTTTGCTAAGCATTTGCAATTTGCGCTCTCGGCAGTAATGCGGTCGCTGCACCGGAATTGCAGTTGCCTTTAATGAACGAAAGAAATGAACATTCCGTGCTGAAAAGAGCCGTGAGGAAATTCCCATTGACTAAGACTGGGAAAAAGGGTAAAATAAACTGATTATGTGTGACCGTTTGCGCTGAGAGGGGGAGTCGGATATGGAAAAGTTATCCCATGCCTATATGGTCGTATCCGCCTCGGAACGTGAGCGGGAGGAAACCGCGCTGCGTCTTGCACAGATGATGCTCTGCGAGGACGAAACAAATTGTCCCTGCGGGCATTGTCGGCATTGCCGCAAGGTGCTCTCCGGCATTCATCCCGATTTGAGCTATGTGGAGCGGGATAAGGACGAAAATGGAAATTTCAAGCGCGAGTTTTCCGTTAAGAAGATGCGCTGGATGCTATCGGATGCCTGGGTGCGTCCGAACGAGGCTGAGCGCAAGGTTTATATTCTGCGGGATGCGCAGACGCTGAATCAGAGCGCGCAGAATGCGATCCTGAAGCTTTTGGAGGAACCGCCCGGGCGTGCGTGTTTCATCCTGTGCACAGATAACGCCCATGCTCTGCTGGAAACGGTACGTTCGCGCTGCACCGAGTGGCGTGTCGCGGCGGAGCCAGAACAGCAGTTCGAAGAAATGACCCGTGCATCTGCGGAAGAATATCTTGCGCTTGCGGCTAAGGCGGATCTGCCGGAACTGATCAAGCTGCTGTCCGGTTGGGAGAAGTTGTCGACTGCAGATTTCCGGGAACTGATCGCCTGCCTTGCGCAGCGCGTTTCGGATGCCGCCTGTCTGCGCGGTGAAATTCCGGGAATGGAGCGAGGACAGCTGCTTGCGCTTGTTGCGCTTATGGAGCGGGCAGAGGAATATTTGCGTGCAAATGTTGCGACGAAACACATTGTTGGGCTGCTCATGGCGGATACGCTCGCGGAGCAGGGAAGATAAGTGAGGAGAAAACTGTGACAGAAGTTGTCGGAATCAAATTTAAGAGCGGCGGCAAGATGTATTACTTTGATCCCGCCGGTATACAGGTGAAAAAGGGTGAGCGCGTCGTCGTTGAGACGAGTAAGGGGCTTGAACTTGGCGAGTGTGCGCGCGGAAACTACATGGTTGAGGATGAGAAGATCATTCCACCGCTGCGCACGGTTGTACGTGTAGCAACGCAGGATGACTTAAAGCGGGAAGCTGCCAACCGGAGCAAAGAGGAAGAAGCGCTGCGCATCTGCAAAGAGCGTATTCAGGCGCACGAGCTTGCTATGAAGCTTGTCGGTGTGGAATATAATTTCGAAGGCACGAAGATCCTGTTTTTCTTCACATCGGAGGGGCGCGTGGACTTTCGCGAGCTCGTCAAGGATCTGGCGGGCATCTTCCATACGCGAATCGAGCTGCGGCAGATCGGCGTGCGCGATGAAGCCAAACTCCTCGGCGGTATCGGTATCTGTGGCAGACCCTATTGTTGCAAGCAGTTTATGGACGAGTTCGAGCCTGTCTCCACGAAGATGGCGAAAACGCAGTCTATGTCCCTCAATCCGGCGAAAATTTCCGGCAGTTGCGGACGCTTGATGTGCTGTCTGCGCTATGAGCAGGAGGCTTACACAGACCTCATCAAGTCCATGCCGAAGAACGGCGCATATGTTGAAACGCCGGACGGTTACGGGAATGTGACGCAGGTGAATCTGCTGCGTCAGCAGGTGAAGGTCCGCATTGACGGTGAAAGCGATATGCAGCAGGGCAGAACCTATGAGTCCGAGGATGTTGCGGTTGTGCCCGGTGGCCGGCCCAAGCCTGGGGAGACGCCGCCGCATGTGCTCAAGCCGCGCGTAAAAGTTGAGGAAAAGCCGGTAGAGGACGATTGGTCGCTTACCGGTTGGTATACAGATACTGTGCCGGCGCAGGAGAAAACGCTGGGCGAGCGCATTGCCGAGGCGGGACAGGAGCCATCTGCGAAGAAAAACGACCGCCGCAGAAGCCGTGGAAAAGGCGGCAAGGGCGGCAAGCCGCAGAACAAACATCCGCAGTCTGGCGGACAAAAAGATGCGCATGCAAGTTCGGGTGGACAGAATAAGCATACGGCGAATGACGAGAAAAAGCAGCACCAGCATGCGCCGAAAGCGCAGCACTCCGGTGGCAGGCAGAAGAACGGACAGAAGCCCCAGCGCAGCTCCGAAAACGGACAGAAGAATGCGCATCCGCAGGGCGGAAGCCAGAAGTCGCAAAGTCAGCCGCAGCAAAAACCTGCGAATGCTTCCGGTGCTGCAAAGCCGCCGCAGCAGCAACAGAAGAAGTCCGGCAGCGGAAACGGCAGGCGCCGCCGTTATTATGGAAGCAATAAATCCAAGCCGAAGCCGAAGACGGACGCCTGATGCGGAAATCGAGAGGGCTGATTTTACACTCCGCGAATCAAACAATTACAGTCGATCAGACAAGTGATATAATCAAAAAGCAGGCCGGTTTCGGAATCTCCGAAACCGGCCTGCTTCTCTATTGGTTGTTGCGTGCCGATAAAGCATACACTTGTTTTGTCTTGTTCCTGTGCGACAAAGGCTCAGGATTTACCGCCATGCAGCGCCTTCATGCGCTGAGAATGGTCAAGAATGCGCTTGCGAAGACGCAGATTGCTGGGGGTGACCTCCAAAAGCTCGTCGTCGGCCAACAGCTCCAGGCACTGCTCGAGGCTGAGAATGCGCGGCGGCACAAGGCGGAGAGCCTCATCGCTGCCGGCAGCGCGCATATTGGTCAGCTGTTTGCGCTTGCAGACGTTGACGGTGATGTCTTCGCTCTTGGGAGAGAGGCCGACGATCATTCCGGCATAGACGGGAACACCGGGGCCGATGAACAGCGCGCCGCGCTCCTGTGCATTGAACAGACCGTAAGCCACGCTTTCGCCCGTTTCGAATGCGACAAGGGAACCACTGTTGCGGCGGATGAGTTCGCCGCGATAGGGGGCATAACTGTCAAACACGCTGGCCATGATGCCTTCACCTTTCGTGTCGGTGAGGAATTCGTTGCGGTAGCCGAACAAACCGCGGGAGGGGATCAGGAATTCAAGTTTCATGCGGTTGCCAACGGGCGTCATGGAAACGAAATCACCTTTGCGAGCGCCCATCTTTTCCATAACAGAACCCATGGATTCCTGCGGAACGTCAATCACGACGCGCTCAACCGGCTCGTAGCGCTGCCCGTCAATGGTTTGATACAGCACACGCGGAGGGGATACCTGGAATTCATAGCCCTCGCGGCGCATCGTCTCGATCAGAATGGACAGGCTCATTTCGCCGCGGCCAGCAACGTTGAAAGCATCCGTCGAATTTTCAATTTCGGTCACGCGCAGAGAAACGTCCTTCTGCGTCTCGCGGAAGAGACGTTCGCGAATCTGGCGGGAGGTGACGAATTTGCCCTCACGTCCGGCGAAAGGACTGTCGTTGACAGAGAAAGTCATCTCCATCGTGGGCGCAGAGATCTTCACGAACTCAATCGGCTCCACGGCATCGGGTGCGCAGATCGTGTCACCGATCGTTACTTCGCCAATGCCGCTCATGGCGATGATGTTGCCGGCGCTTGCCTCAGTCACAGCCTCGCGCCCAAGACCTTCAAACTGATAAAGGCTTACGGCCTTGGCCTTCTTGGCCGGCGTGTCGGGCGTGTGGTAGTTGCAAACGGCAATCTCCTGATTCTGCCGGATGGTGCCGCGTTCAATGCGTCCGATGGCGATGCGGCCGACAAACTCGTTGTAGTCGATGGAGGACACGAGCATCTGGAAGGGGGCGCTCTCGTCAGCATTCGGCGCCGGGATATATTCCATGATCGTGTCAAACAGCGGGCGAAGATCGGTGCCCGGAACATCGGGTGAATAGGAAGCGGTGCCGTTGCGGCCGGAGCAGAAGAGCATGGGACTGTCAAGCTGCTCGTCCGTTGCGTCCAGATCGATCAGCAGCTCAAGGCACTCCTCGATGACTTCCTGAATGCGCTGGTCGGGGCGGTCAACCTTGTTGATGGCAACGATCACGCGGTGTCCAAGCTCCAGCGCGCGGGAAAGAACAAAACGCGTCTGCGGCATGGGACCCTCAGCGGCATCCACAAGAAGGATTACGCCGTTGACCATCTTCAGGATGCGCTCAACCTCGCCGCCGAAATCCGCATGTCCCGGTGTATCAACGATGTTGATTTTTGCATCCTTGTAATGCACGGCGGTGTTCTTAGCCAGAATCGTGATACCGCGCTCGCGCTCCAGGTCGTTGGAGTCCATGACGCGGTCAACAATTTCCTGATGCTCACGGTAGACGCCACCCTGTTTGAGCATCTCGTCCACGAGCGTGGTCTTGCCGTGATCAACGTGGGCAATAATGGCGATATTACGAAGATTTTGCATATCGTATTCAGTCCGTTTCATTAGAAATAAGGATTTTTAACCGAAAACTAATTCTAACAGAATTAGCGCTGCGGCGCAAGAGAAAATTTGCTGATTTATCTATGTTTTCAGCTTTCTTTGAAGTGAAATGCCGAGAATTATAAGGATCATATATACAAATGCTGAGAAAAATTAATCCTTGCGCTTTCAAGGGAATATTTGACGCACACGGAAGCAGATGCTATACTAAATTCATCTTATTAAAATAGGAGGTTTCCCGACATGAACGAAGTCCTGAATGCAATTTTCACCCGCCGCAGCACCCGCGCTTTCACCGAGGAGAAACTGACAAGGGAGGAGCTTGAGCTGCTGCTCAAAGCCGGCGCTGCCGCGCCGACGGCGATGAACCGGCAGTATTTCGGCTTTGTCGCTGTTGCCAACAGCGAGAAGCTCTCTGCGCTCAACGCCGCCATCGGCGAGGCGCTTGGCAAGCCGGAGTATAGCTTCTATAAGCCCGCCGCGCTGATCATTCCCTACACAAAGCGTGACTTCCCGCTCGGCATTGATGACAATGCCTGCGCAATGGAGAACATCTATCTCGCAGCGCACAGCATGGGTCTCGGTTGCGTGTGGATCAACCAGCTGCGTGACACCTGCGATGCGCCCGGCGTGCGCGCTCTGCTGCGCGAATTCGGCGTTCCGGATGAGTGCGTTGTCTACGGCAGCGCCGCTGTCGGACATCCCGTTGCGCCCCCGGCAAATGAGATGGAGCGCCGCGCCGTCTGCACGATTGTGGAATAAAGCCACACAAGAGAACAAATAAGAAAAGTTGGAGAACTTGCTGTTATAGCAAGTTCTCCAACTCGATTGAGCGCACGGTGAGAAGATCATCTTCAACCGTAAAGCGAACTTCATATCCTGCAAAGCGCAGACTGTATATGCGGTCGGGATCATGCTGATACCGCGGACGCGGATCCTGCGCCAACACGTCTGTCAAAGCGGCACGTATTCCTTCGGGGAGCGTGCCGCTTGTGCTTTCCGGCATCAGAACACGGAGCGCAGCATCCGGTTTTTCGGATGCAAAGCCGCCGACGGCCTCGGGAATGCAGTCAGCATAGGGAAGATAGGGCTTGATGTCCAGAATCGGAGTGCCGTCCATAAGATCGGCACCGGAAATGCGCAGCACCGTGCCGTTTTCGCTGCTGTGTTCCAGACCGAGAAGGCGTACGGCGGACAGGCCGATGGGACTCGGTCGATAAGGAGAGCGCGTTGCAAAAACGCCCATGCGGCGGTTGCCGCCAAGTCGCGGCGGACGGACGGTGGGCTGAAAGCCGGTTTTTCGGTTTGCCGAGAATTGCCAAAGCAGCCAAAGGTGCGAAAAACCCTCGATTCCCCGCAGCGCCTCTGCGTCGCGATATTCCGGAAGGAAAACGATCTGTGCCTGCGCAGCTTCGACAATGCCGCTTTGCCGCGGGATGCCGAATTTCTCCGGATAAGGACTGCGGATGTGCGCAATGACGCGCATCAAAATTTCGTCTGCCATATTCAAGTACCTCCTGCAAAGGTAAAACGCACTGTGCAGATTCGTGTCTCAATATGCGATTATCGATTTGAGACACAGTTTAGCATTAATTTTACGCACACTACCGACAAAATGCAAGACCCGCTCATTTTCGAGCATAAGATAGCACGAAAAATTTAGATTCGGGGGCTTATTTGTGCTTGCGCATTCCGGCTATAATTGATATATTGTTATCATAGCCACCAAAATTATCTCAAAAAGGAGTATTTTTATGGGAAAATTTGTTGTCAAGACCACGAAGAGCGGCGCTTATGTCTTTAATCTGAAGGCCGGTAACGGCGAAGTGATTGCCACAAGCGAGAGCTATTCTTCCGAAGCAACTTGCCTTGCGGGTGTTGAGAGTGTGCGGAAGAACGCTGTTGCAGCTAAGCTTGAGGATCAGACTTTGGCAGGGTTTGAGACCGTTACAAATCCGAAGTTTGAAGTTTATACCGACAAAGCCGGTGAGTATCGCTTCCGCCTGAAGGCCCGCAATGGTGAGATCATCGCGGTCGGCGAGGGATACAAGGCCAAGGCATCCTGCCTCAACGGCATTGAGAGCATCCGCAAGAATGCACCTGAAGCCGAAGTGGTCAAGGAATAACAAAGCAATAAAAAGTGCAGCCGGAAATAATTCCGGCTGCACTTTTTGACTTTTTCGATTCTTTAAGCTGCGGTATCGCCCTGTATCATTGAGTTCTCTCACTCTTGAGACGGTGTAATCATTTCTGTTTCGACAGACGTTGAAGATGGAGCAGGACTTGTTTCAGCTTTGTCTCGCCTCAGACTTAACAAGATCAGAACAGTCACGCAGCAGGCAAGAATCAGTGACCCGGCAATCAGCCGATGGCTTTTGCTTTTGCCAAAAATGAGCAGCGCAATGGCTGATAAGATACACGCCGCGAATAACGCAATCAGAATGGTTTTAAGCAGCTTGCCGGGAGCTTTGCTTTTTTCCTGAGATTTGGTTCCGGACTCTGTGGAGACCGGCGCTTTATCGGTCGCGGGAGTGTTCTGCTCCGTGTCCGGTGCAGGGGAGACACAAGTGTTACCATCTGGCGGGGGCGTGCTTTCTTCCGAATCCAGCGCGGAATGATTTTCCGATTCGTTCTCCCTCTGCGCCTTTTTGTACATCGTGTAGTCACACATGAGCGAGCAATATTCCGACAAGGTTTGCACGCTGCCGGTCGTCCACTCTGTCATCATCACAAGGATGAACGGATCATCCGTGTAGATGATACCCATATCGTTGAGCGTACACAATCCGTATCCGTCATTCATGGAACTGCCATATTTGTGTGCAATAGGATATCGCCGCTCTGAGAAAGCAAAGAAGTTTTCCGGCTCGGCCTGTTTCATGCAATCCAGAACATCCGGAAATTTTTCCGGCTCGTTGTAGAGCCTGCGCAGGCAGGTGACGAGCTGTTCCGGCGTAACCATGTTGCCGGTGATGAAAGTATTGTCCGGCTCAACATCCTCCGGAAAAAGATAAGCCGCAATTGCGCTTCGATATTGCTCGTGGGTTCCGGTATGTTCCAGCAGTATCTCGCTTTGCTCATTATTCGAATATACGATGCTGTATTTTTGCAGTTCTCCATATGAGATATAACCGATCACATCGTCCATAGTCATCTCACCGTTATGGACTTTCTCGGCGTAGTACATATTCAGCGGCACTTTGTACAAGCTCGCTAAATTTCGATAGATATCACCTTTGTGGTAGTGCTCCTCTCCCGTTACGGTGTTGTAGTAACCGATCCCGACTGTGTCGGGATTGATGCTCCGCTTGACGAAGAATTCCTCCGTTATTTGTTTCCAGGTCTTGCCCTCGAATCGGGCGTCCCCCTCGGGATAGGGCTCATCGGATTCCGGAAATGCCCCAATACCGCCGAGCACAAACGCTTCTTCGCTTTTATTGTCGTCGTCACTGCCGGCTTCTTTGCCGCTGCCGGGCCCAAGACCATCGACGGCTTCTGTTCCTGCTCCAATTTCGGGCGTGTTCTCGGTTACGTCGGCATAGACAAAAGACCCTGCTGACAGGAACAGGCAGAGTGCGATTAGTAATATGGTGATGCGGAAGAAGCGTGTTTTCATCTTTGCACCTCGGGATAAGATAAGTAACGTGGCATTATATACCATAATTCGACAAAAGGGAACATAGATACTACAAAAATTTTGCCGTCTTGCGCTCCTTTGTCTGTTTTTGCGGCAGACGAAATTTCACACTATGCAGCTTCGGATTGCGCAGCAATGCTCTTTTTACCAGCAAGTCAAGCTTCGTTTCATAAGCAGACCTCATCCTTTACAGAAAATGCAGCAAAAGTATGAGGCCAGTCTGTTTTCAAAATAAAGAAAACTCCCGATTCCGAATGGAACCGGGAGTTTTGGAGCTGCTACCCAGATTCGAACTGGGGACCTCATCCTTACCAAGGATGCGCTCTACCTGCTGAGCTATAGCAGCAAATGGCGACTCAGAACGGGCTCGAACCGTCGACCTCCAGCGTGACAGGCTGGCGTTCTAACCAACTGAACTACTGAGCCACACAGCTTTGCCATTGTACAATATCATTTCGCGCTTGTCAAGCCCCAATTTGTAGGTTTTGAAAAAAGTCGATTCAAGTGGTTTTCAGTCGCCGTTTAGATGAAATTATCCTTATGCATTCCATTTCTCTGCAACCCATTTTTGCACATATTCGGCAAAACGGCTCGCACAGGGTGATTCGGCCGAGACGTCCGGAACGGCAAGCGCAATCGTGCGCGTCGGATGACTTTCAAGCGGCACAACGCTGACTTCCGCGGTTCTGCCGCGAAGCAGCAGCTCCGGCATGATGCTCACGCCGAGGCCGTTCTCCACCATGGCGATCATGGCATAGTCGTCCTTGGTCACATAACGAATGTTTGCATTAACGCCCGCGCGCAGCAGCACTTTTCGCATATCCTGATCGGAGTTTTCCAGCAGGCTGATGAAGTTTTCACCCTCAAGCTCTGTGATCGGGCATTCTGTGCGTCCGGCAAGGCGATGCGTTTTTGGCACAACGAGCAGAAGCCGGTCTTCCAGCAGCGGGATGCATTTGCAGTCTGACGAGCAGGGGAGAGTCACGAAGCCGAGATCGATGCTTCCGTCGGACAGCCATTGCTCCACATCGTGGTAGTCACCGTTGGACAGGCCGATCTCGATGTTCGGATAATCCTCCGTAAAGGCTTTGATCATTCCAGGCAGCCAATGCACGGCAACGCTGGAGAACGCACCGATGCGGACCAGTCCCGAGTCAAGTCCGCGCAGAGATGCAACGGTCTGCGCCAAACGCTCCGTGCTGGCCACAACGGCGCGCACAGCTGGCAGTACGCGCTGTCCGTCCGGCGTGAGCTTCGCACCGCCGCGACCACGAGTGAAAAGGGGAAAGCCGAATTCATCTTCCAATGCATTTATAATATGACTGACGTTGGATTGCGTGCAGCCAAGAGCTGCTGCGGCACGCGTCAAGCCGCCGAGTTCAGCTACTTTTATGAATACTTCATATTTTGATGCTGTCATTTTATACAAATCTCCCTATTGCAATTTGTTTTCATCCCTATTATAATACAGTCAATCCATAAAATCAAGTGATGGAAAGCATAAAATTAACTAATGAAAGAAAAGCGAGCAAATCTATTTTAATGGAGTGAGTAACATGTCAGATTCTCTGCAGATCCTCATCGCCATGATTATCTACATGGCAATCGTAATTGTCATTGGCCTTGTTTATGCAAAGCGCGCCAATGCAAGCTCTGAGAACTACTTCCTTGGCGGACGCAGCCTTGGCCCGTGGGTCACGGCGCTGAGCGCCGAAGCCTCGGATATGAGCGGTTGGCTGCTTATGGGTCTGCCGGGGCTTGCCTATTGGTGCGGACTTGCGGACGCACTTTGGACGGCTGTCGGTCTTGCGGTTGGCACCTATCTCAACTGGCTGATCGTGTCCAAGCGTCTGCGGCGTTATAGCATTCGTGCTAACAACTCCATCACTTTGCCGGAGTTCTTTTCAAACCGGTTCCGTGAGAATAAGAAGGTCATCAGCACCATCGCGGCGGTCTTTATCCTGATTTTCTTCACCGTTTACGCTTCCAGCTGCTTTGTCACCTGCGGCAAGCTGTTTTCCACGCTCTTTGGAACGAGCTATCACACAATGCTGATCGTTGGTGCTGTCTTTGTTCTGCTGTATACACTGCTTGGCGGTTTCCTGGCAGAGAGTGCGTCTGACTTCATGCAGGGCGTTGTGATGTTCGTTGCGCTTGCGGTCATCGTGATCGTGGGCCTTGTCAATGCCGGCGGCATCGGCGGGGTTATGGACAACGCAAACTCTATCCCCGGCTTCTTTGAGTTCTTCGGTTTAGGCAATCCCACCGTGGGCGCGGACGGACTGCAGATCGTTGAAAACGGTGCGCCTCTGTTCGGCGCAGCAAAGCCCTATGGTGCGTTGAGCGTGTTCTCCATGCTGGCGTGGGGACTTGGATATTTCGGCATGCCCCAGGTTCTGCTGCGCTTCATGGCCATCCGCAAGGAAGGCGAACTGAAGCTTTCCCGCCGTGTTGCAACCATCTGGGTCGTGATCTCGCTGGCCGTGGCCGTGTTCATCGGCATTATGGGCCGTCACCTGTTCCCCACGGCGCATCTTACCAACGCTTCTGCCGAGAACATTTTCATCACGCTGTCCACAAGCTTCCTGCCTCCCATTCTGGCCGGCTTTGTGATGGCGGGCATCCTTGCTGCGACGATCAGCTCCTCGGACTCCTATCTGCTCATTGCCGCTTCTGCCTTTGCCAAGAACATTTTCCAGGGCGTTGCGAAGAAGAACGCCAGCGACAAGCAGGTTATGACCATCTCCCGCATTACGCTGCTGGTCATCGCGATTATCGCCATCGTCATTGCGCTGGATGAGAACAGCGTCATCTTCACCATCGTGTCCTTTGCCTGGGCCGGCTTCGGCGCCACCTTTGGCCCGCTGATGCTCTTCTCCCTGTTCTGGAAACGCACCACCCGCGCCGGTGCCATCGCCGGTATGGTTGGCGGCGCCGGAATGGTCTTCCTCTGGAAGTTGGTTCTCAAGCCCATCGGCGGCGTCTTTGGCATCTACGAGCTGCTGCCTGCATTCATCTTCTCCGCGCTGTGCATTGTGGTTGTATCGCTGATTACCCGCGCTCCCTCCAAGGAGATTGAGGAAGACTTTGAGGCCGTGCGCAGCGGTAACGTGCAGGAGGGCTGATTGTCCACCGGTGTCACGGAAAGTGTATCCACAGCGAATGCTAAGTTGAATAACTTATATTGAACAGTTTGATTTTCCTTGTGATTTTCCCAAAGGAGAGGCGGGCGCAGCTTGCGTCCGTCTCTTTCTTTTCCCGAGAAAACCGAAAGCCACGCTTCCGGCGGAAGGGAAGTGCAATTCCCGATTCCCCGTTCTGAAGTTGGTTCGCCTCGTCTGTAAGTTATCAGTGTTGTTTCGGGAGACGCAGCATAAGAACACGCCTTAATGCGTATTCGCGTAAGAGAAAACAGAATGTGGTTATGGCATCATAAAACAAAAAATTGTTGCATTATTGAAAATACTGTAGTATCCTAAAGTAAACCGAATAGCGCATGCGTTGTGTGAACAACACCTTTGAGGGAATCGGATGAGAGTTCCGAGCTAACCCAGTAACCGTAATGTGGACGAAAGGACATTAAGTCACTGTCGAAAGATGGGAAGACGTCTGAGTAGGATGATACAGAGCCGGGAGACCTGACGTGTGTGTATCTGCTGGGAACAGGTAGCGGCCTAAACAGGATGGGCCGTTATGGTTATTTGTTATCTACTTGCTCCTCAGACTTGGGGAGCTTTTTTGTTTCCCTCTGTTCGGTAAAAAATATTTTAAGGGGGAAACCACCAATGAAAAACATCAAATCCTGTTGCATCCTGCTTGTTGCCTGTCTGTTGCTTGCCTGCTTTGCGGGCTGTGGCACCAGTGCACAAAAAGAACCCGATCCAAGCGCAGATGGCGGCAAAACGGAAGAAACCGGCATCCACTTCACGGATATGCTCGGACGCGAGATCCATCTGGACGCGCCGGTTGAGCGGCTCGCCGTGCTCACGGCAGCGGACTGTGAGATCGTCTATGCCCTCGGCGCAGGAGAACTTGTTGTAGGACGCGGTGAGTATTGCAACTATCCGGCCGAGGTGCTGGAGGTGCCGTCCGTTCAGTCCGGCTATGAAACGAACATTGAGCAGGTCATGGCTTTGCAGCCGGATGTGCTGCTCATGAGCTCGATGGACCAGTCCCAGGAGCAGGTCGGACAGATTGAGCAGGCAGGTATCACCGTTGTGCTGAGCAACGCCGACACGCTGGAGGGCGTATATGAGTGCATCGAAATGATTGGCATTCTGCTCGGAAAGGAAGCGGAGGCAAAGGAACTCTCCGACGGGATGAAGAGTGACCTTGCCGAACTTGCGGAAAAGGGCTTTAATGGCGAGAAGTCCGTGTATTTTGAAGTTTCGCCGCTGGAGTGGGGACTTTGGACCGCGGGCAAGAACACCTTTATGAACGAGATTGCTGAAATCCTTGGATTGGAAAACTGTTTTGCCGAGGTTGACGGTTGGGGCATGATCAGCGAAGAACAGGTGCTCCTGCGCAATCCGGATGTCATTGTTTCAAACACAATGTACTTTGGTGAGGGGCCGACACCGACGGAAGAAATCCTCGGACGCACGGGCTGGGAAAACGTCAGCGCTGTGAAAAATGAAGCGGTGTTGAATCTGCAAAATGATGAGCTTACCCGACCTGGCCCGCGCCTGGTGGACGGTGCGCAGGCGCTGTATGATTTCGTTGCAGCGCAT
The DNA here is from genome assembly GCA_015068035.1 of Oscillospiraceae bacterium. GTDB lineage: Bacteria > Bacillota > Clostridia > Oscillospirales > Oscillospiraceae > SIG483. The sequence goes on along the minus strand of SVLI01000003.1, from coordinate 194,428 downwards.
TGATTTGAAATTTACACATGAGCCGGAGTGCAGCCTTGCTGCGCTCCGGCGTTTCGGAGGTTTTAGGCCATGAAAGCACATAAGGAGTCGTTCCGCTTTCGGGATTTGCTGCTCTTTGGCGCTGCGCTGATTGCTGCGCTGATTCTGTGCATTTGTGTGGGCAGTGTTGATCTCCCCTTGGGAGAGACGCTTCGCGTGCTTTGGGGCGCGATCATCGGAAAGCCGGCGGAAGATGCACTCTCCAGCTCTATCATTCTCAGTTCCCGCGTGCCGCGCGTTCTGTGCGTTGCCTTTTCCGGCGCTGCACTTTCCGTTTGCGGCGGCACAATGCAGGGACTGCTGAAAAACCCGCTGGCTGACGGAACTACGCTCGGTGTTTCGTCGGGTGCATCCCTTGGCGCTGCGCTTGCGATCGCCTTTGGCATCAATTTTGCGTCGCTGCCCTTTGCAGGCACGGTTGTGATGGCGTCTGTTTTTGCGCTTGTTTCGCTTTTGATTATTCTGGGCTTGTCCAGTCGGCTGGATAATTCTCTCTCAACAAACACGATTATACTTATTGGCGTGATCTTTTCCATGTTTGCTTCCAGCGGCATCAGCGTTGTGATCACCTTTTCGCCGGAGCGCATTCAGAACATCACATTTTGGACAATGGGCTCGCTCAACGGCGCAAGCTATCAGAACGCGATTCTGCTCGGTAGTGTGCTGGTTATTTGTGCCATTATTCTGCGCTGCCATGCGCGGGAGTTAAACGCTTTTGCTGTCGGTGAGGAAAACGCCCGCAACATCGGCGTGAATGTCAAAAGAACAAAGCTTATGGTGCTTATCACAGTTTCGGTACTGATTGGCGTTTGCGTCTCCGTCGGCGGTACGATCGGTTTTGTCGGCCTTGTCACGCCGCATATGCTGCGAATGCTTGTCGGACCGAATCAGAAGCGGCTTATCCCGGCCTGCCTGTTTGGCGGGGCAATTTTTCTGCTGCTTGCCGACCTTGCTGCGCGCGTGATTTTCCGTCCGCAGGAGCTGCCCATCGGCGTTGTGACCAGCATCATTGGCGCTGTGGTGTTTGTTGTGATCTTCTGCAACGCAAGGAAGGGGCGCTAAACATGCTGGAAATTCGGGATTTGCGTGTTCAGTTTGGGAAAACGACGATTGTGAGCGGCCTCAACTGCAAAGTGGAAGAAGGCCAGTGGTTGATGATTGTTGGCCCAAACGGCGCGGGCAAAACAACTGCGCTCGGTGCGATCACGCAGGCTTTTCCCTATAGTGGGGAAATTTTGCTTGAGGGTCGCAGCATTCGCGATTATAAAGCCACGGAACGCGCCAAACGCGTTGCTGTGCTTTCTCAGAACCATTATGTCAGCTATTCTTTCACAGTGGAGGAGGTCGTCCGGCTCGGACGCTATGCACACTCCGGAGGTCTGCTTGGCGGCAGACGGCAGGAGGACGAAGATGCTGTGGAAGAAGCGCTCGCTGTAACGGGGCTTTCCTCACTGCGCAAGCAGAGCGTTCTGACGCTTTCGGGAGGTGAACTGCAGCGCACTTTCCTTGCGCAGGTGCTTGCGCAGCAGCCAAATTTGCTTTTGCTCGACGAGCCGACGAATCATCTGGATCTTGTCTATCAAAAACAGGTGTTTGAACTGATTTCCGACTGGCTGAAAAAGCCGGGACGGGCCGTCGTTTCTGTCGTGCACGATCTTTCACTCGCCAAGGCCTTCGGCAGCCACGCTGTTTTGATGCATCATGGCGAGCGCGTGGCTTGGGGAACTGTGGACGAGGTTATCTGTCCGGAAAAGCTTGACTCGGTTTATGATATGGAGGTCTCCGCGTGGATGCGGATGCTCCTTTCCCAGTGGGAATAACAGGCGTTGGAGGCGCAAAGCATGAATCTCTCGGAGAAGAATCCTTTGGAATTGAAACTGTCGGAGCTGCTTGAACGGATTAAGCCGGCGGATGAGACTGTATTTGCCGAAGCGCAGGCGCATTGGGATGGAATTTCCAAGCCGCTGCGTGGACTTGGGCTGCTGGAAACGCTTGTTTCCCGCATCGCGGCGCTTACGGGAAATGTGGACGTACACATCGACAAACGGGCGGTGCTTGTGCTCTGTGCAGATAACGGCGTTGTCTGCGAGGGTGTCACACAGTCGGATGCTTCCATCACTGCTGCGGTGGCGGGTGAGCTGCTGCGTGGCACCACGAGCGTTTGCAACATGGCAAGAGCGGCCCGCGCGGAGGTTATCCCCGTTGATATGGGGATGCTCAGCGCTGTTCCCGGTGTGCGGGACTGTCACATCGCGCGCGGCACAGGCAATATCGCGGTGGAAGAAGCGATGACGCGGCAGCAGGCGCTTGAGGCCATCCTTTGCGGCATAGAGCTTGTCCGCGAGTGCAAGGAAGATGGCGTCGAGCTTATCGCAACGGGTGAGATGGGCATCGGGAACACAACGACGTCAAGCGCCGTTGCTTCCGTTTTGCTGAATCTTCCGGTTGAAACCGTCACCGGCCGTGGCGCGGGACTTTCGGATGCCGGACTTCTGCGCAAAAAAGCGGTGATCGCACAGGCGGTGGAGGTTAACAAACCCAATGCGGATGACGCGCTGGACGTGCTGCACAAGCTCGGAGGGTTTGATATCGCTGGCATGACGGGCATTTTCCTTGGCGGCGCGCTTTACCGTGTGCCTGTTTTGATTGACGGGCTGATCAGCTCCATCGCGGCATTGATTGCTTATCGTCTTTGCCCGAATGCCAACTGCGCCATGCTGGCAAGCCATTGTTCTGCCGAACCGGCGGCACAGATGATTCTTAACGAGCTTGGCCTGCGCGCTTCCATTTTTGCAGATTTGAAACTTGGCGAGGGAACGGGCGCGGTTTGCCTGATTCCGCTTTTGGATCTTGCCCTCTCTGTCTATCACGATGCTGCTGCCTTTCGGGAGAGCGGCATTGAGCAATATGAGCTGCAGGAGGGGGATATACGATGATGATCATTCTGACCGGCGGCTCCGGCTGCGGAAAAAGCTCTTTTGCCGAAAAACTGTGCGTGCAGTTTCCATCTCCTCGCTGGTATATCGCAGCCATGCGGCCCTTTGGGGAGGGAAGTGAGGCGAAGATCGCCCGGCATCGCATTCTCCGTCGGGGCAAAGGTTTTGAGACCTTTGAGCGCTATACGGATGTGGAAAATCTCGTCCTGCCGCAGCGCGGCACCGTATTACTCGAGTGCATCTGCAACCTCACAGCAAACGAGATGTATGACGATATGGGTAATGTATCCGATCCGTATGACCGTGTGATGGCGGGTGTTGCGGCGCTGCGCAGACAGAGCGATCACCTGGTTGTTGTGACCAACGATGTGGGCAGCGATGACGGGGATTATCCGGAGAGTGTCAAGGAATATATCCGCGTAATGGGGCGAATCAACGCCTCTCTCGCCGCGCAGTCAGATGTGGTGGCTGAGCTGGTGTGCGGCATTCCGATCGTGCTGAAAGGGGAGTTGCCGATATGAAAACCTTTTTATCCTCGCTCGGCATGAGCTTTGCCATGTTTTCCATCATCCCCATGCCTCGTTTGGACTGGAAGAAAGAGAATATGCGCTATATGCTCTGCTGCCTGCCTTTCGTTGGCATCGTGATTGCCCTTGTGCTTTGGCTCTGGCTGCTGATCTGCCGCGCGCTTGATTTTGGAGATTTGATCTATGCCGCAGGCGTGACGGTGCTGCCCGTGCTTCTTTCCGGCGCTGTGCATTTAGACGGTTTTGCCGACACGGCAGATGCTCTTTCCAGTCACGCGGAGCCGCAGAGAAAACGTGAGATTTTGAAGGATTCGCACACGGGCGCTTTTGCGATCATCTATCTTGTTGCCTGGTTTCTGCTCTATGCTGCAATCGGTTCGGAGCTTAGCCAAACGACAGAAGCCATCTTGCTGCTTGGCATTACGCACATTCTTGCCAGAGGCATCGGTGCGCTGGCTTCTGTGAGTTTTCCCGGCTCCGGAGAGACGGGGCTGCTCGCAACCTTTCGTGGCGCAGCAGAGAAAAAAGGAAGCGCAGTTATTCTGCTTGTATGGATCGCGCTCTGTTTGATCGGGATGGCGTTTATATCGCTGCTTGCTGCAGGGATTTCTCTGCTGATTTCTATGCTCTGCCTTGTCTATACGTATTTTATGTCCCGCCGGCAGTTCGGCGGCATGTCCGGTGATATCGCCGGATATCTCATCACCGCGAGTGAACTGTTTTTGCTGCTTGGCGTGGTGGTTTCGGAAAGGTTGTTGGGGTTATGATTTTGATTGTTGGCGCAGATGGCGCGGGTAAGCGCAGCTATGTGCAGACGCTTGGCTATGCTCCTGAGGATATTGCTGACGGCATTCTGGATGATCGCCGCGCGATCTGTCATGTGGAAAAGCTTGTCTTTGAGGATCCGGACGCAGCGGATGCGCTGCTTGAGCCGCTTTGCACAAAAGAGATTGTTATCTGCGCAGAGGTCGGCAGCGGCGTGATCCCGACAGATACAAAAGTCCGCCTTGGGCGCGAGCGCACGGGCAGACTTTGCAATCAGCTGGCGCAGCGGGCTGATGCGGTTGTTCGGCTCGTTTGCGGAATTCCGATGGCGATCAAGGGGGATTTGCCGTGAGAATCTGGATGCTGCGCCATGGCACAACGGCAGCAAATGCAAAGCGTCTCTATCTCGGGCGGACGGACGAGCCACTCAGCGCAGAAGGCGCGGCGGCTGCGCATGAAATCGGGCCGAGTCTGACGGTGCGAAAGGTGTTTGTTTCCTCGCTCAGACGCACGCAGGAAACGGCAAAAATCCTATTTCCAAACGCAGAGCAGATCGTTTTGCACGAACTGCGGGAGATGGATTTTGGCGTTTTTGAGGGACGTAGCGCGGACGATATGGAGCACGATGAAGCCTATCGCGCATGGGTGGATACGGGTTGCACAGGGAAGTGTCCGGAAGGGGAATCCATGGCGGAATATGCCGGTCGCGTTTGCGCATGCATTGCCGAAGTTGTTGAGCAGGAAGAAAACGCAGGTGCGCAGGAAACTGTTTTTATTGCGCATGGCGGAACACTTATGTCGGCTTTTGAACGTTTTGCTCGGCCACGCGTTGCGTATTACGACACAATCGTGAAGAATCTGCAGGGCTATACCTGCGTTACCGCTCCGGGTGAGGATAACCTGCCATTTACGTTTCAAGAGCTTCGGCGAATTACGAGATACGGAGAGGAATAAGGACCCTTTGCGCGTTTGATAAAGACTTAAATAAAAAACGGCACGACCAACAAGGTCGTGCCGTTTTTTATGTTGTGTTTCAGATTGTTATCCGCTTACGGATTGAGCATCTGGCGGGAGAGCGCGTAGATCAGCTCGTTATCCTTCGGATGGCCGCCCATGCGGTTGGCATAGGTGCGCAGGCCGGCAAACTTATCCAGATACTTCTGGATGTTGGCAGCAGCCTCTTCCTCGGTAGCGTCGGCAGACAGATACTCGGGGTGGCTGTCAACGATGATCTTGTCGCCGTACATCTGCGCCATCTTGACCTTGTCGTTCATATCCTGGCCGTTCCAGAGATCAACGCCGCACTCGATCATGACGGGAACAAGGGACTCGACCTGGCCGCAGGAGTGCAGCTCAAAGTACATGCCGTGCTTGTGAGCGGAATCAACGATGCGCTTGAGGTAGGGGGCGATCATCTCACGCACGGTATTGGCGGAGAAGAAAGGCGCACGCTGGCTGCCCCAGTCGTCATGGAACCAGACGAAATCGGGGTGGAAGTAGGTCTCAAACTTCTCGAAGAGCTTGTCGTACACTTCGCAAAGCTTGTCGAACAGACGGTGCACGGCGGGCTGTGCATCCTCATCTACGAGGGAGACCATAGCGTCAGTCATGTCGATGAAGGAGATCAGACGCTCGAACAGACCGGAGAGGACAGAAACCTTAATCATGCGGCCCTCGGTGAGCTTCTCCTTGGAGGCCTCATAGCAGCCTTCCCAGTCCCAGGCATCAAAATCGGGAATTTGGACATAATCTTCCCAATGATCGAGATCCGCAACGAAGGGCTTGCCGGGGCGAACCATAGAGCCGTTAACAGCAGGAACATATTCCCATTCAACGCCGAACATGTCGATGCCGCCGAAATCCTTCTCACGATCCACGGGACGGGTGGCGCTGACTAGGCCGCGGGCCCAGTTATCCGGCACGCACTCGGGCATGAACAGATAGATTTCGCTCGACTGGGGCAGCCACAGGGGCGTCTCGCCCTTGAGCATCAGCTCAAAGTTTTCCTTGCGGGTGATCGGATACCCAAAAACAGGCATCGGGGGAGAGTAGGAGCTTCCGCTGGTGTAACCTACGGGCTCCAGCTCTTTCGGATCAAACTTGATTCTTTCCATCGTGATTTCTCCTTTATATGTGATTTCCGCGGGAATGTTGAATTCTTTTTGTATTTTAACAAATATTAGAGCAGGAGTAAAGTACAAATTTTAGATTTGTGAAAAATCATTAAATTTACTGCATGCGGTACTCAGCAGGCGGTGCTGCGACGATCTTCATTTTGAAAACAGGAGGATTTTTAATGAACAGCAATACGGACACACTCAGACACCTGTACGGCGAGGCCAATGCTGAAAGGGCTTTTACCGGAAACCATGCATCCGAAAAAGACGCTGAACTTTCGCCATGCGATGAGAAAATGCTTAAAAAGTTGGATGCGTGGTGGCGCGCTTCAAATTACCTCTCGGCAGGACAGCTTTATCTTTTGGATAACCCACTGCTGCGAGAACCGCTGAAGCGGGAGCACATCAAGCGCAAGATCGTCGGTCACTGGGGCACGGTACCTGGACAGAATTTCATTTTCACGCATCTCAACCGTGTCATCAAGACCTATGATCTCAATATGATCTACCTCTCCGGTCCGGGTCACGGCGGTAACTTTTTTATTGCACAGGACTGGTTGGACGGTTCATACAGCGAGGTTTATCCGAATGTGAGCCGCGATGCAGAGGGCATGAAGCGCATGTTTCGCCAGTTCTCATTCCCGGGCGGTGTACAGTCCCATGTTTCGCCGGAGGTGCCCGGCTCCATTCATGAAGGAGGAGAGCTTGGTTATTCGCTCTCCCACGCGTTTGGTGCGGTGTTTGACAATCCTGACCTGATCGCTACCTGTGTCATCGGGGACGGCGAGGCGGAGACCGGCCCTCTCGCTGCTGCATGGCATGGCAATAAGTTCCTAAATCCGGCGGGGGACGGAGCTGTGCTGCCGATTCTGCACCTCAATGGCTATAAGATCGCAAATCCGACGGTCCTTTCCCGTATCCCGCATTCGGAGCTTGAAAGCCTCCTGCGCGGCTATGGATGGAAGCCCTATTTTGTCGAGGGTGACGATCCAATGGCGATGCACCGCCTTATGGCGAATACGCTCGACGAAGTCATTGCGGACATTCAATCCATCTGGCGTGCTGCGCGTGTGGAGGGTGTACGTTCCGGTCCCAACTGGCCGATGATCGTTCTGCGCACACCAAAGGGATGGACAGGGCCCAAAATGATTGACGGCAAACAGGTGGAGGGGAGCTTTCGCGCGCATCAGGTGCCGATTTCGATGGACAGACCGGAGCATCTTCCTTTGTTGGAAGCATGGCTGAAAAGCTACCGTCCGGAGGAACTGTTTGATCAGAACGGTGCGCCCGTTCCGGAGATCTTGTCGCTTGCCCCCACTGGGCAGCGGCGTATGGGCGCAAACCCACATGCAAACGGTGGGCTCCTGCTGCGTGAACTGCGCATGCCGGATTTTCAGGATTACGGAATCCAAGTGCCGCATCCCGGCGGCACGGAAGCGCAGGATATGCCGATTCTTGCAAACTTCGTGCGCGACATTCTGCGTCTGAACAGTGAAGCGAAAAATTTCCGTATTTTTGGACCGGATGAGACGATGTCCAACAAGCTCACAGCGGTCTTCGAAGAGACTAACCGCGTCTTTGCAGCGGAAAGATATGTAAGTGATGAATTTATCGCGCCGGAGGGCCGGGTTCTGGACTCGATGCTCTCCGAGCACATGTGTGAAGGCTGGCTGGAAGGATATCTGCTCACGGGTCGTCACGGTCTGTTCAATTCCTATGAAGCCTTCATCCGCATTGTGGATTCCATGGTCTCGCAGCATGCAAAGTGGATTAAGATGAGCAACGACATTCCGTGGCGGCGAAGTATTGCCTCGCTTAATTTCCTGCTCTCGTCCACGGTGTGGGCGCAGGATCACAACGGCTTCACGCATCAGGACCCCGGCTTCCTTGACCATGTTGCGAGCAAAAAGGCAGACGTTGTGCGCCTGTATTTGCCGCCGGATGCAAACTGCCTGCTCAGCACTTTTGACCACTGTATCCGCAGCAAAAATTACGTCAATGTGATTGTTGCTTCCAAGCATCCGCGTACGCAGTTTTTGAATATGGATGAGGCCGTCCGCCATTGCGCGCAGGGTCTTGGTATTTGGCAGTGGGCTTCAAATGACGAGGGCGAGGAACCGGATATTGTTATGGTAGGGTGCGGCGATGAACCGACGATTGAATGCATGGCGGCGGTGGATATCCTGCGCCATGAGTTGCCTGGCGTGCGTGTACGCGTCGTGAACGTCGTCGATCTGATGAAGCTGCAGCCTGCGTCCGAGCATCCGCATGGACTCTCGAATGCAGATTACGACACGATCTTTACAAAGGATAAGCCAATTTTGTTCGCATTCCATGGGTATCCAAAGCTGATTCACGAACTGACCTATCACCGGCATAACCGAAACCTTACTGTTCGCGGATATATGGAGGAGGGGTCTATCACAACGCCCTTTGATATGCGGGTGCAGAATCGGCTGGATCGCTACCATCTTGTGATAGATGCAACTCAGCTGCTGCCGCAGCTCGGCAATCGCGGCAGCGGGCTTGTCCAGCGTATGAAGGATAAACTGGTTGCGCATAAGCAGCATATCCGCCTTTACGGTGAAGATCTGCCTGAAATCCGCGAGTGGAAGTGGGGAGAGTACAGAAGCTAAGAACGCTTTATACTTGTTTTGAAAATTAATGCGCCGCAGCAATTTGCTTGCTGCGGCGCGTTTGTCATTTGTTGCGGCTTTTATTCGCCGCGGTATTTTTTCCTTGTCGCAAGTCCGCCCCGGATATGGCGCTCAGCTTTGTTCTGATCAAGAATGCGCTTTGTTCTGTGAAAAAGTTCGCGGTCGATTGTTTCTAAACGATCGGTGATGTCCTTATGTACGGTGCTTTTGCTCACGCCGAAGTGTTTTGCCGCTGATCGTACTGTGGCGTTATGCGCGATGATGTACTCTGCGAGCTGCACGGCGCGCTCTTCTATATCCTGTTTCAAATGCACCACTCCAAACAATAGACTGTTACATCTATATGACGGGAGCGGACAATTGATGCAGCATGCAGGGAAGGGGGAAGCAAAGCATCACTTCGGCCTGCTGTTTACAGAAAAATGCCGTGATACACATGTGTATCACGGCATTTGGTTCAGTTGATTTTGTTCCCATGCAGATGTGATTATGCCGGTAAAGCATTCGTCACATGGGGGAATATGATTTTGTGATCTGATAAAAGAGCACTATGCGTTCTTTTTGTTCTTGACTTTGATCGTTGCAGCATAGGCGCTGTTGCACAGACCCAACACGGCAGAGATGATAAAGAGCGTCTCAATGCCGAGTGCCTGCCAGATCCAACCGCCGAAGAGCGCGATGAGAATGCTGACAACATGGTTAATCGAAACACCCGTGGAGAGTGTTGCTTTCACTTCGTCTCTGTTCTCGGCAAGATCCTGCACATACACGTTTGTGGCCATGGATGCCATGGAGATGATCGCATCGAGAATGTAGTTCGCGCAGCAAACAATGAAGGCGATGTTCTTCGGCAGAATGTGATGCGCGAAACCGTAGCACGCGCAAACGATCACGAGAATCAGCGTATCGGCGACCATGATTTTCTTGTAGCCGATCTTGTCAATCAGTTTGCCAACGAGCGGCGCAAGGAAGAATCCAATCAGGGCGCACAGCGCAAACAGCAGGCTGATAACCTCGGTTTTTGCACCGTAAAAAAGAATCAAAACATAGGGGCCGAAGGTGATGAAAACCTGTTTTCTGGCGCCGTAGAACAGCTCCAGCATGTAATACTTAAAGTATTTTTTCTTAAAGTAAAAACGCTGTGCGTTCTTATCTGTTTCACTCTTGCCCTTGATCTTCATCGTGTAGAACACACTCACCGCGGCGAGAACAGCGGAGATGATGAAGAAAAGCCGATAGGGCTGGTTTCGCATTACAAGCGAGAACACCAGCACGACGACCAGATAGCCGCCGAGCGTTCCGATCTGGGATATGGCACTCTGCACGCCCTGCGCTTCACCGGCTTTGCCGGGCTTTGCATACTCCAGCGTCAGCGTGCTCTTCATACCGAGCTGGATATGCTCACCGAGGGAGTAGATTGCGATTGCAAGAACGGCCAGAACCTTGGTCGGCGGCAGCACGGCATGCATACCCATACCAACGAGCATGATGAGCGCGCCCATCTTGAACAGCGCCTCTGCCGAAAGCATGTAGAACGCTGCCAAAATGAAGATCAGCAAAACGCCGGGCAGTTCGCGGAAAAATTCTGTGACGCCGCGGTCAAACTCATTTATCTGCACCACTTCAGCCAAAAAATTATCCAGAATGCCCTTGTAAAGACCAAAGGAAAGCCCGGTGATCAGCAGCGCGACCAGAAAATAGCGGATGTTCTTTCCTTCAATAAACGAATTTCGTATGCTTCCACGTTTGAACATATTAATTGTCCACCCTTCTTATGCAGGTACGAAGCCAATCCTATATCATTGGCCGAAAGAAGTCAATCTATATTTCGACTTCTTTCTGCAAAACAACATCGTGTCGATGCCAGTAAAGCAATTCGAAAACCAAGCTTTTTAACTACTTTCCGGCGTTGGCGGAATACGCGCGTATCGCGTCCCGGATGGCGGAAATGTGTGCATCCGTTGTGCCGCAGCAGCCGCCGAGCAGCGCAGCGCCCGCATCCAGCAGAGCGGGAACGTAGGAGGCCAATTTTTCCGGCGTCATGCGGTAGAGCGTTTTTCCGTCCTCATTCTCCGGCATACCGGCGTTGGGTTTTGCAATGATAGGGAGAGCGCAGTTTTTGCGGATGTTGCCAACAAGAGAAACAAGCATATCCAGATCTCCGCAGCAGTTGACGCCATAGGCGGAAACACCAAGAGCTTTCATCTCGCCGGCAAGCTCAGCAAGATCGTCACCCCACAGGCTTTTTCCCGTCGGTCCGCAGGCAAAGCTTACAAAAATCGGCTTTTCGGAAACGCGGCGGATTGCCTCAACCGTCGCTTTCGCTTCCATAAACGAAATCTGCGTTTCCACAGCAAAGAGATCCACACCCGCTGATTCAAGCGCTGCCGCCTGCTCTGTGAAGACATCTACAACCTCTTCATAGCTTGACTCGCCATAGGGTTCCATCTGTAGCCCGCAGGAGGACATGTCTCCTGCCACGAGGGCGCGGTTTCCAACAGCTTCGCGGCTGAGCGCCACGAGCTTTGCGTTGGCTTCGGCAACCGAAATGCCTGCTTTGTGCTTTTCAAGCGAGGGGCGGTTTGCTGTGAAGGTCGGAGCATAGACGATCTGCGAGCCCGCATTTACATAGCTGCGCTGCAAATCCATAATCGCTTCAGGATGCGCCAGATTCCAAAGCTCAGAGCAGCTGCCAAGCGGCAGACCCCGCTTTTGCAGTTCTGTGCCGGTAGCACCGTCGAGCAAAACATAATTTTTAAGCAATTCTGTGACTGTCATTTTATTCATTTCACCTTTTCATCTGTTATGATAAAGTGCCGGGCAACCATCATGGAGATTGCTGCATGACATTATACGCCGCGGAAATACACGCCGCGCGTGATGCCGTTTGGTATATAGTCCGACATGCCGAGATAGCTTTTGGTGACCTCAAGGCACTCGCGCGCACTCTCCGTTGTGAACAGCAGTCGAGCTGCGCTCACGCCCGAGTCGCGGAAGAGCATCGGCTTGTCCGCCAAAAAGAGCTTTTTCTCGTGGAAAATCTGATTTCGGCAGCCAAAGGCGGGCATGACGGGGAAGATTGCCCCGCGTCTGTCTGTGAGCTGATAGGACTGATTTTTGCAGTTGCATTGGCCGTGGCTGTTTTGGATCAGGCAGTTTTCCGTAATCATGATGGGTAAGCGACCATAGGCCATGATTTCAACGGGAAGAGACTTGGACATGTTCCGAATCTGATCAATGCGCAGCTCAAAGGACGCGGTTGCGGACAGGAATCCTGCGCGGGTTGCCATATCCAGCGCGTAGCTGTTGGCAAGGTTGAGAGCGAAATCACCGCGTACAGCAAAGCCTGCTTTGCGTGCGAAGAGCACATGTGCAAGACTGCTGACAAGCACTTCTTTTACGCCAAAACGCGCGCAGTCCATGAGCATAGCCGACACAGCGGCCTCCTCGCTGCTTTGGATGATGCGGGGCAGCACCGCAACGATGCCGCAGCCTGCACTTTTGAAAGGCTCCAGCTCATATTTGAGATTAGAGAAAAGCTCCAGCGGGATACAGATCCGTGTAGGGGCGAGAGCTGCAAGTTCTTCGCTGAGCTGAGAGAGATCGGAAATCTGGACGTTCAGTTCCGGCACTTCCGGCGCTGCCGCTGCAGACAGCTTGTTCGGCGCGCGGCATACCTGCTGTTTGGGCGCAACGGCGCGTTTTTCGGAAAGTTTCTCAAGCAACTGATTGCGCAGCGTGTTGATGTCGGCGGTAGAAACATAAAGTCCGCTCTGCACGTCACTTTCCACATCCGTGCAAAGATAAGGAGTTCCCGCCGTTTTGTAAAGCTGCGCATGCAGCGCAGACTCTGTGAGGGATTGGCCGCTTGCCTTGAGCGGCGCATCTCCTCGCACGATCACGCTGTTGCCAAGATCGTCCTTTGCCGTAAGAATCACCGGCTTGTCCGCGTGGACGAGCGCACGCATACGGATGGGAACACGGCGCTTCTCCGTGTTTGCATAGCTCCGCCGGACGTTGAAAAACAGGCGGACGTTGCCTTTTTCGGTATGATCGTGTACACCAAACATGCCTTTTCCGCGTTCGCCGCTAAAATATCCGTCTGTAAAGCCTTGACTTGAGAAAAGCTCCTGAAGCTGCTCAAGCTCCGCTTCTGTGGGCATTTTCCCGATGCGCTGCGCCTCTTCATACATGGTTGTGATCATGGAGATGTACTCCGCACGCATGTTGCTGCCTTCAAGCAGCACAGAACGAATTCCAATTTCATTAAGCGCATTGAGCTGCTGCGCAAGGCAGTTGTCTCGCAGGCTGAGCGGATGGTCATCCATCCGGCTGCCGAGACTGTAATCAAGCAGGCAGGGCTGCGTGCACATGCCGCGGTTGTCGCTGCTTCCGTTTAACAGAGAGGACATATAGCATTGACCCGCGTACGATACGCAAAGTGCGCCATGCGCGTAAACGCCAAGCTCGATGGGGGACGCTGCGGCAATGCCCGCAATTTCCTCGCGGCTGAGCTCAGGTGCAAGCATCACACGACTGAGCCCCATTTCCGCTGCGGCATTCACACCCGCAAGGCTGTGAACATTCATTCGGACAGAGCCGTGCAGCGGCATATCCGGCAAAACCTTGCGCAAAATAGACACCATGCCGGTATCCTGCACAACAATGGCATCCGCGCCGTGCTTTGCAGCAGCCACCGCAAGCGTTACGGCAGCTTCCAGCTCGTCGTCGTGCACGAGCGTGTCGAGCGTAAAGTAAAACCTGCATCCGCGCACGCGGCAATAGCGTGCTGCGGCAGCAAGCTCCTCCTCTGAGCAGCCCTGTGAATTTCCACGGGCAGGGAACTCGCCAAAACCGATTTGTACGGCGTTTGCGCCGCTTTGTACAGCTGCACGGACAGCCTCCGCGCTGCCGACGTGAGCAAGCAATTCGAGCATACTCTGCTTCACCTCGCATTGGTTCAAAATACATATTTCCGGCAAAATATGCCGCAATCTGTAACAAACAATCCAATATTTTTCGTAAATTTAATTATAGCATATTACGACATATTGCTACAAGAGCTTTTTTGTGATATAATCGCAGCAGAGTTGCTGTGCATTGTTGTAAGCGGCACAAATCGCGGCATATAAATGAGGCGCCCTATGGATAGACAGAGAGAAACAACTCAATTAAAGTTGTCTGCGCTTGAGGTGGAGCGCATTTTGCGTGCGCAGGATGCAGACGCAGCGCTGCTTTACCTGTACCTGTGCAGCACAGGGCAGGTTATGGAGCTTTCTGCCGCGGCGAAGTCGCTTGGGAAGAACGAGGGACAGATTGCCGAAATCGCAGGAAAGCTGCGCGCAATAGGTGCTTTTCCCGCCTCTGCAAATGCGCTGCCGCAACCTGAGGAATTGCCGGAATATGATCTGGATGCAATCGCTGCCCGCGGAAGCGAGGATGCGGTTTTCCGCAGCCTGATCCATGAGGCGCAGCGGATGCTTGGACATCTTCTTTCCGCATCGGAACTGCGCACGCTGTTTGGTATCTATGACCACCTTGGGCTTCCGCCGGAGGTTATTTTGCTGCTGCTCAACCATTGCGCGCAGGTGTATGCAGCGCGCTATGGAGAGGGGCGCCGGCCAACGATGCGCGCCGTGGAGCGTGAGGCTTTTGCCTGGGTGAATCGCGAGATTATGACGCTGGAGCTTGCGGAGGATTACATCAGCCGTCAGGACAAAAGAGAGCGTGGGATTGAGCAGCTGCGCACAGCGCTTGGGCTTGTCGGTCGGGCGCTCAGCCCGACGGAGAAGCGTTATCTCAGCGAATGGCTGGATTTGGGCTATTCTCCCGAAGCCATTGAGCTTGCGTATGACCGAACCGTTTCCAACACAGGTTCGCTCAAATGGAAGTATATGGACTCCATTATCCGCAGCTGGAACGCGAAAGGCTTGCTTACGGTTGAGGAGATTTTACAAAAGGACAAGCGCGGGTGTTCCGACGCAGTGGTTGCAAAGCGTGACGGACGCACGGAGCCGGACGATTATCAGGCGCGGCTGGACCGCATGATCGAGCATTATAAACAGGACAAGCGTTAGAATATAAAAGCTGCACAAAATGCACAGCCGGAGGATAGAATATGGACGGAAAACTGCTTGCAAGCGCAAAAGCGCGGCTTGAACAGCGCGTCTCTGCAAATGAGGCGGAGCAGCGCAGACGGCAGGAACTTGTATACACCAAAGCCCCGGAGATGCGGAGCGTGGAAGCGGAGCTGCGTAGCCTCGTTACCAAAGCGGCGCTCACAGCTTTGCAGCATGGCGGAGACGTTGGCGCTGCCATTGACGCGATTGCACAGCGCAGCCTGGAACTTCAACAGCGGAGAAGACTGCTTTTGCTGAATCTCGGACTGGCAGAGAATTATCTGGACGAGATCCATACCTGTGTGCATTGTCATGACAAGGGCTATGTCAGCGGTGAAATGTGCATCTGTCTGGAAACGCTTTACAGGGACGAGGCACGTAAGTCACTTTCCAACATGCTTAATATTACGGATGCGGACTTTGACCGCTTTGATCTGAGTTATTATTCTGATCAGATTGAGCCCGGGATAAAAGAAGCGCCGCGCACGCGCATGCGCAAGATTTTTGATTTTTGCCGCGTCTATGCACAAAATTTCAGACCGGATGCAGACAGTTTGCTTATGCAGGGTGGAACCGGACTTGGAAAAACCTTTTTGTCCTCCTGCATTGCGCGGACAGTTGCGGAACAGGGCTTTTCCGTCGTATATGAAACGGCGGCAGCCTGCATTGGCAACTTTGAGGCGCAAAAGTTTGCGCGTAATCCGGAGGAGCTTGACCGCGCAAACGAGCAGGTACGCCGTTACCTTGGCTGTGAACTGATGATTCTGGACGATCTTGGAACGGAGATGGCCGGCGGCTTTGCGCCCACAGCGCTCTATACGCTCATCAACACCCGACTCGCTTCCCGCAAGGCGACGATCATCAGCACGAACCTTAGCTCAACCGAGCTTCGCAGACGTTATTCCGAGCAAATCGTCTCTCGACTTGAGGGCGAATATCAGGAACTGCTATTCATCGGAACGGATGTCCGCAAGATTAAAAAAGGAAGAAAGTTTTAATCATGCTGCAAAAAATAGAAGGCTCTGCCTGTTTTAGTACAGGCCGAGCCTTTTTCTTATTTTTTCTTCGGCCTGAAACTGCCGAGGGGATTGGATTGTGCCGCGATGCGCAGGGATGCGTCGTCCACATGCGTATAGATTTGCGTTGTGTTGAGGTTTTCATGCCCGAGTACTTCCTGCAGCGTGCGGACATCCACGCCGTTTTGGAGCATCAGAGTTGCCGCCGTGTGGCGCAGCTTGTGCGCGCTGTACTGCGTACTGTCCAGTCCCGCTTTGAGCAGCGTTTTCTTGACCATGCTGTGCACGGTCTCCCGGCTGATGCGATTTCTTCGGCTGGAAAGAAACATGGCATTGCCGTCCGGCGACTTGACCAGCTTGCGCAGATCAAGATGCGCGTTGATGGCATCCACTGTTGCATCGTTGAGAAATACAATACGCTCTTTGTTGCCCTTGCCGAGCACACGCAGATGATCGCTTTGAAAATCCTGAATGTTCAGCCCCACGATTTCGGAGATGCGCAGACCGCAGTTGAGAAAGATGCAGAGAATGCAGTAATCCCGTTCGGCGTTTTTTCCGTCGACCGCCTGCAGAAGTGCGCGGCTTTCATCCAACGTCAAATAACGCGGCAAGGATTTTTTGAGCTTCGGAGAGTCCAGATCCTGTACGGGGTTTTCGCTCAGAAGTTTTGCCTTCGTGCAGAGATAACGGTAAAAACTCCGGATGGTCGCAATTTTTCTTGCTCGCGTGGAAGGGCTTAGCCCATACTCCGCAACGTGGCTGCGCTGGCTGCGCACCCGGTCACGCGAGAGATAGGAAAGATAGGCATAAACCTCCGTGAGTGTGACTTTGCCAAGAAAGTCCACATCCACATCAAGAATGCCGATCTGCTCAAATGGTGTGTCCTTCGGCACAATGCCGCGCAGGATCTTGAGATAGCGCAGGAAGTTGCGCAGATCCAGATAATATTCATCTACCGTGGCCTTTGAGTGGCTGCGGATGGTTTCGTGATAGGTCAGAAAATCCACAAGCACCTGCGGGGAGTCAGATCTGTAATCCATATCATTTGCCTCCGTGCTGTTTCAGATAATCTCTCGGTCCGGTTTCATAAAGGTTGCATCCAAGCGAATCGATCACGACGATCGCGGGCAGC
Source organism: Oscillospiraceae bacterium (assembly GCA_015068035.1). GTDB lineage: Bacteria > Bacillota > Clostridia > Oscillospirales > Oscillospiraceae > SIG483. The sequence goes on along the minus strand of SVLI01000003.1, from coordinate 177,120 downwards.
TCGTGCACTTCAAGCCGCATAAGCGCTTCCGCGCCAAGCTCCGGCCAGCAAACCACTTCCGCCTTGCGGATGCAGCGCTGCAGCAGCGCGCCTGCGCCGCCTACTGCGCCGAAGTACACAGCACCGGCGCTTTTTGTCGCCTTAATGACCTCCGCGCTGCGGCGTCCTTTGCCGATCATGCCAAGGCTGCCGAGCGAGAGCAGTCTCGGTGCGTAGGGATCCATCCGGTAGCTCGTTGTCGGTCCCGCAGCTCCAATCACAGCGCCCGGCTGTGCTGGGGAGGGACCCATATAATAAATTACTGAGCCATCAATCGGGAAGGGGAGCGCTTCGCCCTTTTCGATTAGTTCACAAAGCTTCTTGTGCGCTGCGTCCCGCGCGGAATAGATCACACCGCTGATGCTCACGCTGTCTCCGGCTCGAAGCGAGGCGGCCGTCTCTTTTGTCAGGGGAGCTGTAATCTCAATGCGCATCACAGCACCTCCGTGATATGCCTTGATACGTGGCAGTTGATGTTGACGGCGCAGGGGAGACCGGCGATGTGCGTGGGCAGCGTTTCGATCTGCACGCCGAGCGCGGTTGTACGTCCGCCGAGGCCCTGCGGTCCGATGCCGAGCGCGTTGATCTTTTCAAGCAATGTTTCTTCGAGCTGCGCATAAAACGGCGTCTCATTCCGGCTGCCGATGGGACGCAGGAGGGCTTTCTTCGCCAGTAGTGCCGCCTTGTCAAAGTTTCCGCCGATGCCAACGCCGACCACGATGGGTGGGCAGGGATTCGGTCCGGCAAGGCGCACGGTCTCCAGCACAAAATCCACAACGCCGTCCACGCCGTCAGCCGGCTTGAGCATGGCAATGCGGCTCATGTTTTCGCTTCCGAAGCCTTTGGGTGCAACGGTGATGCGAACGCTGTCGCCGGGCACAAGCTCCGTGTAGAGCATGGCGGGCGTGTTGTCGCCCGTGTTCTCGCGAAAGAGCGGGTCGCGCACGACGGATTTGCGGAGATAAGCCTCCGTATAGCCTTTTGCAACGCCGGCATTTACCGCCTGCGTCAGATCGCCGACAATGTGTACGTCCTGCCCGATTTCCAAGAATACACAGGCCATGCCGGTGTCCTGGCAGATCGGCACGGGGTTTGCAATGTGGTAATTTTCAATGATTGTGTCGAGCACGTCCCGGGCAACGATGCCGTCCTCACGCGCTCTTGATGCTTCCAATGCCGCGCACACATCTTCCGGCAGGACAGTGTTGGCGCGGATGCACATCTCCGCAACGCGCTGCGCAATGACTTCAGAGTGAATCTCCCTCATGGGGTCACCTGCTTTCCGTCTCTGCGCCAAGCGCTTTGGCAATGGCAGCGAGGTTGTGCTCCATCGCGGAGAGGTAATCAAATCCCTCATCAATCTGCGACTGACGGACGGACTGCAGGGGATCGACAGCAAGCACCTCGCGATCCGCGTCGCGGCTGTTGGCAAGCACGGCTTCGGCAATGCGCGCATCGGAACCCGTCAAAATCAGCACGCAGGGCAGATCAAGCGCAGAGAGCTTGTCCGCAAGAAACAAAACGGTCTCAAAGCTTGCATCCGTCTCCGCGGAGCAGCCGGCAAAGGCAGCGTAATAATCCAACGCATAATCCTGCACAAGGTAGCGGAAGGGGAAGCGGTCAGCAACGAGAATCGTGTGTAGCGGCGCAGCGGAAAAGACCTCTGTATAGCGCGTGTCGAGCTCGGAGAGCTTCTGCTGATAGTGGTTTAAATTCTCGCGGTATTCTTCCTCGTTCGCTGCATCCAAAGTGCAGAGCTGCTCAGTGATTGCCGCACAGACGACCTGCGCGTTTCGCAGAGAGAGCCACACGTGCTCATCAAACTCCATATCTTCTGCGTGTTCGTGCTCGGTTTCGTGCTCATGCGCATGTTCACCGGATTCCGGCGTCATGCCCTCGAGGAGTTCTTCCTGCACAAGCTGAGATGAGAGCGTCTGCATCATGTCCACCATGGCGCCGTGTTTATTGTTTTCCCACGCATCGCGCACCCATTGTTCGGATACGCCGCCGCTGCATACCAGAAGATCACAATCCGTGATCGCAGCAACGTCTTCCACGGTCGGCTGATAGCTGTGCACATCCACACCGTTGTCGATCAGGAGCGAGAGCTCCATTCCGGCTGGGTTTTCGCCAAGTAGATTGCGCGTCCAGTCGTATTCCGGGAAAGAGATGCAGACGATCTGCTTCGGTTTCGGTTCATCGCTGTTATTTTGTCCGCCGCAGGCTGTAAGACAGCACAACAGCAGCAGAACAAGACAGAGCGCGAGAATAGATATTCGTTTCATTTTGAACACCTGACTTTTTGTTTTGTTCAATGTCATATTAGCACAGTGCGCTATGGGATGCAAGCAGCACTTGCGCATAAACAGCGATGAGGAGAGATGCACTGTTAAAAATGGCATCTCTCCGCATTGAATTTTCATATCAGTTTTGCGAAAAAGTGAACCAGCCGCCCCCGGCGTCCGGGATCAAAAGCGTTTCACCGCAGAGCAGGGGATTGCGCTGGGGATCGGTTTTCAGATTTTCCGGCAGCGTCAGCACATCGTAGCTGAGCGTTTCTCCGCCGAAATCGGGCGCGTAGTCGCTATGTCCGCTGTAGGTGAAGGTTATGCCGTCCCATTCAACGAAAAGCGCTTCGGTTTCGCTTTCTTCGCTGGTATCCAGGCCCCTGTCGCTTGTTTCCGCGTCGGTTACGCTGTTTCCGGACTCTTCGTTTGTGGGAAACTCCTGGGATGTGGGCTCCATGACCACGCCGGAATCTGCGAAATCATCGTATAAGCCGATAGATTCGCCGCCGACTGTGTAACGGTCAAAGGCGGCGTTGTTCTCCGGCGCGGCTGCGTCTTTGCCCACGCCAAAACCGGAATGCAGCGCTGCATAACCGATGAACAGAACGAGGGCAAGGCAGGCTGCAGCGGATATATAGCGAATGTAGTTTTTCTTTCTCGGTTTTTTAGCCTCCGGCGTCGTCGCGCCAATGCTGCGCATCACGCCCTCAAGCAGCGCTGCGGGCGGCTCGACGGCAGATTGCTGCAGAGAAGTTGTCAGCTGCTGCATCTGAGCATAGACGCTGCGGCAGTCCGGGCAGCGCTCCAGATGATGTGAAAGCGCGCGCCGCTCGTTGGCACTCAGCTCGCCGTCAATTGCGCAGCTGATCATATCCTGATATTTTTTGCATTCCCGCATCGCGCTCACACCTCCTTGCTCTGATCTATAGACGGCGCAGCATCGGAAAAGTTCCCGCTTTCCGACAAATATTTGCCGAGCTTTTTTCTCGCGCGGGAGAGTCTGGATTTGACTGTCCCAAGCCCGATATGCAGAGCATCGGCGATCTCCTCGTAGCTCAGCCCGCCGCTCTCACGAAGCAGTAGGATTTTTCGGTCGCCCTCAGGCAGCGCACGAAGACCATCTTCCAGCACGGCACGTTGCTCCCGACGCAGCAGCATATCCTCCGGCGTGCCGCTCTCGTCCGGAATTTCCGGTGTCCTTTCCTGCATCTCGTCAGTGGATGCGGTGCGCAACACTTCACCCCGACGCTTTCGCTTGCGCAGATGATCCACGCAAAGGTTGTTGGTCGTCCGATAGAGCCAGGTGGAGAGCCGGCTGTCTCCGCGAAAATCACGCAGGGAGGTATAGGCGCGCAGAAACACCTCCTGCGAGATATCCAGTGCGTCGTCGGCATTGCGCAGCATGCGCAGCGCGAGGTTATATACAAATTTTTGATATGCGAGCACGATGTCTGCAAAAGCGTCCGCATCGCCGCTGAGCACACGCTCAATGACGGAACGCTCTTCCTCCCGCGTCATAGCTTCACCTCAGATTCCGTTTGATTGCCTCCGTGATGCGACGGGCGTCCTCCAAATTGTCAAGCTCTACAATCTGTTTTTTGAAATAACCGGCGTGCGCAACGCCGCGCAGATACCAGCTCATATGCCGTCTCGCTTCAAGGCACGCGACGCGCTCGCCCTTTTGCGCGGCGGCAAGTTCCAGCTGACGCATTGCAGTTTCAATGCGCTCTGCCAACGGCGGAAAGGGTGGGATATCCTCGCCATCGATGGCTGCGTTGCCGCGCTGGAAAAGCCATGGATTGCCGAAGCCGCCGCGCCCAACCATCGCCAGATCGCAGCCGGTATATCGCAAAATATGCGCAGCATCCTCCGGCTCAAAGATGTCGCCGTTTGCAAAAACCGGAACGCTGACTGCGTTTTTGACTTCGCGAATGATATCCCAGTCCGCCTTGCCTGCATACATCTGCGCTCTCGTGCGTCCGTGCACAGCAATGGCGCTTACGCCTGCCTGCTCACACATGCGCGCAAACTCAACGGCGTTCACGTTGCCGGAATCCCAGCCTTTGCGGATCTTGACCGTCACCGGGATTTTCACGGCGCGGACAATGCCCTCAAGAATGCGCATGGCCTTCTCCGGATCGCGCATCAAAGCGCTTCCATCGCCGCTCTTTGCAATCTTGCCGACAGGGCAGCCCATGTTCACATCCAAAATGTCCGCGCCGGAAATCTCCGCCGCCATTGGCGCTGCCTCTGCCATGACGTCAGCCTCGCTTCCGAAAATCTGCGCAGCGCAGGGATGCTCGTCCGGCGCGATATACAGCAGGGAGCGCGTTTTCTGATCCTGATAAACAAGCGCCTTTGCGCTGACCATCTCCGTGCAGACAAGCGCGGCGCCCTTTTCGCGGCAGATCTGCCGGAAGGCAGAGTCCGTCACGCCGGCCATCGGCGCAAGCGTAAGACGCCCCTTAAGTTCTATGTTTCCGATCTTTACCATAGCGATACCTGTATTTGAAAGATTCTGATCCGAATGCTAATCCGGATTTGTATCGTATTTGTCTTTGACTTCTTCGTTTTAACAAGTTTACAGAAGTTCAAGCCCGACGGGGCAGTGGTCGCTGCCGAAAACCTCCGGGCAAATAAAGGCTTTTGAAATGCGCGGCGCGAGCCGGTCGGACACGAGGAAGTAATCGATGCGCCAACCGACATTTCGCTCGCGCGCCGCGGCACGGTAGCTCCACCATGTGTAGGCATCTTCCAGCTCCGGATAGAGGCTGCGGAAAGTGTCTGTGAATCCGGCCTCAAGAAGCTCGCCGAACTTTGCGCGCTCTTCGTCGGAGAAACCCGGATTCCCGCGGTTTGTCTTCGGATTTTTGAGATCAATCTCCTGATGCGCAACGTTCATGTCGCCACAAACCACAACGGGCTTGACAGCATCCAGCGAGAGTAGATATTCCCGGAAGGCATCTTCCCAGCTCATGCGGTAATCCAGCCGCTTTAGGCCATCCTGCGCATTCGGCGTGTAAACACAGACAAGGAAAAACTCCTCAAATTCCAGCGTCACACAGCGGCCCTCGGTATCGTGCTCAGGGATGCCGATGCCTTGGCGCACAGAAAGGGGCGGAACGCGCGTGAACACAGCCGTGCCGGAATAGCCCTTCTTTTCGGCATAGTCCCAGTACTGCTCATAACCCGGCAGTTCCAACTCAATCTGACCGGCTTGAAGCTTCGTCTCCTGCAGGCAGAAGACGTCGGCATCCAGCGCAGCAAAGGACTCGTAAAACCCTTTTTTCACAACTGCGCGAAGGCCGTTTACGTTCCATGAGATCATTCGCATGGAGAAACCCCCTCTGTCTGATTTGCGCGCGCATCGGCAAGGGAGGCGTTGCGCAGACGCTCCGGAACGCCATCAAAGCGGGTGGCTTCCGTCCTAACTGCCACCGTGCGGCAGATCGGCACGCCCTCAGCGTGGAACTTTGCTTCATAGTCCGTCATGAAGCCGTTAATGCCGTCCCGATGCAGGTCAAAGCTCTGCTCTTTCAGCGTCCAACCCTCGGCTTCAAGCTGCTCCAAAGACCAATCAAAGAGCGGGCGGTTGTCCGTCTTAAAATGAATCTCGCCGCCGATGGGCAGAAGACGCGCGTAACTCCGCAGGAAAAACGGGGAGGTCAGGCGGTGCTTGGCATCCCGGCTCTTCGGCCACGGGTCGCAGAAATTGATATAGATCCGGCTGAGCTCGCCGGGAGCAAAGCAGGCTTCCAGCTCCTTCGCATCCTTAGCGAGGAAGCGGACGTTTCCGACTTCGGCTTCGAGAGCACGCTCCATCGCCACAACAATCGCGTCTTCAACGCGTTCGAGCGCAATCAGCAGTGTATCCGACATGCTTCCGGCAGCAGCCGTCGTGAAGCGGCCCTTGCCGCAGCCGATTTCCAGATGCAGCGCTTTATATTCCGTTCCGTTAAGCCAGCCGCCAAGTCTTTCTTCAGGATTTGTTTCCAAAAGCGCAGCGCAGCGTTCCATGCGCGGCACAAGATTCGGTTTTTTACGCATTCGCATTTTTCATCACTCCATGTGCTGATCATAGCATTTTCCATCAGAAACGGCAACTGAAAAACGCATGATCGTGCGTAAAATCTTGAAAAACAGGAAAAGTGAGAAAAGTTGTGCTTGCCAATGCTGCGCGGCTATGATACAATTTTTGCGTTAAATTTTCAGAGGAGCTGAGATATATGTCTGGTCATTCCAAGTGGCATAACATACAGAAGACGAAGGGTGCGGCGGATGCAAAGCGCGCGCAGGCCTTCACGAAGATCGCGAGAGAGATGATCGTCGCGGTCAAAGAGGGTGGCAGCGGCGACCCCAATAACAATTCCCGTCTGGCAACGGTCATCGCCAAGGCGAAGGCTGCGAACATGCCGAACGACAACATCAAGCGCACGATTGAAAAGGCCATCGGCGGTTCGGATACAACGAACTACGAGTCCGTCACCTATGAGGGCTACGGTCCTTGCGGCGTTGCCGTGATCGTTGAGGCAATGACGGATAACCGCAACCGCACGGCAAGCGAAGTGCGGCACTATTTTGATAAGTACGGTGGGAACCTCGGTGCGTCGAACTGCGTGAGCTGGTCCTTCAACCGTAAGGGCGTTATCGTCATTGATAACGAGGATATGGAACTGGAAGAGGACGAGGTCATGATGGACGCGCTGGATGCAGGCGCGGACGATTTTGAGGCAGAGGGCGAGGTTTTCACTGTCTATACGCTGCCTGAAGATGTGGCGACTGTTGCAGAGAAGCTTGGCGGAAAGTATAAGCTGCTCTCCGCGCAGGAGGAAATGCTGCCGCAGAACGGCTACATCACCCTCACCAATGAGGATGACATTAAGAACATGCGCAAGATGCTGGATATGTTCGAGGATAATGACGACGTGCAGAACGTCTGGCACAACTGGGAAGAGTAATTTTCTGACTTTTCAAGACAAATCCCGCTGTTTCGGAGCAGTATGATACCATTTCACTGCAAGATTCAGCGGGTTAATTTATGTAGTGAAGTTCTAAATTATAAGAAAGAAAAGGGAGAATCAATCAATGAGCGAAGAGATCAAAGAGCAAGATTCGCTGGCAGCAGAGAACGAAGCTCCGGAAGAAACCGCACCGGTAGCCGAGGAAACTGCGGAAGTCACGGAAGAGACAGCTCCGGCTGCGGAGGAAACTGCGGAAGTCGTGACAGAGGAAGAGGCCAAGCCCAAGCCCAATAAGAAAAAGCTTGCGATTATTGCAGCGGCTGCTGTTGTGGTAATTGTCATCGCAATTATTCTTATGGTTCCGTCCAAATTCAAGCGGGTTAGAAATGAGTGCGTCCAGATTGCCGGTAGAATTACGGGAAGCGGCGATTATTTCATGATCGACACGTACCCCGATGAATATGAGAACATGGACGATATGATGGTAGCACTGCTGGCTCCGGGCGCGCAGGAGGATGCCCTTGAAGCAATCAAGTATGCGAATGAAGAATTGGGCTTCAACGGTTCTGTTTATTCCAAAATGATGCAGACCTCCGCTTTGATGGGGCGCCAGAGCGAAGAAACCAACAAGTACAAAGTGTCCTGGACCTATCATCCGAATGATGGTCTGGAAGTCACGTACGAAAAGAAGTAAGGAAGAAGAGTTGCATTTTTATTTTGCATTTATATGAGCAAATAGAGCGGGTTTGTACCCGCTCTATATATTCGTTTTCAAGTGTTGACGAATCGCTCAAGTTCCTGTAGAATGTTTAAGTATCAATTTGCATTACGAGGCAAAGAGGGGAGTATATTTTTATGGGTGAGAATGTCGCTACCGCCCGGGAGACGATGGGCGGCGGCATGAAAAAGTATTCGGCTGCGGCATACCTGAAATTTATCCTGTTTTCCGCATTCGGCGTCTTCGCGTTTTTCATCAATTTCAATCTGCCCGCGTATCAGATCCATATCGGCGCATGGCAGTGGGGGCTTGTGAAGGCGCAGTCCAACGTCCTGTGCTCGCATCTGACGAACTTCATCAAGGCTGCGTTCTACACGGGCAACTTCAACTTTATGCCCTTCGTGGTGTGGGCGATCGGCGCTTTTGCTGTGATCGACCTGTTCTTCCTGCGTCCTAAAAAGGCTTGGGGCACCGGAAAGGTCAATGCCGTGTTTGCCGTGTTCAAGATCGTTGGCTTCGTGCTGCTGACCATGAACATTGTGGACATCTATTTTGGCGTTCATTTCGGATTCATGAACTGGATGTTCGATCCCGTCGCGTCCCTGAATAACAACAGCATTGCAAACTTCGTTATGGCGAACATTCTCGTCACGATCTGCATCTCCATTCCGTGTGCATCGCTGTTCCTGCCCTTCCTGGTGGACTACGGCCTGGTTGACTTTATCGGTGTGTTTGTGCGCGTGGTTATGCGCCCTGTGTTCAAGCTTCCCGGCCGCGCCGCTATCATCATGGTCACCGCGTTCCTGGGCAACTTCTCTGCGGGCCACATCGCGGTGAACGATCAGTATAAGACCGGCCGTATGACGGAGCGTGAGAGCGTCTGTATTGACACCAGCCTGTCCACGGCCTCCGTCGGCTTCCTGATGGCGCTGGCCACGAATACCGGTCTGAACAACGCCGAGCTCTGGGGCGGCAAGAACTACTGGAACCTGTATTTCTGGATTGCGTTCCTGGTCACGCTGCTTGTTGCGCTCATTGGCGTGCGCATTTTCCCGCTGCGTAAGATTCCGGATACTTATTATGAAGGCGTAACGCCTGACCCCGAGAAGGTTATTAAGAAGGGCATCATCAAAGCTGCCTTTACGGAAGCGATGGACATCGCAGAGAATCAGGAGAGCCTCGGCAAGCGCATTAAGTACATTCAGCTGGAGAGTCTGTATGTGCTCGGAACAGTTTCTGCCGGCACCTCTTTCTTCGGCACGTTTGGCGTTGTGCTGTACACCTTTACGCCGATTATCAAGTGGCTCGGCTACATCTTCTGGCCCTTCTTCCGCATCTTTGGCTTCAAGGGCGCAGAACTCACGACGGCCTGCACCGGCTCGATGATCTCCTTCGTTGAGATCACGGTTCCCGCGCTTCTCGTTTCCGTCGGTAGCTGGAGTCTGCGTCTGCGCTTTATGCTGGCCGTTCTGCCGGTTACTTCCATTGTATTCCTCGCTTCGTTCGTGCCTTGCTGCATGGGCACCGAGGTGCCGGTCAAGTTCTGGCATCTGTGCGTGATTTGGATTGAGCGTATGATCCTGTCCATCATCATCACGGGCATCTTCGCTGTGATCCTGTTCCCGGCCTCTGCCATCGCTTAAATAACAACTATGCTTGTCGCTTTTATGCGGCATGAGAAAGAAAAACCGCTGAGGAAATCATCCTCAGCGGTTTTTTCATAGCAAGTAAGTCTGTAAGCCGGATTCTGTCTTAAACAGCCATCTATCTAGACGCGGCGTTGCCGCCGCGTTCAAGCCACCTCCATGGGACGGCCGGGCAGGCCTGTGTGTCCCTCCACGGTGTTGCTCCGGATAGAGTTTACAGCATCCCCAGGTTACCATGGGGACGGGTGCGCTCTTACCGCACCTTTCCACCCTTACCCCGCTTGTGCGGGGCGGTATATCTCTGTTGCACTTGTCCTAAAGTCGCCTTCGGCGGGCGTTACCCGCTATCCTTGCCCTGCGGAGCCCGGACTTTCCTCACGCACGGCCTTTCGACCTGTGCCCGCGGCTGTTCGGCTTGCTTGCGCTGCTATTTTAGCGCGATATGCCAATAAAGTCAACCGCCGCGCGCAATATTGCTTGTGTGAGCACGATTGCGTGTTTATAGCGTATGGACCGGCTCGGTTTATGAAGAATTTGGTTGAGTTTTCCCGACTTTGGATATATAATATATTGAATTGAAATTGATCGATCTTCGAGTAGGGAAGTGTTTGATTTTGTCTGTTCATGACTATATGCAATCGCTGCGCGGGAAGAGATGCGCTGTGATTGGCGCGGGTGTGAGCAATTTGCCGCTGATTGGCTTGCTGCTGGATGCGGGGAATGCTGTTACCGTCTGCGATAAACAGCCGTATGAAAAGCTTAGCGAGTCTGTCCGTGCGCTCTCGGAGCGCGGTGTGCAGTGGAAGCTTGGGGAGCAGTATCTGGAGAATGTCGATGCGGATGTGATTTTTCGCACACCGGGCCTGCACCCGATGCATCTGCGCGCTTATGCGAATAAGGGCTGCCAAATCACAAGTGAGATGGAGCTGTTTTTCAGGTTCTGCCCTTGCCGCACCATCGCCATCACCGGTAGTGACGGCAAGACCACAACCTCTACCGTGATTGCCGAACTGCTTCGCGCACAGGGCTATACTGTGCATCTCGGCGGAAACATCGGGCATCCTCTGCTCGCAGAGGCGGACGATATGAAGCCGGAGGATTTTGCCGTTTTGGAGCTCTCCAGCTTCCAGCTTCACAGCATGGAGTGCGTGCCGGATGTTGCCCTCGTGACGAATCTTTCGCCGAACCATTTGGATGTGCACCCCGACATGGCGGACTATGTGGATGCCAAGACAAATATTTTCCGCAGACAGGGAAGCGCAGCCAAAACTGTCTTTAACGCAAAGGACGGGTATACACCCGAACTGCTGCCGCTTGCGAAGGCGCAGGTCAAATTCTTTTCCCGCGGCGATACCGTTGAAAACGGTGCGTGTTCGCATGACGGCATAATTTATCTTGTTCATAACGGACAGCGTGAAGAACTGATGCGCACGGATGAAATTCGCATCCCCGGGGAGCACAATGTGGAAAACTTCCTGGCTGCTTTTGCAGCTGTGGATGGTTTGGTCGATAAAGAGACGATGCGAAGTGTGGCGCGCAGTTTTTCAGGCGTTGCGCACCGGATTGAGTTCCTGCGCGAACTTCGTGGAGTGCGCTATTATAATGACTCTATCGCATCGAGCCCGACGCGGACGATCGCCGGCCTTCGTTCATTTGCAGAGAAACCGATTCTGATCGCCGGCGGTTATGATAAACACATCCCCTTTGATGAGCTTGGGTTTGAGATTAACGCGCGTGTCAAAGCACTTTGCCTCAACGGGGCAACGGCACAGAAAATCTATGAAGCGGTAACGAAAGCGAGCAACTATTGCGCACAGAACTTGCCGATTTATATGGACGAAAATTTTGATGCTTCGGTTGCGCGTGCTGCGTCGATTGCAGAACATGGTGATGTTGTGCTGATGTCACCCGCCTGTGCTGCTTTTGATCAGTTTAAGAATTTTGAAAAACGTGGGGATCATTTCCGTGAATTGATCCTCGGAATGGAGTGAGAATATGGAATTGCGTGAACTTATCAAAACCCTTTGCGATCTCGGTGCGCCGTCCGGCTTTGAGACGGCGGCTGCGGAAAAGATTGCAGAAATTCTGCAGCCCCTCTGCGATGAGGTCCGCACAGATGTGATGGGTAACGTCATCGCACTCAAGCGTTGCGGCAAGGCGAATGCCAAGAAGCTGCTGCTTGAAGCGCATATGGATGAGATCGGCCTGATTGTTACCGGCTATGAAAAAGGCTATCTGCGCTTTGCAACACTCGGTGGCGTTGATGCGCGGATGTTGCCCGGTCTGGAAGTGCGCATTCTGGCGCAGGAAGAATATTACGGCGTGATCGACACGATGCCGCCGCACGCGCTCTCCGCCGAGGACATGGAAAAGCCCTTCGCGGCAGATAAGCTTTTGATCCATACCGGTATGAGCGAGGAGGATGCCCAAGCGCGTATCCCGCTCGGAACGCCTATCGTGTTCGGAACGGTTTGCACAGAGCTTGGAGAGAACGGACTCAGCGGCAAGTCCTTCGATAACCGCGCCTGCGCGGCGCTTCTCATCAAGACGCTGGAAGACCTGCAGGGCTGCGATCTTGATTTTGATTTGTATCTGCTCTTTGCAACGCAGGAGGAGCTTGGCAGCCGTGGCGCCAAGACCGCGACCTTTGACATTGATCCGGAATATGCAATCGCCGTGGATGTAACCTTTGCACTCACGCCGGATGTGAAGAAATCCGAAGCGCTCAAACTGCGCGGCGGCCCCGCTATTGGTGTTGGCCCGAACATGAATCCGCGGATGAGCAATGCGCTGATCCGCCTGTCGAAGGAGAATGATTGGCCGTATCAGATCGAGGTTATTCCCGGCAACAGCGGAACGGATGGCTGGGTGATTCAGACCAGCCGCGAGGGCGTGGCAACTGCGCTTGTGTCGCTGCCGATTCGCTATATGCACACGCCGGTTGAGATGCTCGATCTGCGTGATGCGCAGGCAACGGTGCGGCTGCTTGCGGAATACGTAAAGAAAGCTGAGGAGGTGCTGTAATGCTCAACACGGTAAAAACGCTATGTATGCTCTCCGGTGTTTCCGGTTGTGAACAGGAGATTCGTGATTATCTTTTGGAGCGCGAGCTTCCCTTTGCTGACGAGATCGAGACGGACGCAATGGGCAACCTGCTTGTTATGAAGAAAGGCAAGGTCAGCCCTGCGCAGAAGCTGATGCTTTGTGCACATATGGACGAAGTCGGTGTGATCATCACCGGATATGATGCTGATGGATTTTTGCGCTTTGATTTCATCGGCGGAATTGACCGCCGCGTGATCCTTGGCAAGCGCGTTTTCGTTGGAGAGAATAAAATCCCCGGTGTGATTGGCCTCAAGCCCATTCACCTTGTGCGCGGCGATGAAAAGAACAGCGTTCCCAAGGTCGATTCGCTGTATATTGACATCGGCGCGGAGAACGAAGAAGAGGCGAAAAAGGCAGTCGCGCTCGGCGATCGCGGTGTGTTCGAGGATCGCGTCGTGGAGTTCGGCGACGGCTATCTGAAGGCCAAGGCGCTCGACGACCGCTTTGGCTGCGCCGTGATGCTCAAGCTTCTGGAGGAAGACTTGCCCTGCGACACGTGGTTTGCCTTCACCGTGCAGGAGGAGGTTGGCTGCCGCGGTGCACATGGCGCTGCGTTCCGCCTTGCGCCCGATATCGCGCTTGTACTGGAGGGAACGACGGCTGCAGATCTTCCGAGTGTGGAGGAGAGCAAGCAGATCTGCCGCCTCGGCGCTGGCCCCGTCATCACCTTTATGGACAAGGCCACGATCTATGATACTGACCTTCGAAAGACGCTGATCCGTCTGGCAGATGAAAACGGAATCGTTTGGCAGACGAAACAGCAGATCGCCGGCGGTACAGATGCATCCGTCATTCAGCGCAGCCGCGCAGGCGTGCGCACGGCCATTCTTGCGCTTGCCGTTCGGAACATTCACTCTACGGCAAGCACCGCGAAAATTTCGGATATGGAAGATACGCTCAAGCTGGCAAGACTGTTTTTGGAAGAAATGGCAGGTGAGGCGCTTTGATTTCGGAAAAGCTTCTTACGCTTGCTGAACAGGCAGAAGATCGCCTTACAGCCCGTTTCCGCGAGTTTGACCGCGTAGCGCTTGAGAACACGCAGCGCGTGCTGACGGCGTTTCAGAACGCCCGTGTTTCCGACGCCTGCTTTGCCGGAACGACCGGCTATGGCTATGATGACCTTGGCCGTGAGACGCTGGAAAAGATTTATGCGGAGATTTTCGCCGCAGAGGCAGCGCTTGTGCGTGTGGGCTTTGTAAACGGTACCCACGCGATCACCTCTGCGCTCTTTGCTCTGGGCGTGCCGGGGAAAAAGCTGCTTTCCGTCACCGGAATGCCTTATGATACGCTACGTACTGCCATCGGCATCGAAGGCTCTGCGCACGGTTCACTGAAATATTACGGCGTCGGCTATGCGCAGATAGATCTCGCGGCAGACGGCGGAGCTGACTTGCCCGCGATTGCCGAGGCGGCAAGGGATACAGATGTTTGCGCTGTGCTGATTCAGCGCTCCCGTGGTTATGATACACGGCGTGCGCTCACCGTGGAGGAGATCGGCGAGATCTGCGACGCTGTCAAGCGCGTCAATCCGCAGCTGCCCGTTTTTGTGGACAACTGCTATGGCGAGTTTACCCAGGTGATTGAGCCGACGCATGTCGGCGCAGATCTTGTTGCGGGTTCACTCATTAAGAATCCCGGCGGTGGACTTGCGCCCTCCGGCGGATACATTGTCGGAAAAGCCGAACTTGTTGAGCGTGCAGCGGCTCGACTGACCAGCCCGGGTATTGGCGGCGAGTGTGGAGCGACGCTGAGCGTAAACCGTTTGCTGTATCAGGGCCTGTTTATGGCGCCGCATGTTGTTGCGCAGGCGCTTAAAACGGCGGCTTTCTGCGCAGCGATGCTGGAAAACCTTGGTTTCCCGACATCTCCGGGTGCCTTGGAGCAGAGATCGGATATCATTCAGATGATTGAATTGGGAAGCGCTGAGAATCTGCAGAACTTTTGTGCCGGCGTGCAGGCATCCTCTGCGGTGGACAGCTATGTCCGCCCCGAACCGTGGCAGATGCCCGGTTATGAATGCCCGGTCGTTATGGCGGCGGGTACCTTTGTGCAGGGCTCGTCCATTGAATTGAGCTGTGATGGTCCTGTGCGTCCGCCTTTTGTTGCCTATATGCAGGGCTCACTTACCTATGAATCCGGTAAGCTCAGCGTTTTGCATGCGATTTCTGAAATGTTGGACAGGAAGTAAGGCATAAGCTTGCATGAGGGGGTGTTTCCTCATGCAGAACAAATTTGGTAACAGGGAAGCAGCATCCGCAGGTATGCGAAAGGGCACAAGAATTGTTCTAAAAACGCTGATTGTGCTGTCCATGCTTTCTGTTGTTATTTTCCCAGCCAGCGCCTATCTGCGCCGTGTGTCCTGCGAGATGGCTGTTTCCGATGCAACGGACCTTGTCACGTTGGCCATCAACGAGGCCATTGCGCGCGAGATGGCGCTGGGCGAGTGGGATTATGACTATTTTGTCAGTCTTGAAAAGGACACGCAGGGGAACGTCACGGCGATTAAGAGCAACATGGCACGCATCAATGAGCTTTCCGCCCGGCTTTTGCAGGATGTTGTCTCTTCTGCGGGCGGCGGGAATCTGGATCTGCGATTGCCGATCGGGAATTTGTTTGGCAGCAATCTGTTGCATGGTCGTGGGCCGGAGATTCCGGTTCGCATCATTATGCTGACTTCCTCCTATGCAGATTTCAGAAATGACATTTCCACAGCGGGTATCAACCAAATGCGGCATCAGATCATTCTGGAGATCCGTGTGGATATTGATGTTCTGATCCCGTGGAAAACAGTTTCTTCTCAGGTCGTCAGCGAGGTACTGGTTGCCGAAACTGTCATTGTCGGCAGCGTGCCGAAAATCTATTTGAACGGATGATTGATTATGGACGCAATACAGGAAATCCGCGCATTGCGCGAGGAATTGGAGATCCACAACCGGAATTACTATGTATATGACGCGCCCACGATCAGCGATTATGACTATGATATGCTGATGCAGCGCCTGATCGCGCTTGAGACGGAGCATCCGGAGCTGATTACGCCTGATTCTCCGACGCAGCGTGTCGGCGGTGCTGCGCTGAGTCAGTTCACGCCCGTGCGGCATGTTGTGCCGCTGGAGAGCTTGAGCGATGTGTTTTCCTATGAAGAACTGGAAGACTTTTGTGTCCGTATGGAAGCCATGCTCGATGAGCCGATTTACTCTGTTGAGCCGAAGATTGACGGGCTGTCTGTCTCGCTGGAATATGAAAACGGCGTGTTTGTGCGCGGCGCAACGCGAGGCGACGGTGAAACCGGCGAAGATGTGACGGAGAATCTGCGGACGATCCGCAGCCTGCCGCTGCGGCTAAAGGATGCGCCGGCGCGCCTGATTGTGCGTGGCGAGGTTTATATGTCGCGTGATACCTTCGCCATGCTCAACGAGCAGCGCGAAATGAATGGAGAGGCACTTTTGGCAAATCCCCGCAACGCCGCGGCCGGTTCGCTGCGCCAGCTCGATCCAAAGGTAGCAGCGTCACGCAGGCTGGACATCATTGTTTTCAACATTCAGATGGCGGAGCCTTTTCCGTATACAAGCCATTTGGAGACGCTGGCGGCGCTGCGCAGTTTCGGGTTTCCGACTGTACCTGGCGTGCGCTGTGAGAGCAGGGAGGCCTGCGCTTCGCGCGTGGAGTGGCTTGGCGAAAACCGCGGGGAATATCCTTACGACATGGACGGCGCGGTGATTAAGGTCGATTCGCTTGCGCAGCGTGCGCAACTTGGAAGCACGGCAAAATCCCCGCGATGGGCGGTTGCCTATAAATATCCGCCGGAGAAAAAGGTCACCCGCGTAACGGACATTGTTGTGCAGGTCGGGCGGACAGGCGTGCTCACGCCGAAGGCCGTTGTGGAGCCGGTTCGTCTGGCGGGGACAACGGTTATAAATGCCACGCTGCACAATCAGAACTTCATTGATAAGCTCGACATACGCATTGGAGACAGCGTCTGGATTCAAAAAGCGGGCGAAATCATTCCCGAGGTTTTGGAGGTTGTCAAGGATAGACGACCGGCGGATGCGGTGCCTTATCATTTGCCGGAAACATGTCCGGAGTGCGGCTCGCCTGTTATACAGGATGAGGATGGCGCTGCCATGCGCTGCACGGGTGCGGAGTGCCCGGCGCAGCTTTTGCGGAATATTGCGCATTTTGCATCCCGCGATGCAATGGATATCGAAGGTCTTGGCAGCGCTGTTGTGGAAGCGCTGCTTGCAGCAAAGCTGATTCATGGCGCTGCTGACCTCTATTCGCTGGATGCCGAACCTATAGCTGCGTTGGAGCGCATGGGAAAGAAGTCGGCCGAGAATTTGATCGCCGCGATTGAAAAGAGCAAGGAGCGTGGCCTTGCACGCCTCTTGTATGCCTTTGGCATCCGTCAGGTCGGGCAAAAGGCAGCGAAGGTGCTCGCGATGCACTATGCGGATCTCGACGAGCTTCTTGCGGCCGATCCCGAGCAGCTTATGACGATTGACGACATCGGGCCCATAACGGCTGCTTATCTGCGTGACTGGATGGAGAATCCGCAGTCCCGGCATCAGATTGAGCTTTTGCGCGAAGCGGGTGTGGATTTCACCAGCAAAGAAGAACTGTTGGATGCGCGCTTTGCCGGCATGACTTTTGTGCTGACCGGCACGCTCACCGGATTCACGCGTGACGAAGCTGCTACGGTTATTGAGAAATACGGTGGCAAGGTTTCCGGTTCGGTCAGCAAGAAGACAAGCTGTCTCCTTGCGGGAGAGAATTGCGGCAGCAAGCTCACAAAAGCGCAGCAGCTCGGTGTGCGCATCATCACAGAAGAAGAATTTATGGAATTGATCCGGTAATACCCGGCTTTACAGGACAAGCACGCCCCAATGATCTGGGGCGTGCTTGCTTTTGTTTTGCCATTGAACACGGAGCGCTGAACTGCATAGGATGGGTTGAAGCATGCTTCATCTTCATCTGCAAAGGGGATGGAACCATTTGAATGAGAACACTGCTGCATGCGGTGCAAAGTGCGGTTTTCTGCCGAACTGCGCACCCTTAGCAGCCGCATTTGTGCCGAAACAGCAGAGCGCAAATCCGCAATACGAAGCCAAAGAGGCGCTTGCCCGCGGAACTTTATTTCCCGGTTTGGACTTGCCGTTTATGAACATGGTGAACACGCCGGAGAAACTGTCAACTCCGTTGGCAGAGCTGATGGCGATTGATTTTGTCTGTAAAGAAATGCTGCTTTATCTTGACACGCACGCGGACGATAAAGAGGCTTTTGAGCTGTATAAGAAGATTCTGAAGCTGGCGGACGAAGCGCACAAACGCTATACCGCGCGTTACGGTCCGGTTGTGCCGAAAGACATGGTTGATGTGCAGAGCTTCACATGGATTAAGGATCCATGGCCGTGGGATTATACAGAAAGGAGCATGCGCTGATGTTTGTCTATGAGAAGAAATTGCAGTATCCAGTGAAGATCAAGAACACAAACCCAGCGCTTGCGAAGTTCATCATATCCCAGTACGGCGGTCCGGACGGTGAACTGGGCGCCTCGATGCGCTATCTGAGCCAACGGTTTTCCATGCCGTATCCGGAACTGAAAGCCATCCTGACGGATATCGGAACGGAGGAACTGGGCCACCTTGAGATGGTTGGTGCCATTATCCATCAGCTTACGCGAAACATGACGCAGGAAGAGATCATCCGCGCCGGATTTGACACCTATTTTGTCGACCACACGGCGGGTGTTTATCCGCAGTTTGCCTCCGGTACACCCTGGACGGCGGCGACGATTGCTGTCAAAGGAGATGTCATCACGGATCTGACGGAAGACATGGGCGCAGAGCAGAAAGCGCGCACGACCTATGACAACATCCTGCGTCTGTCCGACGACCCGGATGTAAACAACGTCATCCGTTTCCTGAGAGAACGCGAAGTCGTGCACTTCCAGCGTTTTGGTGAAGCGCTGCGTCTGGCAACGGAAAAGATGGATCAGAGGAACATCTACGCGGTCAACCCGGCTTTTGACAGATAACACAAGAGAATATATAAATTCAGAGGGCAGCAAGAGCTGCCCTCTGATGGTTTTTCGATATGAACGATGTTACAGCATGCAGCCGTATGCAACAGTGCGGACGCGATGGTGATGATAAAGCTCTTCATTCGGCATCATGTTGTGCATATATGCGATGGAGAATTTTCCAACCGGATCTGCTTCCACCCAGATGCCGCTGCCGCCGGTCCAACCGAAGCAGCCGAGGTGTCCGTTGTGGCCAAACTGTCGCGTGAGCAGGGTACGGAAACCATATCCGTAGCCATATCCGCGGAGATAGTCGTTTTCAAAGTCGCGAAGCTGCACTTCGCCAAGCTGATTCTCATGTAGCATTTCCACCGTACCTGCGCCCAGGAACTTGCGGCCCTTGTAAGTGCCGCCGTTGGCAAGCATCTGCATGAAAACGGCAAAATCCGCAGCGCTGGTGATGAGATTGGGCCGCGCGCCGACGGGCGTGTTCGCAGGATCCATTGAGGCATCATAGAAATCGGCAGCGGCAATCAACTGCCCATCAGCTGCCTTGCGATAATTGCGCACGACGCGGTCGCGGTTTTCGTCTGTGAAGAAAGTGTCGGTATCCGCAAGCTCCAGCGGCTCAATGATCCGCTTGCGGAAAACTTCTCTCAGCGGCATATCTTCAAATGTCTCCACAAGCGCACCGGTAATCTCGCTGCCAAAGCCATAGAGCCAATGTGTTCCGGGCTCAAACATCACCGGAACGTCCGCCATTGCACGCACTTCCTCTCGAAGCGTCGGTGTGCCTTTTTCCAACAGAGCAGCTATGCGTGTGCTCATTGCAGCAAGCGTCGGTGTGTCTGTCTTAGATACGGGTGCCATGCAGTAGGGGAGTCCGCACATCATAGAAACCGCGTTCTTGATTGTGAGCGGCGTATCAGTTGGGGCGGTGTCAACCGTGCCGTCAGGACGGACGATGAATTTTCTTGTCTCTTTCCACTCTGGAAGATAGTCTCCGACCGGATCAGAGAAAAGAAAGCGCCCCTCTTCATAGAGCATTCCTAAAATTGCATAGGTAAAAAGCTTGGTCGTGGAGGCCTGCCGAAACATGGAATGTACATTCAGCTTTTTTCCGGCTTCGATGTCGGCATAACCGGCAGCGCCGGAATAGATCAGCTTGTCACCCTCCATGATGGCGCAGGTGCATCCGGGCAGGGAGTTCCGGGCAAAGTTTTCAAGCAATGCGTCCAAACGCGAAAAATCACGAGTCATGATACAATCCTCCTTGTGTTTTCTATATCATAACGGTTATTTTGCTGTATTGCAACGGGATATGCAAAAAGCCGAAGCGAATTTCGCTTCGGCTTTCGGATTCATTAAATTTACTCTTTACTTTAATGCTCAGTTGTCACCCTTCAGGAACTTTTCCAGACGGTCCATGCCCTCGCGGATGCTGTCCATGGAGGCAGCATAGGTCCAGCGAAGGAAATTCGGCGCGCCAAAGCTCGCGCAGGGAACAATCGCGACGAGCCCCTTCTCAAGGAACGCCATGGCAAAGTCCTCGTCATTTTCGATGACACGTCCGCCAAGCGTTTTGCCAATGAGCTTTTCGATGTTCATCATTACATAGAACGCACCGTCCGGCACAATACAGCTGACCTCCGGAATGGCGTTGATTCGGGAGACGATATAATCCTTACGCTCTTCGAACACACGGCGCATCTCGTTTACGCCTCCCTGCTCGCCGGTCAGTGCCTCAAGCGCTGCATATTGGCTGATGGTGGAGGGCGCACCTGTGGAGTGGCTGACGTAGTTGGACATCACGCGGGCGATATCTGGATTCGCAGCGGCGTAGCCAATGCGCCAGCCGGTCATGGCATAGGACTTGGAAACGCCGTTAATCAGAATCGTACGGTTTTTGATGTCCTCACCAAGCGCTGCGATGGAGACAAAGCTGTTATCGCCGTAAACCAGACTATAATAGATCTCATCCGAGATGATGTACAGATCGTGCTTTACGCAGATTTCTGCCAGCGCGAGCAGTTCGTCGCGGCTGTAGAGCATGCCGGTCGGGTTGGAGGGATTGTTGATCATAAAGACTTTGGTCTTCTCCGTGATCGCGGCCTCAAGCTGTTCAGGCGTGATCTTGAACTGCTGCTGCTCGGTTGCCGTTACGATAACAGGTTCGCCTCCGGCCATGCGGATCATTTCGTAATAGCTGACCCAGTAGGGAGCGGGGAGGATCACCTCATCACCCGGGTCAAGCAGGGCGATCAAGGCGAGGAACACATTGTGTTTTGCACCACTTGCAACCACGATCTGCGTGTAGTCATAGTCCAGACCGCAGTCGGTTTTCAGGCGCGCAGCAATCGCCTTGCGCAGCGGAATGATGCCGGCAGCCGGCGTATATTTTGTCTGACCATCACGTATTGCAGCGTATGCGGCTTCCTTGATGTTGTCCGGCGTATCAAAATCGGGTTCGCCGGTGCCAAAACCAACGACATCATAACCATCGGCCTTCATCTGCTTGGCAAGGGAGTCCACTGCCAGCGTTGTAGACGCACGAACAGTGCTTGCAATACGGGAAAGTGTTTTCATTCGTTAAACCTCTTTATGCTTATTTGCAGAATCTCCGCATTTTGAGAGTGCATCAATCCTAACACCAAAAATTCATAATTTCAAGTGCTTCATTAAAATCTTGTGATAATTTGCAATTATTTGCATGATGAGCTTTCATATTGTTGCATTTCACACATAAGGAATTAAAGAATAATGCAGATCAGGCCGCCGCTGCCCTCGTTGATGATGCGCTGAAGGGTGTCCTGCAGTTTGTCCTGCGCTTCGGTGGACATGCGTTTGATTTTTGCAGAGAGGCCCTCGCCTGCAATATCATAGAGTGATTTGCCGAAAATGTTGGATTCCCAGATACGTGAGACATCGCCCTCAAAGCCTTGCAGGAGAAAGTTGATCACCTCTTCAGAAGCTTTTTCGCCGCCGAGAGCAGGGGAGACTTCGGTTTCGATATTTGCGCGAATCATATGAATGGAAGGTGCGCTCGCCCGAAGCTTCACGCTGTAGCGCCCGCCGTGTCGAACGATTTCCGGTTCTTCTAAAGTCATTTCCTCGCTTGTCGGCAGCACAATGCCGTATCCACGTTCCCGCACATCATGCAGTGCATCACAGATTCGGTCATATTCTGATTTGACGCTTTTCATCTCGGTGAGCAAAGCCATCAGATCGCCGTCATCCCGAATTTCAAAGCCTGACTGTGCGCTGATTGTTTCGTAATACATGCTCTTGGGTAGCTCCAGACGAATGGAGGATGTACCGCGACCGAGAGAGATGTATTCCAAAACTGCACCGTCGCCGAATTTTTCCTGCAGACCGGCAACTGCACCTTTAACGTCGCGAAGTTGAGAAACACCGTTAAAAGCAGAAGAAATGGCCTCAAGTAATTCGGTGCGGAGACTGTGACGAAGCGGAAGAACATCAATCCAACTGGGAAGATGCACATACAGCTCCTTTATCGGGAAAGAGAGCAAAAGTGATTCGAAAATTTCTTTTACGGTGTCTTCCGTAAAATCGAGGCAGTTGATGCAAATGCAACTTACGCCGTATTTTTCGCTCAGCGTATCCCGTAGTGCGACGGAATCCGGACTTGTTGGATTTGTGCAGTTGATGAGAACAACAAAGGGTTTACCGATCGCCTGTAGTTCTTTGATTACGCGCGCCTCCGCTTCCACATAGTCAGCGCGCGGAATGTCACAAATGCTGCCGTCTGTTGTGATGACGAGTCCTATCGTGGAGTGTTCACAAATAACTTTGGAAGTGCCGTATTCGGCTGCTTCGGAAATGCTGATCTCGTGGTCAAACCACGGTGTTGTGACCATTCGTTCCGTTTCGCCTTCAAAACGGCCGAGCGCTCCGGGGATCATATAGCCGACGCAGTCGATCAAACGGACAGACAGCTCGGCGCTGCTGTCAAGAGATAGATGCACGGCATCCTCAGGAACGAATTTTGGTTCCGCTGTCATGATCGTTTTGCCGGAACCAGACTGCGGAAGTTCATCCCGTGCGCGCTCGCGCATATAAACATCCTCAACATTCGGGATAACCACCGTGTCCATAAAGCGCTTGATGAAACTGGATTTTCCGGTTCGAACGGGGCCGACAACGCCAACGTAAATATCTCCACCAGTACGGAGCGCGATATCTTCATATATTCCAAACTCAGTCACGCAAGATTCCCCCTTAGGTTTATTGGTAAACTCTATGGGGATAAGCTCTCTAATATGACTTTTGAATTTGGGTTGAGAAATCAATGCGTGGACTGCGGCGTGTTGTGCAACCTGGCAGAATAGCTCTTTTGCTGTATCTGTCCGGATCAAAAGAAAAACCGGCGCAGTAAACTGCGCCGGTTACAAAAGCTGAATTTATTTCAGATAACTGATTACGAGCTCATGCAGAAGTTCATCCCGGTCAATTCGGCAGATCAAACTGCGCGCTCCTTTATAGTTCGTAATGTACGTCGGATCCTCCGAGAGGATGTAGCCAACAATCTGATTGATCGGGTTATATCCTTTCTCACTCAGAGCATCATAGACGGAGGAAAGAATCATTTTAATCTCCGTGCTGTTATCAATTGTGCTGTATCTGCGGGTCGCGTCTTCCAAGATATAACCTCCTTCTCTTGGCAATATTTCCAGCTTCTTCTTTCATAATATATTATAGCAAAGATTTGGTGTATGTAAAGAAAAAAATATGAAATCTTTGGTTCTGTTAAATAAAAAATGCGGATATTGTTTGCAACCTACATAATGCGACAAGATGCGACAAAAAGCGGAGCACAAGAGTGTGCTCCGCTTTGTAATGAATTCGATTGTCTGATTATCTGAGTACGGCGTTAAGTTTTTCGCAAAGTGCGGCCAGCACAGCAGACATCTCGGCGTCCACTTCTTCTGCAGTCAGGCTGCGATCATCCGCGCGAAGAACCAGGCTGAAAGCAACAGACTTTTTGCCTTCATCAATGCCGGGGCCTCTGTAGATGTCAAAAAGCTCAACCTCACGCAGCAGAGACTTCGAAGCGGCTTTGATGCAGTCCTCCAGCGCGCCGACGGTTATGCTTTCGTCACAGACAAGCGCGAGGTCACGCATGACGGCCGGATACTTCGGCAGCGCAACATATTCTGTTTGCGCTCCGCGCACGGCGAAGAGTGCCTCAACGGAGAGCTCAGCGCAGAAAATTTCGGTGTCCATGTCATAGTTCTGCGCGACAAGCGGATGAATCTGTCCGAACACACCAAGATAGGTATCGCCCGAATAGACATGTGCGCAGCGGCCGGGGTGGTAGGAGGGATTCTCTGTGCAAGCGGCAAAGCGCACATTTTCGATGCGCAGATCTGCAAGAATCGCGCTGATGCAGCCCTTGAGCGCATAGAAATCCATTGTCTCGTCATATGCGCCGAGGGACAGGCAACGCTTTTCAACAGCAAGGCCATCCTCACCGCCGGGCAGATAGTAACGTCCAAGCTCATAAAGGCGCACGTTGCGGTTGCGATAGTTGAAGTTGTGGGACAGGATCTCCAGCATGGAGGGGAGGGTGGTCGTGCGCATGATGGATGTATCCTCACCGAGCGGATTGAGGATACGGAAGCTCTCACGCCGCGAATCATCTGCAGCCCAGCGGATCTTGTCGTAATAATCCGGAGAGATGAAAGAATAGGTGAGAATCTCATCAAAGCCGAATCCGGAGCAAAGCGTGCCCAAACGGTTTTCAACAAGCTGCTCAGCGGAGTAGCCGCCGCGCGTTGTTTCGCCGCGCATCAGCGTCGTGGGCAGATTGTTGTAGCCATAGAAGCGCGCAACCTCTTCGGCCAGATCGGAATAGTGTCTCACGTCGCCACGCCAGGAGGGAACGGTAACGGTCTCGCCATCAATACCAAAGCCGATCTTCTTAAGAATCTCGCACATGGTTTCCGTGCAGATATCAGTGCCAAGCAGTTCATTGATCTTTTCCGGACGCAGAGCAAGCGTATAGGGCTCATAGCTGTGGTTTTCCACATCGATCATACCGGGCAAAACTTCACCGGCGCCGAGCATTTCCACGAGCTCGCAGGCCCGCTCCAGCGCGGGAACCGTGTTCATCGGATCAAGGCCCTTTTCGAACTTTGCGCTCGCCTCCGTGCGCATGCCAAGGGCAAGGGCGCCGCGGCGGATGCAGGTGCCGTCAAAGTTTGCGCTCTCGAACACGACATCGACGGTGTCTTCAACGATTTCGCTGTTCTCGCCGCCCATGATGCCGGCAAGACCGACCGCGCGCGTCTCGTCTGCAATCACGAGCATGTCCTTGGTCAGCTTGCGCACATTACCGTCAAGCGTAGTGAGCGTTTCGCCATCCTCGGCCTTGCGCACGATGATTTTTCCACCCTTGACGTAGCGGTAATCGAAAGCGTGCATGGGCTGGCCGTACTCAAGCATGACATAGTTCGTGATGTCCACAATGTTGTTAATCGGGCGGACACCGCTCATGCGCAGACGCTCACGCATCCACTGCGGGGACGGAGCAATACGAACATTGCGCACCATGCGGGAGGAGTAACGCGGGCAGAGCTCTGGCGCGTCCACGCGCACCTGCAAAAGGGAGCTGAGGTCGTCCTTGCCAAGGCCCTGCACAACGGGGCTGTGCAGCTTGAGGGGCTTATCGAAGGTTGCGGCAACCTCACGCGCCAGACCGATCACGGAAAGGCAGTCCGGACGGTTCGGCGTGATCTCAAACTCTACGACGTGATCGTCCAGACCAAGCAGGGGGCGGACGTCTTCACCGGGAACGAGCTTATCTTTCAGCTCCGGATCATCGGAGAGAATGAAAATGCCATCTTCAAAAGCGCCGGGGAAGTCATGAATGTCAAGCCCAAGCTCAGCGAGGGAGCAGAGCATACCCTCGGACTTTTCGCCGCGCAGCTTGCCCTTCGTGATGTGCACGCCGCCGGGCAGATAGGAATTGTGCTTTGCAACCGGAACGACGTCACCCAGTTTGACGTTCTGTGCGCCGGTCACGATCTGAACCGGCTCTTCTTTGCCGATATCGAGCTGGCAGATCCACATGTGATCGCTGTTCTCGTGACGGCGGATTTCAACAACTTTTCCGACCACAACATTCTTGATCTCCTCGCCGGGCGCCGTTGTAACTTCTACCTTGGAGCCGGAAAGGGTCATGGCCTCGTCAAAGGCTTTGTCACTGATCTGCGTTATATCTGCGCCCTCAACGAACGCATTGAGCCATTTTCTGGAAAGATTCATGTTTTTTTATCTCCTTTCCCGATCAAAACTGTTCGAGGAAGCGCACGTCGTTTTCAAAGATCAAACGAAGATCCGGGATTTTGAACTTGCGCATTGCCAGACGCTCGACGCCCATGCCGAAGGCCCAGCCGGTGTAAACCTCACTGTCGATACCGCTCATCTCCAAAACCTTGGGATGAATCATGCCGGCGCCGAGCAGCTCAATCCAGCCCTCGCCCTTGCAGGTGGGGCAGCCTACACCGCCGCACTTGTGGCACTGAACGTCCATCTCGCAGGAAGGCTCGGTGAAGGGGAAGTGGTGCGGACGGAAGCGCGTTACGGTGTCCTGACCATAGAGCTGCTTCATGACCTCGTTGAGCGTACCCTTGAGGTCGGCCATGGTGATGCCCTTGTCGATGACCATGCCCTCAATCTGATGGAACATGGGGCTGTGTGTTGCGTCCACCTCATCCTTGCGATACACGCGGCCGGGAGCGACAATGCGGATGGGAAGATCCATGCTTTCCATCGCACGCACCTGCATAGGACTTGTCTGGCTGCGCAGCATCACGCGGCTGTCCTCGTCAAAATAGAAGGTGTCCGACCAATCGCGGGAGGGGTGGCCTTCCTCTGCGTTCAGACGGTCAAAGTTATAGCTTGCCAGCTCAATCTCCGGTCCGTCGATCACCTGGAAGCCCATGCCGATGAAGATTTCCTTGATCTCATCGATGGTGCTGTTGATCGGATGACGGTGGCCGATGACGGGCGTTTTGCCGGGAACTGTCACGTCAAGCGTCTCACGCTTGAGACGGAGTTCGAGCTCTTTTTCAGCAATCGTTGTGCTGCATGCGGTGATGCGCTCTTCCATTTCAGAGCGAACCTGATTGGCGAGCTGGCCGATTACGGGCCGCTCCTCTGCAGAGAGCTTGCCCATCTGCTTGAGGATGGCGGTTAGTTCGCCTTTTTTGCCAAGATACTTTACGCGCAGGCTGTCAAGCTCTGCCGCGTCCTGCACCTGCGCGATGGCGACGCCGAATTCTTCGCGCAGTTTCTGCAGCATTTCCTTCATAGTTGTTTCCCTCCATGATCTGCAAAGCAGTTATAGAATTACAAAAAAATAAGCCGCCCCGAAATGGGACGAGCTTCACCCGTGGTACCACCCAAATTCGCCCAAACGGGCGCGCTTTGCACGATATAACGGTCGAACCCGTCAGGGATTAGCCTGATGCTCCCGGGCGAACTAAGCGACGCTGTTTGAGGCCGGTTTTCAGCCGGTGACCGACCCTCTCTGGCAAATGCGCAACGCTATATTCCCGATCGTTGCCAATGTGGATATAAATTATAAGCATAATGTATCATATCTGACTTTGTTTCGCAAGGGGGCATTCTAACAAAAAGCTTTGAAATTTGGTGTCTTTCCTGTGCGAAAAGCCGACTATATCTCCTTTGCAATCCTGTCCGCCGCCCCTCGACGATTTGACGGAACGCAAAGTATAGGAAAGGCTCCAACCCGAGACGGATAGGAGCCTTTGGCTTTCTGTTCAAAAAATCTTTTATCTCATATTCAGAATCATTAACTGCTGATACAACCACTCAGGCTCGACACCCTTGGTGCTTACCGAAACGATGACATCTCCGTACTTAACGCTAAATCTCATGCGCCATCCATCAGTGTCGCCAGCATCATTGACCTTATAGGCGCGGCAATATACGGCCTCAAGAGTCAGTTCTTCTGCTTCAAAGATCGGATTATCCACAATTTCACGCAGTTCATCCGGTACAGAGTCTGCACGGGGGATGGGATAGAGCGAGAGATCGTAGCTTTTCTTGTCGTCCACAGTAGTGAGTCGATGCGCATCCTCTTCGGTGCAGGGGGTAACCACCCAGGACAGACCATCCATTCCTCGTGACCACGTGGCAGTGAGGAAGTTGGAATCCTGGAATTTGAAGCGGTAAATGGATGCATCTCCAAACCCGGCAGGGATCTCAGAAGGCAGATAGCGGCCAAAATCCGGTTCAGCCATCGCTTCAGTCAACGTATCGAACGTCTGCTCTGTCAGCTCGGGGATTTCTTCCGGAACAATGATGGATAGGTCTGGCTTGCCCTCCTCATAGTAAGCAAAGCATTCCAGTACATGGCGGAACGCCTCTTTGGCCTGTTCCAGATCGTCCTGCGGAACATTCATGACGAAAGCGAAATAGATATCGTTGATAATCGTATATGCAGACAATTCGACCGTATTGCCTGTCTTATACTGATAGACCCGGTAATCCAATCCGTTGCAGACCGACACCATCTCGGCTCCGGACAGCACATAATCAAAACCGAAAAAGTAATCCGCCAGACCAATGGTGACCGGGCTTTCCGGCAGAGTCGTTTCTGTCTGCATTTCAATATCCAGAAGGTTTCCCTTGTCGTCAAATCTTGCATATCCGGAACAAGTCAAATCTGCGCTCGGCAACAGAGCAGTCAGCTCCGTGTCATTCAAGGGCTCGGAAAAAACTCCTTTGATATACGGCCGGTGGGCCACAATCATCGAAGAAACTTCGTTGTAATGGATCGTCCATGGAGTTTGAGGATTTAACGTTGGGGCCGGATCAATATAGCCTTCGTCGCCCGGCCTGAGAATGGGATGACTGGGAAAAACATCAGGCGGTTCTACCCGCTGAATCGTCCCATCGGGGTAGGGGATGGGAATGTACCCAGGACCGGGATCAGTTATTCTCGGAATAGCAAAAGCACTCGCCACAATTAGGAACAGACAAGCTGCCATTGCACCCCATTTGAGCCAGACAGGTTTCTTAGCCTTGTGTTGCGCTCTGGCGCCCAAGATATGCTTCTCGTTTATGTCACCGAGGACTTCTGCAAAATCTTCCTTTCTCATAGTTCAAAGCCCCTTTCTAAAAGATAGTTGTGTAGTTTAAGGCGGAGTCGGTTAAGCGTCACGGATACATTGTTTTCTGTCATTCCAAATCGACTTGCAATATCGGAAATGCTGTCAAAGTACCAGTACCGGCAAACAAAGATGTTTTTCTTGTCGGATGGAAGTCTGTCCAGAAAACCATCCATAGCCTTTACAAGTTCCTTGCGGTCAATCGCCTGTTCCACACTGTCTGTATCAGATACAAACTCTGCGATTTCATCAAGAACCACTATGGCTTGACCGCCACCTCGTTTGACAGCGGTATTACGTTTGTAGCGCTTGATTGACAGGTTCCTTGTAATCTTGCCAAGGAATGTAGACAGAATGCCTGGTCTGTGCGGCGGCATGGAGTTCCATGCGCTCAGGTATGTATCGTTCACACATTCCTCTGCGTCCTCATTGTTACCCAGTATGTTTTTGGCAATCGAAGTACAATAGTTGCTGTACTTGTTAGCGGTGGCGGGGATTGCCTGTTCGTTCCTGTCCCAGTATAACTGCACTATCTTTGCGTCATCCATTCGTTTTCACCGCTCTTTCTATTTTTGCCTTCACCTTTATACACCACTTTTGAACCTAAGTCTTACAGTTTCTGTATAAATAATTTTGCAATGTTTTTACTGCATCGTAATATCATACCATACCGATGGGGGTTAGGACATGTTCGAAAATTTGTCAACCCCATGGATATCTAATGTTTGGAAAAGTCTTTTAGAAAATCAAAGGAGTATTAACAAAGGGAAAAGCGAGCTGATATCTGCGCGCTTGACGAATATATAGCGGAAAGTTATAATATATAAATCAGGACAAGACATCCACGCGAGAGGGGCTTTTGCCATGCTTTTGACGGATAGCGCCACAATGAAAGAGGCCGATCGCAATGCGATTGAGCTATACGATATTCCATCGACTGAGCTGATGGAAAACGCGGCGGAGGCGGTTGCTTCCACTGCTGTGAAATTCCTCGCACGGGAAGAGCGCGCTGTTGTATTCAGCAGTACGGGGAATAACGGAGGCGACGGAATTGCCGCTGCCTGCAATTTGATTCAAGAGGGCTTCTCGGTTTCCGTTTACCTCATTGGAAACAGAGAAAAGATGACGGCTGACACGAGGGAGATGGCGCAACGCCTGTATGCCCTCGGTGGAGAAATTCTCGATTTTCCGGATGACGGGAAAATTTGGATTGACTTCTCGGGTGTCGGTGTGATCGTGGATGCGCTGTTTGGCATCGGGCTGAACCGACCGCTCGAGGGGGCAGCGTTACGTGCTGTGCAGATGATCAACAGTTCCGGCGTTCCGGTTGTCAGTTGTGACATCGCTTCGGGTGTGGATGCGGACACAGGCGCGATACTTGGCGATGCTGTTCGCGCAAGTGTGACAGTTACATTTTCCATGGCGAAGGTTGGCCATTTTGCATCACCCGGCTGCGCCTGTTGCGGAGAACTGTGCATTGTGGACATTGGCATTCCGGGAGAATTCGTGACCGGCTGCGGTATACGCGCTGTTATGCCGGAGGATCTGTCGATTTCCCCGCGGAAAAGAGATGCGCACAAGGGCGACTTCGGAAAGCTTCTCGTTGTCGGTGGAAGTGTCGGCTACACCGGCGCGCCGACACTTTGTGCAAAGGCGGCACTGCGTACTGGCGCAGGACTTGTGTCTATCGGCGTTCCGGATGCAATTTATGGCATCACGGCGATGAAAAACGACGAGGCGATGCCGTTTCCGCTTGCTGCGGACAGCAGCGGACGGCTGAGCGTCGATGCAATTCCTGCAATACAGGAGAAACTCTCCGGTATGAATGCGCTTGTGCTCGGACCCGGACTCGGCCGCAGCGCGGATGTAACAAAACTCGTATTTCGTATGGTTATGGAAAGCGAGCAACCGCTTGTTCTTGATGCAGATGCGCTCAATGCGCTTGCTGAAAACACGGATATACTGCTTGCGGCAAAAAGTCTTTGCATCCTGACGCCGCATGAAGGCGAGTTTGCTCGCCTGCTCGGCAGACCGGTTGAGAACAGAATCGGTGATGCTTTTGAGTTTGCCATGCGGTATAAATGCATTGTGGTACTTAAGGGACAGGCGACGGTGATCGCATATCCGACGAGAGAGATTTATCTCAACACGAGCGGTTCGCCTGCTCTGGCAAAGGGCGGAACGGGTGATGTACTCAGTGGTGTAATTGCCGCCATGCTCTGCCGTTTGCCTGCCCGCGAAGCGGTGATAACGGCTGTGTGGTTGCACGGACGTGCCGGTGATATCTGTGAGGAACGGTTTGGAGAGAACGGTGTTCTTGCCACAGACGTGATCCATGCAATTCCTGAGGCAATGCAGGAAATTTCGGAAAGGAAATAATGCCAACATGCGGAAAATGTTCATTTCCGCACTAATGATAAGCCTCATGCTGCTCTGCGGATGCAGCAGGGGATATGAAGGAAAGCTTGAGGAATTCCGCTCCGCGTTTGTGGAATACGGCACGGTGTCATTCGTAGCCACGATGACTGTGCAGGACGAAAATTCGGTTGCAGATTATACCGTGGAATGCGTACGTACCGGAGAGGAGACTGTGCTGCGCCTCGTTGAACCGGAACTGATCTCCGGCGTGACCGCGCATCTCAAAGGCAAGGATGCTTTGATTGAATACGAAGGACTGTCTTTTGAGAGCGGTTTGGAGCTTGGCACGGGGCGAACGCCCATCGAAGCCTGTGATGTGGTGTTAGACACGCTGGAAAGCGGACAGACATCTCAGTTCGCGATGGATGGGAACGAACTGTCGTTTCGTGTCGAGCAGGGGAACAACTGTTATACAACTATGAGGCTTGAAGCAGATACAATGACTCCGGTTTCCGCAGAGATTTATTACGACGGACGTTTGGTAATTTGTTGCGAAATATCCGAATGGTATATGGAATAGACAGATGATGAAAGATACACAAAAGAGAACATGGGCAGAGATAAGCCTGAAAAATATTGAGCATAACGTGCGTGAGATCTGCAACAGACTTCCGTCTGGCTGCAGCTATCTCGGCGTGGTTAAGGCCAATGCTTACGGACATGGCGCAATTGAAGTGGCGAAATGTCTGGAGGAGAGCTGCTGCGGCTATTTGGCGGTTGCCTGTCTGGATGAGGCTGTTGAGCTGCGTGATGCCGGCATTCATGTGCCGATATTGATTCTTGGCTATACTGCGCCGGAGTATGCGCGGGAGCTTGTTCAATATAACATCACGCAGTCTGTCAGCTCTTATTCCATGGCTAAGGCCATTTCTGACTGTCTTGATGAAAATGAATGCGTAAAAGTTCACATGAAGCTGGAAACCGGCATGGGACGGACCGGCTTTCACGTTGGATTGGAAACAGATATGCGCGATGCGCTCAATGCGCTTCACTTGCCGAAACTGAATTATGAAGGCGTTTTTACTCATTTTTCTGTTTCGGACGAGGTCGAGCAGGATGCCTATACAAAATTGCAGTTTCAGCGGTTTAAGGAAAGCTATTTATCTCTTGAGGCCGAATGTGGCAGACGTTTTGCCTTGCATCACTGCGCAAATAGCGGTGCTGTGATCAACTATCCTGAATTTTCGCTGGATATGGTACGCCCCGGACTTTTGACTTATGGGCTTTATCCGGCACAGGAGACCGGTGGGCTTGCGCTGCGCCCTGTGATGGAGCTTAAAACGCGTGTGGCGCAGCTCACAACGCATAGTCCCGGTGATTCAATTAGCTACGGCCGTGCCTATACTGCTGAAAAACAGCGTCGATTGGCTGTTTTGTCCATCGGCTATGCAGACGGATTGCGGCGTGGGCTCAGCGGCAGAATGGATGTGCTGATCCGCGGACACCGTGTAAAACAGATCGGAAGGATTTGCATGGACATGTGCATGGTCGATGTTTCGGATTATCCGGACATTCAGGTTGGCGATGTTGCGACAATTTTTGGCCGGGATGCGGATGAATTCATCTCCGTTGATGAGCTTGCTGAAAAGACGGATACGATCAGTTATGAGCTTGTCTGCGCGGTGTCGTCACGTGTGCCGCGCGTCTATGTCGAGTAAGTTTTTGCATGGAAGGTATAATTTCGGCTCTGATGAGAGAGAATGTTATCAGCCCGCTACATAAAATGTTAGAGGGCAACATCCCAGGATTCGGAGTTGAAACACATGAATACGGTCAAGCGTGGAGACATCTATTACGCAGATCTCAGCCCGGTTGTCGGCAGTGAGCAGGGTGGTATGCGCCCTGTGTTGATTGTGCAGAACGACACGGGCAATAAGCACAGTCCAACGGTTATCGCAGCTGCGATCACGAGTCAGACGGGGAAAGCCCGGTTGCCGACACACATTGAGATCTCGGCCCAAACCTATGGTTTGAGCCGTGACAGCGTGATTTTGCTCGAGCAGATTCGGACGATTGATAAATCCCGCCTGCGTGAGCGAATGGGGAAGCTGGATGACAAAGCAATGACAAGGGTTGACAATGCCATTGCAGTCAGTTTTGGATTGGGTTAACTTTTGCAAAAGTTTATAGTGGATTTTTATAGGATCTCGTGTTACAATAGATACATCGGGGCGATTATCGCCCCGACGGAGGTACTTACGATGAAGAAAAAAAGAATGATCACAATCCTTGCTTTTATACTCGTTGCGGTTTTGTTTGCCGGAATTGGCGCATATGCCGCTTCGACGCTCGGCTCGAAGGATGACCCGCTGGTCACGTTGAGCTATGTTAACGAGCGCCTGTATCCGCAGCTCCTTGAAAAGATCACGCAGGAGGCGGACCGCGCAGCGGAGGAGACAAGACAGTCTTTTACAACGGGTATCACAACGGAGACTTACTCTATTGTGACGCTTTCCTATGGGCAGAAACTGACCGGCCAGGTTGGCTGTGAGATTCTTTTGCGCAGCGGCTCAGCTTCCGCCGGAAGCGGTATTGTCGACACAACGAGTGGCGGCGAACTCAAGAGCGGTTCTGCACTCTCTGCAAACCATCTTTGCATTGTGACAACCGAGGGCGGCGGAATTACTGCAACGGCAAATTCCGTGCAGCTTGTTGTGCGCGGCGGATACAAGATTGGATAAACCTGAAGCATAATATGGCCCCCTTACGCATAGCCTTGCGTGAGGGGGCTTGTTTTATGACTGGAGAATATCCGATTATGATTGATGGGATGCAGGTGGGTAAGCTTTGCATCCGCAAAGAGGGACTTATGACGGTGTTTGAAGCGGAATGTAAGGATCCCGGTTATCTGCTTCGTCTGTCCGTTTACGGTGAGTGCGAGGCTTATCTGGGCGTGATGATTCCAAAGGAAGTCGGGGTGCTTAGCCTTAAAAAGAAGCTCAGCCGCAACGCGCTTGCTGGCTTTCCTGAGACGATCCGCTATGCAGGCGCTGCGGGGGAACTTCTGACTTCACAGAGCAAGTTAGAAAATGTTGTGCAGAATGCGGAGCGGACAGGGGAGAGTTGCGATACAAAGAGCGTCTCGTCGGTGTTGGAGGAAGCAGAATTATCTGCAACAGAAACAACGCTTGCATTGGAAAGCGATTTAGCAGTCGGGGAAGAGACAATGCCTGCGATGGACGAAGTGCCATTTTGCGATGAGAATTCATGTATTTCCGGCGAGCGCGTATTTGTGGAAGAGGATGCGAAAAGGATTGATAAGCGCGAGGAAGCGCCCGCTGTATCGCAGGATGATGAAATGCCGGTCGCAGATGTGGATGCCTTTGCAGAGGATGCGTGTGCCATAACATGGCGAAAGGGTGCCGGCGGCGCGCTCGTAGGAAGCTGCGGTGAAGCGCGTTTTCTGGCCATTCCGCTCAAAGCAGGAGCGGTGCCGATCTGGGAAAATTATGAGAAGCGCAGAATCGAGCAAATGGATTATGCTGTCATTGAAATTAAAAATGGAAAAATATTCTGAGTCCGTTTTGGAAATACTTCATATATGCTGCTGCGTGTTTCGGCATAATGTGGCGGCAATTTGACAAGGAGGAAGAAACGGATGGCGAATCTTACAAGCAAAGAGCTCAGTGCTCTTGAAGATCAGATCAGCTGCGAGGAAACGCTCGTAAAGAAGTATGAGGCGCTTGCGTGCCTCTGCAACGACACGAAAATTCAGCAGAATTTCAACAACTATGCCAACAAGCACAGAGCGCATTACAACACGCTTGTTGGCTTCCTGCAGTAAAGGAGGCCGTCGTATGTCCAATCCGAACCAGTGCGCGCAGATTCTGCGTGAGAAAGAAATGCTGCAGGATTCTCTGATCAGCCAGAAGCTCATCACAGACAGCTATAATACCTTTGCCGGTGAGTGCGTAAATGAGCAGCTTCGCGGCGCTTTTCTGAACATTCTTAACGAAGAGCACTGCATTCAGGCAGATATGTTTACCACGATGCAGACCAATGGCTGGTATCAGGTTGAGCCTGCCGATATGCAGAAGGTGCAGAAAGCAAAGCAGAAATTCTCTCACCAGCCGTAAAGTAAAATCCGGGTCCTACGGCGAGCGTTCGTAAGACAGCAAACGGAGCGTATCGAGGACCGATACGCTCCGTTTCTTATGGCCCATTCAGATCTGTTTCCTATTTGGTGAGGCAGGTATCGCGCTCGACGCAAGACGCGGAATTGTAAATTAAAGCGCACCATTGGCCTGCTATTGGCGCAAATAGTTAGCAGTAAATTCATCAACATCAGCAAACCGTTTGACGCTTATTCCTGCGCGCATATAAGCTTTCTCGTATTTTTGTAAATACTTATCAAATGTTTTCGTATTATCCTCAAGAGAATCCGGGTTGTACTCGTCCATTACAGGAAACGACCCTATTGCCACAGTCTCGGCAATCTCAGAAAGCATAAAATGAAGGCTACACATGTTCATAAAAGAAGCAAAAGCATCAGCGTTTTTTTCCGCTTCTTCAACTTTGTTCCTCCAGTTTGAATACATTTCTTCGTAAGTTCCGGACAAAGCTTCTGAAGCTTCTGCTTTATGCTCCTCTTTTCGTATATGGCTTTCGGCATAGAGAATAAGCTGTTTCAGCAAATCGCGCAGTTGATCGATCTCTTTGCTGATAACCGTATTTTGAATCGATTGTACAAATACATCATCAACCGGAAGGGCGGACAACTCCTCAAACGTTCTTTTCACACCGCGCTTAAAATATTTCCCGTGGTAAAGCATTACCGCATCCAAAAGATAAGATATCACTCCGTATGCTTCCAAACGTACCTGCCCCAAGGTTTCGCATAGACAGGCATTTGCGTAGGCTATTTTAGCTTGATTCAGGGATTCATTTGCCCTTTGGAAACGCTTTGTGGATTCAAGAAGCCGTTTTGCCTGCTCTCTCAATGTGCATAATTCGTTATATGCATCTTGATTTTTTATATACACAATTTGTGAATCCATCAATTTAGACAGATGGGCATGATGGCATTCTGCGTCATATCTCAGAGAAGACCAGTTGGTGCAATATATGTCGTAGCCAACATTCTTGTCATCCAGAATAAATCCCGTGCCCAGTTTCCGGCCCTCATCATCCTCAATCAATATAAGCAAGTCCAAATCAGACTTCTCATAATCGTCGCCTGTAGCAACCGAACCATAGATTCCAATCAGCGCCAGGGAATCCGGACATACCTTGTTTGCCTTATCAATTACTGCCTGGATGATTTTTTGATTTACAATATCCATTGCTGCCTCACTGTCAAAATTAAGTAATCCTGATTGCTTTGTTTATTTTATCACATAGCTGTAAAAAAACAAGAACAGTCCCGGCAGAATCTGCCGGGACTGATACTGTTTAGGACTTCCGCCCATATGATCCGGATGTTATTAATACTTAATTCTTCTTGGCGTTTCTGGAGTGACGACTCCTGTGGCGTCTGCGCCGCGTGGAACTGGCTTTCTCTTTGTAATAGCGCTCCAGCTCGTCATCCGCACGATAGATCAGACGAGAGGCAGACCAAAGGCCCAATTCGTTTTTGCGAAGCTTCAGCCGCACAAGAAACGAGCCGTGATCCGCGCATTTGCTCAGCGCCATGTAACGGTGATCACCCTGGTTGACCCAA
Source organism: Oscillospiraceae bacterium (assembly GCA_015068035.1). GTDB lineage: Bacteria > Bacillota > Clostridia > Oscillospirales > Oscillospiraceae > SIG483. Next base: position 140,106 of record SVLI01000003.1, on the reverse strand, counting down.
CGGGAGAAATCCATTTCTGTGCCGCAGATGGGGCAGGGGGGCGCCGTAACTTCTCTGTCCTCAAAAACCTCTGTGCGCTCGTGGTATTCCTCAAAACTGGACTGATCAATCGGATGCGGACGAAGTGCATTGCTTTCGCGACGCTCCTGACGCTCCTGCGCACGGAGCGCAAGCATCTTCTGCGCTTCTTTATACTGGGAAATACCGGCTGTCATATCCATATGCGAAGCGACAAGGGCCGTGTTATAGGCATCTCCAAGCGCGTCGTGCGCCACGCGGGTCTGTTCAATGCCAAAATGCTCCATCGCGGCGGACAATGCTTTCTGGTTCTTGTCACTTTCGGTCTGCAGACTGTAGATAAGCTGCAAATTGATCCAATCATGAATCCAGTCCCAATCCAGATCGTGCAGCATGATGTTCTGTTCCATGATGCCGCGGTCATCATTGCCCCAGGTCATGAAAGTGCAGTCGTCACCGCACCAAGTGCGAAAACGCTCCATAGCTTCCGTGAAGAGGAGCCCCTTTTCCAGCCGTTCTGCATCAAAACCGGTCAGTTTTTTGACCTTGGTGTGGATCTTGCGGAAATAAACAGGCCGAACGTCAACCTGAAATTCCTCTGCCGGCAGCATATCCTCCGTGAGTTTTACCGCGCCGATCTGAATGATTTCACCACGCAGATGAAAGGGCAGATGATTGAAAATGGAGGACTTGGAGCTCATGGCCTGATTCCATTCCAAATCCAGAACGATGTAGTGCATCCGAATATTACTTCCTCTCGTGTCAATGTTGACACATAACTCATACATAGTTATGATAACACACCTGACAGGACAGAGCAAGCATGATTTTACATTTCTGCATGTCCTTGAGAAGCTTCATGAGCATATAGGCATTTTGCGGTTGACTTTCCTCCCTTTGCTGAGATAGAATATATTTGTTATTGCGTGTGGAATAATTTGCAAATTAATTATAGGAGGAACTTTCATGCTTACCAAGAGACAAAACCTGCTTGAGACGATTCATGGCGGAAATCCGGATCGCTTTGTCAACCAGTTTGAGTATCTGTCTATGATTTTTGCAACACCTAGCAGCGGAAAGCGTCTTCGTCCGCTTCGCGGCGGCGAGCCCGTTCAAGATGACTGGGGTGTTACCCATCAGTTCCCGGCACACGTGCCCGGACCGTTCCCGCTGCTTGACGATGAGCACAAACTGGTCAAGGATATCACCAAGTGGCGTGAGATCGTCAAGGCGCCGAATCTTGATTACCCGGCAGAGCAGTGGAAAGAGGTCAAGGAAAAATTTGTTGACCCCATTGATCGCAATGAAGTGTTTGTCACGGCTATGGTCGCACCCGGCATGTTTGAGCGCAGCCACTATCTGATGGGCATGGAAGATGCCATGATTGCCATGTACACGGAGCCGGAGGAATACAAGGCTCTGCTCAACTACATCGCGGACTGGGAAGTTGCCTATGCCGAGCGCGTCTGCCACTACCTCAAGCCCGATGCGATGTTGCATCATGATGACTGGGGCAGCCAGATTTCCAGTTTCATGTCTCCGGAGATGTTTGAGGAATTCATGGTTCCGATTTATAAGCGCGTCTATGGCGCGTGGCGCGAAGGCGGCGTGGAGCTCATCGTGCATCATGCCGACTCTTACTGCGCGAACCTCGTTCCGCATATGATTGACATTGGCATCGACATCTGGCAGGGCTGCCTGAGCACCAATAATGTTCCCGAACTCGTGAAGAAATACGGTGGGCAGATCTCCTTTATGGGCGATCTCAACAACGGCGTTCTGGACATTCCGGACTGGACTCCCGAGCTGATCGAGCGCGAGGTGCGCCGCGCCTGTGAAACCAATGGCAAGCATTACTTCATCCCCTGCATGACCGCCGGAGGCCCGGCCAGCAATTATCCCGGCGTCTATGATGAGATTGTCAAGTGCATTGACAAGATGAGCAAGGAGATGTTCTGAGAAGCATCCCGTCTGCGCGGCATGAGCCTGTCGCGAAATTTGGTATAATAACAGCGGAATATTTGATTTCTGCAGGAGGATTATCATGCTTACTTACGACATTGACATAGCCGGCTTGAAGCGTTCTCTTCCGATTTGCAAGGTGAACGATGAGCTCTCGATCGGCGCTTTCGTCATTTTCGGTGACGTGGAGCTGACTGTGCACTGCGCAGCAGAGCTGCTGAAGATCGCGCCGGATTACGACTATCTGATCGCGCCCGAAGCAAAAGCGATCCCGCTGCTCTATGAGATGGCGCGGCAGAGCGGGGCCAATCAGTATTTCCTCGCGCGAAAGAAAGCAAAAGCTTACATGACTGGCGTTTTCTCTGTGAATGTGCAGTCGATCACGACGGCGGGAGAACAAACGCTTGTCATTGATCAGACGGATGCAGATATGATCTGCGGAAAGAGAATGCTGATTCTGGACGATGTGATTTCAACGGGCGAAAGTCTTCGTGCGATGGAGGAATTGGTGCTCCGCGCAGGAGGCATCGTAGCCGGAAGAATGGCCATTCTGGCTGAAGGCGCGGCGAAGAACAGAGATGACATCATCTATCTGGCGGAGCTGCCGCTTTTCCATTCTGACGGTACACCGATGTAAAGCAAAAACATAAATAAAAAAGGACATGCGAAGAATTCGTGGCGCATGTCCTTTTTGCTGTTTTCTATTTATTCAGTTCCCGGATACATTCCGAACAAATATACTTGCCCTTGTATGGGCGGACCTCATCCGCGTTCCCGCAGAAGACACAAACGCTTTGGTGTTTGGTAAGAATGATTCGATCAGACTCTGTGTAAATCTCAAGCGCGTCTTTCTCACCAATATCCAATGCCCGTCTCAGCTCGATTGGAATCACAACTCGCCCGAGTTCGTCAATTCTGCGGATGATGCCGGTGGATTTCAACTCAGCACGCCTCCTGTGTTTTCATTTTCTCTCACACTATATCGAATGCGCCTTGAATTGTCAATTCCTCAGCATAATCCATGCGTTGCACCGATACATATGAAAAAGAGCGTTATTCACGAGGGAGGGTTTGCTATGATGGCATGGATTTGGACAGGGTTTATCCTGATTGCTGTTGTATTTGGCACACTTAGCGGCAATGCGTCAGCGCTTTCGGATTCTGCAATTGAGGGTGCGTCAGCCGCTGTTCGCTTCTGCATTTCAACCGGAGGAATTATCTGCCTTTGGAGCGGTGTTATGGAGCTCATGCGCCAAAGCGGCCTTGCAACGAAGCTTGCAGGCCTGTTGTCTCCGGTTTTGAAATTCCTGTTTCCGCGCGCAAGTCGAGACGAAAAAACGAAGGAGTGCCTTGCTGAAAACATGTCTGCCAATCTGCTCGGACTTGGCAATGCTGCAACTCCGGCAGGAATTGAGGCAGCTCAAGGAATTTTGCGACTCGGTGGAGACAGTAGGGAACTGAGCCGCCTTGTCGTTCTGAATACAGCCTCCATCCAGCTTATTCCAACTACGATAGCTGCAGTGCGGGCTGCTGCGGGAGCGGAACATGCTTTTGATATTTTGCCGGCTGTATGGATTAGCTCGGTGGTCTCTGTTTTCGTCGGGCTCCTTGCGGAATTTTTCCTTGCTGGGAAACGGGAATGAGCAACGCCCTTTCACTTGTTGTGCCGCTGATCCTTCTTGGGACGGCGATTTACGCGCTGAGCGGGAAGGTTGATGTATTTTCTGCGCTTGTCGAGGGCGCGAAAGGTGGATTAAGAACCGTTGCGAACATATTCCCTTCGCTGCTTGTGCTTTTCCCTGCAATCTATATGCTGCGCGCGTGCGGCGCGTTGGATGCATTAGCCAATGTGCTAGCGCCCGTATTTACGCGCCTTGGTATCCCGGCAGAATGCGCACCGTTGATGCTTCTTCGCCCTGTTTCCGGAAGTGGAGCATTGTCTGTTGCAACTGAGATGATTGAGAATCATGGCGTTGACAGCCTCGTGGGAAGAACTGCTGCAGTAATGATGGGTGCGACTGAGACAACATTTTATGTGATGTCGGTATATTTTGGTGCTGCCGGTAACAAAAAGTGCCGACATGCGATTCCTGCGGCGCTATGTGCTGATCTTGCAGGCTTCCTTGCGGCAGCTTGGATATCGAAATGCTTTTGGGCGTAAATATATTGCCAAAATATGATGATATATGGTAAAATAACGAGCTGAAATTTCTCTTCGTGAGATGAGAAACGCAATAACATTATGACTGTAGATATAAATGCTAAGGAGACATTATGAGCGCTGTTGAGCTGTTTATTTTGGCGATAGGCCTGGCAATGGATGCCTTTGCCGTTTCTGTGTGCAAGGGCCTTTCGCTTGGACGCACAAGGCTGCGCGATTCTGCAATTGTTGGCTTGTGGTTTGGCGGATTTCAAGCGCTGATGCCCCTGATTGGCTATTTTCTTGGTGTTAATTTTTCGGAATATATTTCTCGCTTTGACCATTGGATCGCGTTCGTGCTGCTCGGGCTGATCGGCGCAAACATGATAAAGGAGGCGCTGAGCAAAGATGAGGAGAAAGAGTCGGATTCCTGCTCCTGCCTTGGGTTTAAGTCCATGCTCCTTATGGCACTTGCAACGAGTATAGATGCGCTCGCGGTTGGCATTACATTCGCATTTTTGAAGGTAAACATTCTTCTTGCGGTATTGCTGATTGGCTTGATCACATTCGGGCTTTCGGCAGCCGGTGTCAAGATTGGTAGCGTGTTCGGAACGCGTTATAAATCACGCGCGGAATTTGTCGGCGGAGCGATCCTTATTTTGCTTGGCATTAAGATCCTTTTAGAGCATCTTGGCGTTATTAACTTCTGATTGCAGTATTATAAAAAAGGCCTGCTTCGTTACAGTGAAGCAGGCCTTTGCGGAAATAGAAAGATAGAGGGAAATTATGTTTTTTGACACACATGCACATTACGATGATGATGCTTTTGATTCAGACAGGGACGAACTGCTTGCTGCGTTGCCGGAAAAGTGCGTTTCATTGGTTGTAAATCCCGGCTGCAGCTATGATAGTTCGCTTGCTGCGGTTCGCCTTGCAGAAAAATATCCCCATGTCTATGCAGCGGTCGGCTGGCATCCTCAAGATGCGGACAAGTGGGATGTGCAGAGCGAGGTTGCCTTGCGGGAATGGGCAAAGCACGAAAAGGTGCTTGCCATTGGCGAAATTGGGCTGGATTATCATTATGATGACGGTCCGTCAAAAGAAATCCAGATTTCTGTTTTTCGCAAGCAACTGGAGCTGGCAAAAGAACTGGATCTTCCGGTGATCATTCATGATCGGGATGCGCATGCCGATTGCCTGGAACTTGTTCAAGAGGCAAAAGGCACAAGGGGCGTGTTTCATTGCTATTCCGGAAGTGCGGAGATGGCGCGTGAGATTCTGAAGCTTGGCTGGTATTTAAGCTTCACGGGCGTGATCACATTCAAGAATGCAAAGAAAGCTCTGGAGGTTATCCGGATAACGCCGATGGACCGAATCATGCTTGAAACGGACTCGCCTTATCTCGCGCCTGTTCCGAACAGAGGCAAGCGGAATGATTCTTCCAATCTGCCTTATATCGCGCAAACGATTGCAGACATAAAGGGCATTTCTGTTCAGGAAGTGGCGCGAATCACGCGCGAAAACGGCATGCGCTTTTTTGGCCTTTCCTAAATACGTTCGCTGAATATTTCATGCGGCAGATCGTCTGCCAGAGAAGTGACAACGCGGCTGTAGATCTCCAATGATTCGTCACGGCCATAATGCAGCTTCGGAGAATGCAGTTTGAGCGGATGCTGATTCTCCGGCAGGTGAATGACAACGCGGGAACCGACACGACTGTGGTTGGAAATGCTCACGGAACCGCCGTGCATTTCGGCGATACCCCAGGCAATATACAGCCCCATTCCGCTTCCGTTATAGGCCTCATTGCAGTGCCGCTGAAACAAATTGCCGAACTGTTCGGTTGTAAAGCCGCTTCCTTTGTCATCCAGAACAAAGCGCAGATTTTTATTCACGTTGCTGACGCGAAGCGAAATCTTGCTTTCCGGCTTTGAATGTTGGATGCTGTTTGTAATTACATTCAGCAGCATTTGCTCCATTAACTTCGGATCGCCATAAAAATGTTCTTCGCTTATATCACAGCGCAGCTCAACGGCAATTCGTAGGCTAGATGCAGCCTTGTTAATCGCCTCAATCAGTGAGGTCAGCCATGCTTTGATGCCAATGAGTTCGGGCTTGTAGACAAGCTTATTCTCGGACAGGTCTGAAGCAAGTGCGAGGTTCTCGCAAAGCCGCAAGAGTTTATAATAACTGTGTTGCATGACGGAATAGACAGTAGTGTCCATATTCCCGGCTTTGCTGAGCTGATCAAGCGCAATGCGCAGGATCCCGAGCTCATAACGATATTTGCTGAGAAAAGCGTCACTTGAGAACTGATAACGATTTTCCGCAATATGTAATCTCAGCAGGAGCAGGCCACTATACCATACGCCTGTTGCACTAACGGACTGCTGCCGTATATTTGCTGTGCTGACATAGAGCGTATTGTTGCTGTCGAGGAATGAAGGTGGCAGGATGATAGACGCTTTGGTTCCAACGGAAATATTTGGGAACAGACGAAGCGCCGCGTTATTGAAAAACTGTATGCAGCCTCCGCTCACACCGATGACAGGTTCGTCATCAGGTTCATAGATGCTTTGGATGGCTTGGGTAAGTTCGTTCATGGCAAATCCCTCACTTTATAGTATACAGTTTGCCACATATTTTCTTCGTTTTCAATGCTTTGACCTAAAACATTTTTATAGCAAAAAAGACGGCTGCCAAATTCGGCAAGCCGTCTTTTATTATGATTCACTACGCAAGAATATCGGAGAGGGCATCGTTCATGTCATACAGCCCTGGCGCGTTCACTTTAGAGAGGAATCTGGCAGCGGTGATTGCACCGTTTGCAAAAATTTCACGCGAATATGCCGTGTGCTTGAAGGTGATAACCTCATCCTGTCCGCAAAACAAGACTTCGTGTTCGCCGACGATTGTGCCGCCGCGCACAGCGGAAATTCCGATTTCCTGTTTGCCACGCGGCTGGCGAACACTTTGCCGCTCGTAAACATATTCCGGCTCATAGCTGAGGCCTTCGCGCACTGCGTCAGCAAGCATGATCGCCGTTCCGCTGGGGGCGTCCATTTTGCCGTGATGATGCTTTTCCACAATTTCCACGTCAAAGTTTTCGCCAAGCACAGCAGCGGCTTTTCTCAACAGAATCGTGATGAGATTAATACCAAGCGACATATTTCCGCTTCTGAACAACGGAAGCTTCTTTGAAGCTGACTCCAAAGCGTTCAGCTGCTCCGGTGAGTGGCCGGTTGTGCAGATCACAGCTGGCAGCTTTCTTTGCAGGCAATAGGGGAGGAGCTGATCGAGCAGGGTGGCATTGGAGAAGTCAATCAACACATCCGCGGCAATTTGGCACTCCATAGGATCGGCGAAAACGGGGTATCCATTTCGCTTCTCCGTAATCACATCAAGCCCGGCGACGATTTCTATATCAGACGTCTGTTCGCACAGGCGGGTGATGGCCTGCCCCATGCGACCGTTGCAGCCGGAGATGATAAGCCTTATCTTTTGCATAGCAAATACCTTACTCCTGAATCTTGAGGCCGACGCCACGCATGGAAGCTTTCAGCTTTTCAAGATTGCCTTCCGCCATTTCGACCAGCGGCAAACGAAGGTCGCCAACATCCATCCCCATGAGGTTCATTGCGGTTTTAACCGGGATCGGATTAACTTCAATGAACAGATCTGCGAAGAGCTGCGCATATTTGCAGTAAAGCGCGGTGGCAGCCTTGAAATCACCTTTTTCGCACAGATCGCACAGATCGGCAACAGCGCGTGGCACGATGTTGGACGCAACAGAGATAACGCCTTTTGCGCCAAGCGCCATCATGGGCACAGTATTGTCGTCATTTCCGGACCAAATGTTGAGCGAATCGCCGCAGAGCGCAACTGTGCGGGCGAAGAGAGAAAAGTCTCCGCTCGCTTCCTTGACACCGTTGATGTTGGGATGCTCGGAGAGAATCTTATATGTTTCCGCCGTGCATCCAACGCCGGTGCGGCTCGGAACATTGTAGACGATCATCGGAACGTCAACGCGGTCGGCGACATAAGAGAAGTGTGCAACAAGGCCCTTTTGTGTTGTTTTGTTGTAATACGGGGTGACCATCAGAATGCCATCCACACCGCTGGCTTTTGCACTCGTGGCAAGACGGATCGAGGTCATCGTGTCGTTAGAGCCAACACCAGCGATGATCTTCATGCGACCGGCATTCTTTTTGACAACAAAATCCACGAGCTCCTCGTGTTCTTCGCAGGGCTGAGTAGCGTTTTCGCCGGTCGTGCCGCAGACGACAATTGCAGAAGTGCCGCCGGCATACTGCTGCTCGATCAGTTCTGCCATCTTGTCATAGTCGATGGTGAGTCCGCGGTACGGCGTAACAATCGCGGTGCATGAACCGGTAAAGATTGGCTGCTTCATGGAACATTCCTCCTTGCTGAATTGAAATTAGAAAGGGAATCAGGCTTTGGGCTCGATGTAACCCTCGGCGCAAAGAAGCTCTGCCAGCTCTACGCCGCCGCCAGCCGCGCCACGCAGGGTGTTGTGGCTGAGGCAGACGAATTTATAGTCATACTGAGAATCCTCACGAAGGCGGCCGACGGAGATTGCCATGCCGTTTTCAAGCATGCGGTCCAGCTTGGCCTGCGGACGGTTGTCTTCTTCAAAGTAATGCAGGAACTGCTTGGGCGCGCTGGGCAGATCAAGCTCCTGCGCACGGCCTTTATATTCTTTCCAGCAGGCAAGAATTTCTTCCTTTGTCGGCTTCTTGTTGAAGCGGACAAATACGGCAGCGGTATGACCGTTGGACACGGGCACACGGAGGCACTGGGCGGTAATGTCGGGTTTTTCGGCATTGACAATTACACCGTTTTCAACATGACCCCAAACCTTCATGGGCTCGCGCTCGGATTTCTCCTCTTCACCGCCGATGTAGGGGATGAGGTTGTCGACCATCTCCGGCCATGTCTCAAAGGTCTTGCCGGCGCCGGAAATTGCCTGATAGGTGCAGGCGAGAACAGCGTCCAGACCGTATTTTTCCTTCAGCGGATGCAGAGCGGGAACATAGCTCTGAATAGAGCAGTTGGACTTCACGGCGATAAAACCACGCTTTGTGCCAAGGCGCTGCTTCTGCGCTGCGATCACTTCGATGTGCTCGGCGTTGATCTCCGGAATGACCATCGGCACGTCGGGTGTCCAACGGTGTGCGGAGTTGTTGGAGATCACAGGGCATTCAGACTTGGCATAGGCCTCTTCCAAAGCAAGAATCTCTTCCTTTTTCATATCGACTGCGGAAAAGACAAAATCAACGGAATCTGCAATCTTCTGCATATCGGCCGCTGCGTCCATTACGATGAGCCCGGCCGCGTTCTCGGGCAGGGGAATGTCCATCGCCCAGCGGTTGCCAATTGCATCTGCATAGGTCTTGCCGGCGCTGCGGGGGCTTGCCGCAATTACCTTCAGCTCAAACCAGGGATGATTTGCAAGCAGAGAAACAAAACGCTGCCCGACCATGCCGGTTCCGCCAATTACACCAACTTTATACTTTTTCATGATATTCTTCCTTCCCTGGGAATCCCGGACATACTGTGACACGCAGCATAACCAAGTACCCATCTTTTACACTTGAAAATAGGCGTCATTTGTTATATAATGTATTAACGACGCAAAAATTGCCGTAATAAATAGAATGCGTTTTAATCACGATTCAACTTGTTAGCAATTCGATTTTATTATTTTATCATAGTGAGATATTGCAGTCAACAGAAAGCATCGGAAAGACGGGTACTTATGTTATGAAAAAGACAAATATTAAAAAGATAATTACCATCATTATTACCATATGCCTCTGTGCGGCTGCGTTTGGAACCGTTGTCTCAGCTGACAATGTGCTCTATGTAAATCCAAACGGAGAGACCATCAGTTCGCTTAAAGGCCTGTATGTTTTGGGTGGAAGTGGCACTGCCGGCGCACTTACTGCAAACAGCGTTTGGGCTATGACGGCTTCAGGTCTTGAGAACATTGGCGGTGATGGTTCCGGCACCGGCACCGGTGGCGGTGGCTATGTTACACCTGAAGCACCGCCGACCGGAACGATTGCTGTTCCCGTCAGTACTGTCCGTATTGGACTGGATTATTATTACAGTGCTTCGAGAAACAGCTCGCTTGCTTTCGCGACGCTTGACAATTACATTGGCAGCGGTTTCGCTTTTGGATATTACGATTCCAATCGTACGTACCGTGAATTGGGAAGAACCGGAAAAACAGCGCTCACAATTGTTGTTGACCGTAATACAACTGTCAGCGGCGTTACCATCGGCTGTTATCACGTGAAACTTCCCGGAACTTATGCGGATTATGATTCCGCAGCAGCCGCTGCGAGCGCCTACACCGGCGGCTTCCCGGCTTACTATAACGGTACATTCTACGTGCTGGTTGGCAATTATAACAGCGCAACAGCTGCTGCTGAGGCGCTGAACTATGGCATATACGGAGAAGTTTTCACTGCTTCGGATCGCTGCGTTGCTGTTGTCGAGCGCGGTACGAACAAGATTCTCTTTGAGTATGATTGCGGAACATCCTCCTCGCTGGCCGTGCGCCCGCTGTCGGCTAACGGAAAGGCAGTTACCGAGTATAATGACGGCAATCGCTACTATGGTGACTTTGAGTTCACCCGTTATAAAGGTTTGAATATGACGGTTGTGAACGTTTTGCCCATTGAAGACTATGTCAAGGGCGTTGTTCCGTATGAAATGAGTTCGTCCTGGCCGCTTGAGGCGCTGAAGGCGCAGGCCTGCTGTGCGAGAACGTATATGGTCAGCAACTATAAATCCTATAATACGTTTGGGTTTGACGTTACGGATGATACATATTGCCAGGCCTATCTTGGCACAAAATCGGCCAATGCAACAACGGACCGCGCGGTTGACGAAACCGCAGGGCTGTATATCACTTACGGCGGACAATTCTGCAATACCACATATTTCTCCTCTGACGGCGGTGCAACGGAAGACAGCGAGAATGTATTCAGCTCTGTCGTGCCGTATCTTCGCGGCGTGGTGGATCCATTTGAGGATGCCATTGACTTCACTTATAAAACCTGGACGAAGACGATGACCGCGGCACAGATCACAACCCGTTTGCGGAATTGCGGCTATTCCATTTCGACTGTCGTCTCTGTTGTGCCGGAGTATACACGTATGGGTAACATGGCCAAGATTACTTTCCGCGATGCGAACGGAAAGACCGTCACTATCAGCAAGTCGAATTGTTATAGTGTGCTTGGACTTAACAGCATCCGATTCACGATTGAGAAGACCGCAAGCGGAGATTATCTGATCAAAGGCGGCGGTTGGGGTCATAATGTTGGCATGAGCCAGTGGGGAGCCTATTCTATGGCTTCTGTATATGGATATTCATATGCAGAAATTCTTGGCTTCTATTACACGGGCATCACGATTTCAAAGGGGATACCGTCCTGATGAAAAAATCGGACTTTTACTTTGACCTCCCGGAGGAGCTGATTGCGCAAACGCCGCTTTTACAGCGCGATGCCTCGCGCCTGATGAGCCTTGATAAGCAGACCGGGGAGATCGAACATCGACATTTCAAGGATCTAAAAGCAATGCTCAAACCGGGGGACTGCCTTGTGCTGAACAACTCTCGCGTGCTGCCGGCGCGTCTGATGGGTGCGAGGAGTACGGGCGGCGCTATTGAGGTTCTTCTTCTGCGCGATCTTGGCGGTGGCAGGTGGGAGTGTTTAACGCGTCCCGGCCGCAAAACAAAACCCGGAACGGAGCTAATATTTGGAGAAGGTGCACTTCGCGCGACGGTTGCAGAGGTTTGTGAAGGCGGCAATCGCCTAATTGACTTCCACTATTCCGGAATCTTTCTTGAAATCCTTGAAAAGCTTGGACGTATGCCGTTGCCGCCCTATATTAAGGCAGAACTGCAGGATCAGGAGCGCTATCAGACTGTTTATTCGCGTGTGTCCGGCTCTGCTGCGGCGCCAACTGCGGGCTTGCATTTCACGAAGGAAATGCTTTCGGAAATTGAGGAATCCGGCGTTCTGGTGCGCTATATCACGCTTCACGTTGGACTCGGCACATTCCGCCCGGTGAAGGCAGAAAATGTTGAAGACCATGATATGCATTCGGAATACTGTATTATTCCAGAGGATACGGCTGCTGCTGTAACGCAGACGAAACAAAACGGTGGCCGCGTTATTGCTGTTGGAACAACATCCTGCCGCACTTTGGAGAGCTTCTGTAATGCGGATGGAACCCTTGATGAGGGCGGCGGATGGACGAATATCTTCATCTATCCCGGTTATCACTTCAAGTGCGTAGATGCGCTTGTCACCAATTTCCATCTTCCTGAATCCACCCTCATTATGCTGATTTCTGCGCTTGCCGGAAGGGAACATGTGCTGAATGCTTATCAGAAAGCAATTGAGGAGAAGTACCGCTTCTTCTCCTTTGGCGATGCAATGTTTATTCACTGATCGGAGAACAAAATGTCAGAACGATTCAAAGTTTTGAAAACCGAGGGCAATGCTCGGCGTGGCGAGTTTCAAACAGCGCATGGCACTGTGCAGACGCCTGTATTTATGAATGTTGGCACGAGCGCTGCGATTAAAGGCGGACTTTCCGCTGCGGATTTGCGCGCGATCGGCTGTCAAGTGGAACTTTCCAACACCTATCATCTCCACCTTCGTCCGAGTTCCGAATTGATTCGAGATATGGGCGGCTTGCATCGCTTTATGCGCTGGGATGGACCGATCTTGACCGATAGCGGTGGATTCCAGGTGTTTTCTCTTGCGAAGCTTCGTAAAATCACTGAAGAGGGTGTGCAGTTTAATTCTCATATCGATGGCAGACGCATTTTTATGGGTCCTGAGGAGAGTATGCAGATTCAGGCAAACCTTGGCAGCGATATTGCCATGGCCTTTGATGAGTGCGTCAAGCTGCCTGCGGAGTATTCCTACGCAAGGAACTCATGCGATCGTGTGACGCGCTGGCTGGAGCGCTGCAAGACCGAGATGGAGAGAATCCATGCAGAAGGTAAGGCTGTAAACCCAGGTCAGATGCTTTGGGGAATTAACCAAGGCGCAACATTTCCGGATCTTCGCATCGCGCATATGCAACGCATTGCTGAGCTGGATTTGCCCGGTTATGCAATCGGCGGTCTTGCGGTGGGGGAGACAAGGCAGGAGATGTACGATACGATTGAAGCTGTAACGCCCCATATGCCGTTTGATCGTCCGCGCTACCTTATGGGTGTCGGCACACCGGAGAATATCATCGAGGCCGTGGCCAGAGGAGTTGACTTCTTTGATTGCGTTATGCCGGCCAGAAATGGTCGCCATGGGCATCTCTTCACGTGGGAAGGCGTTATCAATATCAAGAACGAAAAGTATATACGCGATGAGAGTCCCATCGACGCACAATGTGAGTGTCCCGTGTGCAGAAGCTATTCCCGCGCATATCTGAGACATCTGTTCAAGGCAGAGGAACTGCTTGCTCTGCGGTTTTCTGTTATGCACAACCTTTGGTTTTATAATTCTCTCATGCAGAAGATCCGTGATGCTTTGGAAACCGGCTGCTTTGCGCAGTTTAGGAATGAAATGGCAGGGAAGCTTGACAAGAGAATATAGCGCATAAAACACTTGCAAAATTAGACAAGTCAATATATAATAAACAAACACTAATGAAATGGGAGGAACTTTTTACAAATGCCTGCAGGAACGAACGGCAACGGATTAACAACAATTATCATGTTTGTTGTGCTCATCGCAGTTTTCTACCTCTTCCTGATTCGTCCGGAGAGCAAGAAAAAGAAAAAGCTTCAGGAGATGCGCAACAGCCTCAGCGTCGGTGACACGATTACTACGATCGGCGGCATCGTTGGAAAGATCGTCAATGTGAACGGCGAATTGATCACTTTTGAGACCGGCGAAGACAGAGTCCGTCTTCAGGTCACAAAATGGGCGATTTCTTCCATCGGCAAGGAAACCGAGCCTGAAAAGAAATAAAGACCGTTAGCCGATTTTATATTGTCATATTTACCCCCTTGGAGAATAAGGATGTACAGACCTATTCTCCAAGGGGGTATTTTATGTCTTCGACAAAAAATGAAGCAAAACTATTCTTGAAGGTGGATTTGATGTCTGCTGCAATTCGCTCTGTCATTTCCATGATCCTAACGATGTTGTTGATGCTTGCGTGCTCAACACTGATTGCATCGGGAAAAATGCCTGAACGCCGAAGCGGAGAATATGTAATGCTCTGCGTGTTTCTTTCAAACTGCATACCTGTTCTATTTGCGGCGAACAAGCGGGATAGGGGAGGCGTACTACCGGTGCTGCTTGGGTGCCTGTTCTATGTTCTTATCTTGTTAATATTGGCGATGAGTGCCGGAAGCCAGAGCATACTCGGTGCGGGTTTTTTTAGAATGGTGGTATGCGCAGTGGCCGGATCTTTACTTGGCTGTTCCGTCAAAATTCGCAAATCCAGTCCATCCAAAACCAGAAGGAAGAAGAGATATTACTACCTGTAATTCATGTAATAAAGTTAACATAACGCATAAAGAGTAGACAATATATTGTGTTTCTCGACCTCTTGCGGCAAGATATAGTAGAAAACGACTTGATATTCAAGACATTATCCGTTCTTTTGGTTGCGAAGTTTACATAACTAAGTTTACATAATATATAGTCATAATTCACAAAAATGGATTATTTTCGCCGAAAGTCTTGATTACTCACAGAATTTCAGTTATAGTAGCCATACTTTGATTATGTATATGCATTCCACATCTAAGTGCAAAAATTCAGGAAGGGAGGCAATCTGAATAATGAACACCGCGATGCTTGAAAGATTTGAAAATTATCTCAGAACGGTTAAACGTTCTTCAGAGAATACGCTTTCTTCCTATCTGAGAGACATTCGCCAATTTGGAGAATTTCTTTCTTTGCATGAAAATGTGAGCTTCATTGAAGCGGACGCGCAGATTTTGCAGGCATATATTCAGCGCCTCCGCAATTTGAACAAGTCAGTTGCAACGGTATCAAGATGTATTGCTTCTTTGAAGTGTTTTTATGGTTTTCTGGTAGGGGAAGGGCTTGTTGAAAACAATCCCGCCAGTGGTTTGGTGCCGGATAAATCCGAACATAAGCTTCCGCAGATTTTAACCAGCAAAGAAGTTGAACTTCTTTTAGAACAGCCTGAGATGACTGATGTTAAAGGTTATCGCGACAAGGCCATGCTGGAGCTGATTTATGCAACCGGAATTCGAGTTTCTGAGCTGATTGATTTGCAGATCTCTGATGTAAATCTTTCTGCCGGCGTGATTCGATGCAGAAGCCGTGATCGCGTTCGTGTGATTCCACTTTATCCGACGGCGATTCGAGCTTTGTCTGAATACATTGAATTCATTCGCCCGAAAATGATAGCGTCGCCGGATGAAACAGTTCTGTTTGTCAATGTTAGTGGCGAGAAGCTGTCTCGGCAGGGCTTTTGGAAACTGATCAAGACTTATCAGGCAAAGGCAAAGATCGAAAAGGACATCACACCGCATACGCTGCGACATTCCTTTGCAGCACATTTGCTTGAAAACGGAGCAGATCTGCATTCAATCCAAGAAATGCTTGGACACGCTGACATCAGCTCAACGCAGATCTATTCGCAGCTTGTAAATCACAGACTCAAGGATGTTTACTTAAAAGCACATCCTCGTGCCTGAGAGAAATCATTAAATCTAAAAGAGCGCCTGTTCTTTTCGGAACAGACGCTTTTTCTTTGTATTTTAATCTTGGGTTTGTCTACTTAAGGGAGGGAGGAAGATTTCGCATAAATACTGAATTCAATCGTATCCGCACATATAATTGAACAAAATAAAAATTTTGTGCGAAATAGGGGAGCCGAAATCTTCTATTTATAAAGAGACGCCGCAGAAATCAACTCTGCAGCGCTTCTTTATATAATATATGTGATAATGTGATCTTTCTGATCAGATTACGCGAACACGCAGAACCTCATTCATCTGTTTGATTTTATCAATGATCTCCTGATCGAGTTCAGATCCGGTATCGATGATTGTATACGCATATTCACCGCGTGGTTTGTTAATCATGTGTTCGACGTTAATATTCTTTTCGCCAATCAGATCCAGGAATCCGTTGATCATTCTCGGAACATTTCTGTGGATGACACACAGTCTTGCAACGCCCATGCGCTCCAGACTGACATTCGGCAAATTTACAGAATGATTAATATTACCGTTCTTGAGATAATCGTTCAAATCGCGAGCAGCCATGAGTGCGCATTTTTCCTCGCTCTCCGGCGTGGACGCGCCAAGGTGCGGCAGCGGAACAATTCCAGCTGCGTGCGCGGTCACATCATTCGGAAAATCAGTTACATACCGCGACACCATGCCGTTTTGCAGCGCATCAAGCATAGCATTGTCATCCACAAGCTCAGCGCGAGCCAGATTGATAATTCGAACGCCTTTTTTCATTTTTGTGAAGGCATCTGCATTCAACATATGGTGCGTGCTATCAAGATATGGTACATGAAGCGTCAAATAATCACAACATCTATAGATTGTATCCAGATCTTGTGCTGGAATGATGCAGCTGGAGAGCATCCATGCAGCATTGACAGACAGATAAGGATCGTATCCATAAACGGTCATGCCCAGCGAAATTGCTGCATTGGCGATTTTAGCTCCGACAGCTCCAAGTCCGATTACGCCAAGTGTCTTCCCCATTAGTTCAGGCCCGACGAATGCGCTTTTGCCCTTTTCAACAGCGGCTGCAACGCCGTCTTCTGTGAGTCCGCGAACCCATTCAACGCCACCAATCACGTCGCGGGATGCAAGCAAAAGTGCGCAGAGTGCCAACTCTTTGACGGCCTCAGCGTTTGCACCGGGCGTGTTGAAAACCACAATACCTTCTTCGGTGCAGCGATCAATGGGGATGTTGTTCACGCCCGCACCGGCGCGTGCGATGCAAACGGTATCCGGATCGAACTTCATATCGTGAAGTTTTGCACTGCGAACGAGCAGCGCATCCGGCTTTTCAAGATCATCACCGGTTGTGCAGCCAAAGCTTTCAAGCAAATCCAGTCCGGGCTTGGAAATTTTATTGAGAGTTTTGATTTTATACATTTGCCACCTCAAAGGCTTTCATAAAGTCCACAAGTTTCCGCACACCCTCAAGAGGCATTGCGTTGTAAATCGAAGCACGCAGACCGCCAACAAGACGGTGTCCCTTCAGATTCAGCAGTCCGTTCGCGGATGCTGCCTTGATAAATTCAGCATCCAGTGCATCGCTGCTTGTGCGGAATGTTACGTTCATGTCGCTTCTGTCTTCCGCAACAGCGCAGCCCTTAAACAGTTTGCTGTTGTCAAGATAGTCATAAAGCATTGCCGCGCGCGCTTTTTTCATCTGCTCCATACCAAGCACACCGCCGCAGCTTTCCAGCCAATCCAGCGTCAAGCCGAGCATATAAATGCACCAGCAAGGCGGCGTGTTGTACATGGAATCTTTGTCAATCATCAGCTTGTAGCTAAGCATCAGCGGCGTGATCGGTAATTCATGTCCTGCGAGCTTTTTGTCGATTACAACAACCGTTAAGCCGGCAGGTGCCATGTTCTTCTGTGCGCCTGCATAGAGAATGCCGTATTTGGAAACATCAACGGGCTTGGTGAGGATGTTTGAAGACATATCACAAACAAGCGGAACAGTTCCTGTCTCGGGTGTATACTTCCATTCTGTGCCGAAAATCGTGTTGTTCGCGCAGTAATAGAAATAAGATGCATTCGGATCCAGTACAAGTTCGGCTTGCTTGGGAATGCGAGTGTGATTGCAGTCTTCCGTGCTGGCGGCAATGTTGACTTTGCCGTACTTCTTTGCTTCTTTCGTTGCGATAGAAGCAAAATTGCCGGTTACCGCATAGTCAGCGCAGCCGTTCTCCCCCATCAGATTCAGCGGAATCATGGAAAACTGCGTGCTTGCGCCGCCCTGCAGAAACAGAATCTCGTGTGTATCGGGAATGTTCAGCGCGGCACGAAGCTTCGCCTTGGTGCTGTCAAAAATCTCCTGATAGATACTACTTCGGTGGCTCATCTCCATGACAGACATGCCAGAACCGCCGTAATTGAGCATACTCTCCTGCGCAGACTTCAGTGCACTCTCCGGAAGTACAGACGGACCTGCAGAAAAATTAAAAACCTGTTCTCGAGTCATTCTATGAACCCTCCTCAGTAAATTTATTATCAAAATTTATTATAGCATCCATCGAAATTCTTTTCAAACAATAAAGCCAACAAGATTTCCTTTTAAAACGTCGATGATTTTTACATTCTTCACAATGCCGTGCAAGCCGGTTGCCTCTGTTTGCACTAAGCAATAGTTCTCAGCGTGGCCAAAGGATATGCCGTTATCCTCTGTCTCAAACAAAACAGAAAGCGTTTTCCCGACGCATTGTTCCAGATATTCCCTTTTCATCTTGTCAGCAATATTCTGAATCTCACGGGCGCGAGACTCCCGCAGCGCTTTGTTCACCCGTCCGGGCATTTCTGCTGCCGGCGTGCCGGGACGCTCGGAATACGGGAAGACATGCATATCTGCAAAGCCACATTTTTCGATAAATGCCTTGGTTTGCATATGATCCTCTTCGGTTTCGCCGGGAAAGCCGGTGATTAGATCAGCAGTTAGTGCGCAATTAGGAAAAGCCATTCGGAGCCGCTGCGCAGCTTCATAAAATGCCGCTGTGTCATATTTTCGATGCATATTGGCAAGCGTTCTGTCGCAGCCGCTTTGCAGAGACAGATGGAAATGGTCACATATATTTCCAAGCTGTGCGAGCCGCTTACAGAATTCTTCCGTCACAATTGTGGGCTCTAAAGAGCCTAGGCGAAGCCTTGTTTTCGGTGCTGCTTTTGATATTGCCTCTATTGCATCGGCTAAAGTCAGCTTTTTGCCGTCTATGCGCAAATCCTTACCATAAGAGGAGATTTCGATGCCGGTGATGATAATCTCGCTGTACCCCTCCCCTTCAAGTTCGGCTGCCATCTGTGCTGCTGTTTCAGGGTGAAGGCTGCGAACGCGGCCTCTCGCGTAAGGGATCACACAGTATGTACAGAAATTGTCACAGCCGTCCTCGATTTTCAGCATAGCTCTTGTCCGTCCCGAAAGCGAGCCGGCGGGAAGAACTTCAAATTCACGACGCTGGAAGGGATCGTCAATCTTTGCACATATCCCCTGCCCTGCTGACTCTAAAACGCGCTTTTCCAAGGCACTCAGAAGTTCAAGGCGGCTTCCGCTTCCAAACAGAATGTCGACCCCGAGGTTCTGAACATCCTCGGGGCTAATTTGCGAGTAACAGCCACAAACTGCGATGACCGCATCCGGATTCTCCGATTTCAGCCGCCGGATTATCTGTCTGGATTTCCGCCCACTCTCCGCTGTTACAGCGCAGGTGTTCACAATGACAGCATCCGCGCCCTTGGACACCGGAATATGTCCGTGGCTTTTCAGAATCGTCTCCATCGCCTGTGTCTCAAATTGATTTACTTTGCAGCCAAGCGTGTAAATAGAATATTTCATAGTCTCTACCTCAATGAATTGACTTCTCCCGCCTTTTCCATTACTATAGTCCAAGGAAAAGAGGGAATCAATATGAAAAGTATTTATTTGGATAATGCTGCAACGACCGCCGTGTGCCAGGAGGCATCGGAGGCTGCGCTACGTGCAATGACATCTGTATATGGAAACCCAAGCTCGACCCATAAGTTGGGCCGTGAAGCAAAGGTGCTGCTGGATGCCTCGCGCGAATCTGTTGCCTCTGCTCTGGGCTGCCGAATTGAAGAACTCGTGTTTACCTCCGGCGGTACAGAGAGCGATAATTGGGCAATTCGTGGTGCTGCCCATGCAAACCGGCATGTAGGCAAGCACATCATCAGTTCGATGGCCGAACACGACGCGGTGCGCAAAACACTCGATCAGCTGGAAAAGGACGGTTGGGAAATCACCCGGCTCAAGCCGGACAAATCCGGTGCAATTCCCGTGGACGATGTTGCGGCTGCGCTGCGATCAGATACGGCGCTGGTCACTTTAATGATGGTGAATAACGAAACGGGTGGCGTTACAGATATTGCTGCGATTGCCCGCGCAATCAAAGTGGCCAAAAGCCGCGCCCTGCTTCACACGGACGCTGTGCAGGCCTTTTTGAAGATTCCCTTCTCGGCAAAAACGCTCGGTGCTGATCTGATCAGCATTTCCGGGCACAAGATTCATGCCCCCAAAGGGATCGGCGCGCTCTATATTAAAAGCGGGCTGCGCATCCCCTCTTTACTATATGGCGGTGAGCAGGAAAATTCACGCCGCCCAGGAACAGAATCACTCCCCTTGATTGCTGCGTTTGGCGCTGCAGCAGCTCTTGGGAAAATAGGGATGGAAAAACACACCCAGCATATGTCGGAATTAAAAAAGAAAGTGTCCGCATTGCTTTGTGAGGAGATGCCTCAGATTCAATTAATCGACAGCGGCGCGCCGCACATTCTCAGCATCTCGCTCCCAGGCTATAAAAGCGAAGTGATGATGAACTATCTGGAAGCCAAAGAAATCTATGTCTCCAAAAGTTCTGCCTGCAAGAAAGGCAAGCGCAGCCATGTCCTTGAAGCGATGGGGATTCCCGATCGACAGATTGACGGAACGCTGCGTATCGGTCTTTCCCGATACACGACGTATGAGGAGATTTGTGTTTTCGTTCAGGCACTCTCACAGGCATCCAAGGACCTTTTTCCATCTTTGAGGTAAGCGATAAATATTGCTTCTATTATATCGAAAACTGCGGTACGGGCAAGCCCCTTGCCGCAGTTTTTCTATTTGAAATTTGTATTTAATTTCGACATTATGTCAAATGAAACTGAATATTTTCGATTAGTTTATATGTTAACAATTCTGTTGGAAATGTTGAAAACATTGATATATCAAGGGTTTTTCAACAGGGGTCCCGCTGCGCACTTATGAATTATTCATAAGTGCATAGAATTATGCAACTCTATGCCAAAACACGATAACTTGTGTGTGAACCGATGATTTAGAATATTTGTCCACTAAATTTCGTATACTCATAATATCTTTGAATCAACGTAACCGGAGGTTATCCATGAAGCGCGCTATAATTCTGCTCTTAACATTGTTTGTGTTGGCCGGGAGCGCCGTTGCCATCTCTCCTGTTCCGGAGGATACTTTCTCACTCTCTGTTGAATCCGCTGTACTTATGGAAAAGACATCCGGAGAGATTATCTATCAGAAGAATGCGCATGAGACACTTCCGCCTGCAAGTGTCACCAAAGTGATGACGATGCTTCTTGTTGTGGAGGCAATTGACAGCGGCAGTATACAGCTCGAGGATATGGTCAGCTGCAGTGCACACGCAAGAAGTATGGGCGGCAGCCAGATCTGGCTTGAGGACGGCGAACAGTTGAGCGTTTCGGAGATGCTTAAATGCGTAACGGTTGTGAGCGCCAACGACTGTGCCGTTGCGCTTGCGGAATACATTTCCGGAAGCGAGGAGGCATTTGTAGCCAAAATGAATACACGCGCGAAGGAGCTCGGGTGCAAGAATACGCATTTTACAAACTGCACAGGACTCTTTGATGACGCAGAACACTACACAACTGCCAATGACCTGGCCTTGATATCCCGCGAACTGATAAGCCATGATTGGATTAAGCAATACACGACCATTTGGATGGATACAGTTCGAGACGGTGCGTTTGGGCTCTCCAACACAAATAAGCTCATACGGTTTTACTCCGGCGCCACCGGACTAAAAACCGGTTACACATCTCTTGCGGGTCACTGCCTGTCTGCAACAGCGGAGCGGGATGGCATTGAATATATTGCCGTTGTGCTCAAGGGTGAAAGCAGTGAGGCTCGGTTTGAGGCAGCCAAGACACTTCTCAATTATGCGTTTGCCAATTACACCTGCGTGTCGGCGCAGCCGGACGAAGGCTTCTCCCCTATCCCCGTGAAACTTGGAAAATCTGATTTCGTGCAGCCGGTTTGTATTGGAACGGAGGCGTTACTGCTTGAGAAATCGCGCGCTTCCAATGTCGAATATCTTGCAGAACTGCCGGAGAGTCTGGAGTCGCCGATTCAAGCCGGAGATATATTGGGAAAACTGATTGTAAAATCGAATGGTGAAACACTTGCGCAGCTTGATATTGTTGCTGCGCACGATGTAGACAGGATGGGTACGTTTGAGGTGTTTTCTGATCTTTTTTGCCGTCTGGTGGGTAAAAAATAACTATATACGATTTGATTTTCCCCATTTTGCGCGAATTATGGGAAATTCAGTTGCAAAAAAGCACGAACTGATATACAATACGCACGGCTCAATACTTGTGCTATAAAGAAAAAGTATCTGATGATCAGATGAGGTGAAACCCATGTTACAGGTGAATCTTTCAGGAATTCAGGATTTTGCCCCTGTGGAGACGCTGGACTATTATCCCACGTCACTGGCGCACCGCGCATTGGCTGAGCATACCGGCGAGGGAAAAGAATTTACCGGCTGGTTGAACCTTCCAGAACGTATTATACAGACGCAGCTGAAGCAACTTTTGGCAGGTGCAGACAAGATCCGAAACCAATCGGAGGTTCTGGTTGTCATTGGTATTGGCGGATCCTATCTCGGCGCAAGAGCCGGTATTGAGATGATTCGTTCTGCCAATTATAATCAAATTAAAAAGGACACGCCGGATATCTATTTTGCCGGGAAATCAATGTCCCCCATCGAGCTTGCAGAGATCATTGAGCTCATTGGTGATCGGGACTTCTCGGTGAATGTTGTCTCCAAATCCGGCGGTACGCTTGAACCCTCCCTGGCCTTTCGTTTCTTCAAGGCTATGTTGGAAAAGAAATACGGTGCACAAGGCGCGAAAAAGCGCATTTTCGTTACGACGGGAAGCGCAGGTGCGCTCCGCCATATTGCGGAATCGGATGGATATGACATCTTTGATTTGCCGGACGATGTCGGTGGACGATATAGTGCACTTTCCGCTCCCGGACTTTTGCCGCAGGCTTGCGCCGGAATTGATATTGAAAAGCTCCTGAACGCTGCTTCAAGCGCGATGCAGCAATTCTCCCGTCAGTCCCCGCTCAATCCAGTCTGGCAATATGCAACTGCTCGCCAGCAGCTCTATCGGCAGGGGCGCTCCATGGAAATCCTCTCCTGCTTTGAGCCGTCATTTCACTATATGGGTGAATGGTGGAAGCAGCTTTTTGGAGAGAGCGAGGGGAAAAACGGCGTTGGCATCTTCCCCGCTTCTCTGCTCTACAGCACGGATCTGCACTCTCTTGGGCAGTATTTACAGGACGGGCCGCGCAGCATGATCGAGACCTTTGTGGAGTTCCGCGAATCCAGAGAAGATTTGCGTATCCCATTTGAAATCGGGGATCGTGATTCGCTTAATTATCTGGCCGGCAAATCTCTGGCTACCGTGAACAAAACCGTTGAGAAAGCGGTTAAGTCAGCGCACATCTCCGGGGGTGTTCCTGTGATCAGCATTTCCTGTGACACGATGGATGAAACGAGTTATGCCGAACTGGTATGCTTTTTTGAGATGTCCTGTGCGATTTCCGGCTATATATTGGGTATCAATCCTTTTGATCAGCCCGGTGTTGAGGCTTACAAAGCAAATATGAAACAGTTGCTGAAAAGTTTGGACTGACGAGTCCGGCTAATTTACGAAAAGTTCCGCTGTAATGAAAAATATAGCGGAACTTTTCATTTGTTTTTTTAAATATCGAGTTGCAGGATTGGAAAAGTAATGGTATTATAAGCATACAGACAATGTGGATAAGTGTATCCCATTCTTTGAAACTATGCAAAGGACGTGATTACAATGGTTAAGTTGATCCTGGGCCTCAAAGGTTCCGGAAAAACAAAGCTGCTGGTTGACCTGGTCAAGAAAGCAATTGACGAAGAAAACGGTGACGTTGTCTGCTTGGAGCAGAAGAAAGATCTCACGTACGATATTCCGTATCAGGCCAGACTGATTCATGCAAGTGAATATGAGTTTAAATCAAACGAATATTTTAAGGGCTTTATCAGCGGACTCCATGCCGGAAACTACGATATCACCCATATTTTTATTGATAATTTCTTTAAGATCATTGATGCCACTGAGGCCGAGGAAATACTGCAGTGGCTGGAAGTTTTCAGCGAGAACAGTGGCATTAAGTTTACGATCAGCGTAACCGCTGATCCCGAATCTGTAAGTGAAGGAATTCGTAAGTATCAGATTTGAAACATGACAAGATTGCTTGTCTGTGAAATATATTGAAGTGACGTAAGGATGATATAAATGCATTTCATCGAAAGGGAAGATTATAGCACGCCCGAAGCACGGGCTGCGCGTTATCCCTGGGGTACTCCCCCGGATAAAATTGACGAAAACCTTATCGCAGAGACTTACGAAGCGGACGTTGCGATCATCGGTGGCGGCATTTCCGGTCTGTCTGCCGGTGCACGTTGTGTCCAGCTTGGGCAGAGCGTAATTGTCGTGGAAAAGTACAAAGGGCTTGTTGCGCACGGTGCGCACGTAGCCTCTGTCGGCAGTAGTATCCAGCGCGAACACGGTGTGTTTATTGATAAAAAGCAGTTTGCGCGGGACTGGATGCGTATCTGTGGAAGCCGCGTCAATGAAGACTTGCTCTGGCTCTATGTCAACAATAGCGAGGCGGCCTTTGAGTGGCTGCTGGAGACCGGCGGCGAGGCGATCGGCGCAAAGCTTTTCGGCGGCTATTATAAGGGACCGGACTTTACCGAGTATCCCGGCACGCATTTCATCTACCAGAAGCCGGGTTATGACGTATATAAGCACAAGGGTGCTATGCTCATGTGCGAAATCATGGAAAAGGTCATTCTTGACGGTGGCCAGCTTATCCATCGCAACACGCGTGCGCTGTATCTGGAGAAGGATGAATCCGGCCGTGTCGTTTCCTTTGTTGCACAGGGTGACGATGGCGTTTACCGCCGTTATATCGGCCACAAGGCCGTAGTGCTTGCAACCGGTGACATTGGCGGCAACCGCGAAATGATGAAGTATTTCAGCCCGCTCGGCCTTGTGCCGCAGCACATTGGCTACTTCCCTCCCGGAATCAACACCGGTGACGGACACCAGATGGCATATTGGGCCGGCGCTGAGTACGAGGCGCACGACTGGGCGCTTTGCATCCACCTGATCGCCTATTCCATGTACGCATTCTTCTTCCTCCATGTCAATCAGGAGGGTCGTCGTTACATGAATGAGGACACCTGGGTTCAGGCCAAGGCGATCCGCACGCTTATGCAGCCCGGTGGCAAGTATGCCTTCAGCATCTTTGATGCCCGTTGGGCTGAGCAGGTTCGCTGCCTCACCGCGATCAACGGCGGCCAGTTCTGCGAGGGTCTGGGCGCTGTCTATGGGCAAGAATGCTGGGCGGAAGAACCCAGTGAGATTGAGCGGGCAATCGACACTTATGTGCAAAACGGCCTCTGCTGCAAAGCCGATACGCTTGAGGAACTCGCAGAGCAGATGGGCGTCCCGGCTGAGAATCTCATTGCCACAGTTGAGCGTTATAACGAGCTCTGCCGTAAGCAGAATGACGAGGATTACGGCAAACGCAGCGCTCTGCTCACACCGATCAACAAGGCGCCCTATTATGCGCTGAAGTTCGGACCCAGCCTGCTGAATGTTTATGGCGGTGTTAAAACGGACGTCAAGCTTCGCGTTTTGGACGCGGAGAACAAGCCGATTCCCGGTCTGATGGCAACCGGTATCATCGCCGGCGGTCTCTACGGTGTTGACTATCCCCTGCTCTTCAATGGCAACAGCCACGGCCGCTGCCTAACCTGGGGACGTCAGGTCGCAGATACAATCGCGAATGGTGAAAGCTAATTTGTAAATCATACATATAAGAGAATGCCGATGCGCAAATGCGCATCGGCGTTCTTTCTATATATCTTTCGGTATTGCAAACAGCAGGCAGTTATTTCAGCAGAATGCAGCCTGTATAGGCAATTGTGTTCGGCCCATAATAATACGGCATATTATTGTCCGTGCAAACCTTGCTGACCAGCAGACCGCTGGCTTCCATCGAGGAATAGAGCTTATCCGGAAAACGGCAGGGTTCGTCAGGATATGTGCACTTTTTGCAGCGCGTGCAACCGCCCGCACCCATCGGCAGAATGTCAAGTCCCATCTCTTTCAGCTTGTCACTCAGCTCAAGGAAGCAGGCGCCAAAACGTTTGGGGGCGTCCATCATTGTCTCGATGTCGAACTCATCCTCCAAGCGCGCAACGACTTGTACGATGAAGCCGGTGGAGTATTCTTTGCAGCGCTTTGCATTATCCTCAAGCGAGCCACAGGCAGGCGGGCAGGACCAGCTGCGGTTATAGTTGTGGCACTTGTCCGATCTGCACATATCTCGCACTTCGGGCATAAACTCGAGCGTCGAAGGGTCGAGCATGCCGGTTTCATCGAAGCCGCAATCTTTTGCCAATGCGAACAGCGCATCAAAATCATAATTCATCAGAAGACCTCCTCAATTTCGTCGAACACCATGCACTCAATGTATTTCTCCATGAACATTGCCGAGGAAGACAGCTCAAGATAGTCGCACTTATCTGTAATCTCCTGCAGGAGCGTCTGCTGCTGCGGATCCAGCGCAAGCGTCGCACCGGCGCCGGCAGAGTTGCCGACGTGACGGGTTTGCTTCTGCAGTGCAGGCGGAAGCAAACCAATGCCGCAGGCACTCTTAACATCCATATACGCACCAAAGCCGCCTGCAATCAGAACGTTGCAGATATCTGCATACTTCTCACCGCGCTGCGCAAGCAGCGTCTCGATTCCAGCACGAATGGCGGCTTTTGCAAGCTGAAGCTGACGCACGTCTGCCGCGGATACATAAACCTTATCTGTCAAATAAAAACGCATACCGCCATCTTCTCCGCGCTGCAAACGCGCACGGTAGCGCTCCTCTGCCTCCTCGGGGCGGATCATTCTTCCGTTGCCTTCGACGATGCCGCAGCGCAGCATCACGGCAAGCGCATCAATCAGGCCGGATCCACAGATGCCCACTGCTTCAACGTCACCAAGCACAGAGAATTGAATTTCACCGTTCTCAAGCGTAACGCCGTTGATTGCGCCGGGAGCACCGCCCATGCCGCACTCGATCTCGGCGCCTTCAAAGGCAGGGCCAGCGGCGGTCGCGCAGCAAAGAAATCCGTTCTTATCGCCGATGCCCATTTCGCCATTTGTACCGATGTCAATAAACAGACATGCAGCATCCTCCTGCCATGCGCCGGAACTGAGCAGACCGGCCGTGATGTCGCCGCCAACGTATCCGGCCAATGCCGGGCAGATATAGATCTGCGCGCCGGGTGCCAAACCGTCAAGCAGACCTGCAGCAGGTCTGTGATCGCCGAACAGACTTTCAGGCGTGAACGGTGCAACGCCGATACCAACCGGAGACAGACCGTCAAACAGATGCGCCATGACGGTGTTGCCAGCAATGGATACCAGTTCAATTTCATCACGATTTCTCCTGGCAGCTTTGCAAAGCTTGTCAATAGAAACGGAAAGTTGGTCTTTGATTGCAGTCTGCAGTCGCGCCAAGCCACCCTCTCCCGCGGAATATTGGATGCGGGAAATTACGTCTGCGCCATATGCACGCTGAACATTTCGGCCGCTGTCAACAGCCAGTTGTTCACCGGTCGAGAGATCATAGAGGAAACTGGCAACCGTTGTCGTTCCGATGTCAACAGAAACGCCGAGTTTTTCGCCACAGGGACGAATGTTGCCTGCACCTGCAGTAAGCACATCAAGCTTTTCCGTGTCGGGTAGGATCACCTGCACGTCTCCGTCAGGAATCCAGCGGCAGCAAAGCAGCGCCTCGTTTTCTGCCTCGATGGCTTCTCCACCGCCGACCGGAAGCAGACGCCCCGTGATGTGTGCAGTGCACTGCTTGCAGGTGCCGTTTCCGCCGCAGGGGGCATGAACGCCGGTGAGTCCGGCAGCTTGCAGCGCAGCAAGAATGCTCTTATCGCCAAGTGCAGCAATCTCCTGGATTTTTCCGTTCTGTATAATCTTCAGCATGCTTCGATCTCCTCCGCTATTCCACTTTTCAAGCTCTTCGGCACATCAATCAACCGCTGATTTCGGCTGCCGCGCCACTTGATTCCAAGACTCTTTTCTTCCTGAACAAAGCGTCCATCTACCAGAACGTCGCATTGTTCCAGCAAATTTCGTACACCGGGGCGTGTGTCCTGCATAAGCTCCTCAAAGGTCCATCCAGAATAGGCCCACACATTCAGCCCGTGTTTTCTGGCCTCCTCGGCCAGTTTTGCACAGTCATCCGGCTGCGCAAAGGGTTCGCCGCCCGAAAGCGTAAGGCCGTCTGTCAAAGGATTGGACAGCAAGGCATTGAGAATGCTTTCAACAGATTCCTCTCGTCCGGCATTAAAATCATGTGTCTGTGGGTTGTGGCAGCCAACACAATGATGCGGACAGCCCTGGACAAATAACGTAAAACGAAATCCAGGTCCATCTACTATGCTGTCCTGTACATAACTTGCAATTCGCATATTCCTTTACCTTTTTTAGCCTGAGGAAGGCCATGAAATAGCTTTCCTCAGGCTGTTTTTACGTTTAGATATTGTGCTTAACCCGATCCTGTACTTCGGCGCGCTTTGCATTGTTGAAGCGTTCCAAGGTGCCGACCAGATAGCCCGTGATGCGGCGGATGCGCTCAAAGCCGACATCGCCCTCATCCTCAGCTCTGCCGCACTGCGGGCAGGTATCCTTGATGATACCACTATAACCACAAATCGGGTCACGGTCAACAGGGTGATTGACAGAACCGTATCCAATGCCGCAATCCGCCATGTAGCGTACGATCTTTTCAAAGGCTTCCAGGTTGTCCGTCGGGTCGCCGTCCATCTCAATGTAGCTGATGTGGCCGGCATTTGTCAGCGCATGATAGGGTGCCTCAAGACGAATCTTCTCAAAGGCGGTCGTCTGATAGTAGACAGGAACATGGAAGCTGTTGGTGTAGTACTCGCGATCCGTCACGCCCTCGATCACACCAAAACGCTTGCGGTCAAGACGGACGAAGCGTCCGGACAAGCCTTCCGCCGGGGTTGCAAGCAAAGAGAAGTTCAGCTTGCGCTTTGCGCTTTCATCGTCCATGCGCTTGCGCATATGCCCAATGATTTCCAAACCGAGGCGCTGTGCCTTTTCATTCTCGCCGTGATGCACACCGATCAGGCATTTAAGCGTCTCGGCAAGGCCAATGAATCCGCAGCTGAGCGTGCCGTGGCGAAGGACCTCGCCAACCTCATCTTCCCAACCGAGCTTTTCGGAATCCAGCCATACACCCTGTCCCATCAGGAAGGGATAATTCTTAACCTTTTTGTGGCACTGAATCTCAAAACGCTCCAAAAGCTGATCGACAACAAGATCAAGCTTCTTGTCGAGCTCTTCGAAGAACATATCAATGTCGCCCTTGGCTTTGATAGCGATGCGGGGCAGGTTGATGGAGGTAAAGCTCAGGTTGCCGCGGCTGTTGGTAATCTCACGCTCAGGATCATAGGTGTTGCCAATGACGCGGGTACGGCAGCCCATATAGGCAATCTCCGTCTCCGGGTGCCCCTCCTTGTAATACTGCGCGTTGAACGGCGCATCAAGGAAAGAGAAGTTCGGGAACAGGCGCTTTGCGCTGACGCGGCAGGCAAGCTTGAACAGGTCGTAATTCGGATCGCCGGGATTTGCGCTTACGCCCTTCTTAACGCGGAAAATCTGGATCGGGAAAATGGGCGTTTCGCCGTTGCCGAGCCCCTGTTCGGTTGCCAGCAGGAGATTGCGCAGAACAAGTCGGCCCTCAGCAGAGGTGTCCATGCCGTAGTTGATGCTGGAAAAAGGCGTCTGCGCACCGGCACGGCTATGCATGGTGTTGAGGTTATGAATGAAGGCCTCCATAGCCTGATAAGTTGCGCGGTCCACTTCCCTGCAGGCATTTTCAAAAGCGGCCTTCTGGATTTTGTCATAGTCAACATCCTTGCCGTACTTAGCAACAAGGCAAAGTTTCTCCTCGGTGCGATAGGCTTCGCAGCCTTCAAGGCACTCTTTCAGGCCGGTACGCTCCGTGATCTCCGCCTGCAGCGCTTTGATTTCCTCTTCATCCACCGGCTGATTGAGTGTGAAATAGAGCAGCTTGGCCACGTTCTGACGGTAGAGCCGCGCGAAGCTCTTGCGCACACCGTCTGCCATGCCGTAGTCAAAATTGACGATCGACTGTCCGCCGTGCTGGTCGTTCTGGTTGGCCTGAATAGCGATGCAGCAAAGCGCACTATAGCTGGAAATGTCATTCGGCTCTCTAAGATGACCGTGTCCGGTCGAGAATCCACCCGCAAAGAGCTTTTGAATGTCAATCTGCGTACAGGTCGTCGTCAGCGTATAGAAATCAAGATCGTGAATGTGGATATCTCCATCCAAATGTGCCTTGGAGTGCTCGGGCTTGAGCACGAACATATGATAGAACTGCTTGGAACCCTCGCTGCCGTATTTGAGCATGGAACCCATTGCGGTATTACCATCGATGTTTGCGTTCTCGCGCTTGACGTCGCTGTCCTTTGCGTCGGCAAAAGTGATCTCTTCATAGGTCTTCATAAGGCGCGTACTCATCTCGCGGACGCGGCTGCGCTCTGAGCGGTACAAAATATAGGCCTTAGCGGTGGCGATGTAGCCGTTTTCCATCAGCACGCGCTCAACAATATCCTGCACATGCTCAACGTCCGGCTCTTTCGTTCCCTCAATCTCCAGAATCGAGCAGACTTCGGCGGCGAGCTTGTCCGCAGCGTCTTTCTGCCCCGGTTTATAAGTTGCGGCAAAGGCTTTTTCGATTGCGCCGGAGATTTTCTCCGGATCAAAAGGTGCGATGCGTCCGTCGCGCTTTCTGATGCTCTCAATTGCCATGGATATATCCTCCCTCATGTTATCCAGCACGGCACAAGATATTGTTGCCGATTCAATTATTATTGCATAGATATAGTAAGGCATAGGTTATGTAAAGTCAAGCTTAAATTCACATATTCTGTTAATTGCACTATGTATATCCGAAAAAGTCTGAAAATTTCATGTTCCTGCCTGCGCATGAACTTTTTAAAATGAATGTAATTTTGTTCTTGATTTTTAGAAACGGGTTTGTTATAATAATTGTCGCTGCAAGAAATGCTGGATTAGCTCAGCCGGTAGAGCACTTGATTCGTAATCATGAGGTCGTCGGTTCAAGTCCGACATCCAGCTCCAAAATATCCGTTCGAAAGAACGGATATTTTTTTATCCATATATCCGGTGTTTTGCGTTTCGTTGGATTTGGATCCGAGAAATTCCGCGCGTATCACTTTACCAAAAGTAAATGAATTATAACTTTTTTATATTGTTTAGCATTGAAAAGATTTTTTGTTTGCGCTATAATCATCCATGTAGTTTATATAGAATGGAGATACTCTCAAGATGGACATTTCCCTGTTTGAATCCTATCGCAATCGCATATTGGATAATTGCCGCAAGGTGATTCTTGGTAAGGACGACGTGATTGAGCGTGTGCTGATTTGCTTCCTCTGCTCCGGGCATATTCTGCTGGAGGATGTCCCCGGAACCGGAAAGACCATGCTTCTGCGCGCATTCTCCAAGTCTGTCGGCGGTTCTTTCCGCCGCGTCCAGTTCACGCCGGACCTACTGCCGAGCGATCTGACGGGCATTAACTTTTATAATATGAAAACGGGCGATTTTGAATTTCGTGAGGGTCCGATTTTTGCGCAGATCATTCTTGCGGATGAAATCAACCGCGCCACACCGAGAACGCAGTCGAGTCTGCTTGAGGCGATGGAAGAACGTCAGGTCACTGTAGATGGCACGACGTACGCAATGGATGAGCCTTTCATGGTTATGGCCACGCAGAACCCTCTGGAGAGCTATGGCACCTTCCCCCTGCCCGATGCACAGATCGACCGCTTTTTTATGCGACTTCGCCTTGGTTACATGACCCGCGAGCAGGAAAAAAGCGTGCTTTCCCGCCGCCCGAGCACGGATATCATCCGCGAGCTGGAGTGTGTCGTCACGCCAGAAGAAACTGCGCAGCTTAAAAAGATGCGCGAAGAGGTTGTTGTCAGCTCTGATGTGGAAGATTACATTATGGATATCATCACGGAAACGAGAAACGACAGCAGCTTCACCTCCGGCGTGTCAACCAGAGGCGGCATAGCGCTTTATCATGCAGCGCAGGCGCTTGCGGCGCTTTCCGGCAGAGCTTATGTAATTCCCGAGGACGTGCGCGATCTTGCGCC
This sequence comes from Oscillospiraceae bacterium, assembly GCA_015068035.1. Taxonomy (GTDB): domain Bacteria; phylum Bacillota; class Clostridia; order Oscillospirales; family Oscillospiraceae; genus SIG483. Next base: position 107,591 of record SVLI01000003.1, on the reverse strand, counting down.
GAGTGTACTTGGTCACCGCGTTGTTTCCGGAAACATGTCCTGGAAGGACGGAGAAAAGCACATTCAGCAACTGCTTGACAAGGTGAAAGTTCCTCTGGAGGCTCTATGAAAATTCTGTACTTGCTGCTTCTGGTAGTGGTCGCTATTCTGCTGCAGCGTTACAGCACCTCCCATGCGCTGGATGGCATGAGTTACGAAATTCTGCCGGATAAGCAGCTTGTTGAGTGCGATGAGGTGTTTCGCGTTCGCACGGTTTTGAAAAACAAAAAACTGCTTCCCGTTCTCTTTCTTAGATTGGGCGAGACTGTGCCAATCAGTATGCGGATTGAACAAAGTTCTGCTGATGTTACCCGAAAGAGCGCAAAAAGTGCGATTATCGGAGATAATGATGAAATCTGGCAGACCATGTATCTCATGCCTCGGCAAATGCTTTCCAGAGATCTTCACGTCTCCTTTCCGGAACGCGGCCGATACCTCTTTCGTGCGGCTACATTGACCGGCGGAGATCTGCTTGGTTTTCAGGAGATCACCGAGCGGATTGACTCAAACAAAGAGATTGTCGTTATGCCAAAGCGTATGGAGTCCGCATCTCTGAACAATGCATTCGGAAATTATATGGGTGATATCTCTGTGCAGCGCTTCATCCTCAGCGACCCGATATTGACCATCGGTTTTCGCGACTATACGGGTCGTGAGCCGCAGCGGGACATTTCCTGGCCTGCGACCCTGCGCCGTGGCGGGAATCATCTGATGGTAAAGCAATATGATTACACCGCTGAAATCACAGCCACGGTCATTCTGGACATCCACAACGGAACTGAGGCAGAAATAGAGCGGTGCTACAGTTATGCGCGCACAATTTGTGAGATGCTTGAGAACAAGCGTGTCAATTACGGATTCTTCACCGATGCAAGATGTGCGGATGCTTTGGGCCTGTGGAATTATATCGGTTTTGGACTTGGACAACGTCACCTTTTCCGTATTTTGGAAGGACTTGGTCGCGCAACATATGAGCCGACGCGCAGCCTTGAATCCACCTTGCTGCATACGGAGCGGGAATGTGAGACCTCAACCGGTTTCATTCTCATCACGCCAAAGCTTGATGCCGAAGGTCTCGCCGCTGTGCGCAGTTTTGAATCGAGAAACGCGCGTAAGGTGATGATCCTGCAGACGGAACTGGATAGCGGAAAGGAGAACGCCGGATGATTTACTGCGATTTCATCTCTTTGATCGGCGACTTCTGCCTGTATAGCGCAACCGTCGGCTTCATCATTCGGCTTTGCGGAGCGACTGCATCCCCTCTTGTTTTGATTGGTGCGTATATCCTGTCGATTGCCGTTTCCCTTTTAATACGGAAGGTAAAAAACGTCTTGCGACTGCTCCCGCCTTTCCTTTTGGCTCTGCCGCTGCTGTTTGAATGTTCCGTTGCAAACATCATATGGCTGCTTCCGCTGTTCATATTGCTTGAGGTTCGCGCGTGTTCACAGAGCTGGGAAGCTGAGCCCACACGCACACGCACGATGCTGCTTATTTCAATACTGTTTTATGGCGCGATGAGCCTGTTTGTGTTTCTGTCCAGAAACGGTGCTGCATTCACGCAATTTTCGGTTCCTTTCTTCTTTACCTGGTTGCTGATTGCGATTGTTGCGCTGCGCCTTATGCGCACATTCTCTTCGGGAAAACAGGACGTGAAATTTCTTGTATTGAACACGCTGCTTGTGATCATAATCGCCGCTGCCGTTTTTGCGCTGAGCAGCGATGTTTGTGTCAATGCAATCAAATCCGCTTTTCTGTTCATTTATCACTATGTGCTCTCCCCTCTCTTCATGGTGATTATCTACATTGTTGTATCCCTTCCGGCGCTGATCACCTATGTGATTGAGCTGATCGCTTCTCTGTTTTCCGGTAAGGAGCTGCCGCAACCTCCTGAGCTTGGACAGGGCGTGATGGAAGAGAATTTTTATGACGATATCGAAAACCCGATTGAAGTGGGACCCTGGCTTGGAAAGGCTGCGGCGGCGCTGGGAATCCTTCTGCTGGCTTTGATCTGTTTCCTTATTTTCCGCCGCGTTATTTCTCACCGACGTGATTATTCCGGCGCCTCCGGGACGGTCATACGTGCTTCAATCGCAACGGAAGTGAAACAGAAGCATACAAAGCGGCGTTTTCGGTTTGGCGATTCACCGGAAGACACGGTCAGAAGCGTCTACAGGCGATATCTTGATCATTGCGCGAAACACAATGTTGCGGTGGACGGCCGCATTGCCAGCGACAAAATTTGCCGGGAGTCTATTGCTTTTTCGGGTCGTGAAGCACCTGTGAAGCTGCGCTCCATCTGGATCCGTGCGCGGTATTCCTATGAGGAAATCACCCCGGATGAAGCTAAAAACTCCAAGATACTCCTCAAAGAAATTCACAGCTTTAACACGAACAAGACATGACAACTAACTGAAAAGAATACGAATCCGTGTTATTTGATTCGGATTCGTATTCTTTTTTTCACAAACAATCTCTGCCTCATATCGCGCTGTTATACTTGCATCCGATCAAAAAAGCGCGTATAATAAATTGAAATGTTGTGTAATTTTGGTAAAGGGGAGGATATTCATGGATTCGGTAGATATGCTCAGACAATACATTGAAAACAGTGACAACATTGTCTTCTTTGGTGGCGCGGGCGTAAGCACAGAATCTGGCATCCCCGATTTCCGCAGTGTGGACGGCCTGTATCATGAGAAATATGACTATCCGCCGGAAACGATCCTCAGCCGCAGCTTTTTCAATAAGAATCCTGAAGCTTTTTACCGCTTTTACAGGGACAAGCTTGTTGTCAGAAACGCAGCACCAAATCCTGCACACATACGCCTCGCCGAACTAGAGACTCAGGGAAAACTGAAAGCTGTTATCACGCAGAATATTGACGGTTTGCATCAAGCTGCCGGCAGCAAAAATGTGATTGAACTGCATGGCTCAACGCAGCGCTGCAACTGTTCCAAATGCGGCAGACAGCATGATCCGGCATTGCTTAACGAAGGCGTTGCCGTACCCCGTTGCAGCTATTGCGGCGGTGTCCTCCAACCGGACGTTGTTCTCTATGAAGATCAGCTCGACAGCGAGGCAATTGCATCAGCGATTCATTATATCCGCCACGCGGATGTGTTGATTATCGGTGGCACTTCCCTTGTGGTTTACCCTGCCGCCGGGCTTATCAATTACTACAGAGGAAATAAGCTTGTGCTAATCAACAAGAGCACAACATCGCAGGACAGCTCCGCTGCCCTCGTTATTCGCGAAAAAATTGGCGAGGTGTTTAGCCGAGTATGAGCAAGGAGAATCGAATTGAGGTGCTCGGCGTCGGCTTTGATAACCTCGATATGCGTGAGGCGGTTGATGCCGCTCTCACGTTGATAGACGAGCATAGCGCGGCTTACATTGTAACGCCGAATCCGGAAATTGTCATGCTCTCCCGCAAGGATGAGTCGCTTGCTTCCTCACTTAAGGACGCCTCTTTGGTTATCGCGGATGGGGTCGGCATTGTATATGGCGCTAGAATTTTGGGCACTCCGCTCAAAGCTCGTCTGCCTGGCATTGATTTTGCTGGTTCGCTGATGCAGGAGCTATCCAAAAAGAACGGGCGCGTGTATCTGTTTGGGTCAAAACCGGGTGTTGCTGAAATGGCTGCGAAAACGTTATCAGATGCGCATCCCGGACTCTTGATTTGCGGTACGCAAAACGGATATTTTTCAGACGACACGAAAATTATCGAAGATATCAATGCTGCAAAGCCGGATCTGCTTCTTGTATGCCTCGGTGCGCCAAAACAGGAGCTCTGGATGCAAATGAACGCTTCCGGGCTGGATGTTGGTCTTATGATCGGACTTGGCGGCAGTTTGGATGTGTTTGCGGGTGTTTTGCAACGCGCACCTGATAGATGGTGTAAGCTTGGTCTTGAGTGGCTTTATCGCCTGATCAAAGAACCGAGACGAATTGTAAGAATGAGCAAACTGCCGGTCTTTTTGTTTGCGGTAATTTGGCGCAGAATATTTGTTGGAAGAAATAAGAGGGAAAATTGATGCAAGGTAAGCTTATAGTATTTGAAGGCACAGACGGGAGTGGAAAATCCACGCAATTTCGTTTGCTGTGCGATCGATTGAATAAAGAAAAGATTGAATTTCACAACATCGTCTTCCCTCGCTATAGCGAGGATTCCTCTGCTATGGTGCGAGCTTACTTAAACGGCGAATTCGGTACGAAGCCAACGGATGTCAGCGCTTATGCAGCATCGACCTTCTATGCAATTGACCGCTTTGCCTCCTATCGGCTGGATTGGGGAAAACTCTATCAAAACGGAGCACTGATCCTTTCTGACCGTTACACAACTTCCAATGCTGCGCATCAAGGCGCGAAGCTGTCTGATGCTGAACAACCGGATTATTACGATTGGCTTTATGATTTTGAATATCGCATTTTAGGACTCCCCCGCCCTGACCTTGTTATCTATTTAAATGTAGATATTGATACAAGCCTCCGGCTGATGCAGGAGCGGCAGCGCGCAACGAACACAGAGGGCGACATTCACGAAACGGATACCGATTATCTGCGCAGCTGCATACGCGCCGGACAAAATGCGGCATCGCATTATGGCTGGCATGTAATCGATTGTGTATCTAACGGTAACATGCGTGGGATGGAGGACATTCACGAAGAGATTTATTCTCTGGTCAGGAGTGTATTATGATGAATAAAAAAGCATTCAGAAAGAAAAAAAGAGCGGAGATTTCCATTTTGCCGCAGGAGTATATTGATCGGTCTAACGAAGCAATCGCGGAAAGACTTCTCGCTTTGCCGGAGTTCAAAACTGCAAAGCGCCTGTTTGCCTATTGGAGCGTCGATCGCGAAGTGGATACGCAGGCCATCATTAAGGCCGCAGCGAAGTTTGGAAAAGAAATTTTCCTTCCTGTGGTGCTTGGTGATGGTATTATGGAATATGCTCGTTTTGAAAACGACAGCCTGCTGAGCATGGGTTCGCTGCAAATTCCGGAGCCTGGTCCGGAAGCAGAGCGGGACACACCGACTGCGGAAGATCTTTTCCTTGTGCCGGGCCTCTGCTTTGACGCAGACCGGTTTCGTCAGGGACAGGGCGGCGGATACTATGACCGTTATTTGCCCGGACTTCCCTGCCCCACCGTCGGCCTTGCGCGCGAGCGCCTGATGCCGGTTTCCGTGCCGAGAGAAGCACACGACAGATCGGTTGACATTCTTTTGACAGAAGCCAGAACGCTTCGTTAAAAGAAAAACGGGGGATTTCTCCCCCGCGAGTGTGTATTGCTTAATATATTCTGTTTACTTTACAGCTTAGCAGCCGCAGCCGCAATCGTTACCGCAGCCGCAGTTGTTATTGCCGCAGCCGCAAGTGCTGCCGCCAAAACCGCCGCAACCGAACAGGAGAATCAGAATGATGATGATCCACAGGCTGCCATAGTTGTTACCACAGAACATAGATAAAATCCTTTCCCCGCGCTCTGAAAAATTACTGACGGTCGGTCCATGCGCGGCTGGCTGATTGGACTTAAGCTTTCGCTGTGTCGTTTCTCCGGCCGTCTGAACCATCTTATGCCGGAACCGAAGCTCGGGTTCCGATCTATATCGACACAAATGCAAACCGAAGGAGCTCTTTCAAATGTCTGAAAAAAACAACTTCCACCATGAAGACGGTCTGCCAGCAGATGACCGCTGGGTAGAGTATGATCTGTCGGAAGCAAGCATTGAAGATTCCACTTTGACGAACACGGATGAAACAGCGGAATTCTTCCCTGCGGAAGATGAGCAGCTTCCGAACGAATTTGCCGATTCCACCGTTGAGACGGATGAAAAGAAAAAGAACGCAGCCCATCCCCGTTATCCTGCCGGACAGGAACGTTTCGGTAAACGGGAAATTTCTGTTCCAGCCAGCGCGTTGGACGAGCCTGACGATGAGGACGAAAATGCGCTGAAAGCACGCGATTATCGTCCGATCCGCTTCAGGCGGGACGGTAGACGTGGTTGTCTGGGTGGCCTGATGTATGCTGTCTTTATTATCAGCATCAGCATCATCCTGGCATGTCTTGGCTGGATGGCGGCAAGCGATTTGCTTGCGCTGAACAAGGAGCCCCTTGTCGCAACAATCGATCTGCCGAAAAGCATTTTTAGCGAGAAGGAAGTAACCGTAGAAACGGACGGTGTGGAGACTGTTGAGATTTATCAGGCCGCCGACATTGACTATGTTGCCAACGCACTCAAAGACGGCGGTATCATTGAATATCCCTTCCTGTTTCGTCTCTATGCCAATTTTGCCGATGCGGACATCAAGATCGATCCGGGCACCTATGAACTGAGTACGAGCTTTGATTACCGCGCGCTTGTTAAAAAGATGCAGGCCGGTTCCGAATCTCAGTTGCAGACCTTTATCACCTTCCCCGAAGGCTACACGATGGCGCAGATATTCCAAAAGTTAGAGGACGAGGAAATTTGTTCGGCGGAAAGTCTCTATGAGGCAGCTGAAAACGTCGAGTTCAATTTCAGTTTTCTGGAAAGTGTCACAGCAACCGGAGCTGAGCGCCTGGAGGGCTATCTTTTCCCGGACAGCTATTACTTCTACGAGGGCATGTCCGCAAAGAGCGCAATTAATAAATTCCTGAACAATATGCACTATCTGATTACGGCGGATATGCTTGCTGCCACAGAACAACGTGGTCTGACATGGAATGAAGTGATCGTGATCGCATCGCTGATTGAGCGGGAAACCTCCGGTAGCGATGAAGATCGCGCAAACATCGCTTGTGTCATTTACAACCGTTTGAAAGCGGGTATGCCGCTGCAGATTGACGCCGCCGTTCTCTATGATCATCCCGAGCATGAAGGTGCACCCACCGGTGCAATGCTTGAGCAGGACAGTCCGCACAACACGCACACGCGGGTTGGTTTGCCGGAGACGGCCATTGCCAACCCCGGCCTTGCATCGATTCAGGCAGCTCTCAAACCTGCGGATAAAAACTATCTCTATTATGCCCTCGATGAGGAAACCGGAGAGCACCGCTTCTTCACAAACTTCAATGACCATGCGGCATTCGTCGCAACGCAGAGTTACGCCCAGTAAAATCTAATAAAGAAAAGCCCGCAATGTTTGCATTGCGGGCTTTTTATGTTATTTAATTACTCCTGTTCATACAGAGCAACAAATTCCTCTAAGCACAGTCCGTGCTCCATGATGTAGGCCGCGGCTTCCTCTCCAACATAGCGGAAATGCCAGGGCTCAAACATGATGCCGGTGATCTCCTGCTTATCCTGCGGATAGCGGAGGATGAAACCGTATTCCGCACAGTGGGCTTTCATCCACTTGCTCAGCTCCGTATTCGCCAAAGACTCATCCATGAACTGATAGTACTTATCCACGATATCTGCAGAGAGTCCGGTCTGATGCTCACTGGAGCCGGGCACAGCCACGATGCGGGAAGCAACGGCGTGGTCACCGCCATATTGGGCGAGTTTGTTGTTATATAGCATTTCCTGCGTCGCATAACTGCGGTAAGATGAGGTCAGATAAACGCTCAGACCGGCATCTCTTGCTCCGTCAAGAAATGCAAGAAGGGCATCCGCCGCGCGTTCATCGAACATATGTCCGTTTCCAACATCCCGGAGTTCCGGAATGTAATCCGCCGACAGCAGCCGATTCTTGTTCGCCATGACGTACTTCCAGTCCGTTATATCGATGTCAGGCTTATCTGCATAGGGTCCGGGAGTCGGCGTCGGCTCCGGCGTGGGCGTGGGCGTGGGAGTCGGTGTAGGTTCCGGCGTCGGTTCCGGCGTTGGGTTCAGCTCCGGATTCCCGGAATCCGGCTGATCGGTCACGATGTTATCCGGCGTTGGATTCGGAGTGCTTGATGCCTCACCATTCAGAACCCCACTACGCGTAATGATGACAAACAGCAGTGCTAAAACCACCAGAACCAGCACAATCACTGCAACTTGTTTTTTGCCTTTCATAGGTATCCTCCTTCGGGTAAAGGGTGCAATCGCATCTTGCCCGATTTTATCACAGCTTTATTTAGTGTGCAAGCTCTCTTTCAACTGCAAAAGTGCAATTTCTCTTTATCTGCTCTTTGGAATCAGCAAAACGCTGCTATCCAATTCTGCATTGGATTCCTGTATCAGTTCCACCGTGGAATGATACTTCTTAGCCAGCTCCCAAAGATCATCTGTTCGATACGGCAGCACAGTAACTGACGGCAAGTCAGCGAAGTTGATCTGATTTTCTAAATCTGCATCAATGGATGAAAGCAGTTTTACGGGTACTGCTTGGCGGTAAACAGCTTGCGCAAGTGCCAGCAGGCGCACTTCAATGCCGCCGGAGACAGGCGCTGCATATATCTCCCTGCATGTTACGTAAAGAACACTGCAGTTATTCTTTTCAGGAACTTCCCATTCTGCCTTAAAGTTGCGTTCAATGTATTTCAGCAAGCCATCCTCGCATCGAAACAGCAGTCCAATTTGAATGGGACAGCTGAATCCATTGTCGGTGTCGCTTACAAACCCAATTTTGGTTGCGATCTGCACAACATCAAGAACCGGATCTGGCAGTTCCACTGTGCCACGCATGTTATCACGCAGTTCGATGTTCTCCTGAATTTGAAAATTTTGTTCCTGCTCATAGTGCAAAGCAAGCGGATACTTGTTGCTGTAAGCATCTGTTACATATTCGATTTTCTGTTGGTGCATGCTCACTGCCTGCGCAAGGATATCCAGCTGCATGGATACGTTTCGACCGTCCACGGAAGTTTCATACATATCAAAATGCGCAGCTTGCAGAATCAGCCGGATCTGCGTGTCAATACTTTCTTCAGATGAATCTGTTTCGAGAATCTGAGAGAAGCCGGAAGACCATTCTGTTTTCTCCAGACTTCCACCTTCGCTTCTCCATAGAAGCGACGAGCGAACCAGTCCCTTAAACACAAGCTTTGTACCGACTTTTTTCACATCCTCTGTGAAAAGCTCAACATTATGTCCGACCAGTTCACTTGCGATTGCTTTACCGGAAGTCAACGCGAACTCATCTGTCAGAACAAAGCCTTTTTCCAAAACACTACCAATGAGGTGAACCTGCGCTGTCTCGTTTCGCAAGTGAAGGTCAGGCCCATCGCTTGTCTCAACCGAGGATGCAAGCGTACATTCTTTCAAAGAGAAGCATTCTATATCTGCGTATACTCGCGCACGAAGTGAGGCTTTCCTTGAGTTGGATACGCTGACTTCCAGACCTTGTAAGCGGAGCATGGCGCAGGCACTGCTTTGCGCCGGTATGCAATCACGCTCCACTTTGATCTGAAACGGAACATCGAATTCAAGATTTTGTACTTCTCTATGATCCTCCACCCGGTACAATGCATACGCTCTTAGTGTTCCGCCGAGTGTTATCATTCCTTTAGCGCTTTCTTTGCTGCGCAGGAAAACCATTCCGTCCGCACAAATGATTTCATAAATATCCGGTAAAACATCCGGTACGATAGTTTCAGCCGCGATATCCTCAGTCAGCGTTGCGTCAAATATTCTCTCATAAAAGCGCATGCCGGTTTTGCACAGTTTGATCTCCATATACGCTTTCCCTCCTGTTATTTGTTTATCCCGCGACGCACTACGCGGAATTTTCTTATTACAGACTATGAGGGCAAGCTTTCCCGTATGCAGAAATGTTTCAGCTGATAATAGATTTCAAAAAGCACGAAGCAAGCATACGCCGATTGCAATCAAAATGCCTGCAAGCACAAACCACCAAAACCCCGTTGGCAGAAGGATCCCCAAAATAATCAGGATTCCAACCGCGATCAGAACCAAACCAAGCGTACAGCCGCCCTTTCCCCTTCTTCTCATAATTATTCCCCCTGAGATTCTAAGGCAGCTGACAATATAAAAGTCAGGCCCCCAATACATCTTATGTATCGAAGGCCTGACCTGTTACAAAAACATGCAATTTAATTCTGTGTGGATTTCAATTCCCAGGCGTTGATCTTGGAAGAAAGGCTGTACAGCCTCGAATAACCATCGTGCCGACTTGGGTGAATCTCCCCCGCTTCCATTGCTTCCAGCACAGCGCAGCCCGGTTCTTTCAGATGCGCACAATCCTGAAACCGGCACTGCCCGAGATACGGTTGAAATTCGGGAAACAGCGACTGCAATTTATCTTTCGGAATCGGATCCATCAGCTCTGTATCAAAAGAAGCGAAGCCCGGCGTATCTGCAATATAGGTGTCCGCCCCAAGCGCAAATAACTCAACATGGCGTGTTGTATGCCGACCGCGGCCAAGCTTTTTGCTGACCTCCCCAACCTGCAGGGCAAGCTCGGGAAAAAGCGCATTCAAAAGGCTGGATTTCCCAACACCTGTATTACCGGTGATTGCACAGATTTTCCCGCGCACCGCTTCGCGCAGCGCCTCAATTCCCTCTCCGGTAACGGCGCTCGTTCGGATGATTGGGTATCCGGACTTTGCATAGATCTCAGCAAGTCTATCTCCCGGATCCAAATCGGATTTGTTGATGCACAGGATTACACCGCAGTTTGCGTTCTCTGCTATCGCCGTCATGCGGTCAATCAGAAACGGATCTGTTACCGGAATTACAGCGGATGCCACAAGGATCAGGACTTCCACATTTGCAACTGCCGGCCGCACAAAAGCATGACTGCGCGGTTTGATCTCAGAAACTACGCCTTTTCCGTCGTCCAGCTTTTCAATGCTGACACGGTCGCCCACAAGTGGCACAAGGCCGTCCTTTCGGAACACACCACGCGCTCTGCATTCATAACGCAGTCCCTCGCTCATCACTGTATAAAATCCGCTGAGCGATTTGATTATGACTCCCTCTGCCATGGACACTCCTTCATATGTGCCGTGGAATGTTTATTCTTCGTTCGTAGCTTCCGGAGGAGTTTCCGACTCTGTTGCCTCAGGTGTCGGCTTAGGAGTCTCCTTCGGACCCTTGGAAACATTGATATAAACTTTATATCGTTCTTCTACCTGCGCATTTGCATTGATATTCTGCCAGCAGACAACTCCCGGCGCATAATCATCGTTATTAACATAGCTTATTCCGCCGACAACAAGATTGGCGCTTTCAATGCGATTAATCGCAGTAGACTCATAATATCCAACCAAATTCGGTACAGTAACTGTCTTAATCTCCGGCCCGCCGCTTATCTTAAGATACACTGTTGAGCCAACCATGAGTTCTTCTCCCGCTTCCGGGAAGGAGCTGACCACATAATCCCTCGTAATAGACGGATCCGCAACGATCTCGCGCTCAACAACAAACCCGAGCTTTTCCAATTCTGCAATTGCCTGACGGTAATCTTTGTTCACAAAATCCGGCATCTCGACCATCACCAAACCGGAGCTAACCGTGAGTTCAACGCGAATCTTATCCGGGCTCTTGGTCACATGACGTCCAGACTCAGGATTCTGCTGCAGAATCGTGCCTGTCTCATTGTCCGGATCAATGATGGTCTCAACGACGAACTTGAAATCCTCATAGGCAGGGTCATTCTTGATGTGCTCAACATCCTCGCCAATGAAGTTCGGCATTTCAATACGCACGGGATCCTCAAACAGTCCCCGCAGCCAATACTGCCACAGGAAAACAAACACGACCACAAGAAAGATCAAAACACCAAAAAACCCGGATAGCATGCTCACCTTGCGGCTGCGCGAGACGCGCCTTCTGTATTTTTCTTCCGTAAGTTCTCCCGATCTGCCAATAGGCGCAACATCCCAGTTGACGACATAATAGTCCTCATTCTTTTCCGGTTCTGCAACCTGTTCGGTTTCTTCAGTTTCAGGCGCCGCAATTTGACTGCGCTGCTTTCTGTATTCCTCCAAATCAGCGAGCATTTCGTCGGCAGACTGATAACGCATGTCAATATTGGCGTTCATGGCCTTAAGCGTGATTGCTTCCAGCTGCTCCGGAATCTCCGAATCATGTTCCGAGGGTTTCTGTGGAACAGAGCTCAAATGCTGCAACGCGATCTCTTCCGGGCTGTCTCCCTCATATGGGAGCTTGCCGGTAAGCATTTCATACATCACAATGCCGGCGGAATAAATGTCACTTCTCGAATCGGCCGCGCCGCCTCTCGCCTGTTCAGGCGAAGCATAATGTACTGAGCCAATGGTCTCTCCGCTTTCTTCTCCGTCATCAGAAAGCAAACAGGCGATGCCGAAGTCGGCAACCTTGATCGTTCCGTCCTCCAACAGCATGATGTTATGAGGTTTTATATCCCGGTGAACGATTCCTTTGCTGTGCGCATGGCTGAGGGCTTTGAGAGTCTGCGTTGCAAAATGCAAAACTTCCTTGTCCGACAGCGCACCACGCGCTTTCATGTAGTCTTTAAGCGTGACACCCTCAATCAGCTCCATAACGATATACTCGTTTCCCTCGGAGCTGCCGACATCGTAGACTGCAACGATATTCGGGTGGCTGAGCATGGCAACCGCCTGAGATTCTGCAAGAAAGCGCTTGCGCTCCTCGGAATCCGAGGGCACCTCATCCCGAATGAGCTTCACCGCCACATAACGATTCAAGCGATGGCATAACGCCTTGTAGACAACGGACATCCCGCCGGCGCCGATAATCTCCAACAATTCGTAGCGCTCGTCCAACAATGTTCCGATATACTTTTCCATAGAACTATCAACATGACTGTCCATATTTATCCTCCTGTCCCGCTGATCAACAGCCTCGCAGAATCAATTAACACGAATCACAGCTGCCGTAACATTGTCCGGCGCGCCGCGATCGAGAGCAAGTTCAATCAAAGATGAGCAGCAATTTTCTGCTTCCAAGCCGCTCATAAACTGTGCCAATTCATCTTCGCTGACTTCATTGGTCAGCCCATCGCTGCAAAGCAAAAGCGTATCCCCTTGTTCAAGCTTTACAGGAAATACATCCGACTCCACATAAAGTTCTGCCCCAAGCGCTCGCGTGATAATATTGCGCTTTGGATGTGTCCTTGCCTGCTCTTTTGTGAGTCTTCCCTTTCGAACCATCTCTGCAACATAGGAATGGTCATTTGTGATGCATTCAAGCTCCTCGCCGGGTTTCAGCAGATACGCACGACTGTCACCAACATTTACCACAGTAACCGTTGTGCCCAAAATCAGCACTGCAACGAGTGTCGTGCCCATACCTTGACATTCGTCATCCTGAAATGCGCGATCAAAGACACGCGCATTCGCATAAGCGACTGCATCGCGCAAAATCTTGTCCGGCGCAACCCTTTCAGCAGCTTGCAAGCACTCTTGTATGTGCATCAAGAAACTCTCGGCAGCAAGCGCGCTTGCAATGCTTCCTGCGTTTGCACCGCCCATTCCGTCACAGACAACAATTGCAAATTCGCCGTGCTCTTCATCGGAATAAGCCCACCAAGCATCCTGGTTCTCTTTGCGAACTTTACCGATATCTGTTTTTGCAAAAAACTCAATCATATATCTCACCGTAAATCAGAGGATTTCGGTTTTCCTGCGCAGCTGACCGCAGGAAGCATCCACATCTCCGCCAAGGCTTCTCCGAACGGTAACATTAACACCGAGTTTTTCCAATTCTCTGGAAAACGCAGCAATACGTTCCGGTGGGGATGGCGGCAAACTTCTCTCCTCTACGCGGTTGAGCGGAATGAGATTGACATGTCCTCCGATTGGCTTGACAAGCGAAGCCAGCCGCTTGGCATGCTCCAATGTGTCATTGACGCGATCAACCATAATGTACTCAAAAGAAATGCGGCGCTTTGTCTTTTCATAATACCGCACGCAGGCTCTCATCAGCTTTTCCAGGCCAACGCTACGGTTGATCGGCATTAAACGGGATCTTGTCTCATCATCCGGTGCGTGCAGGGAAAGCGACAACGTCAACTGAAGATCTTCCTCGGCAAGCGCATCAATCCCCTCAACAAGACCGCAGGTGGACAGCGAAATGTGCCGCATGCCGATATTTCTTCCCTTCGGGTGATTAATAAGCGTGAGGAATCGCAGAACATTACTGTAATTATCAAGCGGCTCTCCAATTCCCATGAGAACGATGTTGGAAATGGTGAGGCCGGATTCGCGTTCCGATGCGAGCACTTCGCCAAACATTTCCGACGGTGTCAGGTTCCGAACAAGTCCGCCGAGCGTCGAAGCGCAGAACGCGCAGCCCATGCGGCATCCAACCTGCGTTGAAATACAGATCGTATTGCCGTGGTGATAGCGCATGACAACGGTCTCGACAGCGTTACCATCTTCAAGCTGCCACAGATACTTGATTGTACCGTCCAGCGCTGAAACCTGCTTGCGCAGCATGTGCAAGGGGCGCAAAGTGCAATGTTTGGAAAGCTTTTCACGCAGACTTTTGGGGAGATTCGTCATCTCCTCAAAGTTGTCTTCCCCGCTGCTGAGCCATGAAAACAGCTGCTTGGCACGGTATCCCGGCTCTCCAAGCTCAGCCATCACGCTTTCCAGCTCCTCAGGAAGCATGGATCTTATATCGATCTTCGCATCTTGCATACAAAAAATCCGTCCGTATCATGGATGTGCGGCCACATCGTGAGCATTCCGCTCTCAACTTTTCCAATGGGGCCGGAAAGTTCAAAACTATCGGTCGAAAAATCTTGATTCTCACGGAGAAACTGCGTGCATACTGCTTCGTTTTCCGCTTCCATCAGCGTGCACGTAGAATACAGCAGAACCCCGCCGGGTTTCACGCATTTGCTCACACCACGCAGAATATCCAGCTGAATCTCCGGAAGACCCGCGAGTTCCTTTTCGTCTTTATAGCGAATGTCCGGCTTTTTGCGGATCACACCAAGGCCGGAACAGGGTACGTCAGCCAAAACAAGGTCAAATACCATGCCGAGCGACGCTGCTTTGCGTGCATCTATTGCACGTGTTTCGATACAGCCAACACCGAGTCGCTGTGCTTGCGTGCGTAGTCTTCCAAGTTTTTTATCATGCAAGTCACAGGAAAGGATGCTCCCCTTGTCCTTCATAAGCATGGCGCTTGCAAAGCTCTTTCCTCCGGGAGCGGCACATGCATCCAGCACTGACATTCCGGGCTTTGGCGCTGCAGCCAGCACCGCAATGCGCGCAGCGGGATCCTGCACATAGGCCAGTCCCTCATAGACGACACGCATTCCATCAGCGCCGTCGGGAAGCAAAATGCAATCCGGAAGCCATGGGTGCATTTCGGCACCGTCTTTCATCAAAGCGTCCATATCGGTCTTCAATGTATTGACCTGTGCCCAGATTCCTGGCGTGTCATTGTTGGCTTTCAGCAGCGCTTCACAAGCGTCATACCCAAGGCGATCCACAAAGGATTTCACTAACCAAAGCGGGTGACTGTAAAGTGTGGAAAGATACTCAGCCGTCCCCTTCCCCGGGATCTCCGGAAGGGAATCTCGATTCTCTGCAATACGGCGCAGCACAGCATTGACCAATCCCGAAGCGCGGGAGACTCCATTTTTTTTGCAGAGCTCAACGGCTTCAAAGATCGTTGCACGAATCGGTATCCGATCCAAAAACAAGATTGCATACACGGAAAGCCGCAAGATGTCCAACACCTTGGGTTCCATACGCGCCGTGCGGGTGGAAGAATATGCGTTAATATAAAAATCACAAAGACTCTGATTCTGCTGTACACCATAGCAGAGCCGTGAGGTCAGCGCCGCGTCCCGCTTATCGAGGCCTGCTCGTCGGATGATGCTGTCAAGCACAGCATCCGACCAGGCGCCGTCCCTGCGTGAACGCTCAAGCGCGCAGAGCGCAGCTTCGCGCGTACTCATTTCCATTTCTGTGTCTCCACATCAAAGGGATGTCCAAGCAGGAAATCCCGTGTTTTCATTCTCTTGCCGCCCGAAGCCTGTACTTCCGTCAGCAGAAGAGTTTTACCATCGCCACAGACAACTTCAAACCCGCGCTTATCTGCCGACAAAACTGTGCCGGGCGCTTTGTCTGAAACATTATCCGTGTATTCTGCGCTGTGCACGCGCAGCGTAACACCGTCGAGCGTCATGGTTGCACAGGGCCAGGGCTCAAGGCCGTAAATCCATTTGAGCACTTCACGAGGTGATTTGGAAAAATCAATAGGGCTCATTTCCTTGCAAAGCATGGTCGTAAAGGTGGCCTTTTCATGATCCTGCGCACAGCGGGGCGCGATGCCCTCATCCAACGCAATCACGGTTTTGCAAAGCAGATCTTTGCCAAGATTCTGAAGGCGTTCAAAGAGTTCGCCGGAGGTTTCTTGTTCCCCGATCTTCGTCGTCTCCTGGTAAATAATGTCGCCGGTGTCAACCTCTGTGCCCATGTGCATAGTTGTGACGCCGGTTTCTTCTTCCCCGTTAAGCACAGACCATTGAATCGGCGCGCTGCCGCGAAACTTCGGTAGCAACGAAGCATGTACGTTGATGCAGCCAAGACGCGGGATTGCGAGCATCTCCTCCGGCAGTTTTTTGCCATAGGCAACAACAACACCGAGGTCGGGCTGCAGACTGCGCAGAATATCACAGGACGCTCCGTCCCGAAGCGTCTCCGGCTGATAGACCGGTAATCCATATTGAATCGCGATCTCCTTAACCGGGCTGAAGCGCAGCTGCATGCCACGCTTGCTCGGCTTGTCCGGCTGCGTAAAAACGCCACAGACATCAAATCCACCGTCCAGCAATGCTTGCAGATGGGCAGCTGCAAAATCCGGCGTGCCCATGAAAACGATTCTCATTCGTCCTCACCGTCCAGCTCATCCTGGCTCAGAAAGCGCTCCGCCTTGCTGACAAAGAGCACACCGTCCAGATGGTCAAGCTCATGGCAGAAAGCGCGCGCAGTAAGCCCATAGCCTGTAACAGTGAAAGGCTCACCGTAGCGGTCCTGCGCCCGAACGGTTACCGTATCCGGTCGTGTTACGATTCCAAACACACCGGGGACACTCAGGCATCCCTCCGCTCCGGTCTGCTCGCCGGATGCGCTTATAATTTCAGGATTGAGCAGCTCAATAACATAAGGCTCCTCGCCATCCTCAACATTTGTCTCCAACACCAGCACTGCGCGGCGAAGCACCCCTACCTGCGGTGCTGCAAGGCCAACACCGTTTGCGTCCATCAGCGTTTGATGCATATCATCCAGAAGTATGTGCAAGCGCTTATCAAAATCCTTAATCGGACGACAATGTTTCTCCAGCGTGGAGTCTCCTCTTTGTAAAATATTTCTCAGTGCCATAAGCACACCTCAATTCATCTTTCTCTGTAGTATTTCTTAAACCTCGCAGTCCGCGTACACGGAAACGCCGCGAAATGCGCGATTTGTGTTGCTTTGTATCAGCATCTGCGAAACCCAACCGCGAATAAACCGGTCATCCTTACAAGCGAGCGTTACGCTGTAACGGTATCGGTTGTTCACGCGCAAAACCGGAAGCGGTGCGGGACCAAGAATCTGCGCATCCTCCCTGCCGCGCAGCACCTCCCGCAGCTGGTCACGAATCGACGCGCAGCATTTGAGAACCTGCGATTCGTCTATACCGGAGGCAGTGAAGCTGTATATGCAAGAGAATGGCGGTGCATTCTGCATTCGGCGAACTTCAAGTTCCGCTGAATAGAAGCCCTCATAATCCTGCTCTGCAGCCAGTCGAATCACGCGATTTTCCGGCGTATAGGTCTGAATGATCGCCTCGCCGGGCTTTTCTCCGCGACCGGAGCGGCCAATGACCTGCGTGAGCAAAGAAAATGTCCTCTCCGCAGCGCGGAAATCGCCGGCATATAGGGATTGATCAGCAGAAATCACACCCACGAGTGTAACATTCTCAAAATCGAGTCCCTTTGCAACCATCTGCGTTCCAAGAAGAATCGGTATCTTCTCCTCCCGGAATCGGCGCAAGATTGCCTCATGACTGCCAGCAGCGCCGACGCTGTCTGCGTCCATGCGCAGAATCTCTACACCCGGCAGCAGTTCTTGCAGTTCTTCCTCAACCTTCTGCGTACCCGTTCCGATATAGTTGAGCTTTCCGCCACACTCCGGGCAAATGTCCTCAATAATCTTTTTGGAATAGCCGCAATAGTGACAGATCAGCCGCCGGTTTGCACTATGCCAGGTCAGGCTGACGCTGCAGCGCGGACACTCGTAAACATAGCCACATTCGCCGCAGTTAATCATCTTGTTTGCTCCGCGGCGATTGAGAAACAGAATGCTCTGCTCCCCTTTTTCAATGCGATCCCGAAGCGCTGCAAGCAGTTCTCCACTCAGGGAACTTCCGTTACCCAAGCGCAGCTCGCGCTTCATGTCCACGAATTTAACGCTTGGAAGCTCCATCTGATTATAACGCCTATCCAAACGATAATAGCTGTAAATCCCCTGTTGCGCTGCATACATGCTGCCAATGTCCGGCGTTGCGCTTCCAAGAAGTAACAGCGCGTTATTGTGCGCACACAGGTATTTTGCCACATTCCGAGCGTGGAAACGGGGATTGTTCTCAGAACGATAGCTGTCCTCCTGCTCCTCATCCATAATCAGGATTCCGAGGTTCTCCGCAGGCGCAAACACAGCCGAACGTGTTCCAATTACAACTCGTGCCTCACCGTGCTTAATGCGCATCCATTCATCCCGGCGCTCGCCAACAGACAGAGAACTGTGCAACACGGCAATCTCATCGCCAAAGTACGCTGAGAATGTCTCAAGCAGCTGCGGCGTCAGTGCGATCTCCGGAACAAGCATGATCGCTGTCTTTTTAAGCGAGAGTGCATATGAGATCAACCGTACATAAACTGCGGTCTTTCCGCTTCCGGTAACACCAAAAAGCAGCGCCGCCTCCGGCTTATCGGATTCGAGTTTATCCAGCAAACCGTCATAAGCTGCTTGCTGCTCTTCATTGAGTTCCGGGAGAGGTGTTGACTCACGCTCGCGATAGCTCGGCCGCCGAAAAACTGTAATTTCCTCGGTCTTAACCAAGCCTGCTTTTTCCAGCGCATTCACGCTCTGCGTCTTTGCGCCGCTAAATGCACACAGCTCCGGAACAGAAACCTGTCCCGTCTCACAGAGGATGCGCAGGAGATTTGATTGCACCGGGGCGCTGCGCCGTTTCTGCGCCGAGATCAGGATCGCTTCCTCAGCCGGAATGGCCAAGGAAACCAATCGCACGGTTTTATCCCCGACGCGGTGGACACCCTTGGCATCAAACCACAAACCCGTGGGCAGCATGGCTTTGAGTCCGTCGTAGATCGTACAGAAACACCGCTCCCGCAGCCAAATCAGCAGTTTGATCTGGGCTTCGGAAACAATGGGAGTTTCGTCCAGTACGTCAAGAATGGATTTTAGTTCCGATCGGCTGCTCTCGGGCTGTAACGCAAGGATCAAGCCCTCTGTTCTTCGGTTGCCTTTGCCAAAAGGCACAAAGACACGCATTCCCGGCTCTACACTTTCCGCAATCTCCGGAGGCACGAGATAATCATAGGGCCTGTCCACCCAATAGGTCACGCCCGAGACAGCGACTCTGGCGATTCTCCGTTCCGACATTGTGGAACGTATTGGCGGCTTAGTCCAGTGTTTCGGGTGCAGCTTCCCGCGTGAGGGTCAGCTTCCCGGAATACACCTCGTCAATGGCCGTTGAGACAGGCTTCTTATCGAGACTCTCGCGATTTTCCTCAGCATTGAGCGAAATCTTGCGTGCACGGCGTGCAACGAGGTTGACAAGAAGATATCGGCTGCCGACCTTCTCAACGAGGTCTGCCATAGGCGGATAAAGCATCATAATAATCTTTCCTTTCTGATTCTAAGTGTATTCTCGGTATTATTCACCCAAAACATGCAAACGATTTGAGGTACGGCACTGCTCTGCCAAAATAATTGCGCTGAGCTCGTTAACGGCATCGTCTACATTGTCATTGATTACAAGATAGTCATAATTCGGGATTTTCTGGCACTCCATCTTTGCGCGCTCAAGGCGGGAAATGATTTTCTCCTCCGGCACATCAGCTCTGCCACGCAGCCGTCTCTCCAGCTCCTCCAAGCTCGGCGGCGCAAGAAAGATCATCACAGCATCGGGCATGGCCTTCCTGACATTACCGGCACCGATAACCTCAATATCCAGCAGTATGTTCACACCTTTTTCCAAACTCTGAAGGATCGGCTTAATCGGAGTTCCGTAATAACTGTCAACATACTCGACGTATTCCAGAAGTTCCCCGTTTTCGATCATCTGCTCAAAATGCGCCCGATCGGTAAAATGATAGTTGACGCCATCAACTTCCCCTTTTCGCGGCGCTCTTGTAGTTGCAGAAACAGAGAACCGCAAGTCATCCCTTCCTGCGATAACGCGGTTGATCACCGTGCTTTTGCCTGCGCCGGACGGCCCGGACAATACAAACAATCTGCCTTTGTCAATCCTCATTATCCGAAACCTCCACGCTCTCCGCTTTGCCGGATATGCGGCTGGCAATGGTCTCGGGCTGAATGGCCGACAGGATTACATGGCCGCTGTCCATAATCAGCACAGCCCTGGTACGGCGACCGTAAGTCGCGTCAATCAGCTCGCCGCGCTCGCGCACATCCTGAATAATACGCTTGATCGGCGCGGACTCCGGCCCCACAACGGCCAGAAGTCTGGAGGCCGAAACCATGTTTCCAAATCCAATGTTGATAAGTTTCACGGTTTCATCCCCTTATTCAATGTTCTGAATCTGCTCACGGATCTTCTCAATCTCGGATTTCAGTTCGATCACGATGGCAGCAATTGCCTTATCGCTGCACTTGGAGCCAATTGTGTTCGCCTCACGGTTGAACTCCTGAATCAGAAAATCAAGTTTTCTGCCAACGGGAGAACCGTTTGTGAGCATCTCTCTCATCTGCGCGATATGGCTGCGCAGGCGTACGGTCTCTTCATCAACGGCGACCTTGTCCGCGAAGATGGCCGCTTCTGTCAAAATGCGGCTCTCATCGATGCTGGTCTGTCCAAGAACATCCTGCAATTTCGCATAGAGGCGCGCTCTGTACTCAGCGACCGTGCGCGGAGACGCTTCCTCCACGGATGACACAAGGTTCTCAATAGTGACGAGTCTATCCCGTACATCCGATTCCAGCTTGGCACCCTCACGCTTTCGCATCTCGTTAAAGGAGTCAATCGCCGAATCGAGCAGTTTGTCAAGCTCGGAGGCAAGTTCTTCCTGATCCGTTTCCTGCTTCTCCACGCTCAGCACGTCCGGAAGGCGCGCAGCGCTGACGGCGCTCAAGTCAAAGGGAAGGTCATATTTTTCTGAAATGGACCGAAGCGCCGCAACGTATCCATCAAGCAGTGCCTCGTTGACTGCAATGCGAAGATTCTCTCCGCCGGAAGAATTGATCGTAACAAAAACATCCACCTTACCGCGGGAGATTCTCTCGGAAATTTTTCTTTTCAAAGGCTCTTCTGCAAACAGAAAGCTGCGAGGAAGCCGAATGTTCGTGTCCAGATAACGATTGTTGACGCTCTTAAGCTCAACAGTCAGTTCCATACCGCGAAAACTTCCGGAAGCGGCTCCATAGCCGGTCATGCTGATTATCATAAGATCACAACCTACTTAAAATTTCTAAGGGCAATTTTTTTAATATACATCTGAATGAGCTGCGTCAAACAGATGTCATAAATAACAAATACTGCGTTTACACCAACCCAAAGAATCCAAAGCGCAATTTCCTGCTGTTCAAGAGTTTCCGGGAAAAACTGCTTGGCAACAAGCCATGTCACAAATGCCGCAAGATTCAGCACGCCAAATTTCAGCACCCAGCCAATCCATCTGTTCCGGATGCGCTCAATGGGGCTTTTAAGCGCGGGATAATAGCCGAAAAACGCCGCATACATCAGCGCAACGATCTTAACCGGCGAAAGCAAAAGCGACAGAACCGCAGATACAACATATACGCCGACGGCCCATTTCCCGCCGCAATGGATCATCGCCAAGACGCCAACCAAGCCGGCAATCGCGGCCATTGCCGCCCTTCCCGAAGGCAAGACAGCCGCAAAGCAGAGTAAGGCGGTTGAAACCGCCGAAAGCATTGCGCTGAGCGCAAGCTTCCTAGTTCTTGTGTTGCTTTTCATCTCAGCAGCATCCAATCAAATCGCCGCCAAGGCATTCACAACAACAGTCGGCCAAAAGAAGCGAAGAGCATATATCGCAGCCGCTCACACCGCCGCCAAAACCGCCGTTGGTGCGATACTGTGCGCCGCCGCTTCGCATGAAGTTATAGGCCTGCCGATATTCGGCATTACCGGGGTCCATACGCACAGCGTCCTCAAAGAAATGCAAAGCCTCATCCATCCAGCCGCGCTTGTAAAACAGGCTTCCCATCAGGAAGTTCCACTCTGCGCCCCGCTGAGAAACATCAACACTGTCAAGGAGTTGCTCAGCATAATCCAGATTCCCGGAGTTAATGGCGCTTCGGATCTGTGCGTAAACACCGCTTGCAGCGCCACTTGACGCGCCGGGATTCCAGCCGCCGGCATTTGCTCCATTATTCTGTCCACCGCCAGCTCGCTGTTTTGTGATCAGATCGTAGGCCTCGTTGATTTCTTTCATCTTTTCCTGCGCGAGATCTGCAAGCGGATTGTCGTGATAATTGTCAGGATGATATTTTCTGGCCAAATCACGGTAAGCTCTTTTCACTTCCTCGTCACTCGCCGATGGCGAAATGCCGAGCACGCGATAGGGATCGGTCATATATCTGCTCCGTTCATTTTTTCTCTTTGTTTCTTTCGCATATTGCGCCACTCTCCGTTCAACACCAGCGTTGAAACAGCGGGCAAGCCCTCAAACAGAATGTTGCGCAATATGCTTGTCCATATTCCGGCGTCCAACAGTTCGAAGGCCGTATACAGTCTGTCTTCCGACAGTTCAAGTGTCAATGCAATTTCCTCTATAGATGCTTCACTGAGTTTGCCGTCCGTGTAGCCGAAACGGTAGCTGAGAACATTGTAGTTTTCATTCTTGATGTCATCTTCAAAGTCGTCAACGGCATCAAGAATATACACAATCCGTCCGATATGATAGAAAATCTGCTCCAAAATTCGCTTTCGCTGCGGATTCTTTTCCTCTTCTGCCGCTGCTGCGAGAATCCGCGCAAAGCAATCCGCCGAAGCATCCATGCTTGCGCATGATTTTCTCTCCAATTCGCTGAGCGCAAGCAGGTTTTTCTCCGCAGCAGAATGAAAAGCGGGGGCATTATTTTTTGCTTTCTTATACGCACCGTTTAGA
This sequence comes from Oscillospiraceae bacterium, assembly GCA_015068035.1. Classification (GTDB taxonomy): domain Bacteria; phylum Bacillota; class Clostridia; order Oscillospirales; family Oscillospiraceae; genus SIG483. The sequence goes on along the minus strand of SVLI01000003.1, from coordinate 84,340 downwards.
AGCAGCATAAGAAGCCGGCTGCGCACACGTGCAAAAAAGCGGTCATCCTGCAGAGAATCCTTCAGCTTAAAATACGCCAGAATAACACTGAAATCCGCAGCTGCGCCAAAGGCTGCATCACCACGATATGAATCCCTTCTGCAAAAAGGTTTTGCGATGCATCGCCGGCAGCTCGATTCAAAGCACTCCGACGCTGACAGCAGCATCGCCATGCAGGTGCAGTCGAAATTCACCACAAAACGTGCAGCCAATCCACAGCGATCCTTGAGGCAATGGCAAAGACCGCAGTATGCAGCGCGAAACTGCTGATATTCCCGAACTTTCATTTCCCCTTTCAGGGGGCGAACATAACCATACATAGCCTTTAATGCTCAATCGAGATGATTTCGAAAATGATTTTACCTTTTCTTCTGGCAAAGCACATCACGGCGGCGCAGCCGATCACCAGTCCGGCAACACTCGCCACAATCGAAACGCCTTCTCTTGCACCGAACGCTGCGGCCAAGGCATAACCGACAAATAGCATTACCAGCGGGAACAAATACACAAGCGCAGCAGCGCCAATCAACGTGCTTGTCCGGCTGGACAATGTGACACGGTCACCAACCTTTGCTCCGCAGTGATTCTCAGCTGTTGCAAAGATTTCATTTTTCGCGATGCACGCATTACAGGAGGTGCAATTGCCTCCGCAGGCAGTCTCGCGTTGCACACATACCTGCGCGCGTCCGTCCGGCAGCAGCGCAGACACAATACCTGTCTGTGTCATGTGTTCGCGCTTGGGGCCGGCTTGATTACCACCAATGCGCTATAGTCATTCGGGTTGATCACGCCGGCATCCGGATATCCATCAATACGGATACTTGCCTTCGCAGTAAACATGCCTTCATTGTTCGTATATTCCTGCAAATCAAGCACAGCATACAGATCTTTTGCCTTGATCGTGTCAATCTGTCCTTCAGGCGCGCGGATTGTAACATCAATACTTTGCGTTGAAATTTCTGCCACAAATCCCTCGGGCACATTTACCGTCTGAATATCCGTGACACTCAATCGCTTTACACCAAGGCCCACCAGCCGAACGGTCACTTTTGCCTCACTGACACCGGATTCATTGACAACATCATTGGGCAACACAATGGAATAAGTTTTCTCATGAAGCTGATTAAACTCTGTCAAATCCAAACTTCCAAGCGAAACTTTGTTAATCAGCTTGACCACATCCGCATCGCCGGAAATTTTGATCTCCTTGGGTTCAATTTCCATACGAACGTTTCCATCCGTTGTGCCAGCTCCGTGCAGAACATCCAGCGTGAGCGGTACGGTCTTCACAACCGTCACCGGAAGTGTAACATTTACAGCGTCAACGTCCGTGATAACGGATTCAAGCTGAAGCTCATCTCCGCCACTGTCCACGAGCGTATAATTCATGTCCACCTTAATTGTGCTGTCAATATTGTTGCGTTCAATGACAACAAGGGCTTTATCAACCTTAGCAATTTCCTCTTCCGGACCGCTCACGCGAATCGTCGACGGTTCAAAACGCATATCTGAAACATCAGCCTTGAAACCCTCTGCAACACTGCCGTTGAACACGCCTGTCACTTCAACATACTTGAAACTGTAGCGATCCACGGTGAAGGACAGCGTGCGGGGATTTCGACTGGCAACTGTAATGTTGGTTTTGTCCACATCGGGGCTGAACTCAACGGAATAATAATAATTCGTGTTCGTACCCGGTCTGGTGATAGTGCTCAAATCGATTACAGCCTGGATATCGGATTTTTTAATTCTGGACACTTCACGCCGGGGACCTTTGATTGTCACAGACACGGAAGTACGTGTTTGCTCCGTTACCACCAATCCCTGCGCTTCGCGCATGGCCTCTTCTCCGCTGAAGACAACGGGAATATTATCAAAGGTCTGCTGATAGTCCTCTGTCTCATTCACGCTCACAAGAACCCAGATCATGAAAGATAGGATCACAGACACGATGATCCACAGGATCTTGCTCTCGCCGAGCTTAGTGAAGATCGTTTTTCTTTTCATCTTTTTTTACCTTAAGCAAATTCGTCAGCCAGTTCCCTCGTTTGGACGTCTCGTCTGTAAGCAATTCATTTCTGAGGAGCTTCTCACAGGTGTCAGCGGAGAGATGGCGTTTGAGCATACCGTCAACCGCCACAGAAATAGCTCCGGTCTCCTCTGACACAATCACAACAACGGCGTCAGAGTGTTCACTCATTCCAATTCCTGCTCTGTGCCGCATTCCGAGATCACGGGACAGATTGGAATTGCTGCTCAGCGGCAGCATGCAACCGCCTGCAGCAATATGTCCGTCCCGGATGATCACAGCACCATCATGTAGCGGTGCCTTGGGATAAAACACATTGCGCAGCAACTCGCTGGTTGCCTCAGCGTTCATAATCGTTCCAGTGTTCATTTGATCACTGAGCTGATTCTCCCGCTCGAAGACAATGAGTGCACCAACCTTATCCCGACCCATCTGTGCGCAGGCAAGCACCGTTTGCGTAATCGCAGTCTCCACATTTTGGATCTGTGGCTCCCGACCAAACAGGCTTGTCAGCTTTCTGCTGCCGACACGCTCCAGAACGCGTCGCAACTCTGGCTGAAATAGAATAACCAACGCTAGCAAACCAAGTTCAACCGCGCGGCGCAGCAGAAAGTTGAGCACAGTAAGATTCGCCAATCCCGAAACCCAAAGCAGGAGCAGGATAATTACAATGCCTCTTGCAAGTCTTACCATATTAGATCTGCGCACAATTGAGAGCAGCTTGTAGATGAGGAAAGCAACGATCACTATGTCAATGACATCAGCAATACCCATTGTCATCACATAGCTGAAGGCGTTGCTAAATACTGTTCTTAATGTTTCCATAAACGTTTCTCCGCTGTATGTTTTCCCAAGCGAACCTTCGCCCAGGATTTAAAATACGCAAAAAATGCCGCAAATTGGTATCACCTTTGCAGGAAAATACCATCATACATTCTCATTCAAGATATTATACAGGATTTGCAGCAAAATGGCAAACAAAGATTGTCTTTTTTTAAGCTTTTTTCATAGAAATTTTCATGCGTTCCAATACCGTAATAATTTCATACCTCGTATTGAAAGGCGAAAAGCTTACGCGAACAGTTCCGTGCTCGATCGTGCCCGCTGTTTTGTGTGCAATCGGCGCACAATGATACCCTGCGCGCACAGCAACTTGTTTCTCTGCGAGGACAGATGCCAGAGTTTCACAATCCATTTCTCGAAGTCGAAAAGACAAAACACCGGTTTGCAGTTCTCTTTCCGGTGAAAGAAACATCTCCGCGCCTTCTATATTTTGCAAGCGTGAAGCAAAATCATTTAACAACGCCTGCTCGTGCGCAAGTATACTGCGCTCTGTTTTCTTTCTTACCCAACGAACGCCCTCAAAAAGCCCAGCAATGCCGGGGATATTGTGCGTTCCTGCCTCCAAACGATCTGGGAGATATTCAGGCATTTCTATATTTTTGCTCTCGCTGCCCGTTCCACCGGCCAGCAAAGGTCTTGGCAAATTTCGGCAAAGCAAAACACCTGTACCTTGCGGACCAAGCAGACCTTTATGGCCCGGCATCGCAATATATTCCGCGCCGAGAGCGCCAAAGTCAATCGGAATACATCCGGCGGACTGCGATGCATCAATCAAAAGCGGAACGCCTTCCCATTCGCAGAGTTTTGCGATCTGCCCAATCGGTAAAATGTAACCAAAGACATTGGAAACATGACAGACGACCGCCGCTTTCGCTCCCGTAAGTTTTTCACGAAAAATTTGCACCGCTGCATCCGGTTCAAATAACGGCGATTCTGCAACGTCTATATTTGCTCCACACATATGCAGCGCGCGTATCACAGAATTGTGCTCATAGCCGGAAACAACAACACGATCGCCGGGAGAAACCATATCATGAATTGCAATGTTCAGCCCGTGTGTTGCGTTCATCGTAAACACAACCTGCTCGGGGTTATCGATGTTGAACAGCTCTGCAATTTCGCTGCGGCATCGAAAAGCCATTTCCGCTGCACGCATAGCCGCAGCGTGTCCACCACGTCCGGGGCTTGCCATTGTCCGTACGGCACGAAACATCGCTTTGCCGACCTCTGCAGGCTTTTGAAGGCTGGTGGCTGCACTATCCAGGTAGATCATACCCTCACGTCTGCTTTTATGCATTGGGCTGCGCCTCCCGGTACAGGCCATCATTTGTCTGTATAAAAACACGCCCCGGCTGCAGACCGGCGCTTTTCAAAGCGCCTAATGCATTTGTCATCCGGTTCTCAGGAATCCTTACACAATAGGCACAACCGCCTGAAACTGCATACGCCGGCGCTTTCATCACGAATGCGGATATTCCAACATGCGCCAGCGCGCGAACTGCGCGCTGCGCATAAGTCAAACTGCGGCACATAATCAAATAATGAAGCATGGAAGCAACCCCTCCAATTCAACTTTGACTCATTCTATGCCGCGCCCGTACTATATGACAAAAGGAAAGGGGCTCTTCGTCAGAGTCCCTTTCCAAAATGAATCTCTCTTTATCTGTCACCCGGTTCAGCGAGCAGAACAACCGCATGTGCGGAAATGCCCTCTTCCCTTCCGGTAAAGCCAAGATGTTCCTCCGTTGTCGCCTTAACACTTACGCGCGAAACGTCAATTCCAAGCGCCGAAGCAATCTGTTTTCTCATCCTCGGAACATAAGGTGCAAGCTTCGGCTTTTGCGCAATCACCGTGCAGTCCAGATTCTGAACACGCAAGCCGGCCTCCGCAATGATCTGTGCAGTCTCATCCAGAAGGACAAGGCTGCTGATGCCCAAAGTCTCCGGATCGTTATCGGGAAATTGCTTTCCGATATCGCCAAGCGCAGCAGCTCCAAGCATTGCATCCATCACAGCGTGCAGCAAAACATCGGCATCCGAGTGTCCGTCCAACCCACGATCGTGGGGCACGAACACGCCGCCTAAAACAAGCGCGCGGCCCTCGACGAGCCGATGTGCATCATAGCCATGTCCAATTCTCATTCTGCACGCCTCGATTTCAAAATTGCTTCTGCCAGCGCAAAGTCCTCCGGCGTCGTGATTTTAATGTTCTCTTCGCTGCCGGGGAAGAGCTTAATGCGTCCGCCAACCGCTTCGACCGCTGCGCAGTCATCCGTATACTGTACATTATTCTGAATTGCCATCGAAAGCGCCGCTTTAATGAGCTCAGCCTGAAAGATCTGCGGAGTCTGCACAAGCCGCAATTCCTCTCTCGGCAAAACAGAAACGGTTCCGTCACGCTCGACGCGACGTATGGTATCTTTAGCCGGAATTGCGGGCGCAGCCGCGTTATAGAGCACGGCATTGTGAATCGCCTGTTCCATGAGCTCATGCGTGACAAAAGGCCTTGCCCCGTCATGAATTGCGATCAAATCCGCTTTGCGGCTGACTTCCATCACACCGATATACGCAGACGCCGTCCTTGTATTGCCTCCACAGATGACTTTTGTTACCTTGCGGAAATCATGCTTGTCGCAAAGCTCGGCGAGTTCCGCAATCTTATCCTCGCGTGTAACAAGAATTATCTCATCAACACAAGCAGAATCTTCCAAAGTCTTGAGCGTGTGCGCGATAACAGGAACTCCATTAAGCAGAGCGAAAAGCTTATCTTTTCCTGCTCTTGTCGATGAACCCGCCGCAACGACCACAACGGAACAAAAATGCTGCCTTCTGAACTGTTTGAAAAAATCGGACAGTTTTGACATGGCACTCCTTCGATTCAATGCACGATACTACTCGACCGTGCAGCCTTCGGGATCGGTTGCATAAACTGCAGCCTCTATCATCACGTTGATGGCTTCCCATTCCATATTCTTGCTCAGGGCAAGCTCAGAGATCAGAATTTGCTTTGCGACATTCAGCATCTTACGCTCACCTGTGGACAGGCCGCGCTCTCTGTCGCGCAACATCAAACTTTTGATTACGCCGCAAACATCCAAAAGGTCACCGCTCTTAATTTTGAGCATGTTCTCGCGATAGCGTTTATTCCAATTTTGCGTCTCGACGATCTCAATGGAAGAGATGGATGCAATGATTCTGTCTGCATCAATCTCTCCAACAATGTCCCGAACACCGATCGCTTCACAGGAGTCAACCGGAATCATAACCTGCATTCCGTTCACAGGCAGACTCAGTAAATAATAATCCCGCGCCACTCCGTTGATCTTTCGATTTTCGATCCCCGAGATCACGCCCGCCCCATGCATAGGATGCGCAATCCGATCGCCAATTTGGAACAACTCTCCCGCCTCCGAATAAAAAATCCTCAAAATGATTTAAGCATTGACATGTTCATCCTCAATAGTTATTATACACATTAATTCATTTTTTTGCAAGGAAAAGAAAAAAAGAAAACAGCATTTTCGCCATTATGCTGACGAAAATGCTGTTTTGTTCATATTATTTTTGGAACTTATTCTGCAGCTTCCTCAGGTGCGATGCCGGTTGCTTCGCCGCTGGAAGAAACCTCATAAACGAGGGCGTCCTCTTCGGGAGCAACGTCATCCGCGTCAGACTCATCGTCATACTTCACGCTGGGCTCAGCTTCGCCGAGAGCGCGGATGGACAGGCTGACCTTCTGCTTCTCGTTGTCGATGTTGGTGATCTTGACATCAACATTCTGACCAACGGTGAGCTCATCTTCAGGCTTACCGATGCGGCGGTTGGCGATCTGAGAAATGTGGATCAGGCCATCAACGCCGGGCATGATCTCGGCAAAAGCACCGAAGGGCATCAGCTTGACAATCTTGACGTTCACAACGCTGCCGACTTCGCACTTCTCAGTGAACATAGCCCAGGGATTCGCGTTGGGATCCTTGTAGCCCAGGGAGATCTTGCGCTTCTCCTTATCGAAGCCGATAACATAGACATCCAGCTCATCACCGACGGAAACGACGTCCGCAGGCTTGTTGATCTTGCTCCAGCTCAGCTCGGAAACGTGAACCATACCGTCCACACCGCCGATGTCAACAAAAGCGCCGTAGCTGGTCATGGACTTGACAACACCATTGTAGTGCTTGCCGACCTCGATCTCGCCCCAGATCTTCTCAGACAGCGCATGACGCTCCTCGCGGGAAGCGGCACGGATGGAGCCAACGATACGACGGCGGCCGGAAACCTCCGTGATCTTCAGGCGGACAGTCTGTCCGACCAGATCGGTCAGGGGCATCTCTCTGGCAACACCGCTCTGAGAAGCGGGCACGAACACGCGGATACCGTTGACGGAAACAACAACGCCGCCCTTGTTCTCTTCGGTAACAGTGCCCTCAACGATAGTGCCGTTTTCATAGGCAGCCTCAATATCAGCCCAGTAGCGGACAGCGTCCAGACGCTTCTTGGAGAGCATCGCAGTGCCTTCCACGTCATTGACGCGAACCACGACGGCCTCGATCGGATCGCCGACATGGATGATGTCATCAATCTTCGCATTCGTGTTCTCCGTGAACTCGCTCACAGGAATGTAGCCGGAATGCTTGGTTCCCAGGTCAATCGTAACCTCGGTTGCAGTAATTCCTGCCACGAAGCCGCTGACCGTCTGTCCGTTATATATCGTCTTGATGGATTCTTCAAGCAGTTCGTCAAAGCTCTTTTCGGCCTCGATTTTTTCTTCCAGCTCGGCGACAGTCTCCGGCTGTTCGATCGTTTCGTTTCTGATCTCGTCACACATTTTTTGTTTAACCTCCTTTATTATCCACGCCGGCGCAGAAGCGCCCGCGGTGATACCAACGGTATCTGCTCCTTTCAGAGCTTGTACGTCCAATTCAGATGCATTTGCTATGAACTGAACATTGCTGCAATGCGCACGGCAGATCTCAGCTAAATGTCTGCTGTTTGCGCTTTGCGGCGAGCCGATCACGACCATTGCGTCACTTGACGAAGCCAAAGTGGCCGCTTCCTCTTGTCGAATCGACGTCGTGCAGCATATTGTATCAAATACCTCAGCATTTGTACACAGTTTTTTTGAAAAAAACTCGCAATTTCTTTGAATTTTCCGCTGCAAAGTCGTTTGAAAGACCAATGTCAGCGGAATTTCCCTCCGTGAAGGCTCTTCATCGAGCCATTTTGTGAGTTCTAACTCGTCTCCAACCACAGAGGCATCGTCACACCAGCCGCAAATTCCAATGACTTCCGGGTGTGTTGCGTCCCCAACAACAAGAACCTTTCTCCCCTTTTTCTCCGCATCGGAGACAAGATTCTGAATGTGGCGGACGTTCGGGCAGGTTGCGTCCAACACTTTCACGCCACGCAACGCAAGGCTCTCAGTCACCTCGCGCGCCTCTCCGTGGGAACGGATAATTGCAACCGCGCCATCCGGAATCACCTCCGGATGTTTTGCAGTGTGCAGACCTTTGGATTCCAGCCGCTGCACCACGTCATCATTGTGAATGATCTGTCCAAGCGACCAGCATTCGCCATGCTGCGCAAGTGCTTCTTCCGCAAGTTTCAACGCGCGGGCAACACCGCCGCAAAAGCCGGCGCTCTGCGCAACCTTCAAAGTCTTCATAGCTTCTCACCCACAGGCTCGAGCGCGTGGATTTTGCGCATCAAATCCTCAGTCAGTTCCTGCATATTCCCGTCCTTGGGTACGGTATAGGGCTCGCCTACCACAAGATCGATTTTTTTGAAAAGCTTTTTGTCTCTTGTGATGAATACCGGAACAATCGGAACGCCGGTTCGCATTGCAAAGCGCACAGCGCCGTTCTTGGCATCCACGCTCTCATCAGCATGTACACGCGTGCCCTCGGGGAAAATGCAGATCTTCTCCCCTTTTTTCAGCAGAGACAGCGAAGTCTTAACCGCATTCAAGTCATTCGTTCCGCGATTCACAAAGTAAACGCCGGCTTTCCGCAAAAGCCTGCCGATCAGCGGAATGCGGGACAACTCGATTTTCGCCATAAACCGCAGATGATGCTTCTTGCCGAATGTTATGGCCATCAGCAGCGGGTCAACCAGATTGGAATGGTTGGCGCAGATGATCGCCGCCCCCTCAGGCAATGGCGGACGATCCTTCTGACGCCGTGGATAAAAGAGTTTCAAAAACGGCAGCAGAAGGCTGTAAATGAAAAGATAGCATCTGTTCACAGACCGAACCTCTCCTTAATCAAATCAAGAATGCACTGCAGACTTGCATCAAAAGAGATTTCGGTCGTGTCCAAAAGCACGGAATCCTCAGCCGGACGCAGCGGCGCCGTCGCGCGGCTGGAGTCGTTCTTGTCACGATACTGTATGTCCCGCAGCACGTCCTCAAAGCTTGTCTCCACGCCCTTGGCCTCAAGCTCAAGCAGTCTGCGCCGCGCGCGTTCCTCGGGCTTTGCCGTCAAAAAGATCTTCAGTCCGGCATCCGGCAGCACAACCGTTCCAATATCTCTGCCATCCATAATGACGCTGTTTTCCCGCGCGGCCTTGCGCTGCATCTCCATAAGAAAACTGCGGACGGCAGGAATTGCCGAAACGTCCGAGGCATAGATCGAAACCTCGGGAAGGCGGATCTCCTCGGAGACGTTCTCATCCTGCAGATACATGCACTGTTTTCCGTTTTCATCATGGCGGAACTGGATGTCCAGACCCGGCAGCAGCGCGACCACACCCTCTGCATCCTTGGAGCCGACACCTGCGCGCAGGGCAGCAAGGCCAACCGTACGATAGATCGCGCCGGTATCTACATAGAGAATTCCAAGTTTCTCCGCAACGGCACGGGAAAGCGTGCTTTTTCCTGCTCCGGAGGGACCGTCAATTGCGATGGATACGAGTCGATTGTCCATACCTTATTCTCCTTTTTGAATGACAGGCATCAAAACTGTCATTCGTTGTTTTCAGAAATCGCCCTTGCGGCGCAGAATGCCGTTGACCATGCGATTTGGAGGTTAAAGCCTCCCGTATAGCCGTCCACATCCAAAATCTCGCCGACGAAATAGAGTCCCTTGATCTTTTTTGACTCCATCGTCTTTGGCGAAACTTCCCGCACGTCTACGCCGCCGGAACTGACAATTGCTTCTGCGATCGGCCTTGTTCCGTCAACAGGAAGTGTAAAATCCTTAAGAAGACGAAGTAGCGCATGTCGTTGTTGTTTAGAGACGGAATGCACTTTCGTTCTCGGGTCGATCCCGCTCAGGCGTACAACTACTGGAATCAGCTTTTTGGGCAGCAGATCGCCCAAGGCATTGATGAAATCACTGTTGCGGTACTTGACAAAATCTGCCTGAATGCGTTTATCAAGCGCAGCTTCGTCCAGCGCTGGCTTGAGATCGATATGCAGCGTATATTCCCTCTGTGCAACATCCCGCATATGGGAAGACGCTGACAAAACCAGCGGTCCGGACACACCAAAATGCGTAAACAAAAGCTCACCAAGCTCGGAGAATATCTTTTTCCCATTCTCTCGCACCGTCAGCTCAACGTTGCGAAGGGAGAGCCCCATAAGTTCAGGACATACTTCACCAGGCACCGTCAGCGGCACGAGTGAAGGCTGAATTTTGGTGACATTATGTCCCAACTCGCGAGCAAAATAGAAACCGTCACCGGTCGATCCGGTTCCGGGATAGCTTTTTCCACCGGTTGCAAGCACAACTGCGCAGCAAGAAATGCTTTCCTCGGGCGTTTCCACGCCGCAAACGCCGTTTTCGTCCGTCAAAATCCGTTTTGCGCGGCTGTGTATCACCGCAACGCCAAATCTGTTAAGCTCTTTTTCCAGCGCATTTGCAATGTCATTTGCATTATCGGAAACGGGAAATACGCGCTTTCCGCGCTCTGTTTTAAGCGGTACACCGCGATTTTCAAACCAGTTCATCGTATCGGCAGAGCTAAAGGCCTGCAGCGCCGAATGAAGAAACTTCGCGTTGACCGGAATATTTTCAAGAAAAGTTTTCTTATCGCAGTTATTGGTCAGGTTGCAGCGGCCCTTCCCCGTGATGCGGAGTTTGCGTCCGATCTCGCGGTTCGGTTCAAGCAAGATAACCCGCGTACCCCGCTCTCCTAACAGAGCAGCGCAAAAAGCTCCGGCGGCGCCGCCACCAATCACAACAACGTCAGTCGTCGAGTGTTTCATAGACTTCAAATTCACTCCAAATGCTTTCAAGCCGATTAAACGCGGTGGAGAGCGCATCATTTGTTCTGAGACCGATCGCAACGATCAGTGCGTTAATCAGGCTCAGCGGCGCAACGAGGGAATCCAGGAAAGATACCATCTCGCTGTGCGCGAAAAGATTTGTATCTGCAATACCGATAAACGGCGAATTGTTTCCGTCCGTGATGCCAATTACATGGCTGCCCATCGAGCGGGCAAAACGCATGGCCTTCACCGTCCGGCTCGAATAGCGCGGATAGCTGATGCCGATAAACACATCGCCTTCTTTAATATGTACAATCTGCTCATAGCACTCGCTGTTGGACATATCCTGAATGACGTGTACATTCTCTCGGATCAAATTGAGATAGTAACCCATAAAGCTTGCAAGCGAAGCGGAAGAGCGCATTCCGAAAATGTAGACATGCTCAGCTGCCAGGATCTGCTCCACTGCCTCATCAAAGCTCTTCTGATCCATCTCGCCGCGGGTAACTTCAATTTTCTCCATATCTGTTGTCAGTACGGCATGCAGTACGTCCTTATGATCGAACAGATCCTTTGCAACTTCAATGCGCTGCAAAGAAGTCAGTCGGTTGCGGATCATCTCCTGCAAAGCCTTTCGCATACCGGGATAACCGTCATAACCAAGCTCCGCAGCAAAACGAACGACAGTTGACTCCGAAACGCCAACCGTCTTTCCCAGTTTTTTCGCCGTCATAAAGGCGGCTTTATCATAGTTTTCCGCGATATATTTTGCGATTTGCTTCTGTCCTTTTGAAAACTTTACATTTCCTTTGGCAATCAATGCCAAAATATCCTTATCCACGTTTGGATCCCCCACGCAGTTGATATTCTTTAGAAATACGCCAAAATACTTGCAAAATCAGTTACATATTAGACCCATGTCTGCATTTTTGCAAGCGCTGCAAAAAATTTTACAATTTATATTGCAACATTTATCTAAGCCCGGAAATCTCCTCATTCGTAAGGAATCTCCATTTCCCGACCGGCAACTCTCCAAGCTGGAGCTTCCCTTCCGCAATTCGGCGAAGCCGCACAACGCGCAGCCCGGCTGCTTCACACATACGCCGGATTTGACGGTTCCGACCTTCGGAAATCGTAAAGTGCAGCAGCCCGCCGCTCTCAGTCTCCTTCAAAACGCGAAACCGAAATGGTTTAAGCGGTCTGCCGTCAAGTGACATCGGCGCGTGCAAAACAGCTTCCGCGCGCCGGATATCCCCGACAACGCGCGTTAAATACTGTTTCTCCACATCATGCGATGGATGTGTCAAATATTTGGTCAACGCTCCGTCATTGGTCAGAAGCAAAAGCCCCTCGGAAAACATGTCCAGCCGGCCGACCGGATAAACGCGCGTGCCGACATCCTGCACAAGCTCCATGACGGTCTTTCTCCCCCGCTCATCTTGCGTTGTTGTCACATACCCGCGCGGTTTATTCAGCATTATGTATATCAGTTCTTCTTCGACGGCAATCATCTTGCCGTCGATTTTGATCTCGCTGTGTCCCGGTTCGACAGAAATGCCGATCTCAGCAGGAATCCCATCAACCGTCACACGGCCTTCTGCAATCAGTTCCTCAGCCCTACGGCGTGAGCAAAAACCCATTCTTGCTATATATTTCTGCAGCCTCTCCGCCATACGACATTCCTCCGATCGTCGAATTGGAGTAAACCAAACCGTAATATCCCATGCCGCCGTAACGGTTGGCAAGATACCATGCGCGTTTGATCTTCTCCCATGTCGTCAGTCGTTCCTGCGCATTGAGCTCCACGCTTTCTGCAAACGAAAGTTCAACGCGAAGCGTGAATTCATTGTCCGTTGTGATTATGAGCGCACCTGCACTCTGTCCGGCCTGAACAGGAGCATAAACAAAACTCGGAAGATCTACAGCCGTCTTCGTCACACAGTCTTTGGCCAGCAGGATCTCCGGTAATTCAGAGGCAATAATGCCAACACTTTCCGCCTCGCCTGCAATCACAGGGATCTGTGCAATCACATCCTGCGGCACAACGCTGCGGTACTCCCAGTTGGCAAAACCCCAGTCATATAGCGCGGCATGATCGGCCCAGTCATCAGGGTCGGAAAGCGTTACGCAGATCAAGCGCAGGCCATCCCGCTCCGCGCAGGACACAAGTGTACGACCGGCTACCGAAGTGTATCCGGTTTTTCCGCCGACGCAACCCGGGTAGGTCCACAGGAGTTTGTTGTGGTTGACACAAGTTGTCTCCCCGACAACAAAGGATTTTGTTGCCAGAATTTCCGCAAGCCGAGCATCTCGCATCACTTCACGCATCAGCGCAGCAAGATCGGCAGCCGAGGAGTAGTGATCCTTTGCGTCAAGACCGTGCGGGTTTGAAAAATGCGTGTTGCAAAGGCCAAGCGTTGCCGCCACTTTGTTCATCAGCTCTGCAAAACCGGCCGTTGAACCACCCACATGCTCCGCCAGTGCCATCGCCGCGTCGTTTCCGGAAGAGAGCAGCAGTCCATAGAGCAGTGACTCAACCGTGTAGGACTCCCCGGGCTTCAAATAGACTGAGGATCCCTCCACCGCGCAGTGCGCGTTTGTCACCTTGACGAGTTCGGACAAGTCACAATGCTTCGCCGTCACAAGCGCCGTCATCAGCTTTGTCGTGCTCGCAATGAGCAAGGGCTCGTCCGCATTCTTTTCAAAGAGCACGTCGCCGCTGTCCATATGGATCAAAATCGCCGCACGCGCAGAATTTTCCGGTGCGTCTTCCAACGCACACGCAAACGAGATCAGCGCCGTTGCGGCGATTATGCAGCAAAGAAATTGCTTCATAATACAGCACCGCCTTAAACCATATTAGCCATTTCAGGCAATGCTTAGTATGAACCGCTACCAGCGCATTATTCTTCGTGCGCCTCTGTATCAGATAGCCGAAGTCAACCTTGCTTTAGTTCGTTTCGGCGATCTTTCCCTTGTTCTTCTCAATAAAACCCTGCACGCGCTCGATAACATCTGGAATCATTTCCACAAGACGATCAACCGTTGTGCCGGCAGGCTGGCTGACATTGAGCATGCGCACGTTGCCATCCTTCACGATCAGAAATCCAATCGGCTCAAGCTTGACCGCTGCTGCACCGCCACCGCCGATTCCGTTCTTTTCCTTGATCGGATACTCGCTGCCGCCGCTTCCAAAGCCAAAAGTTACCTTAGAAACCGGAATGATCGTAATCCCGTCCGCCGTCTGAATCGGATCACCCACAACGGTGTTGACATCCACCATATCTCGAATGCGGGCCATGCTGGTGTCCATGATATCATTGATCGTATTCTTTTCCATATTTCCGTTCCTTTCCGGCAGAACCTCTGCCTCAAAGTAGTATATATCCGTCATCATCCGCGGCTTATGCACCCACCGCTTCTGCTTGATTGGAGTCATTCCCTTTATTCTGCTCAGAAGTGCTATCGATGTTCTTTGCGCCTTCTTTGATTGTTTTTCTGTACTGCAGGTATTCCCGTAAGAGAGCCCCGGCAATGATCAGCAGCTTCCAAAAAGGAATTTTAGCGCGCAGGCTTGCGCTGATCACAGACTTCTCTGCCAGGAAATCCGAATCAATCTCAACGCTGCTCTTTTTAACCTTCATAAAACGCCGAATGTGCGGCGCCAGCATCCCGGCAATTGAATATGCGCTGCCGCAGAGCATCGCGGTTTTGTAGGGGTCATCCGAAGCGGCGATAAAGCGAAGGTGAAAATCTTCGATCACAACGCCCTTAAGCAAGCGGACAAGCGCATGCCAAAGCATTTTGACATACTTGAGCAGGATCGAATAATCAAAGTTTCCCTTTGGTTTGAACCGATACCGGATCAAACCAAGGCTGAGCACAATAGAGAGCTTCTCGTCTTCATAGACAAACTCTCCGCCGACTTTCGTCAGCATCAGTAATATCAGGAGTGCAAGAATGATCGCAACTGCAATCAATGGTCATCCCCCCGTAAATATCAAAAGCGTCGTAAAGCTCAGGAAAGCTGCCCAATTTCGAGCTGCTCGCCCTCCCCTGACTGCAAACGGTCAATAGCGCTCTGCAACTGTACCAGGCCTTCATCGTCACCAAGGCTCGGGAGCTGCGGCAGTTCCTCAAGAGAAGTTATACCCATTGTGCGCAAAAACAAATCGCCCGTCCGATAAATCGTTGGCCGGCCCGGAACCTCTAGCCTTCCACAAGGCTCAATGAGTCTGCGCTCGGTGAGCATATTAACAGTATAGGCGCTGTCCACACCGCGCACCTGGTCAATATATGCGCGCGTGACGGGCTGAAAATATGCCACAATCGCAAGCACTTCCAGCGAAGGCTGCGTCAGCCGCGGAGGCTTGCGCTGTTCCAGAACACGTCCGATCTCCTGTGCAAAATCCGGAGAGGAACACATTTGAAAGTTTTCCTCCATCCGAACAATTCGCATCCCGCGCTGTTCAAAGCTGTAAGCGTCGGAAAGCTGCATGCAACTGCGGATCACTTCTTCTTTGTCAAGGCCAAGCACCAGCGAAATCCGCTCCGCCGGCACGGGCTCGCCCGAAGCAAACAAAATCGCCTCTATGGCAGAAAGTGTTTCATTATACTCCATCTCACTAAGCCCCCTCGACCTGAAGTTCCAGGCGCTCCATAAAGCGCTCTTCATCCATCGTTTCAGCGAGTGAAATCAAATAATCTTCACCCTCCTGCTCAATCATCAAACCGCCGACCGCGCACATTTCCAGCACAGAGATGAAGGTGGCAATCATCTCGCTCTTACTGCCGCACTCCGCAAACAGAATGCGGAGCGACTGTTTTTCGCAACTTTTCAGCCGATCAATAATCTCGCGGCTCTTCACACGCACGCCGTAGACGATTTTCTGAGGCACACCACGCACTTTTTCATCCGCTTCTTCCGGATGCGCGCCCCTGGCGAGCATATTCGCAATCGCCGAGAGAAGCTCGACCGGCGCATGACGGTAACCGTACTCCTGTTTGGGCAGCGGCTCCGGCTGACGCGACTGATACAAAAGTCCGCGCCGCGTGGCGCTGTCAAACTCCGGCGTGATCTTTTGAATGCTGGCATAGGCATCCCGGCTTTTTAGCTGTTCCAGCGAGGAAATCAGTGCCTGAAGCTCCGAAACCTCACTCTCTTCCCCAGCAAGCAGCGTTCTCGTCTTCAAATAAAGAAGATGGGACGCCATCTGAATAAATTCGCTTGCAACCTCAAGATCCATTGACTGCATAATATCAATCTGCTCAAGATACTGATCGAGGATGAGCGAGATTTTAATGTCCTTAATTTCAATTTTGTTTTTGGAAAGCAGCATCAAAATCAGATTCAGCGGACCCTCAAAGTCCTTATAATCCTCTTCCGATTTGATGACACCCTGCAAATGATACGTGATGTTTTCCATATTCGTCTATCCCACAAACTTCAATGCAAGGGCAAAGCCCCACTGTGCAAAAACCCAGAGCCGATCCACGATCCAGCCCGTCGCCGTGCTCAGCACACCCGAGAGCACGCGTGTTGCAACAAGCGCAAAGAGCAGAATCATAAAATAGCGCTCATAGCGCAAAATCTTTCTGTATATCTCATCCGGCAGGAAGGAGAATAAAACCTTGCTGCCGTCCAGCGGCGGAATCGGAATCATGTTGAAAACCGCAAGCGCGCAGCTTAAATATCCGCCTGTCATCAGCAGCTCCAAAACCACTTCTCCGACTTTTCCGTTCATTAGTGGAATATAGAGCGCGCCGTAAAGAAACAGCAGCACAATCGCCAGAAGCAGATTGGAAACAGGCCCGGCCAGCGCTACAAGCGCCATACCGCGTTTTGGATGGCGAAGTTTCCGCATATCGACCGGAACAGGCTTTGCCCAGCCGAAGCGAAACGCAATCATCAACACAAGGCCAAACAGATCAATGTGTTTGATCGGATTGAGCGTCAGTCTCCCCGCGCGCTTTGCCGTGTCATCACCAAGTTTATACGCCACAAGACCGTGGCACAGTTCATGTATCGTGATGCAGAGCAGCGCTGGCAGGGCACGCAGCAACATATCGGTCAGAATTGACCAATCCATGCCTTTCCAAATCTCTGCAAAACCAACCATGCCCTCAAACTCCGTTGTTCCTGAATGCACAAATCATAATTACCGCCGCTTGCCATCCTTTTTGCAGCATAGCGGAAATCTCAAAAAACTTCATGCGTCCGCCGTTTCTGCCTGAATTGGCGGGACGCAGGGACGCATGAAATGATATTCAGATAATTGGTCTCTTGCGTTTTCCTCTCAAATCCGCGCAACGCCCGTGTCTCTCGCAGCCTGCGCGACAGCAGCGGAAACCGCGGCCACCACGCGCTCGTCAAGCGGAGAAGGAATGATGTATTCCGCGCTGAGTTCATCACCAACGAGGTTGGAAATCGCCTGCGCTGCGGCAAGCTTCATTTCTTCATTGATCTCTCTTGCGCGTACGTCAAATGCGCCGCGGAACACACCGGGAAAAGCAAGCACATTGTTGATCTGATTCGGATAGTCGCTGCGACCGGTGGCTACAACTGCGGCACCGCCCGCCTTTGCCTCGTCCGGGAAAATCTCGGGCGTGGGGTTTGCGCAGGCGAACACAATTGCATCCTTCGCCATCGTGCGCACCATATCCGTTGTCAGCAGGCCGGGCGCCGACACACCGATGAACGCATCCGCGCCGCGCACAGCATCGGCAAGCGTTCCCTGAACAGAATCGGGATTTGTGATGAGCGCCATCTGCTCCTTGATCGGGTTCATGTCGGACTCTCTGCCTCGATAGATCGCACCGTGCCGATCACAGAGAATGACTTTGCCAGCACCGGCGCGCAGCAGCAAACGGCAGATCGAGATCGCCGCAGCACCGGCGCCGCTAATGACGATCTTCGCATCTTCCAGCTTTTTACCCACGACCTTGAGGGCGTTCTTCATGCCGGCAAGTGTGATGATGGCCGTGCCGTGCTGATCATCGTGAAAAACCGGGATGTCGCAGCAGGCTTTGAGCTTGTCCTCAATCTCAAAACAGCGGGGTGCAGAAATATCCTCCAGATTTATGCCACCAAAGCTGCCGGAAATGAGTTTTACCGTCTGCACAAATGTGTCCACATCCTGCGTGCCGACGCAAAGCGGAAAAGCATCTACATTGCCGAAGGTTTTGAAGAGCACACATTTGCCCTCCATAACCGGCATTCCGGCCTCAGGTCCGATATCACCAAGGCCAAGCACAGCGCTGCCGTCCGTGATCACGGCGCAGAGATTCCACCTGCGTGTCAGCTCATAGCTCTTGGAAACATCCTTTTGAATCTCAAGGCAAGGCTGCGCCACGCCGGGCGTATAGGCAAGAGAAAGGTCCTCGCTGCTATTCACTTCAACGCGCGAAATAACCTCAATTTTGCCTTTCACATCATAATGCATTGCAAGGCTTCTCTCTGCTGTGGTCATTAAATTTCCCCCAAGGTTTATTCGTTCTCAGCATTCTCAGCGTCGACAGCGCTTTGAATGCGGCTTAAAAGCACTTCACGCCCCGTGCCCTTTTCAGCAGAAAAGGCTACGAGCTGCACAGCTTCCGGCAGCGTGAGCGTCTCCCGGATCAGGACGAGATTCTTTTCAATCTCACTCTTTTTCAGCTTATCACACTTATTGGCGACGACAACAAAGGGTCTTTCCGTCTGCAGAAAAAACTGTGCCATCGTGATGTCGTTCGCCGTCGGCTTATGACGGGCATCCACAATCATCACGCCGAGAGTATATCCGGACTCCCGCGCAAAGAAAGCCTCCATCAGCGCGCCCCAGCGTTCACGCTCCGCCATGGAAACCTTTGCATAACCATAGCCGGGCAAATCAACAAAATACGCCTGTTTATCAATCAAAAAATAATTGACATGGATCGTTTTTCCGGGAGATGCGCCGACACGCGCGAAGTTTTTACGATTGAGCAGCCGGTTGATCACCGAGGATTTCCCGACATTAGACTTCCCCGCAAAAACGATTGAAGGCAAACCATCCTCAAGAAACCCACTCTTAGATGCAGCAGACTTGATAAATTCTACATTATGGATATTCATCATAGCACACACGTCACTGTCTGATCATATTGCCAAGCTCTCCGTGCTGCGGAGGAATGGGCAAAAGGTCTTCTGTCTCCGTCTGCTTCTGCAAATCGTGCTGCGCAGGTTCGCGCACGAGTGCAACGGAAAGTATGTTCTCCACGCGCTCCGTCGTCACAAAGTTCAGCGCACGGCGCACTGTCTGATCAATCTCCTGCAGATCCTTCTCATTCTCAGCCGGGATAATAACCGTGTGCACACCGGCGCGAAGCGCAGCCATCGTTTTCTCTTTCAGGCCGCCGATCGGAAGAATTCTGCCGCGCAGCGTGATCTCGCCGGTCATGGCAACGTCGCGGCGCACAGGAATTCCCGTGAGCGCAGAAACAAGACCAACACACATCGTAATACCTGCCGAGGGACCATCCTTCGGAATTGCACCCTCCGGGAAATGGATGTGAATATCTTTGTTCTTATAGAAATCGGGATCGATGCCAAGCTGCTTGGCCCGGCTGCGGATAAAGGTGATTGCCGCTTTGGCGGACTCCTTCATCACATCGCCGAGATTTCCCGTCAGTTCAATCTTGCCGTTGCCATCCATAACGCCGACTTCAAGCTCCAGAATTTCGCCGCCAACGCTCGTCCAGGCAAGGCCGCGCACCAAGCCGACCTCTGGCATATCTCCCCCGGGTGTTGCTCTGTACTTCGGCACGCCAAGGAACGGTTCAAGCATACCCGCACGCAAGCGGATGGATGCAGTCTCGCCCATAGCGATCTGCTTTGCTGCCTTGCGGCACAGACGCGCGACCTCGCGCTCCAAAACGCGCACACCGCTCTCTCTTGTATACAGGGTGATGATCTCCCGGATGCAGTCATCGGAAAGACGAAGCTGATTCCCATCAAGTCCGTGCTTTTTCCGCTGTTTCGGCAGAAGATGACGCTTGACGATTTGCAGCTTCTCCTCATCCGTATAGCTGCCGAGTTCGATCACTTCCATACGATCAAGCAGGGGGCGCGGGATCGTGTCCGTGGAGTTGCCGGTCGTGACAAACAGCACGTCGGACAAATCAAAGGGAATCTCAAGATAGTGATCGCGGAAACTGCCGTTCTGCTCTGTATCCAAGGCCTCCAGCAGTGCGGATGACGGATCCCCGCGATAATCACTACCCAACTTATCAATTTCGTCCAAAACGATCAGCGCGTTTTTGCTGCCGGCCTGCTGAAGACCGGCAATGATGCGTCCAGGCATCGCGCCGACATAGGTTTTTCTGTGACCGCGAATCTCTGCCTCATCATGCACGCCGCCGAGCGAGATACGCGCAAGCTTTCTGTTCATCGCCTTTGCAAGACTCATGGCAATGCTGGTTTTGCCGACACCCGGAGGGCCGATCAGGCAAATCACGCCACCGCGCATATCCGGGGCAAGCTGGCGGACAGAAAGGAACTCCAAAATGCGGTCCTTAACCTTTTCCATGCCAAAATGGTCAGCATCCAAAATCTTCGCTGCTTTCGCAATGTCAACTGTCTCTTTCGTCTGGGTATGCCAGGGCAGTTCCAGCACGGTATCCAGATAGCTGCGAATCACAGACGCCTCAGCAGAGCCGAAGGGCTGCTTACTCAGACGCGATACCTCTTTAAGCAGCTTCTTCTCCGTCTCTTCATCAAAGCCCAGCGCGCGGATCTTCGTGCGGTAATTGCCCAGCTCATCCGTGCTGTCTTCGTCCTCACCCAGTTCCGTCTGAATGACTTTGAGCTGTTCACGCAGATAATATTCCCGCTGGCTGCGGCTCATCTGCTCACGGGTCGTCTCGCGCAGATCGTGCTCGATCCGCAGGATCTCCAGCTCTTTATTCATAAGCCGGTTCACCAGCTTAAGACGCTGCACCGGGCGCAGTTCTTCCAGAACAAGCTGCTTATTCTGATAGCGCAGGAAGATGTTCTGCGCGATAAAGTCAGCAAGATATCCAGGCTCTGTCGATGCAATCACCTGAACAAGCGTTTCCGGCGTTACAGAGTCAGAAAACTGCGCATATTGATCAAAGAGGTCACAGCTTTGGCGAAGCAGCGCCTCTATCATTTTCTCACTTGATGTACTCTTCTGATCGGACAGCGGCTCAATCTCAGCGTGGAAGCAGTTATCCTTGCGATAAAGCTTGGAAAAGCGACCTCTGGCAACACCCTGAACCATAGCGCGCGCCGTCTTGACGCCGGGCACACGCAGCATCTGCCGCAGGCGGCAAATAACGCCGATCTCATAGAGGTCATCCGCCTCGGGTGTCTCGAGCGTAATGTCCCGCTGTGCAGTCAGAAAGATAATACGATCGCCCTGCATGGCCAAATTCAATGCAGCGACAGAGATATCCCGCTCCACATCAAAGCTCAGCAGCATGCCGGGAAAAGCCGTCAGTCCGCGAAGCGGCAACAGCGGCATTTCGCATTTTTCCGTCATATCAAATACAAATTCGTTCTCGTCCATTGTTTAACTCCCGTGCAGGGTGAAAGTCCCCGCATGACCATGATTGCTTTATGAAAACAGAGCCGCACGGCGTACATGCGGCTCAATATCCGGGACAAAATCAATGATTTCGTCCCGGACGCTTGCATGAAGCGGAGAATTAAATTCCACCTCAGGCAGACTGTATACTTACATTCTTACGCTGAACCTGCGGTGCACTTTCACCGCGTACGCTCTCTGCTGTGATGACGATCTTTTCAATGCTGCTATCCGAGGGGACTTCATACATAATGTCCGTCATCAAGCTTTCCATCACACTGCGCAAACCGCGTGCGCCAAGTTTCATGTCGATGGCTTTGTCCGCAATTGCGCCAAGGGCATCCTGCTCAAATTCAAGAACAACATTGTCGTAGCCAAGCAGCGCGCGATACTGTTTTGTCATGGCATTCTTTGGCTCTGAAAGGATGCGGACAAGGTCCTCCCTACTCAGCGAATTGAGCGGCGTGATCACAGGCATTCTGCCCACGAGCTCGGGAATGATGCCAAATTTCAGAATATCCTGCGCCTGCACCTGCTGCAGCAGTTCGCCGACGTCAGCATCCTTTTTGCTCATCACCTGGCCGCCAAAGCCGATGCTGCGGCGATCCATGCGGTTTTCGATGATCTTTTCCAATCCATCAAAAGCACCGCCGCAGATAAACAGGATGTTCGAAGTGTCAATCTGAATGAACTCCTGCTGCGGGTGCTTGCGTCCGCCCTGCGGCGGCACATTGGCAACGGTTCCCTCGATGATTTTCAGCAACGCCTGCTGCACACCCTCGCCGGAAACATCGCGCGTGATGGATGTGTTCTCGCTCTTACGGGAGATTTTGTCGATCTCGTCGATATAGATAATGCCGTGCTCGGCTGCTTCCACATCAAAATCAGCGGCCTGCAGCAAACGCAGAAGAATGTTTTCCACATCCTCGCCCACGTAGCCGGCCTCAGTCAGCGTTGTGGCATCTGCAATGGCAAAAGGAACGCGCAGCATCTTTGCCATCGTCTGCGCAAAAAGCGTTTTTCCGCTGCCGGTGGGTCCGATCAGCAGAATGTTGCTCTTTTGCAGTTCCACGTCCTCAATTCCGCCGTGGAAGATGCGCTTATAATGGTTATAAACCGCAACAGCAAGCGAAACCTTGGCGCGATCCTGTCCGATGATATACTCATCCAGCACCGCTCGGATCTCTCTCGGTTTCGGCAGCTTTTCTTCCTGCAGGGCCCGTTTGCCATGTGACGACTGCGCGCTGTATCCCGGAACGTAATCCTCGTCAATGATGCTCATGCACAGGCGGATGCATTCATCACAGATGTAAGCACCGTTGCCCGCGACCATGCGCTCCACCATTGACTGCGGCTTTCCGCAGAAGCTGCATCTTGTGTTTTTGGCTTCAACTTTTGCCATAAATAAATCCTCATTCACTTCCCCCGCATGCGGCGGGATCCGTTATAGCGCTTAGCGCTTATAAATGACCTTGTCGATCAGGCCGTAGATCTGGGCTTCCTCGGCGGACATAAAGTTGTCGCGCTCGGTGGCAGCAGTGATTTCTTCAATGCTGTGACCTGTATTCTCAGCCAAAATCTGATTCATGCGCTTTTTGATGATCTCCAAGCGTTTGAGATGAATCGCCATGTCCGTGATCTGACCCTGTGTTCCCGCAGAGGGCTGATGAATCATAATCTCTGCGTTGGGCAGCGCAAGGCGCTTGCCTTTCGTACCGGCAGACAGCAGGAACGCGCCCATGCTCGCTGCCATACCAATACAAATCGTGCTCACATCGCACTTGATATACTGCATCGTGTCATAAATCGCCATGCCGGCTGTGACGCTGCCGCCGGGGCTGTTGATGTAAAACTGGATATCCTTATCCGGATCCTGAGACTCCAGATACAGCAGCTGCGCCACGATCAGGCTTGCCGTCGTGTCATTGACTTCCTCCGAAAGCATGATGATGCGATCGTTCAGAAGGCGGGAAAAAATATCATAGGAGCGCTCTCCGCGAGAGGTCTGCTCCACAACGTAAGGTACCAGGCTCATTCAATTACTCTCCTTTACATATCAATTTGTGTCGGGCGGTCTGCAATGCAGGCCGCCCATCTATACATCCAAGAGAGCATAACCACGAAATGCTCGTTTTATTCCTCTGTGGTCTCTTCCTTCTCTTCAGTCTCCTCAACCGGCTTGGGGTCGACCGCAACAGCGCTATCGCAGATGAGATCCGCAGTCTTGCGCTCGATCATATCCTTGCGCAGCGCATCAGCGGGGATGGAGTTCTTGACATCGTCAACAGGCATGCCATAGGACTCGGCAACCTTGGCGTACTCGGCTTCCACTTCCTCGTCCGTGACAGCCACTTCCTCAGCCTTGGCGACCTCGTCGATCATCAGGCTGATGCGGAGCTGGCGCTCGGCGGAGGGTCTGGTGGTGCGGCGGAAATCATCCATGCTCATGCCCATCATGCCGATGTACTGCTCGAGCGGAATGCCCTGCGCGGCAAGATTCTGGCCGTACTCTTCGATCATGCGCTCGTGCTTCTCATCGATCATAGCATCGGGCAGGATCATCTCGGCGTTCTCCGCAGCCTTGGTCAGAACTGCATCGCGGAAATCGCGGTCAACAGCGGTCTTGCGGGATTCTTCCATAGAAGTGCGAATGCTCTGCTTGTACTCCTCAAGAGTATCAAACTCGCTGACGTCCTTGGCAAACTCATCATCCAGCTCGGGCAGCAGGGTTTCCTTGACTTCCTTGCAGGTCACATGGAAAACAGCGTCCTTGCTGGCGAGATCTGCATGATACTCCTCCGGGAAGGTGACGCAAACGTCCTTCTCCTCGCCGGCGCTCAGGCCAACAACCTGCTCTTCAAAGCCGGGGATGAAGGTGCCGGAGCCAAGCTTCAGGCTGAAATCGGAACCGGTGCCGCCGTCAAAGGCAACGCCGTCGATCGTGCCGACGAAATCGATAACCGCGGTGTCGCCCATCGCAGCAGCGCGCTCGACGGTCTGGATGCGGGAATTGCGGTTGCGAACGCGATCGATCTCGGCATCAACAGCCTCGTCCGTGATCTCGATCTTCTCTTTTTCAACTTCAAGGCCCTTGTACTCGCCAAGGGTAACGGCCGGATACAGCGCAATCTCGAAACCGAGCGTAAGCACCTTCTCATCAGAGACGTCCATGTCCGTGATGGAGGGCATGCCGACCATTTCAAGCTTCTCCTGCTCAACAGCAAAAGCAAGCGCAGTGGGGGCGATATCCTCAGCCGCATCGTTGTAGAACACGTCCGCGCCGTACATTCCCTCAACGACCATTCGGGGCGCCTTACCCTTGCGGAAGCCGGGCACAACAATCTGCTTCTTAGCCTTCAGATACGCAGCGTTAACGGCTTTTTCGAACTCGTCCTTGTCGATCTCGACCTGGAAAGTTGCGGTGTTGTTTTCTTTCTTTTCAACATTCTTGACAATCATGGGACTGCTTCCTCCTATTTTAATCGGCAGACCGATTTTTTCCATATTTTTGTCGGCTGACCATAAAAACACAGCATATAGTATAACAGATGCCGACACAAAATGCAAATGAAATATGACTGTTCTTGGCGCTTGGATCAAAATTTTCTGAAGAAATTGCCGGATTTTTCAGTCCAGAATCTTCACCGGCGTGAAATTAACGTGATCTGCCGAAACCATCAGGTGCTGCGTGCCCTGAAATTCGCCTTCAAACGCGAATTTTCGTGCAGCGCCATGCAGGTGTCCAGCCGCGCAAACACGCACATTATAGCTTTGCAGAAGACTCAGCATCTCACCGCATACATAACGCCCGTATTTCGGCGGATAGTGCAAAAAGACATACTTTTCGCGCTCACCGGCCGCTTTCAGACTGGTCTCCAGCCGCATGAGCTCGCGTGAGAGCATCTTGCGATCGTGCTCGTTTCCCCGCTCTTCCTCAAAAAACCATCCTCTGGTTCCGCAAATCGCTGCGCTCTCGCCATAGAAATAGCAATTATTGTGCAAAAATGAAATGTTTTCGATTCCAAGCTCCTGCATTCGCGCGCTTGCTTTGCTCGCCGTAGACCACCAATAGTCGTGGTTGCCCTTGAGAATGATCTTCCGCCCTGGGAGTTCGGAGATAAAGCGAAAATCTTCCCCGGCATCCGCAAGACTCATTGCCCAGCTGATATCGCCGCAAATCACGCAAACGTCATCACTGCGAAGTCCCGAAAATCCAATTTGCAGTTTTTCCACATAGTTCTCCCATGCGCCGCCGAAAACATCCATGGGTTTCTCGGCGGAAAATGACAAGTGCAGATCTCCAATGGCATATAAAGACATATATCCTCCGCATAGCCGCGTTCTATCGCGGCATACTATTCCCGAAGTCAAATGTGAAGGAGAAGACGAATGAGCGATTCGAAGCGATACGGCGAATGGCTGCACGGCGTCGGCTGCGATGTCACGAACTGTCGCTACAACGGCTGCCACCAGGGCGCCGGCTGCACCTGCCACGCCGCGCACATTGATGTGCGCAACGAAAGCGCCATGCGTAAGGGCGAGACCTTTTGCGCAACCTTTGAGCCGAAAGCGGGCATCTGAACATTTCCCGGGAAATGCGGGCGGAACTTCGGTTCCGCCCTACATATTTTCAGGACAAATAGTTTTCCACGAGCGCGGACATATCCGCTTTTGCCACACATCCGCCGAAACGCACCGGCAAATCATGCAATCCGCGAAGCGGTGCCGGAACATTCGTGCTGCTCTTCTCGGAAAGCGCCTCCAGCAAACGGCATTCCTCCGCCTCTCCGCCGAGGGCATTGAGTACATCTGATGCAAACTTATACGGATTCGCAGTGGACACCACCACGCAGGGGTGCTTCTCCCCTGTTTTCTCGCGATAATCATCCAGCACACGCGCGGCAACAGCCGTGTGCGGGTCAATCAGATAGTTATACGTGTTGAAAACCGCCGCAATCGTCTCCTTTGTGCGCACATCGTCGCAGCAGCCGGCGCTGAGCGTTTCCTGCACACCCTGTCGGACAGAATCGGAAACGGTGTAGCAGCCTTTCTCAGACAAGGTTTCCATATAGGTGCGCACCTCGCTGTCGCTTTCGGAAAGCAGCATGAGCAGACGCTCCAGATTGCTGGAAACGAGAATGTCCATCGACGGAGAAATCGTCGTGTGGAAACTGCGGTTGCGGTTGTAAACGCCCGTTTCGATAAACTCTGTAAGCACGTCATTGGCATTGGACGCGCAAAGCAGGCGGCCAACCGGCAGTCCCATACGCTTTGCATAGTATCCTGCGAGAATATTGCCAAAATTTCCTGTCGGCACACAGAAATCAAGCTTTTCTCCGCAGCGCAGCTTCCCGCTGATCACATAGTCACAGTAGGCAGAGAAATAATATACGATCTGCGGGAGCAGCCTTCCCCAGTTCATCGAGTTTGCAGATGAAAGGAAAACCGCCTTCTCATTCAGCCGCTCGGCAAGCGCCTTGTCACCAAAGATTTTCTTCACGCCGGTCTGCGCATCATCAAAGTTTCCTTCAACAGCGGAAACGAGCACATTGCTTCCCTTTTGCGTGACCATCTGCAGCTTCTGCATCTCTGACACGCCGTCTTGCGGATAAAACACCACAACCCGCGTGCCGGGAACTTCACAAAAACCTTCCAGCGCGGCCTTGCCGGTATCACCGGAGGTCGCCGTAAGGATGCACACATTGCGCTCTTCGCCACACTTTTTCAGAGAAGCCGTCAGCAAATGGGGCAGCATCTGCAGCGCCATATCTTTAAATGCGCAGCTCGGCCCGTGCCAAAGCTCGAGATATGCGGTCTCCTCATCCACAAAACGCAGCGGCGCCGGGCTTTCGGTCTCGAAATTCTCACCGTAGGCCTGCTCCGTCATTGCACGCAGCTCATCTTCGCTGAATTCATCGAGATACAGCCCCATGATATAGGTCGCCCGTTCCCGATAATTCGCCTTGCAAAGCGCTTCCAGCTTTTCCGCTGATACCCGCGGGATGCACTCCGGGATATACAAGCCCCCGTCCGGCGCAAGCCCGTCCGAAATGGCTCTTGACGCTGTAACGCGGCGGTTTTTGTCTCGTGTTGAATAATACAGCATTATGCCTTCCTCTTTCTAAAACGCGTTCTCAAAAAATACAAACTCCGGAGTTTTCGTTGCAATTCCATCCGGAGCATAGACCTCCATCACATCAAAGCGCGGCTGTTTCTTTGTGGGGTTTGCTTCAAGCCAACTCTCTGCCGCCAAACGGATGCGTCTCTGCTTATGTGGCGTCACAAATTCACGCGCTTGTGCAAAATCCGCATTCCGGCGCATTTTGACCTCCACGAACGCTATATAATTCCGATTTTCGGCAATCAGGTCAATCTCTCCAAAGCGCGTGGTGTAGTTCATGCCTACGATTTTCCAGCGCTTCCTGCGCAGATATTCTGCAGCCCGCTCCTCGCCCCAGCTTCCAAGAAGCCTTTTGTCCGTTGTCATAAGCGGCACCTCAGTGCATCTTCTTGAGGAATGTCAGCCGGTGGATCGGCGACGGACCGTACTCACGCAGCGCGGCATAGTGCGCCTTTGTGCCATAGCCCTTATGCTGCGCAAACCCGTACTCGGGATATTTTTCATCCATCTCCAGCATTATTCTGTCACGTGAAACCTTTGCCAAGACGGAAGCTGCGGCAATACAGGCGCATTTGGCGTCACCGCCGATGACGGTTCTCGACGGAAACACAATTCCCTCGTTTCGGTTTCCGTCAATCAGGCAAAGCTGCGGCTGAATCGGCAGCTTTTCAATCGCACGGTTCATGGCCAAATAGGTTGCTCGGAGTATATTCAGCTGATCAATCTCCGCCTCGCTGGCAACACCGATCCCAAATGCAACAGCCTCGCGCTCTATTACGGAAAACAGCGCCTCGCGCTTCTTTTCTGTGAGCTTTTTTGAATCATTGAGTCCATCAATCACACAGGATTCCGGCAAAATCACAGCTGCTGCATAAACAGGGCCGGCCAAAGGTCCACGTCCAGCCTCGTCCACGCCGCAGATCAGGCTCAGTCCCTCGGCTCGAAGCGAATTTTCAAGTTCGTAAAGGCTCATGCCTCCGCCTCCGGACGCTCCAGCGAGATGCGCCCAAGCACACCGCCGCGGAATTCATCAAGCAGCACACAGGCCATGCGTTCCGTATCGTACACGCCGCCGGGAAGCAGGAATCCGCGCTTTTTCGCTGCTATCTCCAAAATCTCCATCCCGCTCATCTCCGGTGTCGGGGCAAACTTATAGCGCCGCTCAATACTTTCTGCATAATGCTCACGCAGGCGAAGGAAAAGGTTTGCTGCAAGCGTTTCTCTGTCCATAATTTCGTCGCGAATTGCGCCGGTGAAGGCAAGGTTTTCCCCGACTGTCTGGCTGTCAAAACGTGGCCATAGGATACCGGGTGTGTCAAGAAGCTCAAGACCGGCATCAACGGTAATCCACTGTTTTCCGCGCGTCACACCTGGTCTGTCAGATGCAACGGCTGCTTTTCTTCGTGCAACTTTGTTGATAAACGTGGACTTTCCAACGTTCGGAATGCCAAGCACCATAAGCCGCAGCGGGCGGTTCTCCTGCCCTTTCGCTGCGTATGCCGCAATTTTATCCTTTAGCAGTGTACGCACGGCATTCGAAAAAGCATTCACACCTTTTCCGCTCTTAGCATCAGTTTCCATCACGACCAGGCCTGCATTTTTCCAATACTTCCGCCATTGTGCAGTGACTGCAGGATCAGCAAGATCGGTTCGGTTAAAGACTATCAGACGAGGCTTATTGCCGCAAAGCTTATCCACGTCGGGATTGCGGCTGGAATACGGAATGCGGGCATCCAGAATTTCGCACACCGCGTCCACAAGCTTCAAATTGCTCTCGATCATGCGCTGGGCCTTAGTCATATGGCCGGGAAACCAATGCAGATCTAATTCATATCCTTTATTCTCATTCATAATCCGGCCTCCCAAGAAGCTTAAAATCCCGAATCGGGAGAAATACAATATAGCCCCTGCCAATCAAATAACGCGTGTCCACGCAGCCAAGGGCCTCACTTCTGCTGTCTGTTGACTCATTCCGATTGTCACCCATGACAAAAACGCAACCGGGCGGCACCGTGATCTCATCATCAAAATCAAGTTCACGAACAGTCGGGGCGTTCACATAGTCCTCTTTCAGCGGTGCACCGTCCACATAGACGATTCCTTGCTCAAAGTCGATGTCAACCGTCTGTCCCTCCGTTGCGATGACACGTTTGACAAGCGCGCGATCATCAAAGCTGTCTTTACGGAAGACAACAATGTCGCCCTGCTTCGGCTTATAAAACAGATTGGATGTGATGATACGATCGCCCTCGTGCAGTGTCGGCACCATTGAGGAGCCAACCACGCCCACAATACGTGCACCAAAGATAAAGACCAATACACACACGATGATGGCTGTTACGATGCAGCGCAGCCAATCATAGATCTCCGTGCGCGTCTTTTTCGCTGCAGCCCCATTCTCCGGCATATGCTCGGGAAGTTTCATTTCGTCCATGGTATCCCTCCGAAACTTGCGAAACTGTTTTTCATCAGTTCACCGCCATCGGTCTGTTGCAGGCCTACTACGGCTATCATAATATTTTACTATATTATTTCTCCTTAGTCAACAAAAAGGACCGGGGCAACAAAACCCCGGTCCTTTTATATTGTATCACAGAGCTTACTTGCTCATGTTCATCTGCGCAGCGACCTCAGCCGCAAAATCCTCTTCCTTCTTCTCAATGCCTTCGCCCTTCAGGAAGCGAACCGCATCAACAAACTTGACACTGCCGCCAAGCTCCTTGGCAGCTGCGGCAATATACTTCTCGACGGTCATGGAGCCGTCCTTGACGTACTCCTGCTGGAGCAGGCAGTTCTCCTCGTAGAACTTGTTCATCTTGCCAATGACAATCTTCTCCTTGACCTGCTGCGGCTTGTCAGCCATCTTCGGATCCTGATCCATCAGCGCGAGCGCGATCTTCTTCTCCTGCTCGAGGATCTCCTCGGTCACGAGGCTCTTGTCCCAGAAGCGGGGATTCAGAGCAGCGATCTGCATGGCAACATTCTTGCCGATCTCGGTGGCGTCAATGCCGCCCTCGACAGCGAGGTTGACCAGAACGCCGATCTTGCCGCCGGCGTGCACGTAAGCAACGCTGGTGTTCTCTCCGTAACGCACGAAGCGACGGATCTGCAGGTTCTCACCGATGGACATGACCTTCTCAGGGATGGTCTCGGCAACGGTCAGCTCGGAGTTCGGATACTTGCACTGCAGCAGCGCATCCACATCCGCCGGATTGTCCTTCAGGACAACAGCGCAGACGTCCTTAACAAAGTTGACGAAGGGCTCGCTCTTCGCGCAGAAGTCGGTCTCACAGTTGACTTCCACAACAGCACCGGCACCGCAGCAAGCGCAGACATCGGCGTACGCCATGCCCTCAGCAGCAATGCGGCTGGCCTTCTTGGCAGCCTTGGCCAGGCCCTTTTCACGCAGATACTCAATTGCCTTGTCCATGTCGCCGTTGGTCTCAGACAAAGCCTTCTTGCAATCCATCATACCGACGCCGGTCATTTCGCGCAGGTTCTTAACATCAGCAGCAGTAAATGCCATTTTTCAATTTCCTCCCATTTGTAGTCTGTAATCAAAAACGCACATAAGGCCGGGGGCTCGGGCCCCCGGCACTTAATTGTATACGCTTACTCGGCGATCTCGGCCTCAGCCTTGACTTCCGCCTCTGCAGCTTCCGCCGCATCCTGGCCCTGACGGCCTTCCTGCACGGCGTTGGCCATGGTCGCAGAGATCAGACGGATCGCGCGGATCGCATCGTCGTTGCCGGGGATCACGTAATCGACCTCGTCCGGGTCGCAGTTGGTGTCCACGATCGCGACGATCGGGATGTGCAGCTTGCGCGCCTCAGCGATGGCGTTGTGCTCCTTGCGCGGGTCGACAACGAACAGCGCGCCGGGCAGACGCTTCATCTCTTTCACGCCGCCGAGATACTTCTCGAGCTTGGCCATCTCGCCAAGGTGCTTCATGACTTCCTTCTTGGGAAGCATGTCAAAGGTGCCGTCCTCCTGCATCTTCTTGAGCTGGGCCAGACGGTCCACGCGGGTACGCATGGTCTTGAAGTTGGTCAGCATGCCGCCGAGCCAGCGAGCGTTGACATAGAACATGCCCACGCGCTCCGCCTCTTCACGGACGGCGTCCTGCGCCTGCTTCTTGGTGCCGACGAACAGAACACTCTGTCCGTTTTCCGCCAGAGAGCGAACGAAGGAATAAGCATCCTCGAGCTTCTTAACGGTCTTCTGCAGGTCGATGATATAGATGCCGTTGCGCTCCATATAGATGTACTCTGCCATCTTGGGGTTCCAGCGGCGGGTCTGATGTCCGAAATGAACACCGGCCTCCAGAAGCTGCTTCATAGATACGACTGCCATTGTTTGTTTTCCTCCTTAATTTGTTATTACCTCCGGCGGGATCTGCCACATGCTTCCCAGCTTTCGCCACATTGGGCGCACATGTCCCCCATCCGTGCGTAATGCCTTGGTATTATAGCAAAATCTGCATTCTGCTGTCAAGATAAAATCTCACATTTTTGTATGCATTTTGCCCTTTTTCTGCGGGAAAGTGCATATTGCATGCTTACTTCTGCGGCTTGAGAACCAGGTTGACCAGTTTGCCCTTGGCAACGATCGTCTTCACAAGCTCCATGCCCTCCATGAGACGCTGAATCTTCGCGTCCGCGCAGGCAGCCTTCACGATATCCTCATCAGAGGCGTCCGCCGCAACCGTAACCGTGGCCTTGAGCTTGCCACCCACCTGCACGGCGACCTCTTTCGTGGAGGCGACCGTCTTGCTCTCGTCATAAACCGGCCAGCTCTGTTCGCTGGCAAGGCCCTCAAAGCCCTGAATCTCCCAAAGCTCCTCTGCAATGTGCGGGGCAAAGGGAGAGAGCATCACGAGCAGGTCGCGCATATCCGCACGGCTCGGCTTGACATCATAAAACTGATTGACCAGCGTCATAAGCTGCGCGATGGCAGTATTGAACTTCATGTTCTCAATGTCGTCGCCAACCTTTTTGATCGTTCTGTGCAGCTCAGCCTCGTTCTCCGGCGTATGTGCATCGCCTTCCAGGCGGCTCTCAGCCAGATTCCAGATTCGGTCAAGGAAGCGCTTGCATCCCTTGACAGCATTGGAGGACCAGGCTGCAGCTTTCTCAAAGTCACCAACAAACATGATGTACGTACGCATGGTGTCCGCACCATAGAGCGCCACGATGTCGTTCGGATTGACGACGTTACCGCGGCTCTTGCTCATCTTTTCGCCGCCCTCGCCAAGGATCATGCCATGGCTGGTGCGCTTCTGATAAGGCTCCTTGGTCGGCACAACGCCGATGTCATAGAGGAACTTATGCCAGAAACGGCTGTAAAGCAGGTGCAGCGTCGTGTGCTCCATGCCGCCGTTGTACCAATCCACCGGACTCCAGTAATCGAGCGCTTCCTTGGAGGCAAGCGCCTCGTTATTGTGCGGATCCATATAACGCAGGAAGTACCAGCAGCTGCCGGCCCACTGCGGCATGGTGTCCGTCTCGCGCGTTGCAGGGCCGCCGCAATGCGGGCAGGTCGTGTTCACCCAATCGGTCATCTTGGCAAGCGGGCTCTCGCCATTGTCCGTAACCTCGTAGCTCTCCACTTCAGGCAGAAGCAGCGGCAGCTCGTGCTCGTCGATCGGAACCCAGCCGCACTTCTCGCAGTAAACAAGCGGGATCGGCTCTCCCCAGTAACGCTGGCGGGAGAAGACCCAGTCACGCAGCTTGAAGTTGACCTTCGGAACGCCGATGCCCTTTTCCGTTACCCACTGCTTCATGGCGGGGATCGCCTCTTTGACCGTCAGGCCATTGAGGAAGTCGGAATTGACCATGATGCCGGTATCGTCCTTGATCGCAAAGGCTTCCTTTGTAATATCGCCGCCGCTGACGACTTCCACGATCGGCAGATTGAACTTCGTTGCAAAATCCCAGTCACGCTGATCGTGGCCGGGCACGCCCATGACGATGCCGGTGCCGTAGCCCATCAGTACGTAATCGGAGACATAGATCGGAATGGTCTTCCCTGTCACAGGATGCACAGCGTCAATGCCCATCAGGCGAACGCCGGTCTTTTCTTTGTTGAGCTCGCTGCGCTCGAAATCAGACTTGCGCGCCGCCTGCTCGATGTAAGCGCTGACCTCTTCGCGATTCTCAAGCCGATCCAGCCAATTTTTCAGATACGGATGCTCGGGAGAGAGAACCATGTAAGTCACGCCGAAGAGCGTGTCGCAGCGCGTGGTAAACACCGTCATATCGTCGCCGGTCGTTGCGGTGAAGCGCACTTCCGTGCCCTCACTGCGTCCGATCCAGTTTCTCTGCTGAATCTTGACGCGCTCGATGAAATCCACATCGTCCAGATCATCGATCAGCCTGTCCGCATACTTGGTGATGGCCAGCATCCACTGGCTCTTCTCCTTACGGATGACCGGGCTGCCGCAACGTTCGCAACCGCCGTCCACAACTTCCTCATTGGCGAGGACGCACTTGCAGGAGGTGCACCAGTTCACAGGCATGGAAGCTTTGTAGGCAAGGCCCTTCTTGAAGAGCTGCAGGAAAATCCACTGTGTCCACTTATAATAGCTCGGATCCGTGGTGTCGACGACGCGATCCCAGTCAAAAGAATAGCCGAGCATGCGCAGCTGCTTGGTGAAGTTCGCGATATTCTCCTCCGTCACCTTTGCGGGATGGACATGATTCTTGATCGCATAGTTCTCGGTCGGCAGGCCAAAGGCATCAAAACCGATAGGGAAAAGAACATTGTAGCCGTCCATGCGTCTCTTACGCGCGACCACGTCCATAGCCGTATACGGTCTTGCGTGGCCGACATGAAGACCCTGTCCGGAGGGATACGGAAACTCTACAAGCGCAAAGAATTTCTGCTTATCGCTGCCGTTTTCGCAGGCATAGGTCTTGTGTTCGATCCAATACTCCTGCCACTTCTTCTCAATTGCTGAAAAATCGTATTTCACTTTTCTCTCTCCCCAAAAATTAATGGCCAATCGAGCCCGATCAAAAGCGGATTCGTCGGCAAGCATAATAAGCCCTTACTGGGGCCCCAAAAGGGATGAGATGTCGATCTTCTCCGCATCTCCCCACAAATGTTCCAGGTTATAGAATTTGCGCATTTCGTCAAGAAACAGGTGCACAACAACGCAGCCGAAATCCAGCAGCGTCCACCCGCTTGTCCGGTAGCCCTCGCGGCGCAGCGGCGGCTCATCCGCTTCGGAAAGCACTCTGTCAACCTCTTCAGAGAGCGCTTTGAGCTGCGTCATGGAATTCGCTGTGCATATCACGAAATAATCCGCGATCGAGGTGATCTTCCCCGTATGGAGCACCTGAATGTCCACAGCCTTCTTGCTATCCAGGGCCTGTACCACTTTCTCGGCGACCTGTGTCGGTGTCATCATTATTGGTATCCCCCTATTGCTTTTCATTCTCTCGGCTTTCTCTCGTTCGGGAAAGCCCGTTATTGTTATCATCCCCGCTAACTGGGATTTTGCAGGGATTGAATATATGCGTCGTAATCCAAAAACGATTCCGTTCCGTAGTATGCCCCGGCGCTGGTATAAACATCTCCGTTTTTATAGACAAGATAGTTCATGTTCGCAGCGCTCAGCTCCACATTAAACGGGTTAAGTCCCTGATTCACAATCGGAACCCATTGATCGCTCAGCACGAAATAATAGGCGCCGCCTTTAACCATCTGTCCCTCGCCGGGAAGCGTATAGAAATGAATATCCTCAGAATCGATTTTCAGGAATTCTTCAACAAAAAACGCGATGTTTGACGCCGTCAGATTTGTTTCGACATATTCTTCAACAATGCTCAGAAGCTGCGGCAAGTTCGGAATGTTCTTCAGCCGGAGCAGCTGCCTTGCAACCGTCATCAGAAAATCCTGCTGCGTGTTGATCCGTCCAAGGTCAGCATTCAGATACCCGGAGCGGAAACGAACAAGCTCAAGCGCATCCTGCCCGTCCAGGTGCTGATATCCCTGCTTCAAATCAATCAGAAAATCCTGATCCGGAATGTAGTCATACATATCAAACGGCACTTCATAGTCTACGCCGCCGATGCAGTCAACGATTTTGACAAAAGCCTCCATATCGATGATCGCATAGGTCTCATCAATATTGTAACCGACTAGATGTCCAACCTCCTGCCGGAGCCCGGCAATGTCATTATCGGAGTAGGCGTAAACAGAGTTGATGCGCTTGATGCTCCACGGGACATTGACCTGCGTATCGCGCGGAATATTGACAACGTTCAACGTGTGATCCACAGTGTCCAAAACACCGTAAATGATGGTGTCCGTGTTGCCAAAACCGTTGTCCGAGCCAATCACAAGGAAGGTATAAGTTCCGTCCTTCCGCCCGTTTTCGTTATACGTTGCGCCACCAGGTTTTTCCGTTGTAACACTCTGCACCGGAGTCGGTTCCGGATCAGCGGCCATTTCATCACCGACTTGCTGATCAGGCTCAACATTCGGCGTATGAATTGCGCCCTGCTGAACTTCCGGCGGCTTGCGCCAGAGCTTGTAGGCAACAAAGAGTCCGGCCAGCAGCGCAAGAATAACGATCAGAACGATCAGCAAGCCGCGACCTTTGCGCCGTTTCGGGCGCCGATCTTCCGGCATCTGACCTTCCACGCGCTTCTCGGCCGCTGCATATACCGATTCGAGCTTCTGCGCGTGCGCATCAAGCTCCAGCTCTTCATTCATATCGCGTTTATGATTGTTATCATTAATCTTCATATGATTCTAACCTGTTTTTCGTTAAAGCACGGTCCTTTGCCGCGCAATTCAAGAATTACGGCTATCCCTTATGGCTTTTAATGCTTCCAACGAATTCACATGCGGACTGATTCCGTAGCTTCGCAAATCCTCAAGGCTCATTTCAAGCCCAAGAATCATCGCTGCATCCAGATCGCTTTCCGCGAGTGCACGCAGCTTCTCAACTCCGGGAAAATCCCGGTTCGGCTCGATGTAATCCGCCATATAGATCACTTTTTCAAGCAGCGTCATTCCTGCACGGCCGGTTGTGTGCCAACGGATCGCATCATACACGGCATCCGAAACACCAAAACGTTCGCGGGCATATGCCGCGCCGGTTTTGGCATGGAGCAGCTTAGCATTCTCTGCTTCAGACGCATCGTTCATAATACCATATCTTTCACACAATAGCAACTGTT
Source organism: Oscillospiraceae bacterium (assembly GCA_015068035.1). GTDB lineage: Bacteria > Bacillota > Clostridia > Oscillospirales > Oscillospiraceae > SIG483. Next base: position 47,346 of record SVLI01000003.1, on the reverse strand, counting down.
CATTCAGTTCAAGTTTCTTTGTAATGTCATGCAAAATTGCTGCTTCCGCCGCGTCCTCAACATTTGCGCCCCAGCGTTTCGCAAGGCGAACAGCCGTAAGCTCCGTTCCCTGAACGTGCGGGATACGCTTGGGTTTCAGGCAGGCATAGCTTTGCGCGCGCAGCCACTCTTTCTCGGGCTTTGCGCCGTAGCAGCGAAGGCGGATAATCTCCGCATACACCGCTTCCGGCAACTGCTGCGGCTTTTTCCCTTCAGACAGCGCTTCACGCAATTCGGTCGACGACACTTCAACCGGTGAAAAGGGCACGAACTTGATTCTTGCACCGTATTTCCTTTTCAGTTCGTCCACAGCCGTAGCGATGATTCGCTCATCCTCTGCAGCACGGCAAAACACACCAAGTGAGCAGTTTTGCAAAATCTTTTCAAACGCATACCACGACGTGAAAGAAGCAAGCATGTCCGTTCCCATGAGCAGAAAGAACTCCGCATCCGGAAACTCTTTGCGAAGCTGCAAAACCGTATCCGCAGTGTAACTGACCTCTTCCCTGTCAAGTTCCAACGTGGAAACGCGGGCGTTGACAACAGACGAAAACGCCAATTCGCAGAGCACAGCACGCTCTGCCGGACCGGGGCTGTTCGCCGAAAGGGTCTTATGCGGCGGTTCCCTCGCCGGCATGACGATCAGTTCGTCAAGCGAAAGGCACTTCACCGCGTTTTCCGCCGCATGAACATGACCCGCATGCGGCGGGTTGAAGCTTCCGCCATAGATTCCGATTCTCATTTCTTCGTCTTGACCAGCTCGATTTTCGGCTCTCTTTCATTGCGCTTATAAAGCACAAATTTGCTGCCGATAACCTGCACGACCTCACTATTCGTTGCCTCGGCAAGCTCTTCCGCCGCACCGCGGGGGCTGAGCATGGAATTCTCAAGAACCTTGCCCTTAATGAGCTCACGCGCCTTGAGCGCGTCAGCCGTCTGCTTGATAATATTTTCCGAGATGTCTCCTTTTCCGATGTGGATAATCGTGTCTTCCGTAGAGGCGAGTGAGCGCAGCTGTGCGCGCTGTTTACTTGTGAGCGGCATTGTATTCCCTCAATTCTTTCTTAAACTCGTCAAGCGCTTTCGCGCGATGTGAAATTGCATTCTTAACCTCCGGAGAAATCTCGCCCATGGACAGAGAAAAGCCCTCCGGTAAAAAAATCGGATCATAGCCGAAGCCGAGACTGCCCCGCGACTCACGCAGGATCTCGCCCTCGCATTCCCCTCTTGCCCGCAGCACGTCACCGTTCGGCAGTGTGCAGCAGATGCAGGAGACGAATCTTGCGCTACGGTTTTCTACATCCTCCAGCTTGGAGAGCAGATAGTCATTGCGCATTTCGTCCGTATCCTCGTGATTTCCGGTGTAACGCGCGCTGTAAACGCCAGGTTCGCCGCCCAGCGCGTCAACGCACAAGCCGGAATCGTCCGCGATGGCGGCTTCCCCCGTCGCCTGCGTGACGGCAAAGGCTTTCAGGTAAGCATTCTCCTCAAAGGTTTCGCCGTTCTCGTCAACCTCAAAATCGCAGCCGGCTTCCCGTTGGGAGAGCACCTCGATGCCGGTGTCCTCAAGAATCGCCTGCAATTCCAGCAGTTTCTTTCGGTTGTTGGATGCCAGAATCAAACGTTTCATTGCAGCAGTGCCTCCACAAATCCCCCAACCTCAAAGGGCATCAGGTCGTCAATCTGTTCTCCAACGCCGATATATTTCACCGGCAGCTTCATCTCGTTTGCGATCGCAAAAACGATTCCACCCTTCGCCGTGCCGTCCAGCTTTGTCAGGACAATGCCGGTGAGGCCTGCGGTTTCCTGGAACTGTCTGGCCTGTATAAGCCCGTTTTGTCCCGTCGTGGCGTCAAGCACGAGCAGCGTTTCCACGTCGGCATCCGGCAGTTCTCTGGAAATGACGCGACGGATTTTGCTCAGCTCATTCATCAGATTCTGCTTATTATGCAAACGGCCCGCCGTGTCGCAGATCACAACGTCACACCCTCGTGCCTTGGCAGCAGAAATGGAATCAAACACGACAGACGCAGGGTCGCTGCCCTCTTCGTGGCGCACGAAATCCGACTTCGAACGCTCAGCCCAAACACCGAGCTGCTCGGCCGCCGCAGCGCGGAACGTATCTCCTGCGCAAAGCAGAACCTTTTTACCTTCCGCTGCAAGAAGTGCGGAAAGCTTGCCGATCGTCGTTGTCTTTCCAACGCCGTTGACGCCGACCACCAGAATGACGGAGGGCTTTGTGCCAAGCTTCAGCGCACGATCACCGATGTCAAGCTTTTCGCGCAGGATTTCCGCAAGCGCGTTTTTTACCTCAGCACCGCCACGAATACCGCGCTCCTTGACAACCTTGCGAAGCAGTTCAACCGACTCGGTTGCACAGTCCACGCCCGCGTCCGCGAGGATGAGCGTCTCTTCCAGCTCGTCAAAAAATTCTTCATTCTCGCCTGTGAAGGTCGCAAACATACTGTTGAGCGAGATTGCCATATTCTGCCGTGTTCGGCTCAGACCCTGCTTGATCTTATCAAAAAATCCCATAAGATTTGTATCTCCTCCTGCGGAAACGCTTCGCCTTCCGCTTTCTAAACTACTATGCCTCGATGCTTTTCTCCGCTTCCTCAAGGTCAACGCTCAAAACAGTGCTGACGCCCTTTTCCTGCATCGTTACACCATAGAGAACATCTGCTTCCTCCATCGTGCCGCGTCGGTGCGTGATGACGATGAACTGCGTCTTGCCGGACATGTTTCTCAAATATCCGGCAAAGCGCGCAACGTTTGCTTCATCCAGCGCCGCCTCAATCTCGTCCATAACGCAAAACGGCGTCGGGCGCACCTTCATGATCGCGAAATACAGGGCGATGGCAACAAAAGCCTTTTCGCCTCCGGAAAGCAAACTGATCGTGCTCAAAGCCTTGCCGGGAGGCTGGATCCGAATGTCAATGCCGCAGTTAAGCACGTCATTTTCATCCTCAAGCACAAGGGATGCGCGGCCACCGCCAAAGAGTTCCGTAAAGGTCATGCGGAAATTTTCTTCGATTGCACGAAACTGCGTCAGGAAAATCTCTTTCATTTCCTTTGTCAAGCCGGAAATTACGCCAAGCAGCTCGTTCTTTGCCTTTTCCACATCAGAATACTGCTCCATCAGGAACTGATAGCGCTCATTCACGCGCTCAAATTCCTCAATGGCGCCGATATTCGGATTGCCCAATGCTGTGATTTGCCGCTTGAGATCCGATACCTGTCGCTGACTCTTCTGCAGGTTTTCTATGTTCTGCCGGAGTGCCTGCGCGGCGCTGAAGCTCAGCTCATAATTGTCCCAAAGCTTATCGACAATCTGCCGCTCTTCCATCTCGAAGGCCATCTTCTTCTGCTCGAGTCGGGCACAGAGCCGCTCCATATCCAGCAGTTCTCGGTTCTTCTCCTGTCCCGCCCGCTCGTTTTTGATGCGCTTGCCCTCAAGCTCCATACGAAGCGCAACGGTTTCGCTGATGCGCGCTTTCAGTTCAGCAACGCGCGATGAATACTCAGAGAGCTGCTGCTCCTTCAGCGCGATGGATTCCGCCAAACTCTCGCCGGTGGCCTCCAGTTCGCGAATCATATCCTCACGCTGCGTACTGTCACCGGACAGGCTCTCACAAAGTTCCTGCAGCTGCGTCGCCGCTGCAAGCGCAGCCTCCCGCTCGGTATGCAGCGAGGAAAGCTCACTGCGCAATCCGGAGAGCTTTTCCGTCAGCTCCTCACGACGCTGCTCATAATATGCATTGCCGGCGCTGCGCTCCACCCACGCGCTGTGCGTTTCATCTCGCAGAGTCTCCGCATCGGCTTGCTCTTTACGAAGCTGCTCCATGCGCTCTGCATTCTCAGCAAGGTGACGGCGAAGCGTCAGCGCTTCCTTTTCAAGATTATCCAGCGCTTCCTCAGCCGCAGCGAAAACAATTTCATCCTGCTTAACAAGTGCCTCCGCCTTAAGCGCGGTTTCCTGCACGGTGCGAAGCTCCTCCTGTGCAACTTCCAGGGAATAACGAAGTCCGTCAACCTCACGCTGCGCCTCGGCAAGCTTTGCATTTTCTTCCTTGATCTGCGTTTCCATCGCCTCACGCTGCGCGAGGAGGCGGCTTCGCTCGTTCGCTCTGGAGAGCACGCCCGTTCCTTTGGCGCTCGAACCACCGGTCATCGAACCGCCTGCGTTGATCACATGTCCGTCCAGCGTAACGATGCGAAAATTGTTGCCGTTTTTCTTGGCAATGCGCAGAGCTGCGCTCATATTCTCCGCCACGACGGTTCTGCCAAGCAGATTCGTCATAATTTCAGTATACTTTGCGTCAAAGCGAACAAGAGAAAGAGCCAAACCGAAGCAGCCCTCTTCATGATTGGGAACACGGTTAAGCTTCTGGCCGCGAATGACAGAGATTGGCAGGAAGGTCGCGCGGCCGCTGTCCCGCTGTTTCAGGAACGCAATCGCGTCTCTACCCCGTTCCTGATCGTCCACCACAATGTTCTGCATTGCGGCCCCAAGCGCCGTTTCGATTGCAAGCGTATAGCGGTCATCCGTTTCGATCAGCTTGGCAACGGGTCCATGAATGCCGCGCAGCACGCCGTTATTGGCGGCGTTAACGATGGTGCGCACCGCCTTGGAGTAGCCCTCCATCTCTTTTTCCATCTCCGTGAGCATGCGGATTCTTCCGTCCATGCTTCTTGCGTCGATGGTCAGCTTTGTGCAAAGCTCCGTGCATTTTTTCAAATGATCTTCTCGGCTTGCGAGACGAAGTCTGTAGCCGGAAATGCGGTTTTCCTGTTCTTTGACAAGCTCTTGCGACTGTCGCGCCTGCACGCGGTCATCACGGATGCGCGCTTCGATCTGCGAGAGTTTCTCCTCGGCCTGCTCTGTCTCATCCGCGATGGATGTTTTCCGCTCCTCAAGCTCCTTTGTGGAGTCCGAAAGCATGGTCAAAGCCGTTGTATGCCGGCTGATTTCGCTGCTAAGCTCGGATTCCTTTGCAACAAGCGAGGCAAGCTCTGCGCGCAGGTTACTGCCCGTTTCGTTGTTCTCCCGCTCACTCTCCAGCAGCGCGGTCTGCTCATCGGTCAGCTCCGCACAGCGCTTGGCGATCTCTTCTATTCTCGCCTGATGCCCAGCAATCTGTGCACGAATGCCGTCCGCTCTGTCCGCCTGCTCATCGATCTCACGTCGCAGACGCTCAATGCTCTCGGCATTGTTGCTCTGGGTAACACGCAGCACCTTGGCCGCGCTGTCACATTCCGCAAGCGCCGTTTCCGTCTCGCTGAGCAGCGCTCGCACACGCTCGGCCTCCACGTCGCACTCGCTCATCTTCTCGCTGTAATTCTCAGTCGCCTTATATATGGCATCCAATTCCGCATGCGCAGCATCCAGATTCTGCTTTGCAGCGTTATAGTCATTCTCCGCCGCGCCAGACTGCGCCTTAAGACGCTCGAGGTTCTCAAGCCATACCGACACCTCAATCACGCGCAGTTCATCGCGCAGCAACAAATATTTCTTCGCCGTTTCGGACTGCTTGCGCAGCGGTTCGACCTGCAGCTCCACTTCGTCGATCTTATCCTTAATACGACAGAGGTTCTCGTCCGTCTTTTCCAGCTTGCGCTCGGACTCCTCTTTGCTGTAACGGTAACGGGAGATACCGGCCGCTTCCTCAAAAATTTCGCGGCGATCGGTGCTCTTGGTGGAGATGATCTCGTCAATTCTTCCTTGCCCGATGATGGAATAACCATCGCGGCCAAGTCCTGTGTCCATGAGCAGAGCATGCACATCACGAAGCCGGACAGACTCACGGTTGATGAAATACTCGCTCTCGCCACTGCGGTAATAGCGGCGTGTAATCATAACCTCACTGGTTTCCGTGCTGAAGATGTGCTCCGTGTTGTCCACAACAAGCGTAACCTGCGCAAAGCCAAGCTTGCCGCGCTTTTCCGTACCGCCGAAGATGACATCTTCCATCTTCGTGCCGCGAAGCGCACGGCTGCGCTGTTCGCCCATAACCCACAAAATCGCGTCCGAAATATTCGATTTTCCGCTTCCGTTCGGGCCGACAATCGCTGTAATGTCCTTCTCAAAGGTTAGCCGGGTCTTGTCCGGAAAAGATTTGAAGCCCTGGATCTCAAGCGCTTTCAGATACATCGTGTCACCTCATAGTGCCATGGAAAATCAGTAAATTTCAGTATAACTTACTTTCTGTCAATTTGCAACGAAAACAATCCTGTTTCGGAGAAAATTAACGGAAATTCATATTCTTAACAGCAAAATACGGCACAGCCGGACAGCGCTTAAATCTGCACCGCTCCGGTTTTGCCGTATTCTTGCAAAAACCGCCTATATCATGCACGAAGCGCGGCAAGCGCCTCCCGTGCGGCAGCCTGTTCCGCTTCTTTTTTCGTATGTCCGCTGCCCTTTCCGATCGGCTTGCCGTTGAGCAGCACCTGCGAAGTGAACACCTTGTTGTGATCGGGCCCGCTCTCCGAGAGCAGCTCATAGCCAAGCGTCTGTCCGCTGTGCTGCTGCACAAGCTCCTGCAGCTGCGTCTTGTAATCGCCAACGCGCATTTCACGGCCGGAATTCATTTTGACCAACACATATTTGCGCACAAATTCCCGGGCTGCTTCCGCTCCACCGTCCAGATACATAGCGGCAAGCAAAGCCTCCACAGCGTCTGCCTGTATGCTGCGCCGAGTGCGGCCGCCGGTGTGCTCCTCTCCGCGACCGAGACGCAGATACTCCCCGAGACTAAGCTCCTGCGCAACGGATGCAAGCGCATATTCACAAACCAGTTCCGCACGCAATCTGGTCATTTCGCCCTCCGGCATCTCAGTACAATGCGTATAGAGATACTGCGCGACCAGTACGCCAAGTACGCTGTCACCCAGGAACTCAAGACGCTCGTTGCTCACAGCGCCTTTGTTCCGATTTTCGTTGGCAAAGGAACTGTGCGTCAGCGCAGTTTCCAGCAGCGTCCTGTTCCGGAACTGATATCCAATTCTCTCTTCCAGCTTTGTCATTACACTCATCCCCTCGCACGAAGGTTTACGCGGTTTTCATGTCGTCAATATGTTTTTCGATTTCGCTGATTACGCCGGATTCCACAAACTGCTTTGCCTGCCGCACAGCGCTGGCGATGGCGCGTGCGTCCGACGATCCATGCGCTTTTATGACCGCCTTGGAGATGCCCAGCATCGGCGTTCCGCCGGTCTCTCCCGCGTCGAAAAGCTTCTTCAGCTTACGCAATTCCTTGCCGACAAGCAACGCACCGAGCTTGGAAACGATTGTGCGCATCATGGACTTTTTGATCAGTTTCATCAAGAACAGGGCCGTGCCCTCAATGCCCTTGAGCAGAACATTTCCGGAAAAGCCATCTGTAACCACAACGTCCACATTGCCGGAAAAGACTTCTCTCGCCTCCACGTTTCCAATGAAACGGATTCTTCCATCCTCACTCGCTTTTTGCAAAAGAGCGTAAGCAGCCTTTTGCAGTTCGCCGCCTTTGGTGTCCTCCGTGCCGATGTTGAGAAGCCCAACCTTGGGCTCCGGGCAGCCGAGGATCTGTTTGGAATAGAAAGCACCCATGAAAGCGAATTGCAGCAGATATTCGGGCGTGCACTCCACATTCGCGCCGCAATCGATCAGCACTGCACCGTATTTTTCGTTCGGCAGCACCGGCGCCATTGCCGCGCGGCGAATGCCGCGGATGCGCTTGCCGATCAGCGTTGCGCCCGACAGAAGCGCGCCCGTACTGCCCGCAGACACGACCGCGTCTCCCTCGCCGGAGGCAAGCATACGCAGCGCAATCGTCATGGACGCCTCTTTCTTCTCGCGGATGGCGGTTGCAGGATCGTCATGCATATCGATCACATCCGGCGCGTGCACGACCGAAATTCTCTCGTTCTCTGCAGCTTCGCATTCACGCAGGCAGGCACGAACCTCGTCCTCGCGTCCGACGAGCACAATGTCCACATCATAGGCAGCAACGGCCTGCACGGCACCTTCCACAACCGCAGCGGGCGCGTTATCGCCGCCCATTGCATCCAGGATGATCTTCATGGTCTTCTTTCCTTTATCTCATTAATGTTTGCAAGCGCGCGCTTGGAAATCTCCATATTCTTGTTGCGCTTGCCTCTGACCTTATAGGACAGGGACTCCACAATTCCGAAATTGATGTTCATCGGCTGGAAATTCACAACCGTCTCATCCGAAATGTAGGCCGCCAACGCACCGATGGCCGTTGTGCGCGGGAAATTCCAGGGCTCTTCGCCCATTCGTTCCGCCGCAGTTTCCAGCGCCACAAGCATTCCGGAAGCGCAGGACTCCACATAACCCTCCACGCCGGTCACCTGTCCGGCAAAGCGAATGCGCGTGTCGCTGCGCAGGCGGTAATATCTGTCCAAAAGCCGCGGGGAATCAATGTAAGTGTTTCTGTGCATCACGCCGTAGCGGACAAACTCTGCATTTTTCAGCGCCGGAATCATGGAGAAAACGCGCTTCTGCTCCGGGAAGGCCAAATGCGTCTGGAAACCCACGATGTTGTAAAGCGTACCCTGCGCATTGTCACGGCGCAGCTGCACAACGGCATAATTCTCGCGCTCGTTTCGCGGATCAACCAGTCCGACCGGCTTGAGTGGGCCGTAACGCATGGTGTCCTCGCCGCGCCGCGCCATGACCTCGATGGGCATGCAGCCTTCAAAAACGCTTGCATCGTCAAAGCCATGCACATGCGCCTGACGCGCCTCGATCAGTTCTTTATAAAACGCGAGGTATTCCTCCCGATTCATCGGGCAGTTGATATAATCCGGCGTTCCCTTTCCGTAACGAGAACCGAAGAAGGCGCTTTCCATATCAATGCTCTCCATCGTGACGATGGGCGCTGCCGCGTCGAAAAAATTGAGAAACTTTCCTTCCGGCATCATGCGTGCATACGCATCGCACAGCGCATCACTTGTGAGCGGTCCGGTCGCAAAGATCACGTCACCCTCCGGAATCTCCGTAACCTCTTCGGAAACAATCTCGATATTCTCGCAGGCTCTGATTTTTTCCGTAACCATGCGGGCGAAGCCCTCGCGGTCCACCGCCAACGCGCCGCCGGCTGCAACCCTTGTTGCGTCCGCACATTGCATGATCAGGCTGTCCAGCTGACGCAATTCCTCTTTCAAAAGGCCTACAGCATTGGTCAGTTCATCGCTGCGCAGCGAGTTGGAGCACACGAGTTCGGCAAATTCAGCCGTATGATGTGCCGGCGACATTTTCAGCGGCCGCATCTCTACCAGCCGCACAGGGATGCCGCGCTTTGCAAGCTGCCATGCAGCTTCGCTGCCGGCAAGGCCGGCGCCGACAACCGTAACAGGATTCTTGTTCATTTATTTCTTCTCCGCATCTGCCTTACCGGCTGCTGTCTTTTTTGTTGTCTGCTTCTTTGCGGACGCTTTTTCCGTCGCCCCCGTCTTTTTCGAGGTAGATGCCGTCTTCTTTGTATAACCACCGCGCTTTTCCACGGGTGTGAAATCCGGGCATTCCTCGTTGATGCAGAAGGGCTTTTTTGCCCCGCGACCGGACTTTTTGAACATGGTCTTTCCGCAAGTCGGACAATTGTCCTTCACGGGAACATCCCAGGTCATGAAGCCAACAATCTCCTGCCCCTCCGCACCGACATCGCGGAAAGTGCAGTCGCGTCCCTTCTCACAGGCATAATAGGTGTTGCCCTTTTTGGACGTCCGCTTCAGGATGCGGCCGCCGCAGGCCGGGCAGGAGCCGGGCATCTCGACCACCAGCGGCATGGAGAATGTGCATTCCGGGAAACCGGGGCAGGCAAGGAAAGGCCCAAAACGCCCGTTCTTGACGACAAGATTTTTCCCGCAAACCGGGCAGATTTCCTCAGACACCTCGTCCGGTACGCGGATGCGCTTGCCTTCCAGCTTGCGTTCTGCCTCGCGCATCTCGTCGGAAAAACCGCCGTAGAAGTCGCTCAGAATGCTCTTCCAGCAGACCTTACCCTCTTCGACATGGTCAAGCTTATCTTCCATGCCTGCAGTAAATTTAAGATCTACGATGTCGGCAAAGCAATCCTCCATCAACTCCGTAACGGTCTCGCCAAGGTTCGTCGGGCAAAGATATTTCCCCTCTTTGCGCACATACTGTCTGCTGAGGATCGTGCTGATGGTGGGCGCATAGGTGGAAGGTCTGCCAATCCCCTTTTCCTCCATCGCGCGGATCAGCGTTGCTTCCGTATAGCGCGTGGGCGGCTGGGTGAATTTCTGTTCTTTCTTGAGCTTGACAAGTTGCACAACCTCGCCCTCACGCAGATCGGGCAGCGGGCTCTGCTTGTCCTCACTATCCTCATCCTTGCCCTCTTCATACACGGCCGTATAGCCGGCGAAGCGCAGCTCGGAATGGTTGGCGCGGAAGACATAGCCCGCGCTCTCGGCGTTGATGGTCAGGCTGTCATAAACCGCGTTAGACATCTGGCTGGCCAGGAAGCGCCCCCAGATGAGCCGATAGAGGCGGTACTGCTCAATTGTCAGGTCCTTGCGCACACGCTCGGGATCAAGCGTAACCACGCTCGGGCGGATGGCTTCGTGCGCATCCTGCGCGCCCTTTCCTGTTTTGAAGCGCCGCGGCTTACCGGGATAATACGTATCCCCATAGCGATCCTTGATATACTTTCCTGCTGAAGCCAAAGCATCTTCCGAAAGGCGCAAAGAGTCGGTACGCATATAGGTAATCAGGCCGACTGTGCCCTCGCCACTGATGTCCACGCCTTCATAGAGCTGCTGCGCGATGGACATGGTGCGTCTTGGCGTCATGCCCAGTCTGCGCGAAGCCTCCTGCTGCAGCGTGGAGGTGATAAACGGCGGCGCGGGAGAGCGCTGCCTCTCGCTCTTGACAACGCTACGAATGACGAAAGGCGACTTTTCAACCGCATTCCAGACCTGCATCGTCTCTTCTTCCGAATGCAGTTCAGTCTTGCGCTTTTCCGTGCCGTAGAAACGCGCCGTAAAACTGCCGCTTTTCTCCGTACGCGCAAGATCCGCGTCGAGCAGCCAGTATTCCTCCGGCACAAAGGCGCGAATATCCCGTTCACGGTCCAAAACCATACGTGTGGCAACGGATTGCACGCGACCGGCAGACAGTCCCTTTTTCACCTTTTTCCAGAGAAACGGCGAAAGCTCATAGCCTACAATACGGTCAAGCACTCTGCGCGCCTGCTGCGCATCGACCAGATTCTGATCAATGTCGCGCGGCTGCTCAATGCTCTCGGTTACAACACGCTTCGTGATCTCGTTGAACGTCACACGGCGCGCCTTCTCATCCGGCAGCTCAAGCAGTTCTTTAAGATGCCAGGAGATCGCTTCACCTTCGCGGTCAGGGTCGGTTGCGAGATAGACGACCTTGGCGCTCTTTGCGGCCTTTTTCAGCTGGTCAATGATGTCCTCCCTGCCCTTGACAGGGATATACTGCACAGCAAAGTCATTTGCCGGATCCACACCCATCGTACTCTTCGGCAGGTCACGCAGATGTCCCATAGATGCCAGAACACGGTAATCCGAACCAAGGTATTTTTCAATCGTTCTGGCTTTTGCGGGGGACTCCACGATCACAAGCTTTGTATTTGCCATTGATTTCGCTCCTAATGCTTGAATTTCCCCATATACAGGGTATTATGATTCGCTGACATTCAGCGAAAAATACTTTCCGCTCTCCTGCCGGACAACACCTTCAATTTCCAGCATCGTCATTTCGGAAAGCGCGTCCGCGGCAGAAAGTCCGCTGTTTTCAATAATCTCATCAATATGCATGGAGGGTTTTGTCATCGCTGCAACAAGCTTGAGCTGTTGCTCGCTGAGCCCCTCCAGCACCGTTTTAACCGGCACAGCCTTTGTTTGCGGCTGCGGCTTTGATTCTTTTTTGCTGCGAAAGCGAAAGAACTGTTTCTCTTCCCTTTCCGGACGCTCCTGCTTCCGGTTTTGCTCCAAGTCCTGCTCCGGTTCCTCTTCCTGTGGAATCCTCGCTTCCACACCGCTGAGCAGGCGCACGCCTTCATAAAGGTGAATATATTCGCACAGCACGTCCGCACCGGAAGTCACCGCTTTGGCGCAATCCTTAATCAGCGCATTCGAGCCCTCACAGTTCGGAGAATCCACGTTACCGGGAACGGCAAACAGATCTCTTCCCTGCTCGAGCGCACGCGCAGCCGTGATCAGCGCGCCGCTTTTCTCCGGCGCTTCGATCACAACAACGCCACAGCTCAAACCGCTCAAGATACGGTTTCTGCGCGGGAAAGAGCCCTTGGAAATGGGTGCGCCGGGCGGATATTCGCTCACAAGCGCGCCGACACTCTGCACATCTTCAAAGAGAAATTGGTTAAAACGCGGATACACCTGATCAATACCCGTACCGAGCACGCCGATGCAGCTGCCGCCGGCACGGATGGCGCCTTGCGCTGCCGCGCTGTCCACGCCCTCTGCAAGTCCGCTGACCACCAGCGCCCCGCCTTTGGTAAGCTCATAACCCATCCGTCGACCCATTTTGACCCCATAGGGCGTTGCCTTACGCGTGCCGACAACAGCAATCGCTGCCATATCATCGATTGCGGGCAGCCTGCCCAAAACATAAAGCAGCAGCGGTGGATCATAAATATTCCGCAGCCGGTTCGGATACGCAACATCCCGTATTGTGTGAATGCGCACATCCAGCCGAATGCAGGAGTCGAGAATGCGCCGCGGCTCATCCATGGATTTATCCAAAAGGCTTGAAAGTTCATTCCTGCTGAGCGGCAAAGCCTTAAGTTCTTGCTCCGATGCAAAATAGATATCCTGCGGATCACCAAACACGTCAAGAAGCTTTTCGCGCGTTTCGGGCCGCAAGCCTTTTCGTTCACTCAGCCAGATCCAATAAGTCAGCGCGGACACGGAAGCATTCCTCCGTTCATTTCCCACATCGCGATCGCCGCGGCAACCGCCGCGTTGAGCGATTCGCTGTGCGGGAGCATGGGAATAATCACCTGTCCGTCACAGATGTCAAGAATATCCTTGCTCAAACCGCGCCCTTCGCTTCCAATGGCCACCGCAACGCCTTCAAGATCCACGTTTCGGATGTCCTGCGCCTGATCGGTGAGCGCCGCACCATAAAGGCGCAAATTGTTTTCTTTCAAATACGCAGGAAGTGTTTCCAATGTCAGGCTCAGAAGCTCCTGCCGGAACAAAGCGCCCATCGCGGCGCGCACGGTTTTGAAGTTATAAGCATCCGCGCAGTCCCCGACAAGCAGCACCGCTTCAATGCCAAGGGCATTCGCTGTTCGGATCACCGTTCCGACATTGCCGGGATCCTGCACATTCTCAAGCAGAATCGCATTGCGAACCGCAATCTGCTTCTTCTCGGGTATGCGAACGGAAAAGAGCGGACCTTTGCTGTTTTTAAGCGGAGAGACATATTCCATCAGTTCCGCCGGCACAGCAAATTGCGCAGCCGCATCCTTCAGGTCAACCGTCGGCTCTCCAACCCACAGGACGGTGCCGAGTTTCGCGCCAAAGGCAAGCGCCTCGCGCAGAAGCTTTTCCCCGTCGCACAGGTATTCCCCGCACGCATCACGATAAGCCCGTTCCGCGCCGAGTTTGCGCAGGTGCATAATGACCTTGTTTTTTCTGGAAGAAATCTGCTCCATATCCCTTAACCTATCCGAAAAAAGCCGGAATTCCCAACTTTTAGCCATTCTTTACGCGATACTTATTTATATATAGCACAGTCGTTTTTGGAATGTCAACACGCATTTCGGAAAACCGTTTGACGTGTTTTGCCAGCATTTTTTGCTTGCAGGAAGCGTATTTTACGCAAAAGGCAGGCCGCGCGTCGAAACGCGCGGCCAAATTGCGATTCACAAACAATTGTCCGGACAACGCTGCCTTTGCCCGTTTTTATCGGGTCAGCGTCTTCATCCAATTATACTTCCGGAAATGCAGATAGGTCGGTAAGCACTTGAAAATTTGATCCGACTGCACGATCACAACCACCCACTCAACGGGCAGCTTCCACCAGAACGCCGCCATGAAGGACAGCGGCATCACGATCAGCCACGTGCTGATGAGGTTCATCTTCATCGTGAAACTTCCGTCTCCGCCACCGGAAAAGATGCCAAAACTCACCGGCATCTGATAGCTCATGCCAACCATAATAAAGGCCATAATGACAATCAGATGATCGGACATGCGAAGCGCCGCATCATTGAGTTCATATAAACTCAGAAGCGGACGTCGAAGTAATACAAGCGCAGCACCGAGCACAAGGCCGATCAAGACATCAATACAGGCGAGCGTGCGCGCATCGGACCGAATCCGCGCCGTGTCTCCCTTGCCGATCGCGTTGCCGATCATCACGCCGGATATGGAGGACATCGCCACGACGACGACTTTCAGATACTGATAAAAGGTGGTTGCAACGGAGTTTGCCGCGATCGCATCGGCCGAGAGTTTGCCGAGGATCGCCGTCTGCATGGGCACAGAAACACCCCACAGCACCGTTGAGCACATAATCGGAATATAAACCTTGATGTAGTCCTTGCGAAGCGTCGCATCCCGCCGGAACAGCCCCGGCTGAAGCAAACGCACCTTTTTGTCTTTCTTCAGGAGGAAAACAAGCACAATCAGCAGCTCTGCCACGCGGGCGATCAGCGTTCCGACAGCCGCGCCGCGCACACCCATCTCCGGAAAACCGAGCTTTCCGAAGATCAGAACGTAGTTCACGCCTACGTTAATGACCAGCGAGATCGCCGAGACATAAAAAGAGATGTTCACCGTCTTAACGGCGCGAAGCATCGCCATCAATGTCTGCGTCAGCACAAAGGGCAAAAAGGACCACACAACCAGCAGAAGATAGCTTTTTCCTTCGGCAATTATCTGCGCATCATTGGTAAACAGGCTCAAAACGGCTGTTGGAAACGCGCAGCACAGCGCAATCACAATCACGCTGACGATTGCGCCAAGCTTCAGCGCAATGCCGGTAAGTGTGCGGATGGGCGCAACATTTTCCTTTGCCCAATACTGTGCAGAGAGCGCGACCAGCGTATTCCCGACCGAGATTGCAAACTGCTGCATCAGAAAAAAGATCTGGTTGACCGTTGCAGCGCCCGAGAGCGACGCCTGACTGTAGCTGCCAAGCATGATGTTATCCGCCATATTCACGCTGTAGGTCACGACGTTTTGCAGCGCAACCGTCAGCAGCATGGGGAACATCACGCGGTAAAATTCTTTATCCCTTGTAAAAAAACTTTCTCCCGAAAGTCTCCGGTTCATTCTTCTTTCCAGCTTTCTGTCTGTTGAATATCCCTGATTCCGACGAATCAATCCATAATTTGAAACAAACGTATTTTTTCATGCGCTCGCTGTTTTGTCAAGTATATCAAAAAGGACAGAGCATTTAACCCAAAACGCAAGCTGTCGAAAAGGATGGATTTGTTGACAATCCACATCACGCGTGGTAATCTTTAACCAGTCAATTATTAATATGGGTATATCTGCGATATGTCCAAAAACATCTATCAAACAGGAGGAACACAGCATGAGCATGGATTTCAGCGTATTGAAGCACTGCACTGTCGTCACGGAGAAAGATCCCCGTCTGGACGACCCGGCTTTTCAGCACGACACGCCCCTGCAGCTTGACGGCATCCGCAAGGACATTATGTATCTGGACGAGCAGGTCGTCCCGAACTTTTTCCTGAATGAGTACATGTGGCATATTCCCGGCACTCCCGTGGAGCAGAGCGAGGTGGAGCTCAAGGCCGCCGCGCCCCATGTGAGCAGCTATGACAAGGTCATCTCCTTCATCGGCACGAACGAGGAAGATCTGTATGATATCTGCGGCGAGGTTGAGATCCTTCTGGAGAATCGCCGTTTCACCCTCACCCGTCACTTCGCCGTTTACATTCCGGCCGGCATGTGCCACGCCGTCACGGTCAAGCGCGTTGATCGCCCCATGTGGCAGTATGTCCTCGGTAACGCCAACCGCTATGACAGCACGCCCTGCGAGATTCCGGCAGAAGGCTCCGGCCGCGATCTGGAGAAGCTCTTTGCCTATCGTTACGGCGTAGGCCCGCTTCCGGAAGATGTCACCAAGGGCACCGGCCCGAAGGATCAGTTCGGCCGTCACGACCACATCACCCGCATGGATGAGGACATGGTTCCCGATGCGCAGTTCTATATTGAGGCCTCCTGGATGGGCACCGCACCGCAGCCTCCGCTGCCCGAAGGCAAGGAGCACGCCGGCCCCGGAACTCACTGGCATCCCTTCCCCGAGCTGATCAACTTCTTCGGCGCCGATCCCGAGAATCCCTATGACCTGGGGAGCCATGTGTATCTGACGCTGGAGGATCAGCCCTTCGATATCACCAAGAGCTTTGTTGCCTGCATCCCCTCCGATGTGCCGCACTGCCCGCTCTACATGAAGAAGATTGACACCCGCATGGTTCACTTCACTGCCGGCCCGTCCAGTTCCTACATCATCGATAAGAGGGAAGAAGACAAATAATGAATCCAAAATGGAGCTTTATGACGCCTCCTCCCATCCCGTCCGAGGATGAGATCTATGAAACGCTGCACTATGACGCGGTTGTCGTTGGAGCTGGTCTTGGCGGTCTGAGCGCCGCTGTACATCTCAAGGAGCTGGGTCAGAACGTCCTGCTCATTGAAAAGGGCGCCACGTATTCCGGCCGCGGCGGCCATTTCGGCGTGGCTGACTCTTCCCTGATGCGGGAAGCCGGTTTGAAAAACGACCTGAACGAACTCGCGCGTCAGTGGATCACCATGAGCGGCAACAACATCGACGAAAAGCTCCTTTGGCTTTTCCTTCGTCGCGGCGGCGAGGCTATGGACTGGCTGCTGGACAAGGCCCGGGCTTCGGGTCTGGTGCCGCGTCTTGTTGACTGCCGCTATCCCAGCGCGCCCTACAAGGAGTATTGGGGTGCGCACTGCTTCCCGCCCGAGGGCAACATCCGCGGCAACTACGTCTCCAAGGCGCTGTACGAGGATGCGGTCAAGCAGAATGTGGACATTCGCTTCAAGACCCCCGCGACTCAGCTCATCCGGGACGAAAACGGCCGCGTCTGCGGTGTTTACGCCAAGGATGAAAAGGGCGTTTTGAAGATTCTTGCCGACAAGGGCGTTGTGCTCGCCACCGGCGACATCGGCGGTGACGAGGAGATGTGCCGCGCTTATGCACCGGATGCGCTGCGCACGCACGCTTCCCAGTATGTTCCCGTGGGGCAGAACACCGGCGACGGACACAAGATGGGTCTCTGGGCAGGCGCTGCCATGGGCGAGGAAGTCTTCCCGCTGATGATGCATCCGCAGCACTTTGCGTGGCTGAGCTTCTTCTTCCTCTTTGTCAACACGGAAGGCGAGCGCTTCATGAACGAGGACACCTATGTGCAGGGACGTGCCACGGCCTTTATGCGCCAGCCGGAGGGCATTGCTTACAGCATTCTGGACGCCAACTGGATTGAGAATCTTGAAAAGAGCCTTGCTTACGGCGGCGGCCTCTTCTGGGGCGATCCTGCCCTGAAGCACGGCAACGTGTGGACTCCGGAAGGCCCGACCAGATATCTCAACAGCGCGCTTGAAAACGGCACCGGCGTACAGGCCGATACGCTTGAGGAGCTGGCCGAGAAGATCGGCATCCCGGCGGAGAAGCTCACCGAGACGGTCGCGCGCTATAACGAGAGCTGCGCGCTCGGCGAAGACCGGGATTTCGGCAAGCGCAAGGAGCTGCTCTTCCCCATCGAGAAGGGTCCCTTCATCGCGCTGAAGATGGGCACGGTTCTGCTGCAGGTTGTGGGTGGTCTGGCAATCAACACCCGCATGGAGGTGCTCGACACCGAGCGCAAGCCCATTTCCGGCCTCTACGCGGTCGGCGACACGACCGGCGGCATGTACGGTCATGAGTACGTCACCACGATTCTGGGCAACAGCCACGGCAGAGCCCTGACCTGGGGCTACATTGCGGCGGAAACCATCGCGGAAAACTGACGCATACAAATTAACAGCATAAGGCGGCGACCCGGTTTCGGGCCGCCGCCTTTTCATTTGCGTATTGCGTTACTTACTGGTCGATGTCGAAAATCTTGATGGTAATGCCGCCTTCCCGGCCATGCCCCTCCGCGCGAAAATGCGCACCGTGCAGATAGGGCGCCAGGGTTGGGCTGTCCGTCATAAAGGTCGGCGTTGCCTCAAAGGGCGCGGGCATGTGATCCCGCTCAAACCAACCGTTGTTGTCCACAAACAGATGACACTTTTCTCCCTTGCTGTCCACGCCCTCGAACATATAGCGGGCGTGCATATGCCGGACACCCGCCGGGTTGCAGACCTGCACATCCGCAGCGCCGGGGCGGATCGTGCCGGTGAAGAGTTCCGACTCCACCGAGCCGCCAAAGGGGATGAACACAACGCTGCCGTTGCTGCTCTTCAAGCTGGAAATTGTGCCGGGTTCGAAGGTGATCAGAAACTCCATGATAAGCTTTCCGTTCATGCTGTTCTCCCCTTTTCTGTTTTATTCATGCGGGTATGCAAGTGCATCCGCGCGCACGCCAAGGCTGTGATCTGTCTGCTTCGGGGATTTCTTCACTCCCACGCCGGTGCGGTTCTTCCGCAGCTCTTCGGCCATGTGCACCTTCACGCCCGCAGCGGTAAGCTTCTCCTGCAGAGCGGGCACATCCAGCGCCTGGAAGGTAACATTCTGCTGCGCTGCCATGGCCGCTGCAGTGCCGGCAGCCTCACCGGAGAGCACGCAGGCAGGAATAAAGCGCGCGACCTCCCAACCAGCGCCGGTTGCCGATACGATGCGGCCCGCAGCAGCGATGTTGGTGATCTCGCGGTCAATGAGGCCGCCATACGGGAACTCATACACTTCTGCCGGATTTGCAAGGCTGTTGATCATGCAGCCGACCGAGCTTTCCACATGCGCACCGGGATTGAGCGCAAGCTCCTCCATGCCGATAAGGCGGCGCGTCATACGGAACTGCGCCATCAGCGGCAGCGTGAGCTGGGCATACTCAGGAGAATTATGGGTTTTCAGATAATCCAGCACCAATCTGCGGCTCGTGCGGATGTAACCGTTGACGCCCTCGCTGGTGACGCCGTCATACGTCGGGATCTCCGAACCGCTGTTGTCAAAATCCGGGCGAAGACCCAACCAGCGCAGCGGCGCCGCCTGCAGCGCGCTGCGGCTCTCAAGCCCCTGCGCCATGGACTGCAGGTCAATCTCATGCGCCCAGTGGGAGACAATGCTCTTTTGCACCTCATTCGGTGCGCCCGCGCGGGCAAGCAAATCCAGGTCTCCGCTTGCATCAACAAAGGTTTTGGCAAGATATGCACTGCGGCCGGACTTATTCTCGACGATTACGCCCTTACAGGTTTTGCCTTCCATGATCGGAGCACAGAAGTTCGTGTCAAACACGACTTCAATCCCCTCATTCTGCACCAGCTCATCCAGTGCGCAAACGGCGGCAGGAATGTTGAAATTCGTGCGGTAACGACCCGCAGGCTCCTCCACCGTGTCCGGGCAGCTGCGCCAGCAGTCGGGCAAATTATCATAGCCATACTTGATGCAGACGTGCAGCAGTTCCTCTGCAAGTCCTCCGTACACCTTGTGGCCAAGGCCGTCATCAATGGGCAGATAGATGCACACATGGCCCAGCGTGGCAAGGCCGCCCAGTACGATGCTCTTTTCAATCAGGATGACTTTCGCGCCGTTTCGCGCAGCTGCGACCGCCGCCGCAACGCCGGCAAGGCCGCCGCCCACCACAACGACGTCCGCTTCTCCCGCAACCGGCAGCTCCTTCGCCGGCTCTGTGATGCTGATATTTTTCTCCAGCATATCCAAATCCTCCAATTCCTAATAGATGAATATCCGTTCTCAGATAACGCGCTTGGCTTTGAGCTCTTCCATCTGCTCTTCGCTCAGGCCGAGAAGTCCGCCGTAAACCTCCTGATTGTGCTCGCCCAGTGCCGGTGAACTCTCATACTCGATATGAATACCGCTCATCTTCGGCGCAAAACCGGGCAGCTTAACTTTTCCGCGCTGCGGATGTTCGACCTCAACAATCATACCACGCTTGAGATTGATGGGATCATTGGTAATATCATCCATATCCAGAATCGCGCCGGCGGGCACATCCGCCCCCGCAATAATCTCCATGGCTTCAAACTTCGTGTGCTGCGCGCAGAACTCGCGGATTGCGCCGTCGCACTTCTCCATATGCAAAAAGCGGCTGTGCGGCGTTGCCATATCCGGATCTTCCAGCAGGTCCTCCCTGCCGATCGCCTTGCAGAGATTCGCCCAATGGCTGCTGCCAGGCGCGCGGCTGCAATAGATATGTACATAGTCGTTGACGCCGAAAGGCTTGCAGGGATAAGTATTGGAGGGCGCAACGTCCTCCAGCGGCATACCGTTGCCGACGCGGCGCGGAGCCTTGCCGGATTTATAATAGGGCTCCCAGCACGCACGGGCAAGGCCGGTAATGAAATCCTGCATCGCCACGTCAATGCGCTGGCCGAAGCCCTCGCGCTCCCTCTGCAGCAGCGCTGCAATGATGCACATCGCCAGCATCATTCCGGTGCCGGAATCCGCCACCGAAACGCCGGCTTTAATCGGCTGCTCCGGCAGACCGGTAACCGCGACCATGCCACCCATATGCGTTGCAACCGGATCAAAGGCAGGATAATTTGCATAGGGACTGTCCGGCGCAAAGCCCTTCAGGCTTGCATAGATAACCATGGGATTGACCTTTTTGCATTCCTCGTAGGAAAGGCCAAGCCGGTCCATGCTGCCCGGACCCATGTTCTCCACGATCACATCCGACTCTTTCAGGATGCCTTTCAGAAGCTCCAGTCCCTCCGGGGTTTTTGCATTACAGGTGACGGACTTCTTGTTCATGTTCAGAACGAGGAATCCGTAGGTGTCCACGCCGGGCTCCTGCTCGGAATATCTGCCAAGCTCTCCTCTTCCCGGACGCTCAACCTTGATTACCTCCGCGCCCATCCATGCCAGCGTTTCCGTGCAGGCGGTTCCCGCCTCAAATTGTGTCAGGTCCAAAACCCGATAACCGCTCAAAGGTCCTTTAGTCATTTCTGTTCTCCTGCCTTATTTATAATTCTGTTTTCGATAAAGTCTTCCACCAGCTCCGTCATGGACTGCGCATTCCATTTCCGCGCATCCACCGGATCTGCCTTGAAAATCAGCACCGGAATTCCGGCATCTTCCAGCGTTTTCTTGATGAAATAGCTGCCCTCGACCGCCTGCATGCAGTTTTCCGGCACCATATATACCACGCCATCGATCCGGTTCTGCTTTGCCTGCTGCAAATACCATCGGCTGTTCCAGGGCGGCATGTGGAGGAAATCCTCAAGGCCGATATAGCGAGCCGCGAGCGCACGAAGCGGATCTTCCTGCACATTGTGGCGGATATAGGCGTCCGCGCCCATGGCCAAGTACATGCTCCACATGAACACCGCGCCGTATTTCTGTTCAAAACGCTGATAGAACGCAAAATCATGCCAGATTCCGCGGCCGAGCCACATCAGGCGGTATTTTTCGTTGGGAACCGCGGCCTCGCCGCTGTCTGCAAGGGCTTTGATCTCCTCATACAGGCCCCTGGCGTGGTCCGCAGCCCAGCGTGTTCCGCGTTGCCACTGCGCCTGCATGACCGCATTGATTGTGTCCACCACCGTGACGGGAACAGGCGCACACTGCGCGATCAGATCCCGGGTTTTCTTATACCAAAGCTCCTGCTCGTTGACCAGCTCCATCACTTCCGCCAGACGATTGATGTCAAACATCTTCCCCGTTTTTGTTTCGAGGAAGCGGATCATCTGCTTGAGCTCTTCTACAGCGAGGTCAAGCCGGTCAGTATCGTAGAAACTCTCCCAGTTGTCCTCAATCTCGTCAAACCAGTCCAGCGGCACCTTTCTCGCCACCGTGTTCTCCATGGCATAGAAGGTCGCGCCATGCTGACGCGCAAACAGTTCAAAGATCTTGGCCTGACAGTCACATGTCAGGCGCGTCACCGCGAGCGTCGGCTGCGGAAGCCCACCCCAGGGGCCGAGCGGCTTACCCTGCACGTCAGTCTTGCGATCGTCCGGGTCCAGGCTCTCCGCAAAAGCGGTGGCACAATAAGAGCAAAGATCGTCACGATAGCCCGCCTGCCGCAGCAGCTCATAGTATTTTGTGGACATTTGCTTGGCACCACAGATTGCCGCCCACCATTGATTCACAACGAAAGGAATGTCCATCGCCCGGAAAATTTCCATCGGGACATCTGCGTTCAGGTAGGCAAATTCCGCACCGTTTTCAACCTGCTGCTTCAGGTCGAAAAACCATTGCTTCTGATATGCGCTCGCCTGCGCGGTCGCGCGCAGCTTCTTGACAACAGACGATTTGGATTTCTCAGGCATCTTACTTCCCCTCCTGCTGCGCTTGCAAATGGGCGAGCAGCTTTTCATTGAGCTCCGCACATTCCTGCGCCGTCAGCGGCCAATGCATCTTCGCTGCGTGAATCGTGCCGATTCCGCGCGAGTGCAGACTCTCTCTCTGAGACGGATAATCCCAGCTTGCCGGCTCCTCATAAACATGGGTGAAGAACAAAACCGCTTCCGCCCCTGCTGTTTTAACAAGGCTGTCAAGCGCTTTCACACGCTGTGCAACCAGCGATTTTTTGCTGCTGAATTCCCGCAGCATATAGCGGTCAACGAGGGCACGCAGCACAGGCAGTTCCGTATTCGTATCCCGCTCATAAAAGCGGTCGCCCCAATCGTGATCCTCACCGACGATCACATAGCCGCTGCGCTCGATCATCTGATACAGCTCCGTCGTCACCTGTGCGCTGCCGGTGTAATACAGGCGCACTCCCTCTAATTCAGGCCAGGAGGCCGCCTCCTGCGCAAGCTGTTCGATGAGCTGCGTATGTTCGCACACATCCATGAACAGGCCGCTGCCGATCGCAACGAGCATCTCGCTTCCGCTCACGCGCGGCTCTGCCGCCGTTCGCAGCGCGTTAAATTTCCGCAACGCATGGCGACGGCGGTTGCACAGAGAAGACGCTTCTACAATCTCTTCATCGCTGACACTGCGTCCTGCCCAAATCTCGACCTGCTCACGGAATCGCGCGAGCGTCTTTTCATTATACTGCTGATAGAGAAGATTCCGGCTGAAAAGCCAGTCGATATAGACGACATCCGGAAGAGCGCGCTCCGGCTCCGTTCGTTTCAGCTCACGCAGATACAGATAAAGGCGGATCAGCACATCCGTGCTGTTGGAAATGACGATGCCGTCAAGCAGCGCGCCGTATGTTCCGTCCACGAGCTTTTCAAACTCTGCGCGCACCATCGGATCAAAGGCATATTCCAGATACTGATCGGCAAGCGGCAGATTCCCGCCCGGCAGGGCATAGATCCACACAGCGTGCAGTCCCGCCGCGGCAAGCAGCTCCTCCGGCACATCCGCGCCCAGAACGCCGATCACCTTTTCGCCTTTATCCTTCCACTCGCGCAGATACATCTCCCGGTTTTCATAGGCCGCAAGCAGCCGTCTGAATGCCGTACTGTTCGCGGCGCAGTCCCGTAATTCCATAATGAAACTTCCTTTTCCATATCCTGCATTCTAATTAAATTATTATAGCATGGAAACATCGGTCGGGCAATAGAATACAAAGCTGAATTTGAGATATTGCCCTCATCTGCATACACATTCTCCGCAGTTCACACCACAATCTCTTCATGGGTCTGTCTGCCTGCCGGATTGTTGACATTTTGCTATGTATCTGCTATTTTGACGGTATAACCAATGCGTAAAATTCAGTATGATTGGAACCGGGAGGGATTCGCGCATGAAGATCCTTTTAACCGGCGGTGCGGGATATATCGGCTCCCACACGGCGCTGCAACTGTTGGAATGCGGCTACGAAGTCGTCGTAGCGGACAATCTTTGCAACAGCTCTTATGAGAGCATCCGTCGTGTGCAGGAGCACACCGGCAAACCGATCGCTTTTTACGAAATTGATGTCGCCGACGGCGAGGCGATGGATGCGCTTTTCAAGGCGGAGCCTATTGACGCGGTGTTCCACTTTGCGGGACTCAAAGCAGTTGGCGAGTCCGTCCAGAAGCCGCTGGAATACTATCGGAACAATCTTTCCACGACCATCACGCTTCTTGACCGAATGTATGCAAACGGCGTTCGATACATTGTTTATTCCTCCTCCGCCACCGTTTACGACGCAGCAAACGTTAGCCCACGTTTGGAGGACATGTCCCTCGGCTGCACCAACCCCTATGGCTGGACAAAGTTCATGGGCGAGCGCATCATTCAGGATTTTGTTACCGCCAACCCGGAGATGTCCGCTGTCTTGCTGCGCTATTTCAACCCAATCGGGGCGCATGAGAGCGGCTGCATCGGTGAGGATCCGGCTGGAATCCCGAACAATCTGATGCCCTACATCTCCCAGGTGGCCATCGGAAAACTGGAAAAGCTGCACGTTTTCGGTAATGACTATGACACGCGCGACGGCACCGGTGTTCGGGACTATCTGCACGTGGTCGATCTTGCCATCGGTCACATCAAGGCGCTGGAATTTGCATTGAAGCACACGGGCACGGAGGTTTTCAATCTCGGCACCGGCTGCGGTTATAGTGTGCTGGAGATTGTGGACGCTTTTGAAAACACCAACGGCGTTAAGATTCCCTATGTCATCGACGGCCGCCGCGCAGGCGATATTGATGAGTATTACGCAGATCCATCCAGAGCCAACGAGGTTCTTGGCTGGAAAGCTGAGCGAACCCTATCAGACATGTGCCGCGACACCTGGACATGGCTGCAGAAAAATCCAAACGGATTTCGCGAATAACAAACAGCCTCTGTATAGCGATTCAGGTGCTTCGCGCTAAAAACACTTCTTGCACATTCTTGCTTAAGCTCGATTTCATAACAAAACCGGGAGATTAGAGAGATGCAAAACATCAAAAAGGAATTATTCTGCGATCTGTGTATCGTCGGCGGCGGTGTGGGTGGCAGCGCTGCGGCCATCGTTGCTGCACGCCACGGCCTGCATGTCATCCTCGTGGAAAAAGGCGTTTCGCTTGGCGGACTTGCCACGAACGGCTATGTTCCTCAGATCGCAGGCGAGATTGAGGGCGTGTGCCTTGAATTCACAAAGCGCCTCGACGAGGTCGGACAGCTCAAAAAGTTTTATCCGGACAAGGATTATTATCGAAACCCGTCCTTTGAACCGGAATACGGAAAGTTTGTTCTGGAAGACATGGTCACGGCTGCCGGGGCACGCATTCTCTATGATGCCACCTGCGTGGACGTGGAGATGGACGGCGCAAATATCAAAAAAGCGTTGTTCCACACCAAGGGCGGCTGGATGAGCATTTCGGCAAGCCTCTTTATCGACAGCACAGGCGATGCGGATTTGTCTGCCATGGCCGGTGTTCCCTATGAGGTGGGCGGTGTGGATTTCGGCGGACTCAATCTGTCCACCACGCTCGGCTCGCGCTGGTCCGGAGCGAATCTCGAAGTCTATCTCGCCGCCGAGGAGGCGCACAAGGAGGCGCAAATCAAAAACGGCGTGAAGCAGCCGCTTCCGCTGATCTATGAATTAGAGCAAAAATGGATTGACGAGGGAAAGCTGGTGCGCCACGTCTGCAACCGTATGAGCGGCTTTTTCCGTGTTTTGATCCCGAACACGCCCATGGACTGCGCGGACTTCGTCACCTTCTCTTTCCACAGTTATTTCTGCCACAACACGGACTGTGAGGACATCACCCGTCAGATCCTCGAGCAGCACAAACTCATGCAGGGCTTCCACCGTTTCCTGCGCGAGTGCGTTCCCGGTTTTGAAAACGTCCGCCTTGTCGGCACCGGCAATCTGCCCGGCGTCCGGGATTCCAGACGAATCTTCGGTGAGTACATGCTCAAATCCTCCGACCTTGTTTGTGGAAGCAAGTTTGAAGACGGCATCGCCCGCTTCCCGGACTTTCTTGATACGCATCACCCGACCAGCGACAATCTTGTCTTCATGCGCCACATCCATATGAACGCACCCGGAGGGAGCGCAATCACGCTGCAGGGAGAAGACCCGGCAGAGATGCATCCCTTTGGCGTGCCCGAAGGCATTGAGGCGCGCTGCGATCCGCGCGATTACTGCGAAATCCCCTACCGCAGCCTCCTGCCTCGTGGCGTTGACAATCTTTTGGCCGTTGGGCGCTGCTGCAGCGCAGAATTTCACGCTTGCGGCGCAATGCGCATCATCGGCCCCGCGATGGGCACAGGCCACGCTGCGGGCATTGCCGCTTATCTTGCACTGCGCGACAACAAGCGCCCGCGCGATGTGGATGGAAAAGAAGTGCGCAAAGTCATGATCGCGGAGGGTGTGAAGCTCGACCAGCCATGTGACGGCTATTGGGCAGAACAGCGCGAGCTCAAAGGCGAAATTGCGCTCACTCGCGGCGACTTTGCCGCGATCATTCCGGAATGATTGCAGCGGCATTTAAGGAAACACAAAACCGGACAGCCTCAAAGACTGTCCGGTTTTCTTATTTTTCCTATTTCTCAGTGGTCGTAACGCCCGAGATAGCGCGCCGCCGTATAGGCCGTTCCGGTGGCGTTAAGGATTGTCGAGCTCTCCTCGCAGTCTCCAACCATGCAGAAGGTCGGTGCAGCGTCGTAGAAAGCCATGGCTTCTTCTGATTTTGCAATCGAGCCGGCAGCATACACCACCGTATCGGCCTTGTAGAAAACCTCGCCCTCCGGCCCTTCACAGCGGACGCCATCCGCTGTGATCTCCAGCGCGCGCGTCTTCAGATGCATGGGGATTTTGTGCTGCAGAATCATATCCAGAACCGCGCGCCCGTGGCAGTTGTTGCCTCCGTCGTTGATGGCAGGTCCCATCTCGACAAGCTCTGCCTCCTTGCCGAGGATGCTCAGATAGATCGCAAGCTCCGAGCCCGCCAGTCCCGCGCCCAGGATCAAGGTCTTGCCTACGGCAAGCTCCGGATTGCGAAACACCTCCACAGCGGAATGCACATGTTCTGCATCCAGCCCCGGGATGGGCGGCTTGACAGTCTGTGCGCCGATGGCGCAAATGATCGCTTCCGGCTTCAGAGCAAGCGCATCATCGCGCGTCAGCTCTGTGTTAAGACGCACATCGACGCCGAGTTTATGAAGCTTTGCTTTTTGCTGCTCGATATAGAGGTGCAGATTTTCCTTGAACGGAACATTCTTTTCGCAGAGGATCGCTCCGCCCAGCTCTCCGCTCTTTTCGCAGAGAATGACCTCGTGTCCCTGTTCGGCAGCCGTGACGGCCGCCTGCATGCCCGCCACACCGCCGCCAACCACGAGCACGCGCATTTTGCGCGCTGCGGGTAAAGCGTAGTAATTCTCGCGATTTCGCTGCGCCTCCGGATTGAGGGAGCAGAGCATATCTCCCTTGCCAACCGTTGTGCTAAAGCAGCTCAGGCAGCGCATGCAGCGGCGAATCTCCTCCACCCTACCCGTTCTCACCTTGTTGGGAAGATCCGGGTCGCAGTTGAGCTGCCGCGCCATATAGATGATGTCCGCCTTGCCGGAGGCAAGCACTTCCTCCATAACCCATGGATTGCTGAAGCCGCCCGCAATACCTACGAGGGAATGCTTGACGTGTTTTTTAATTTCGGCCGCGATATCCGCATGATGGCCCTCTTCATAGAACATGCTCAGATGCGTGCGGGAGAAAGACTCCGGATGCAGCGTATCCATCGCGCTGACGGAAACGCTGATGATGTCCGCATGGCCATCCAGCTGCTCGGCAATGCGGCAGCCCTCGTCGATGCCATAACCGTCCGGCACGATCTCCGTGCCGCTGATGCGGATCTCCACAGGAAAGCCCCGACCGCAGACGCGATGGATCTCGTCAATGGCCATCACTGCGAAGCGGCAGCGGTTTTCCGCGCTGTCACCGCCCCATTTGTCTGTGCGCCGGTTCTCCTGCGGGCTGAACCAGTGCTGGAACGCGCGCGAGTGCGCGGCGTGGATGGAAACCATGGGAAATCCTGCACGCTTTGCGGCCAGCGCGCCGAGGCCGAAGTCCCGGATAACCTCCAGAATTCGTTCCTCCGTCATGGCCTTCACCGGAAAGCCGTCCTGATTCTTTTCCATATCACAGGGTCCTTCCAGCGTCCGTCCTTCGGCCTTGAACATGCCCAGGGAGGGCTTGCTGGGGCCGGAGCCGCTGAAGCAGAGCTCCATCGTGGGCACCGCACCGTGACGCTTCACCACGTCCGCCATGCGCGCATAGTTGAAGTTCTGCCGGTTCACAATGTCCCGCGGCCAGGATGTTTTGGTGAACTCCGTGTGGTCGATGATCACTTCGCCCTCTGCCACGGTAGCAGCGCCGCCAATGGCGATGCGTTCAAAGGACATAAGCCCGTCCACGCTGGGCTGTCCGGGCGCGATATCGTCCGTATGCCCGGTGGGCGCGCAGAACATGCGGTTTCGATAAATCACATCCCCGATTTTTATGGGGGCGAGAAGATGCGGAAATTCCTTGAATGCGTCAATCATAATCCATTCCCCTTTCCTCTGAGCCAATATATAATTTTCGATTACACTGTTGTCAAACGGAACGGCTTTGCCGGCAGTCCCGCGCTGTTATAGAGATTGACTTTCGCATAGGGCTTCCACGCCAAACGGATCTCCACTACGCTGCCCCTTGCCCCCGTCAACGAAGGCCCGCCAAGCAGTATGCAATCTCCTTCCACAACCGCTTCAAAACCGTCAATCTCCCTGCCGTCAACAAAAACCTGCAGATCGCGGATTTCATCCCCGCGAAGCGTCAAGCCGTCACCCACATTTGCCATCGCAACGCGAATCCGACCGTTCTCCCAAGTGGCAGAGACTGCGCCGGGTGCGTCCGCGAGCACAGCATCTCCGTAGACTTTGTTTCTGGCAAGCAGACCAAGCCTCGTTCCGACCGGCCGCTTCTTCTTCGGATGGATATCCCATGCAAGTCCACTGTCCATAATGCTCGCCATATAGACATTCTCACCCGTCTGCGAGAACAGATCCTGCTGCTGCCGCAGAATCGGGTACTGCTCACCCGTGCAGTGCATCCAATGGTCAAAGGGCGCAAGCTGCACATAAAGGAACGGGAATTTCTTTCCCCATGCGTCACGCCAGCAATCAACAAGCGCCTCCATCGTCTGCGCATAGATATCCGGATGGAACTCGTCCGATTCGCCCTGATACCAGATGGCGCCGCGCATGCCATAACCAATGATCTCGGAGAGCATGCTGTGATACAGTCTGCCTGGTGCATGGTCGGACAGCGGCCCCACGGGAGGCAAAAGGTCTGCACCGCTTGCCGTCATCATCTCCGTCACCTTGCGATCATATTCGCGCTGCTCATCCTCGGTTTTATAAGTGAGCATCCTTGCAGTCACCGGGTCTTCAAGATGGTTATCCCTGTAATAGCCAGGGCTTGACTTCACCAGCTTTTCATAGGCTTCCAGATCGAGATCCTTTGTCTGCTCTATGTATTCATCCAGCCAGACCCGCACGTGCTCGCGCTCCAGATAGTCCTCACGAATCCAGGAACACGCGGGCGTTCCTCCCCAGTTGCAGCCGAGGATGCCGACGGGAACTTGCAAAGAAGCATAGATTTCCTTCGCAAAATAG
The DNA here is from genome assembly GCA_015068035.1 of Oscillospiraceae bacterium. GTDB lineage: Bacteria > Bacillota > Clostridia > Oscillospirales > Oscillospiraceae > SIG483. The sequence continues at coordinate 17,603 of SVLI01000003.1, read as the reverse complement.
TACCCGACCGCCGAATACGGCCCCAGATTCTCCGGCGTGCAGGGCCGCCAAAAGCCAAAGCGGCTGTAGTCCCGCTCGGAAAGCTGCTCTTTGAGCACGAACTCCGGCATATCAAAAAAGCGGATATCCGGATTTTCGCAGATCCCAAGCTCTGCAGAATAATCCGCGTCATAAAACATGGGAAACTCCATATTGGACTGTCCGCCGGCTACCCAAACCTCGCCGACCGCCACATCAGCAAACGTCAGCGTTTCCTCGCCCGCGGTGATCGAAAGCGACTCTCCTCCGGAAGCGGGCATCGGCGGAAAAACCGCCTGCCACTTCTCTCCGTCGCACTTGGCCTTTACTTCCGCGCCGTGAAAACGAAGAATAACGTCCTCCGTCCCGTCATAGCTGCCCCAGAGCAGGATTTCCTGCTCACGCTGCAAAACCATATGGTCGCCAATCGGCATCGCTGATTTCAGCATTGTCATCTCCCTCTCTAATATCCTTAGTTGGATATCTCACAGTCATCTTCATAAACGGCAAAAAGGCAAAAAACGGGTATATGCTTTGCTGGCTCAATATGAACAAGAATATTTCCGCTCATGTAAAAAGAAGTAATTGAACCGGTGTCGAGAGATTGCATTGTCATATTTTGAGAAAAAATCCTCGATCCAGCTTCGAGTATATCCCCTTGTCCTTTTATCTTTTGCTTGCCTTCAATTCCCCAAAAAGTCTCTGCGTTTGAGCAATATAAACTTCCTTTGGCAAATTCCTTTAGGTGCGATTCTTCTCCAAACTTTAGTAAGAATTATATATGTCCCATTATTCTCTCCAATCATTTTTTCTGCACAGAGATTATCTCTCCTCAGGTGGACAGATCTTCGGGAGAATTTCAAGGAAGTGCTGACCGATCTTTTCTGCGTCATATCCGTTTGCCTCGCAGATGAACCAGACTGTATCCGGCAGAAGGATGTGGCCTTTGCTTTCTCCGCTTTGTATTTCTGCCACTCTTCATATTCTTTGTTCGTGATTTGCTTCATGGCGGTTACCTCGATATACTGGGATTTGTTAATCCAGATATTCGATGTAAAAGTACTTGTTCAGTCTGGGATCTGTTTTATTTTCCCTTACAAACTCAAGTTCAAATCCACATTTTTCGTAGAAACCTGATGCCTGAAATCCATTTGTACAGAGATTTATGTTATTGAATCCCTGACCGCCAAAGTATTCTTCAACTGCTCTGATCAACTGCCTTCCGACGCTTTTCCTTCTATATCCATCCTTAACGACCAGTTCATCGATATATACTTCAGAAAAGAAGCTGGCACCCGAAACAGCACCGATCATCTCATCACCATGCTTTGCCACAAAGCAAAACGGTGTGTAATTACAGGATATCCCATTGTTCGTTTCATATTTTTCCTGTTCTGCTTCTATGAAGGATTCGATTTTTGAGTCCAATTCGACTTTACTGATTTCCATAAGTACCTCTGAAAAAACAGACTTCTCGTCGTCTATTATACTGACGATGTATGAACATTTCTACTGAAAAAACAGCCGGGACGCCCCGACTTCCACAACTTACCCCTCAAACGCCAACTTACCCCTCAAGCGGCAAAATCGGCGGAGGAATAATTAAATTGTATCAATCTCGGTGTTTCTATATCCATATTACTTCAGGCGACCATACAAGACAAGCCTCACATAGCCGGACTCTCTCGTACAGGTAGAAAGCGTGACGATCTTGTCCGTCACTTCCGGGTTCACATCGCTTTCAAAGCAGGATTTTTCCTTTGCAGCTTGAATCCAGTCCTCAAATTCCCCATCCGAATCAAACTCGTAGTCCCATGCGCTGCCATCCGTAGGTTCAAGAACACCTGCAAAAAACTCGATCTGATAATTCTTCCCCGGCGTCAGCAAATAACCGGTGGGATGAAGATCGTAGTATTCCTGCTCCCTATAATGGAGAAGATCCGCAAACATCGAACCATCGTTCATTCTGTGGCCATAGATCGGGCTGTTCCGGCAAGAAAAATCAGCTTCCACTCTGTAATCAAGGAAAATGCTGCCGACAATATTCCATGTACCATCAAACAACCGATTCAGATAACGGTTATTATCCTCCCCTTGCACAACGGGATAGTTGACCGCTGTATCCTCGATCATAATCCAGCCGACGCAATCGCTGTTGATCTCCAAAAGCCCTTCAAAATCAACCACAGGCCAGTCCACGGGCGGCTCAGTCGGTTCAGGTGGCGCGTCCTCTTTATCTGTAGATTCTTGGGCCGGATTATTTGTCGGCTCGGGTTTTTCCGTCGGCTCGGAAACCTGAATGTAGCTTCCAAGACCGTCATAGGCATTGCTTCCCTGCTTGTATTCCGCAACAATTTTAACAATCTTAACGGCGCTGAAGATGCCGATCGCAAGAAAAATAATGATCAATACCGTCAGCAAAACGCTCGATTTTTTGTTTTTCTTTGTTCTTCCCATGAAAGAACGACCTCTTTTCTTCACGTCTTACCGCAAATGACTATCAGCGCAAACCGCTTTCTGTCATATTTATCGACTCAAACAATTACAGGAAGCATTGTAATTATAAGACAAAACGGGAAATTACACAACAGGAAAAGTATTTCATAATATTTGTCTGTTATGAAATACTGCAAAAGCTGGCGGGAGAATCCAATTTCTCACTTTTTTGCTCTGTAAAGCGCAAAATAGATTTACATATTGCAATTAACTTGATAGAATACATGTCAACACGATGCCGGCGCTTCTGCGGCAAGTGCTCAATTGTTGAAAATATATTGCCGGGACGCATATGCTTCGCGGCAAAGAAAGGTGAACCAAATGAACACAATTGAACGTTATCCCAATCTTTTCAAGCCCATCAAGCTGGGCAACACCTATTTCCGCAACCGTATTTTCTCTGCCCCTGCCGGTCTGCTCGACCTTGACTCTGTCACCAAAGCCCCCGGTTTTGACTACATTTCTTACTGGGAGCGCAAGGCGAAGGGCGGCGCCGCCTCCATCAACGTGGGCGAGTGCGCTGTTATGGACTACGACGCCGGAGAAAGCAGATATGAGCTCATCCGCATGAAGGACCGCGTACATAACTATAACGGTCTTTCCAAGCTGACCGACGCCATCTCCCGCAACGGTGCCATCGCCACTGCTGAGCTGCAGCACTTCGGCGCTGCCAGTTTGAAGCAGGGCCTGTTCCAGCTTGGACCCAGCGATGGCCGTGCCCCCCTCAATCCCGAGATCCTGCGCCGCGCCATGACCGAGGAGCAGATTGAGCAGGTCATCGAAGAGTTCGTTGAGGCCGCCGCGTATGCCAAGGACCGTGGTTTCGGCATGGTCATGCTGCATGCGGGCCACGGCTGGCTGCTTAACCAGTTCTTCTCCCCCTTCTTCAACCAGCGCACCGACAAGTGGGGCGGCAGCGCCGAGAACCGCGCCCGTCTGACCGTTACCATTGTTGACAGGATCCACGAGCGCTGCGGCAAGGGCTTCCCCGTTGAGGTCCGCATCTCCGGTGCAGAGCTCTTCGACGGCGGCTACGGCGTTGAGGGCGGCATTGAGTTTGCAAAGCAGCTCGACGGCCACGCCGACCTGATCCATGTCTCCGCCGGTAACCCCTATGGCACCAACTACAGCAGCGAATGGACACATCCCGGCATCTTCAAGGATGGTGGCTGCAACGTCTGGCTGGCTGCCGAGATCAAAAAACACGTCAGCACCCCCGTTGCCACTGTCGGCGGTCTGTCCGATCCCGATGAACTGGAAGAGATCATCGCTTCCGGCAAGGCCGACGTCGTGGAGATGGCCCGCGGCCTCATTTGCGATCCCGACCTGCCCGTCAAGCTCAGAACCGGTCGTGAAAAGGAAGTCAGAAAGTGCCTGCGCTGCTTTAACTGCATCACCTCTATGTACTCCAGAGGCCGTTTGTACTGCGCCATCAACCCCGAATCCGGCAAGGAGCGCGAGGTTCTGAGCCTGCACAGCGTTCCCCGCAAGCATGTTCTTGTTGCCGGCGGCGGTATGGCCGGCATGGAAGCTGCCATCACCGCGGCGCAGAACGGGCACGAGGTCACGCTGTGCGAAAAGGCCGGCGAGCTCGGCGGTGTTCTGCTCTGCGAGACTGGGGTTTACTTCAAAACCCGTATCGGCGAGCACATTGAGCGCCAGAAGTACATGCTCGAAAAGCTTGGCGTTGATGTTCGCCTCAACACGCCCGTAACCCCCGCCCTTGTGGGCGAGATCAACCCCGATGCGCTGATCGTTGCCATCGGCGGCAAGCCCATCCGTCCCAACATCCCCGGCATTGACGGGGCGAACGTCGTGAGCGTTGAAGATGCTTTCGCCAACCCCGATCTGGTCAAGGGCAAGGCGCTCGTGATCGGTGCAGGACGTTCCGGCATCGAGCTGGGCATCTGGCTGAAGGAAAAGGGCGTTGACATCAGCCTGATCGAAGCAAAAGAGAGCGGAAGCGCCGGCAACGCCGCTTCAAAGGTCACCAGGGTCGGTCTTGAGATCGTTGTGAACACCAAGGCGAAAGAGATCAAGGCGGACGGCGTTCTCTGCGACACGCCCGACGGCGAAAAGTTCTTCGCCGCAGACACGGTTGTGCTCGCTCTCGGCGTTGAGCCGCTTTGGGACGAGGTGGACGCACTCTCCTCCTTTGCCGGCGAGTTCTATCAGGCCGGCGACTGCCGCGCGCCGCGCAACATCATGGCTGCCACCGGAGAAGGCTGGACCATGGCAAACCTCGTTGGCCGCTTCTAAAATCGCCTGAACTCAAACCCTTTTGATATTGATTCAAAGGTCAAATGAAAAGGCGCTGTTGCAGATTGCAACAGCGCCTTTTTTTTGCAAGCAGTTATCTCAAATACAATAACGCTCTGAGATATTTGTGGATTTCTGTATGTTAAAAATTAATTATTCTTCCATTTTCATCCTCAGAAAATTCCGGGCAGCCAATTTGCAAGGCACAATCCCGACCAAAAAGATACCACATTGGCAATGATAACGTAGACGATCATCAGCCAACGCTTTTTAGGTTTAACGCTTACCTTGTTCAGGAAGACCAGCAGGAGAACCGCTTCGATAATGACGACAATAATTTCAAAGAGAATATAACAAAGCACGAATGCAGTTCGACCGGAATTGTAGTGAATGATATTCAGGAGCACATTGAGAATGATCTGTGTTCCCGAATTCATGCCAACAAGCAAAAGCAGCTGTTTTTTCTCCCGATAACCGAAGAGCAAAGCAATCAGCATTTCGATGATAATGGTAATCACAATTCGTGCTATGAGCGCCATAATCTCCACGCCGTAGTTGTAGGACTTATGGGCATTTATGCGCTCATCGGAACTCAAATCCTCATTGTAGTGCGCAAAAAGTGTTGCCCCATCCATATTCACGGTGAAATAGCTGTCGAAAGCATAGCTTTCGTATACATCACTGACGGCATATTCCCCACTTTCGGGAAAATATAGCAGGATTTTAAATTCTTCAGGCGGATAATATGTCCACGCAAGCTCTTTGGTGATATTGACCTGCCATGCCTCCTGCAGAAAATAGAAGTCATCGTTTTCTGCGTAATCAACAAAGGCCTTCCACACGTCATAACCAAAATTCTGCCAGTCATACTGCCCGTTTGGATTCTCATTATGCCGGGCGTCTTCCTCGTTTCCGTTCCACGCAGAGGCCGGGCCGGTGCTTTCCCTGCTTGAAAGCAGTGTACCGTAGCACAGTTCTTCACCAAGGTTTTCAAACGTGATCCGCACTGATGGCTTCGGTCCCGTGTCGGCACTTGCGGTAATCGGAAACACCATCACCACCAACACGGCACACAGCAAAGCGGTGAATATGCGTGCAAATCGTTTATTCTTCATTCTGGCGCCTCCATTTCAAGAGAAGCTGCCAATCATGATTCACATGAATGGCAGCTCCAATTTATCTGACAATATTCAATTGCGCTTAGCCGCCGATGGTAATCCACATGGCCGGGCGATATCCCACCATGTTATGGCCAACATCGGATCCATAGACATCAATGACACCGGACGCGCCGTAGATATACATCGCATTGTAACGGCCTCTGCCGGGAGTACGAAGCCACCAGAACACGCCGGGTCCGCCGTATTCCACAGGAATGTTGCCGGCATAAGTCGTGAACTCTGCAATTCGATCCTCGTTGGTGGGCAAATAGGTTACAAGCTCATCATGACTCAGGAAGAAAACATAATCCTGCGTGTCCTCACCGCCGTCGATGTTATAGGTGTAGTTGTCATGATTGACAATGTCGGACAGGAGGATCCGTTCACGCTCTTCGTCGGAGAAGGCATCTTTATAGAAAACGTCGTTGCACCAGTATCTGGCATGGAGATAGAACAGCTCGGTTTCCGGACCGCGTTCGCCAAACCATTCCAGCGGAACAGAATCCTCCGTCAGTCCGGTCATCATTCGCGAAGGATCCTCCGGCGCGCTGCCCCAATAGTTGATATAATTGTAGGCTGCAATGCAGGAATGAGCCCAATAGGTGTATTTATACTTGATCCATTCCGGATTGAAATAAGAACCTCTGTCGAGAAGCTTCTCGGAAATGACGAAGGCCTTTCCGTCCTCAACCGAAAGAATCCGCCATTCGATGGGCTCAAGTCCCTCGGGATTATCATCCTGCTCGTAATAGCCCATGATCAGCTTTTCTGCAACAGGAACAGCCTCGCTGGTAACGGAGGACTGCGTCAAATCATTTTTGATCTCTACAGTGATGGCGCAAACGCCGCTTTCCGCAGGGGTATAGCTAAAGCTGCTCTCCGTAGTCGGCTCAGAGGTGAATACCACTTCATCATTCATGAGCACGGTATACACAAATTCGTTTTCAATCTCCTGCCCCGGCATCACATCAACAGCGGTCCAGGTAATGGGCAAGCCCGCGCAGCCATTATTCACCGTATCGCACTCGATGGAAAATGCATCGTAATAAACGCGTGCAAAGCCATGCTCTCTTGCGAACAGATCAATCGAGCTGTCCAGATAGCAGTAAAACACAACATTTTCGCAGCCGGAGAAAGCATTCTCGTGGATGGACAAGTCTTTGGAAGAACAATAGAAGCGCTCGAGATTATGGCAGTTGGCGAACGCATTTTCTTCAATGGTCTTCACGATCTCATCCAGAGTGAATTCCTCGATCTCGCTTCCGTTATAGGCATCTTTTGCAATTACAGTTGCGTCGGGTTCCACAATTTCTTCCGTGGGCACGGGAGTCGGCGTAGCCGGCTCATCATTCGCGCCACAGCCACTCAGCAGCATACACAGAACCAGAACGCAAAGCAAGAGCGCCGTAGTACATTTAGACATCTTCATCGAATACCTCCAATAATACTTTCTATAGTTATCCGGTAGATGTTAGGTAGCACGAAGCAAAGCCTGCCATGATTCTGTCCTCCGCTGTATTCACGGAAACAGCCAATAGATAACTTAATTCGTATTCTATCATAATAACCGACAAAATCAACATAAATTTTCCAGCATCCGACATTCTTTGCGGTTATTCAACGCGATCCCACAGCACCGTTTTCTATCGCCGGTATCAATGTTCTTAATTTGCCCAAATCAAAATGCTTTATTGGAACAGATCGGATAAAATATGATTATCCGCCCCATGAGGCAAAGCCCTATCAGCAGCTTTGCCGCCAGCTTTGTGTCCAAGTCTGGCTCTCCCCTATCCGAGATCAGCGTTACAGTTTTTCGTTATCTGTGTGCGAATGTCAAAAAGGCGCTGTTGCAGATTGCAACAGCGCCTTTTTTGTATATTGGCCTTTATAAACTTAGTCCATGAATTCAAGCCCGGGCCAAATGGGATTCGGGGTGTTTTCCTGCGGGGCGCCGGGAGTGGAACGGCCTTCCCGGACATATTTGGAAAGTGTAGCGAGCAGATCCTGCTCCACTTCAGGATGTCGGCCGTACAGATTATACTGTTCGGTAATATCGCCGTTCATGTGGTAAAGCTGATACGGAGGCTCATCCTCTTTCCGGGGAAAACGAGGCCGCACGCCATTGGAATCGTGGCAGAAGCACATCTTCCACTCTCCCTTACGCAGAGAGAATCCACCATAGGAGGCGTGATGGACAAGATCCTCACGAGTCTTTTCTGCTTCGCCCTTCCACAGGGGCAGCATGGAAACAGAATCCTCGCCCGCATTATCCGCATATTCCGTTCCGGTGATTTCCGCCACCGTTGCGAACATATCCACCAGGCAGGCCAGCGCATCGCAACTGCTGCCGGCAGGAATCTTACCCGGCCAACGGACAATAAAGGGAATGCGGTGGCCGCCCTCCCAGATATCACCCTTCCAGCCGCGATAGATATAGCTCGGATTGTGCCCCTTGGAAACCAGCGTGGGATAATCGGCCACAGGGCTGCAACCATTATCAGAGGTGAAGATCAAAATGGTATCGTCTGCAATGCCCTTGTCGTGGAGCAGCTTATCCAGCCTGCCAACAAAACCGTCCACCTGCAGCACAAAGTCCGCATAAGCGTTCAGGCCGGACTTACCCTTATACTCCTCACTGGGAACCAGCGGGCCATGAACCGCCAGCGTGGGATAATAGATAAAGAAGGGTTTGTCCCCGTCTGCGTACTTGTCAACCAGTTCCAAAACCTTTTCGTCCATTTCGGGGCCCATCTTACTGGGGTCGTAACCGGCTTCTGCAGGGCCGTATTCCACGTCAAACTGGTCAGCTGCGGTGGTGCGGTCCAGCTTCTTCTTGCCGATCATCTCTACAGGCTGGGTGATGGCGCGGTCATTTTCAACGTGAATAAATGGCGGCTGATCCAGGCTTGCGGGCATACCGTAATAATAATCAAAACCGCGTGCGTTGGGGCCGTTTTTGATGGGGGCCGTAAAGTCAATGCCGCCCATCATCAGATCCGCCGCAGCCGTCTTGTCCGCATATGTCAGGGGCAATTCATAGCCATCTTTTGTCTGCCAGTCCATGCCTAAATGCCACTTGCCGACAACAGCAGTTTGGTATCCGCTCTTCTGCAGCAGAGAGGCAATGGTCTCTCTGCCGTTTTCAATCAGATGAGAGGAATGACCGGGAAGCACCATCATTTTCAGTCTGCTGCGCCAGTTGTAGCGGCCAGTCATCAATGCATACCGGGAAGGCGTGCACAAAGCGCTGGATGAATGGCAATCCGTCATGCGGAGTCCCTCGCTTGCCACACGGTCAATGTTTTCAGTGTGGATCTGCGACCGGGGATTCAGGCAGGAAATATCTCCGTAGCCCAGATCATCGGTCAGAATCATAATGATATTCGGCTTCTTGCTCATGCTGTTCCTCCTATGTATATTTGCCTACATCGCATAGCGCCACGCATTGTAGGCACTCATGAAAATAATAACAACCATCAAGCCGGCCAAAAGCTTGTCCACGCCGGCGTTATTCATCTTTGCGCTGCACTTGCGTCCGACCATGCCGCCAACGATGCCGCCGACAATCATGCAAATCAAAGTAAGCCATTCAAATTCAGGCACGGTTTTCCCAAAAAGTGTAAACAGCAGACTTGCGAACTGACTGAAAAGAATGATGTACAGACTGTTCGCAGCGGCAGTTTTGGTATCCAAGCTGAAGAAAAAGCTCAGCACCACCAGATTGATGGGCCCGCCGCCAATACCCAGAAAGCTGGACATTATGCCAAGCACAAGCCCGATACAGACACATGCAATAGCATTTGTAACCTGATAAGTTTTAATGCCGCTTTTTTTCAGGTTATAGATGAGCGTACCGATGGTCACAATCATCAGGCAAACGGACTGCACAGCACCCACTGTATCCGGATTTCCGGACTGGCTGCGAATTAGGTTGAAGATCACCTTACCCGCCACACCGCCAATGGCCGCGCCAATTGCAAGGGGTGTACCGATTTTCATATCCACCGCTTTTTCCTTTGCCCGCAGCGACTTGGTCACGGAGTAACAGCTCATGGCGAGCACCATGGTTCCGGACAGGAAGCTAATGGTAGGCGCACTAACCCAACCGAACAGTTCCAGTGTGGGCTTCACAATCACACCGCCGCCAATGCCGCAGATGGCACCGACTGCGGAAGCCAAAAAGCTTGCCGCAAGGAACACCAGAGATTCCAAAACGGACATATTTTCTCTCCCTCTTCACTTGTTCATGATCGGACAAGTGTTGACATATTTTTAGCTTTATATTACGATTTTGACTATAATGTGGCCATCATCTGCAATATATTCAACCAACAACATTATACGATATCATGTTCAATTGTCAACAAACGGAACACTACAAATACAGGATTATCGTTTGAACAAATCCCATTGCCAATGATATCCCCGGCGGGTTCGAGGCGGCTTATGCCGGGATGCCGGAACCGCCGGCAGAGGATCTGCTATCCGGAGTTGACAGCTTTGCACCCGATATATTCCATCTGATAAAGTAGCCGAAGAAGGGAGTCACACATGAAGGAGCTTCAGTTTCTGATTAAACCGGCCTCCAGCGCCTGCAATTTGCGCTGCCGCTACTGCTTCTATGCTGATATTGCGCAAAACCGATCTGTCGGCAACATGGGCATGATGCAGCCGGAAACTGTTGATTTGCTGCTGATTGAAGCCTTTACCAATATCGAAGCAAACGGCAGCATTCACTTTGCATTCCAGGGCGGAGAGCCGACTGTTGCGGGTCTCCCGTTCTTCGTGGATTTCGTGAATAAGGCCAACCGGCAGAAACCGAAAAATGTGACGGTCAGCTATTCCATTCAGGTAAACGGTACGCTCATGGATGACCAATGGGTATCCTTTCTCAAGCAGCATGATTTTCTCGTTGGCATTTCCATCGACGGCTACAAAGATCTGCACAACCATTACCGGGTGGATGCGCAGGGAAAAGATACATGGAAAACCGTAAGCAATGCTTTCAAAATGCTCAATCGGGCAGGTGTCCGGACAAATGCGCTTTGCGTTGTGACCGGACAATGTGCAAAACACCCGGAAAAAGCCTATCGGGAACTGAAAAACCTGGGCGTGGAATATATGCAGTTTATTCCCTGTTTGGATCCCATCGACGAAGAGCGCGGCAGCATGCCCTTCTCCCTCACCCCAAAAGCTTACGGACAGTTTCTATGCAGGCTCTTTGATTTTTGGTACGATGATTGGTCCAAGGATAATTATCACAGCATCCGGCTGTTTGATGACTACGTCAACATTCTCATAGGCTGCAGCAAAGGAACCACCTGCTCCACCTGCGGGCGATGCGGCGTTTATTATGTCGTGGAGGGTGATGGTTCTGTCTATCCCTGTGACTTCTTCGTGCTGGACCGTTGGAAGATGGGAAAACTCGGAGAAAACACATTGGCAGACATGGCAGATAGCCGTCAGGCCAAAGATTTCCTCCAATGGGGACAGGAAAAACCAGCAGAGTGTGGCTCCTGCCGTTGGAGCAAGCTGTGTAACGGCGGATGCAAAAATGACTGGGAGCGCTCCGGCCCTCTGCATAATCATTACTGCGAAGCTCTTAAAACATTCTTTGCCTACGCGGAAGACCGCTTGCGTATCATTGCAAGAGCAGAATTGCAAGCCAGGCAGTTATTTAGATAGCGTTTGACGGCAATATTTCGGCAAGCAAAAAGGACTATGGCAGTTTGCCATAGTCCTTTAACTGTTTTAATCAAGCGGTTTCATCGTGGGGAAATGTCCTGAAGCCTTATCATATTGCATCATATTCGCTCATATCCGTCTTTTGCTGCATTTCCCCTTTGTCATATCGCATCATATTGCATCAGGGAGATAGCAAACTTTGTTGTCAACATATTGTCATTTCAGGATTTTGTTGTCAGACCTACGCACTGAGAACCCTTCTTAGAAGATATCCAGTTTCGACAGGTTTTCAAAGGTTTGTTGCTTCTTGCGTTCTGTGGCTTCTGCATACACGTCCATCGTAGTTTCAATGTTACGATGACCCATGATTGCCTGAATCACTTTCAGATTGGTTTCGTGTTCACAAAGCCTGGTACAGAAGGTATGCCTGAGATGATGGCAAGAGAAGTCAGGAAGAATAATCGGTTCACGGTGCTCTTTTTTAGCCTTAACAACCTCTTCCGAATTGTAGTTATGGGCGATTCGCTTGATCGTCCGGTTGATGGTCTGTGGATTAGGCACGCCACCGTTCCGATTCACAAAAACAAAACCGCTCGTTCCATCAATGACGGTTTGGTTGAAACCGCTCTCTTCTTGTTCTTCTCGTTCGAACATAAAGGCATCGTATACCATGTCAAGCATTGGAACTGTTCGAATGCCAGCCTCGGTCTTCGGTTTAGAGATTTTCTGTACAGAGGTTCGGGATTCGCCCACCGGGTAATATACCATGCTATGGTTGATATGGATGACTCGGTTTTCAAAATCCAGATCATCCCACCGTAATCCAAGAGCCTCACCAATCCGGCAGCCGGTGCCCAACAACACAGTGAACAAGGGCCACCAATGGTAATAAACCGGGTGATTTTCTATATAGCCCATAAATGCCCGCTGTTGCTCAAGTGTCAGCGCTCTGCGCATTCCTCTGGTTTTATCAGACTCTCGGCAGATCTCCTTCATCACACCGTCAGAGAGATTCTTGCGAATGATCTCATCCCGTACTGCCAGTTGAAACGTTGGATGCAGTAAAGTGTTGATAACATCCAGTGTGCTGAGTGCCAGCTCCTCTTCGTTGAGCAGGTGAAGATAAAACTGCAGGACATGAGAATACTTGATTTCTGCGATCTTCTTTTTACCGAAAGTTTCTCTAACATACTTATCGTACATATAGACGTAATTGCTGCGAGTGGTTTCCCTCAGCTGAAACTTGGTCGAAAGATAGCGATCAAAAGTATCATTGACCGTAGCCTTGCCGGCTACGTACAGATCTAAGCCGTCCATCTGGTCCTTTATCAGTTTCTTTTCCTTTTCACGAAGCTCTGTCAAATCATTTACCTGCGCCGTCCCAGCGGGTCGGTGTAAGTGTACATATAGCGCTTGTCGGAAGCTCTCTGAACCTCTCCCTTCCTAAGTACCCTTCCTCGGTCATCTCTACGTGTTTTTGCCATGTCATTTCCTCCTTTATGTAATGATAAAGAAGGATTCCATAGCACTTACTTTTCCTTGGATAAAAACTTTTCCAAGCTTTGCAAGGCAACATCTGTCTTTGACAATTTGTGCTCGGCAGCATATTCAATGATTTTCTTGTAAAGATCCTCAGATAAGCGAATCGTAATCGTCTTCCGTTTCGCATTTTCCATCTTTGGTCTTCCAGTCCTCATTGCACCGCCACCTCCACACACTTACATTATAATTATTGTAAGACAAGAAGTCAAGCCTAAGTGCTAGAAATCCTTCGTATTTTGATAATTTAGTTTTCATTTTTAGATTGATTTCTGCCTGCTATGGTGTATAATAAAGGCAGATAGTACGCAAGATAGTACGCAAGTTGTTGGAGGTGTTATTTTGAAAGACTACAAGCCCCCTTTCACAATTACAAACGAAATCTTATCCTATGTGTCGTCAATTTCAGAAAAAGTTGGCCGTATTACGGCCACCACCAATCTGGAATCAAAGCCCCATTTGCGTAAAAACAACCGGATCAAATCAATTCATTCCTCCCTGCGGATCGAGGCTAATTCCCTCTCCTTAGGACAAGTTAGAGATGTTATCAACGGCAAAACTGTCCTAGGTGAGCAGAAAGAAATTCAAGAAGTCAAAAATGCTTACGCTGCCTACGAAAAGCTCTCCGAAATTAATCCCTTCAGTGTTAAAGATTTGAAGACATTCCACGGCATTATGACAAAATACCTTTTAGATGAGTCCGGTGAATTCCGCCGTGGCGAAGAAGGTGTCTTTAACGGTGATCAATGCATTTTTATGGCGCCACCGGCAAAGTTTGTACAACAACTCATGGATGATCTGTTTGGATGGCTGAACGCATCAAAGGCCACGATACATCCTCTTATCCTCAGTAGTGTATTCCATTATGAATTTGTCTTCATCCACCCCTTCTCTGACGGCAACGGCAGAATGGCACGGTTGTGGCATACCGCAATTCTTTCCAAGTGGAAGCCTGTTTTCGAATATATCCCCATTGAAAGTCAGATAGAAAAATTTCAAGAGGATTACTATAACGCAATTGCCAAATGCCACATTGATGGAGAATCTACAGCATTTATCGTATTTATGCTGTCTCAAATTGATAAGATCCTGGACGATATTTCTGTTCAGCTCAGCGAAGATAGTGAACAGCTTTCGGAATATGTCAAGCGACTGCTGGATGCTATGGAATATGACGTTCCCTATTCCAGCTTGGCGCTGATGGAAAAGCTGGGTTTGAAATCCAAGGAAGGCTTCCGCAGAAACTACCTGCATCCGGCAATCGAACTCAATCTGATCCGCATGACCATTCCGGATAAGCCAAATAGCAGAAATCAAAGATATGTGAAAGTATAACCATTAACCTCTCTGTTCTACGCAAACCGTGTAGTCACAGCTTTAACAAGACTGCTAACCAATCTCCGCTACCCGACATCTTTGCTTAAGTTAGCCATCAAATTAAGCAAGAATGTTGATTGCAGCGCAGAATACAGCACAAAAATAAAATAGAGAAAAGGAGGACCGTAGTATGGATTTTCCTCAATACGTTCTTGATGTTATTGCTTCCGTAGATCCTGTAATAAAAGATCACGATACCGGCTCGATATCCCTTATCCGGGAAGCATCTGAGAAAGCACCCAGTAAAACAGAATCTCATATACTGGACGTTATTGCAGGTGCTTCTACAATGTGTTATAAGGCAAAGGAGCGCACATTTGGTCCACTAATAATATGGAACGATGGAAGCCGGTCGTTTGCACCCGAGGACATTAAAGAAGATGATTTAGATATCCTACGTAATACAATCCAACATACCGGTTCTGCTTATCTTCGCACAAAGTTTTCTCATATTGTGTGGTCACTCACCAGAGACAACATCTACGGCAAAATAGCTGTGGCAGGATATGTCGATGAATTCCAAAAGCAGTTCAATCCCGAACATTGGGTTGACTGCTATGATCAAATTCGTTCAGCATATCATATTTCGTCTATGATGGGTAACAAGTCAGATTGTTTCAAACAGACCCGAGCTACAATCAACGAAAAACTGATGCAAATGAACGGCTCTGATACATCGTTCCTTTCCCTAAAATTACTTGGACTTATAGCAAAGGATGCTCCTAAAGAAGATTTGCCAAAGTATGACTCAATCATTAGTATCCTGGCTGGCAAAAATCTGGACCCTTCCAACAACAACGCAAACCTTGCTGACACAACTTTCTCTGTTCTAGAGAAACTATACGGCAGATTGAAGAAAGATGCAGAACTGAAAGCGTTTAAAGGTAAGTACGCCAATTACTACGAAATTCAGGCGAAATCCCTGGCTCAGAAAAACGATTATTTTAGAGCAGTGTTCATGCTCAAAAAAGCATGCACCTTATACGCTGGCATAAATCAGGAAAAGTTGTTAGAACTACGGCGATTGCTAGAAGAATGGCAGAAGATTGCTTTAAAAGACATGCATTTTCATAAATTTGAGATTGATTTAAAGCCTACCTATGACGCGGTTGAGCAATTATTTGACGGCTTATCGCTTTCTGAAGCTATTGTTCAGTTTGGAAGAATTGTAAAAATATATCACATAGAAGATGTAAAAAAGGAGCTGCTTGAAAAGCAAGAGAAATATGTTTTCACATCACTATTCCGAAGTAGTCTACTGAACGAACAGGGGCAATCAGTATTGGAACTTCCCTCAGTCAGAGATTCATCTGATTCCGAAAATCCGGATGCTATAAAAAAGCATATGGTGCGATATGTTGCTGAGCAAAGGAGATTGGTAGATTCTCTTCCCGTAAGAATAGCATTCCAGTTGATGCAAAAATTCGGACCGGTCACAGAAGATGCATTAGATTTTTTGGTTCGTGATAATGCGATTATTCCCGATAAGCGAGCTGAAATAATCCAACAAGGCCTTTGTATGGCTCTTAATGGAAACCTATATGCGGCAATGCATCTCCTCCTACCCCAAACAGAAAACATTTTTAGGAATCTGGTTAAAATTTGTGGTGATACCGTTACATTTTTGAAAGATGACGGATCTGAGGAATACAAGCCTCTTTCAAGCTTGTTCAAGTCCGAAAAGCTGCTTGAGTGTTATGATGAGAATCTAATCTTCACTTTCCAAAGTATTATGGACGACCCTGCCGGCGAGAACTTACGGAATCTAAACGGTCATGGATTGCTTGAACCCGAGGTTGGCAACAGCGTTACCTCTTTATATTTCGTTAGTCTTATCATATTCTTGTTGAGTTTATACGGAGCCCATGCTCGTCCCATACGAATGGACCTTGCCAAGCGTGAGGAGTCGAGAGCTGACAAACCGGACAATCAAAGCCAAAGCTAACCAGCATCTATTGGTTACTCAAAGCACTTCATTAGTAGAATTCTCCCATATAAGCTTGAGGTCACAGAATTATTAGCTAATAAAATTCAATAACTAATTTAGAAGCACTGGCAAGGAGGCGGTCATATGTCACTAGAAAAGACTTTGCGAGATCAAATTCACTTGTATTGTTCAAAAGATTTACCCGGTGATTTAAATTGGCATATTCAACAGTTTATCTTCATAGATGATATTGAACTACGAGAACGTCTGGGTAGGGCTTTTTATGCCGCCCGGTATATGTCTAAACTTATGGAAGCACTTTATGTACAAGATAATGAATTGCACTCATTTATAAAATTCCAAGTAATGCAGTATGCATCCATTTATGAAGCAGTAATTACGCATTTGCTTTGGAATAAGTTCAAAGATCACAAAGAGGTTGTTACGCTACAAACACATAAAGCATATAAACCTATTTGCGCATTGGCTAATTTAACGACCATTAAATACGGTGACGAACAAATCTACACATGCGTATACAAAGATGAAAAAACGCCAAAAAATAGCATACCGTTTAGCGATAAGGTAGATTGTTGCGTACGCATCGGATTTATCGATGCCGTGTATGCTGAAGATATCAAGAGAATATATGCATTAAGAAACCTGACACACATAGAGACCGAAGCCAAAAAGCAGATTGAACTCGAAATTGAGCATGCAAAACTCAGCTATTGGCGTATGCAACCATTTTTGGACAAGATCGTGAATTTCTTAGCTAGTACATCGGATTCATAAAATTCTTAAATCAAGCGCGGGCTTGCTGATTAATGCAATCAGCAAGCCCGTTGCCAATTCAGTTTATTAATATGTTTTGAAATATTGCTCCATATACTTTCGAGCTTGGCGTCTCGCTTCCTGTGTAACATGTGTGTATATATCCATCGTTGTAGAAATATCGGAGTGCCCCAGAATATCTTGGATCAATTTTATGTTCATTCCGGATTCGCACAGTCTTGTGGCAAAGGTGTGCCCTTACGGTATAATTACGACAAACCGGAAAAGCCCCGTATTTCAAGGGTTTTCGGTTATCAGGCAAGGTTTTTCATCCTTTTCCAACCCGAAAAATCAAGCCGCGAAGTAGT
>SVLI01000009.1 GCA_015068035.1 Oscillospiraceae bacterium | reverse complement strand
GGTTTCCTGGTCGTAGTAATAGCCGCGATAGCGCAGGGGGTTGATTGCCCCGATGCTGTTTGCAGCCGGTTCCGCCGAGATCAGGCTGCCCCATGCATCGTACTGATACGTCGCCACGACCGTACCGGAAGCGTCCATGATCGCGATCACGTCGCCCTGCAGATTGGTCACATAATAATAGTAGTAACCACTGTCCGCAGCGTCGTTGTTGACTTTGTAATTGAACGCATAAGGAACGCCGCTCTCGTCATAGAAGAACTCAAGCGTCTTGTCGCCCCAGCTTTCCGAAAGGAGCCGGCTGCCCTGCCATACGTACTTATGCTCGGTGCTGCCCACGGTCTTGCTCAGGCGCAGCCCGTCCATATCGTAGGTGTAGGACAGGTTCGTGCCCGACGTCGTCGTCGCCGACATCAGCCGACGTCCGCTTTCCCACGTCAGGCTGCTGAGTCCGCGCCAGTTCGTGGGGTTGCCCACGCCGTCATAGTTAATGGCAAGCCCATTATAATTCGTCAGCAGGTCTTTCCAGCTGCTGTCGCCATACGTATAGCTCTTCGTCGTGCCGCCCGACGTCTTGCTCCGGATATTGCCCGCGCTGTCATAGGCGTATGTATACGTGGTGCTCCCGATCTTCTCGGTGAGCATCTGTCCCTGCGCGTCATAGGTATAGGTTCTGTTCTCTCCGCCGCCGCTTATGGACACGATGTTGCCCACATTGTCATAACCATAGGTGAAGCTGCTGAGCAAATTGCCGTTGCCGTCCAAGTTGCGCAGGTTACTGACAAGATTCGTCGTGCCGCCGTTTGCACCCGCAAGGTAGGTGTACTGCTTTTGCAGGATGTCCGTGTTGGCCGAACCCGCGGCATAGGTGGTTTTTCCGCTCAACCGGTTGAAGCCGTCATACGCATATGTCTGCCGTCCGGCAGGGCCGCTGAGCTCCGTAAGCGTGCCGTCCGTATTCGAATAGGTATAGCTGAACGTGCGCAGCGCGCCGGGGGCGTCAGTCCAGTTGGACGACACACGGTAACGGTAGCTGCTCAGGCGGTTGGCGTTATCATAGCTTGCCGAGTAACTCTGAACGCCGTTGACGCCGTTTTCCTCGGTCATACTAATCAGACGGCCAAGGCTGTCATAGTTATAATAATAGCTGTGCCCGGTCTCTCCGTCAACTACCTTCCCGAGAGCGCCCATGCC
Source organism: Oscillospiraceae bacterium (assembly GCA_015068035.1). Lineage (GTDB taxonomy): Bacteria > Bacillota > Clostridia > Oscillospirales > Oscillospiraceae > SIG483. The sequence continues at coordinate 85,811 of SVLI01000009.1, read as the reverse complement.
GTTATAGTAATAGTTGACGCTTCCTCTGTCATTATAACTTGTCTGTGAGAGTCTTTCAAGCACGTCATAGGCATATCCGACTGTATCTCCGTTGCCGTAGTTCATCTGTGTCATCTGACCCACGCCGTTGTTCTCATAGACATAGGATGCAAGCGTGCGGCTTCCGACCTTCACAGACTGCAGTCGGTCAAAGTTGGCAGTATAGCTCATGGTATAGGTCTGTGCCGTCATGGTGCTGCTGCCCGGGGCATGGCTGTTGCGCGTGATGCTGCCGAGCGTGCCGTCCCCGTTATACCCGTATGTCAGGTTGACCTCTCCACTTATGCCGCTTTGCGTTACGCGTCCGTTGTCCTCGTTTCGCGTGGTGGTGACGGTCGTTCCCTTTGCGTCTGTCACCGACGAAGGCGCGCCGAGCATGGTATAGATGCCGCCGTCATAGACGTAGCTCGTCGTCTTCCCTCTTGCGTCTGTCACGCTGGCCACGCGGTTCTGATCCGTGGTATACGTGGAGGAACTCGTGATCTGTCCCGCCTGTGTGGTGCTCGTGAGGGTGGACGAGGTGACGTTACCCTGCGTGTTGTAGGTGATCGCCATGGAGGTCGTGTCGTGGCTTACGCCCGTTACGTTATGGCGGCTATCATAGGTGTAGTTGTAGTTGCCGCTGCCCTTTGTGGTCTCGCCAATCAGGTCTGCGCCGGAGTAGGTATAGGTCTGGCCCGCGTTATTCGTCACATTGGCGGCAACAAGATCGCCATCGCTGTTATACTTATAGCTGGCGGCAGCTTCCCGCACCAGCGCAGCTTTTGCAAAGTGCACGGTGTTGATGTTGCTGTTATAGCAGAGCTTTACATCAATGCTTTTCACCTTAGCCGTGCCTTTGGGCACGATGGGCATGGCAAGGTACTGCCAGCCTTCATAGTCCACGCAGAAAGCCTCTTCGTGCTTCTCCGTCGCCCCGCCTTCATAGTTGATTATGGCAACAAGGCCGAAACCGTCCGCGGAGCTGATTGGGCCGGAGGAAGCCATTGCCCACGCAGAGAGCATATAGGTCTGTCCCGCATCAAGATTCAAGGTTACGCGCTGGGTGAGCTCCCTTGTTGTGCCCGGTTTGCCCGTAAGCTTTGCCGCATTAATGCTGCCGCTTACGAAGTCAACGGTCTCTATGGTGACGGTTCCCCATCCGGCGTTGTTTCCATTAAAATTGCCGCTTTTAAGCAGGTTGACCCCACTGGGGGCGCCGTCCTGACCCGTCAGACAAGGTTCCACCTGAATGTCATCCACATAGACATCCACAGATCCCTCAACGGCAATTGCAAAGTCCAAAGTATAGCCCCAGGTTGGGTCTTCCACTGCGTCTGCCACTACATAGATTCGCTCCCAGTCGCTGCCGGAGCTTGCATTATTTGCGCGGGAACCGCTCGCCGCGCCGCTGATTATTGCAGCGCTGCCATTTCCGCCTTCAGCAAAACGTACATAAGCGGAGACGATGTATTTCCCGCTTGCGAGCCCCGCGACGGAAGCCTGCGCTTTAGCTCCCGATTCGGCCGCGGGGTTTATTTTGAGGGCATAGCCGCCCGTATGCACAAGCGTGCTGCCTCTGCTGTACGTACAACTTACGCTGCCGCTTATGATACTCGTTCCGCTTTCGAACCCGCCGTCCGCAGCGTAGTTTTCCGGCTGAACACCAACAGAACTCGCAACATTTATCCGGTTGTTGGCTCCGCTGGTGCCGGAGTTCGTAACATACTTGGTGGAATTAACACCGTAGATCACACTTCCGGCCGCATCGGTGGAATAAGTGTTTATGGTGCGTCCGTAATAATCAAAAACGCAGTATGTGAGGATGTTGTCATCATCGCAGTTGCAGGCCGTGCCCGCGCAGCCGCAGGTGGATGCCGCATTTTCATTGAAATAATCATTTTTGGAAACCTTGCGGTCACTGCCCGGGTAGCAATAGGCCTGCAGACCGTTGGAGGTTCCGCTGGCAATGATCTTTGTTCCCGCAGTAGTTCCGGACATTTCCTCGATACTTTTTACTCTGCCATTGGAGTAATAAGCGTAATTCACGGAATAGCCGCTTTCGTTGTCCTTGGCGCGGGAAAGTCTGCCGTTTGCATCGTAACTGTAGCTCACGGTCTTTCCGTCAGGGTAGGTAATGCCCGTCAGCCGCTTCATTCCTGCCACAGTTGAGTAGGTGAAGGAGGTAACATTACCTGTTTTGTCCGTTATGGACGTGAGGTATTTCGTGGTAGGATCGTACTGGAAGGTGCAGATCGTTTCGGTATTATGGCCATTGAGTTGTCGACTGACCGTCGACACAGTCCCATAGGCCACATTATAGAAAATACGGTTTCCGTTTGCATCTTCCTCGAAGTACAGCATATTGCTGTAGAAGTATTTTATGTTGCCGTAGCGGTCGGTCATCGTATAGTTGGAGTCATCCTTGGCAAGGCGCAAGCCGAGACCGTCCTCGTCAACATATCTGCCAACATTGGAATCCCACGCAAAGTAGTGGGTGGTTCCGTCTCCGTCTATGTATACAAGTCTTGTTCCGTCATCGGAGGTATGCACGGACTGAACACAGTTCAGTTTCCAGCCGGCACTATAGAAACCATAGTCATAACTGTACACGAAGTCCTGATACAGCTGGTTTGTCATTGCGGAGTTATATACCATGCTGACGCCCACGGGCGCAATGGTGCTCGCATCGCTGACAATGCCATTGATGAGGGTAATGCCGCCGGTGTAATCCCCCACGTAAGCGGTTCCCGCTCTGCCGATATCCTGCACCTGATAGGTATAGTAATCCTCAACACCCATCGTATTGCGGTAGTTAACCACGACCAGAGGGTTACTTGTGCTGTATGCATAGATATAGCTGCACTTGGTAGAGGTCATGGTTTCCTCATCCGTTGTGTAGATCATCAATCCGTTATTGGTGGCGCTGTCATCCATCCATTTCACGAATTCACGGGTAATGTCGAAGTTCATCTGCCAGATGTATGGATCGACGGTTTCATAATCCAGAATGGAGGGGTCGAGCTGCGGCCGGTTGTTCCAGGAACGGACTCCGCTCCAGAAATCGTCACCGTCCGCGATAGGCTGCGCAACGATTTGCAGGGAGTTTTGACCGTTGTTGGAATATCCGGCGATGCCGAACTGCAGCTGTGCGCCTATGATCGTGCTGCCCATGGGAAGGGTTGGCATTGTGTTCATGCGCAAAACAGTACGGTATACAGCACCCGTATATGCTTCGCCAATATACAGGTAACCATCGTAACGGAATTCATATTCGGCGGCGGTGCTGCAGATGTAGGAGGCACTCATGGTGGGCTCAGCATTGTAAATGTACACTGAGGGATCCACCACAACGGGAAAAGCGCGTCCTTCCTCGTTTATCCATTCGGCATCCGCCACGGTTATAAGAAGATATTTCCCTTCGTCCAGTTCTTTTATTACATAGCTGACCGCGCTGCTGAATTCCCCGTTGGCGTCAAACATGCAGGGAACGCCAATCTCATAAACGGGCGTGCCGTCTTTCAGCACAAGAGCGCTTCCGTTATCCTGAAGCTCCATGGTCATTCCCTCTCCCAGCTCCGTGAGGAAGGGATAAACATAGCTCTCCGTTCTCTTTTTGACGATGATGTTTTCCTTCAGATTGTTGCCTTCAAGGATATATTCAAGGTCAACATCGGGGAATATGTCGGAATAAACCAACGAAGATCGGCTCTTTTCGGGGAACACCGCATCGTATAAGCTGAGCTCCTCCGTCATGGATTCCGCTGCTTCCTGAATATCTGCCTCGGCCGCGTTCATCTGCATCGGCTGCAAAGCTTCCATCAGCTTTTGCGCGTCACCGATCGCCATATGGGTACTCAGTCCCTCGCTACCGCTCAAGACCACATTTCCGATTGCCTTCTGTGCGTAATTTTCCCTTTTCGTTTCCATGGCAGATGCAAGCTGAAGCTCTTCTTCGCTTTCTGCCTCCATGCGATTTTCCGTCACAGCGCTGAGCATGGGCGCTGCATAGGGAGTCATCTTAATTTCAGTATCACCGCTGCCGAACGACACAAGAGCACGATCGTCCGTACTTTCGGCCGAAAAGCTGATTTTGCCGTTGCGGTCGGTGGTTGCAATTTCGCTTATTTCTTCCGCCGTCTCCGCTTCCGTCAAGACAAGGCGGTTGTCTATTTCCTGATATGCGCCCTCGCTATCCTGATAATGGACTGCATATCCGTAATCTACTGCTATGAAGGAGCCATCCTGCATTCTGAAATGCTTTACCGTTTCCTCTCTGCGATCCGGATCCTCTCCCTGTATATCCTCTGCCAGCAGCTCCTGCTTCATGTTGGCTGCCAAAACAGGCTCTTCTGCACCGGACACGTTTTTATCTGTAGCGAAAACATTCAACGGAGCGAGCTGAACGAGCATTGCTATGACCAGCGCGAGAGATATAAGCTTACCAATCCGTGATTTCATATCTTTAGCACTCCTTTCCAAAATTCGGAAAAAATCTCTTTTGTCAATTCCACATTACGTTACGCCCGCATATTCACCACCTACCTTCCGATAAAGCAAACCATGATTTCTCCGGAACAAATTTCTGGGATTTTCTCCGGCAAATCTTTCAAAGACATTTTATCGCAGCTTTGACGCTTATACAATAATCATTAAATAATAAATTAATCATTCTTTGATTGTGCACTTGTCACAAGACAACAAAAAACAGAGGAGCATTTTTGCTCCTCTGTTTTTCGCATTTAGTTAGCAATCAATATGTAATCCAATCAGTCAGCCATCTGCCATATGTAAGCGACCAAAGCCGCGCCTGTTTAACTCCGTCTATTTCACGAAAGTACCAACGGGTTTCTTCCCCTCGCGGCTGAATCTCGCTGTTTTCCGCCTCCACACCGGCAGGGGGTTCTTCACTCTGAACGGCAAACGCGCTGACGAACAGGCACATGCATATTAAAATTGAAATTATAATCGTTCTAATTGCTTTCATTTTATTCTCCTACCTCAAATATTTGAAAATTGCAATATGGCTCATCGTCCAATTGGTCGGCTCGAAGCTCCATAACGCTCTCTGCGCCGACGAACAGTACATATCTTTCTCCGTCCCATGCAATAAAAGTGGAAGTATTCTCGACTGCCGTCACCACGCCAACTAAATCTTCCTCCGGAGGCAAGTAAATCGGCTGCACAATAACAAAGTATGATGCCAGAAACACAAGGCAAATCAGGATGCACAGACCGCTTCTTACGGCTTTACTCCTGCGCTTATCGCTGTTCGCGTACACTTCATAGCGTTGTTTTATGTTGTATCTGTTTGTGGATCGACCACCAACAAGCCCCGTAACGGCGGAAACATCCCTCTTGTTATCGGGTTTTATCTGGCGCATCACCGCATAGCTCCAAAATAGGAAACCTGTTCATCCTCGCTCAGCTTGGCACACACTTGATCGTCGCATCGAAGTTCAAGAATGGCGTCCAGCTCCTTGATGAACAACTGCGACACAGGGTTCCACCAAAACAGGGAGCGCAGAAAAAGGAAGAAAAGCTTGATCTGCTGGTCATGCGCTGCAATATGCTGTATTTCATGCTGCAAAACATATTTCCAGTCTTCTTCGGAAAGCTCCAGCGGAGGAACGTAAATCACTTGCCGGAAATGTCCCGCCACATGCGGCATTGGGACGCACGGGGTAATCACCAACGGCTTCGTGATGCCAAGTTCCTTCGCAATCGCTCGGACCTGTGCATTATTGCATTCCGTATATCCTGCACGCTGCCACTTGAAACGAAGAATCAAGCACACATCCCGAATCAGGAATACAGCCGTCCCACCGAGCCATACGGCCAGCAAGATTTTGCCAACCGTAATTTGGTTGCCGAAAATTCCATAGCCGAGCGCACTCCGTATTGCGGGAATCACTTTATGAGAGCGAATAACATGCGGAAATTGCCCGTCTACCGGGGAAAACAGTCTGATTATGCCGAGCGCAACGATCAGGATGAGCACCTGTATGCCATATCTCGCAATAAAGTACCGTTTCCTTCGCAGCAAGAACACCAACACAAGCGCCAGATTGAATAATATAATGGACAACGCGAATGAATATGTTGATATCATTTCGTCTTGTTTCTCTCTTTTCTCTTTTCTTTCAAGATTTCTTCCATTTCATCAAATAGCGCATCGTCCAGATCATCTCTGCGAAGCAAGGCAGAAAGCAGTGCCGGGATGCTCTCCTTGCCGCCGGCAGAAAACACTTCCTCGGCATAATATTCTTCGCAGCTGATGTTAGGCGAAAAGAGCCGGCCAAATACCTTACCGCAGCGAACAAAGCCATCCTCCCGTATGGCCTCTTTCTTCAAAAGTCCATTCAGCAATATATGAATGGAGCTGTCCTTCCACGTCTTGTTTTCGGACAGGCTGATAATGTCATTGCGCGAGACGGGCTTCCCCGCCTTCCAAATGACATTCATAACTTCCAGTTCACTCTTCGTAAGCAGAAACATGATAGATTTTCCTCCTTTCCTGATTATCGTGCAACATCAGTATATAACATTTCATTAAATTATTCAAGTTAAAATCATTCTATAATGAAAATTTTTTACTCCGCTACATGAAAAGCCTTTTCTTCTGTATCGCAACAACCACTTTCTTCCTTCCGAAAATCTGTTTTTTCCAAAATTTTCTGAAACAACAAGTGATAATCAATGAAATCATGTACGGGATCGATAAGCTCCCCCAAATATTCTTCCAATGAATACTCTGCGGCAAACATTCTCCCCATACTCTTTCCGGCTTTGTGTATGCCCGCTTCTCTTATTGCGCCTTTATCCAGCAGGCTATTGATAATGCTGTGAAGCGCTGCTATTCTTTCAAAACCGTCTGTATTGATCGTGATTAAATCGCCACTGGATAAGGGCCTGTTATTATTCCAAAAAATGCGCATAAGCTTAATTTCGCTTCTTGTCAGATACATTTCTATTCCTCCTCAAAGTGTAGTCGATTTATTATATATTATTTTTACGCAAAAACAAACTATAGTTTATCTCTTTGTGTTTAGTTTATTAATTTCTTGGCCAATTGACTATATTATAAACTAAAGATAATTTACAGGGGGGTGCGCTAATGAATTATGACCTTCAAAACATAGGTTCCCGAATTCAGCGAGCCCGAAAACGCAAGGGTTTGACGCAAAGCAACCTTGCAGAACTCTTACAGATTTCAGAAACTCATATGAGCAAAGTAGAGCATGGCAAATCCTGTGGTAGTATGTTACTCATTAAGAAGATCGCAGTTATACTTGACGTATCTGCTGACTGGCTTCTGCTAACAGACGACAGAACCACTGACCAAAAGTCCAGCGACGAGCTCTTACAGTTATTAGATGAATTCACACCGTCACAAAAAGAGCAAGTATTTAAAATATTAAAGCAACTGAAGTCATCGTTTGACGCTCTTTCATCTGATCAAATCGATAAATAGGCTCTTCCCGGAACACCATCTCCATGGTTTCCGGGATTTTATATTTAATTTAAATAAAAATATTTATGGTTGCTTTTTGCTCAATCAGTGATATAATGATTATCGATTAATTTTATCATAACTATTTCGATTATTTTGTCATAAACAGGCACATTTAGCGTTATGACTCACATAAGGTGGTTACAGTGGATAATAGGGAAACATTGTGGCTTTACTGGCCGATATGCAATAGCAAAACCCGAACCAAAGTATATAAAACAACAACTCTAATTAATTTCCCCCTTTTTTGTCCAAAGTGTAAGCGCGAAACAGCAATTAATATTGTAAAACTAAAAATGTCTGTAAACACCGAGCCAGACGCTTAAAAGCGTAGAGCCAGCTTTCTCGAGTTGAGAAAGCTGGCTCTTTTTTAATTTTTCAATATCAAAAGCGATCCCGAATTCTTTGGAATTGATTCAAAAAGCTACTGTGACCCCTGTACAATACTGCTGATTGACTGGCTCAACGCTCGGTTAGACGAATATCTTTTCTCGGCAAAGCAATCCACACTTTATCACTACAGACGCAGCTGCGACTTCATATTATTCTCTCGTTAACTGGCGATTCGGAAGTACCGCCAGAGAACTTCGCACGGGTACTAAAACTCATCGGCATTAATGAAATATAATGCGATGTCTTGAAGCTCTTTGCTCATTGTTTTGCATTGCGTTTTCTGATCGAACCGGAATTGCTAAAGGTAGATCCATTCGAAACTGTTCCTATGACCTACAGGCTCGATTTCACAGCATGGACAGGCAAGAAACTCTGCCCCTTTACATACGATAAACAAAGGAGGTAGAACATATGAAACAACCTGTACCGACTGTACACTGTATATATACTGACGAAGCCGAAAAGAGTCTCGCCCAGTTGCTGGAGGAGTCTTTTCGGCTTTATCTTGTTCGCATCCTTGCGACCCCTGAGAAACCCGTTGTACAATGCTTGCAATGACCGGTCTCTTATTCCAAGGAGGAAAGCATGTATTTAGAAATCAGCAACCCAATGGATTATCATGTGGCATTGTACATCCGCTTGTCAAAGGAGGATGAGACCGAGGGTCCATCCCAAAGTGTAACCAACCAGAAATCACTGCTTAATGAATTTGTGCAGCAGCACCGCCTGTCCGTTTATGACACCTATATTGATGACGGTTGGAGCGGCACCAATTTTGACCGTCCGGACTTTCAGCGCATGATCGGTGACATCGAAACCAAGAAGGTCAACATGGTCATTACCAAAGACCTGTCCCGTCTGGGGCGAGACTACATCATGACCGGCCATTACATGGAGCGGTACTTCCCGGAGAAGCGGGTGCGGTACATTTCCTTACTGGATGGAATCGACACGGGAGTAGAATCCAGCGCCAACGATATCACCCCGTTCCGTGCCATCATGAACGATATGTATGCCAAGGACATTTCCAAGAAAATCAAATCCGTCAAACGTGATAAGCAGCGCAAGGGACAGTTCATCGGCGGCAAGCCCATGTACGGCTATAAGATGCACCCGACGGAGAAGAACAAAATCGTCACCGACGAAGAAGTGGCGCCGGTGGTTCGTCGTATCTTTGCCATGGCACTCACCGGTATGAGTTGTCGTAAGATAGCGGCAACCCTCAACGAAGAAGGAATTCCCACACCTGCTACCTACTGTGGTTGGAATATGGGGCGCAAAGGGCCCTATGCCGGGCTATGGTCTAGTGAGCGCATCTCCGAGATGTTGCAAAACGAGACCTACATCGGCAACATGGTACAAGGCCGCACGGTGAAGATCAGTTACAAATCCAAGAAGTGTCTGCGGCAGGCGCGGGAGAACTGGGTAGTCGTAGAAAACACCCATGAGCCGCTGATCGATGCGGATACCTTTCAAAAGGTACAGCTGCTGGTCAACAGCCGCAAGCACACCCGAAGTCGAACCTACGACTTTCTGCTCAAGGGCTTGATCTTCTGTCACGAGTGTGGCTATCCTATGGCAGTGCTGAACCGCCCTCCGGTATCCGGCGAAGATCGGCTGTTCTTTGTATGCCGAACCTATCAGCGATTTACAAAAGCAGGCGTCTGTTCCTGCCACTCCATCAAGGAACAAGTAGTCACCGAAGCAGTCCTTGCAAAAGTAAGAGAAGTCTGTGAAGCCTATCTTGATCCCAAGAATCTACAGCCGATTGCTGCTGATGCGGTAGAAAAAGCTCGCAAGGAAGAAAACCACGAAGCTGAGATTCAATCGATCCAGGGTAAGATCGACAGTCTGACAGCCAACTTGGATAAGATGTATATGGATCGTCTGACTGGTCTGCTTGCTGAAGCTGATTTTGAGCGCATCTATCAGCGAGTGAAAATGGACAGAACTTCTCTGGAAGAAAAGCTGAAAGAACTGGAAGCACAAAAGGAAAGCCCCATCAGCACCGAAGCCCGTGCCAAAGAACTGGTTCTTCAATTTCTGGATTCCGCCTGCACCAGCCGGGAACTCTTGGTCAGCCTTATCGAACGAGTGGAGCTGACCGAGGACAAACGAATCATTATCAAATTTCGCTTCCGTGAACTGGAAGCAATTTCTTAGATCCAATTGTAATGATATTTTTTGGTAATCCTTCGGTTCGGTGTTTCTCATATATATCCAGCTCCCCGCGCTTCCATCTTCTTGCCCACAGACCATCGGCCGATTTCATATACAATACGAAATCAGACGCAGTTACTTTTTACATATCACTCCGCAGGCAATTTTCATCCCCGCGTTTCCCGCCGGCTGTGAGCGGAAATCATCCGGACCATCGTGAATTACCACCGTTTTCCCGATGATCTCCTGCACACAAAATCGGTCGGTTGGCACCGCCAAAAAGGCGCGGTCACCACACCGCATCAGCGGCGGAAGATCCCCCGCATGATTGGGATGTGCCATTTTCTTTGGATTGTAGTGACCGCCCGTCTGGGCAAAACCCTCGCAACCGCAGGCTCCCCCTTCATGAATGTGCAGGGCAAAGAACCCGGTTCCGCCGCAGGTGGGCATTCCGGAGATATCCGCCACCACCAAAACAGTTCCGTATTCCTGATAGAAGCGCACCTCACCGGATAAGTGTGGCGCATCCGTTCCTCCTCCAATCCGTGCAACTGCATCGGGACAAGCAGGACAACGATACATAAAAATCACCTCCCATCAGCTTACGCAAAAAGATGATGGAAGGTGCTTCTGTCAGATATCCTCCAAATCTGCAGCCGGAATGTCGTTTTCCACATTATCCCTGGCCAGATCGTTGTCCATGACCCGGTATGCTTTGGAGATGGGCTTTTCTGTGTGATACACTTTTTGCTCAGCGCCGCTTGTCCCGCTGATAATGGGGTTTGCTTTCTTCTTTCCGCTCTTGGCCTTACCCTGAATTTCAGGAACCGGAGAAACCTCGTTGCGAGGTTTGGTATGGGTCCAGTCGGGCCGCGCCATTCCTTTCTTTGCCATAAAATCACATCCTTTTATCGTCGGTTGCCGGGTTATCAATGAGCTTTCCCTCCTGGGTAAAGCGGGAGCCGTGGCAGGGGCAGTCCCAGGAGTGCTCCTGCGGATTAAACTTCAGCGCGCACCCCATATGGGGACATCGCGGCGTTGTGGGTGTTAGCAGACTGATCGTGGTCTCCACCGCGTTGACAGCCAGCTGGGAGCGGAGACTGGTCCGCGAAGGCCGGAACACCTGGGCCCAGGGATGCTCTTTCCCCTGTACCAGGTCACACAGAACAGTGGCGGCAACCATGGACGTGGTCATCCCCCACTTGTTGAAGCCAGTGGCAACATAGAGATCCGGTGTGTTTCCCGAATACTGCCCGATATAGGGAACTCCGTCCAGTGTCATACAGTCCTGAGTTGCCCATTTGGCGGTGATTTTCGCCTTTGGGAAGTGGTCCGCCACAAATTGTTCCAGCTCCCGCCAGTTTCCGCCCCACTTGCCGGTGCGGTGTCCGCCACCGCCCAGAAGGAGCAAGTCTCCATACCGTCGAAAGGACAGTCCGTTTTTGGCCTCGTCCACATACATCCCCTCAATCCGCGGCGCGTCCTTCAGTGCCAGAACATAGGAGCGGTGCTGATACAGCTTCAGAAAATATCCGCCGTGCTTGTTCAGCATAGGAAAGTGCGTGGCAACAATGATCTTCTTTGCCTGGATAACGCCGCCATTTGTAAGCGCTTTTCCGGGCATCAGCTCCAGCACCTTTGTCTGTTCAAAAACAGAAAGCCCTTCCGCTACGGCAGCGGCAAATTTCAGTGGGTGGAACTGGGCCTGATTTTTGATTTGCACCACCCCCGCCACCGGGAACGGCAGTGGTGAGCTGGTCTGAATTTGCGCATCAACACCCAGCTTTCTAAAGGCCGCAACTTCATTTTCAATACACTTCCGGTCATCAATGGAATAGACAAAGGAATCCTGCGTTTCAAAATCACAATCTATGGTTTTGCAGAGTGTACGGTAGCGCTCCAGCGCGGCCTGATTGGCCTGCAGGTAGAGTACAGCCTTCTCTGTCCCGAAAGCGCCGATCAATTTGTCGTAAATCAGTCCATGCTGGACGGTGATCTTCGCCGTTGTGTTTTTTGTGATGCCGCCGCATAGCCTGTCCGCCTCCACAAGCACACAGTCAACACCGCTTCGCGTCAGCTCATACGCGCACAGCAGTCCGGCCATACCGCCGCCGATCACCAGAATATCCGTTTTGATATCTCTCGAAAGAGGCTCAAATCGGGGTAGGCGCGCCGTTTGCGTCCAGACAGAATCCATCTCATCACTCCCTGGATATAGCCTGTCCTGCAGGGAATGAAAGTATACGGCACCCATTGGAGACAGCCGCCATGTTCAATCACCTCTTAAATTTTTTATGATCTCGCTTAAGTCATTCACCGGTGGCAGGCAGCTGTGGTCTTTACAGGCATAAAAGGTGGTTTTTCCTTCTTTCAGCGGGTATTCCTCCGTAGGTTTGCGCCGGAGGATTACAGCTGCGTCCATCGGGAGTTTCACAGGCAGCGTGTCGATATTTTCCTCTTCTCCAAGCACCACCGTCACCTTCGGGGCAGGCATTTCATGCTCCAAAAGGGCCAGCAGGAACATGCCATGACCGACAGGATATTGCTTTGCTTTCGCGCCAAGGAAATTCAGTTGTGCCCCCGCCTTACACCGGTACGACTCATTGCCGGTAAGTTGGGACAGCCGCACCAGATTCCATGCCATCAGAGAATTTCCGCTGGGAATCGCACCATCATAGTCCTCCTTGGGGCGCAGGATCAGGGACTCATTTTCCGTCCCGTAGAGATAAAAGCCGCCGTTTTTCTCATCCCCGAACTTATCCTGCACCTCCCGGCAAAGCTGCTCCGCCCGAGTCAAATAGTCACCTTCCAGCGTTGCGCTATACAGGGTAAGCTGGGCAAACAGATAAGCAGCGTAGTCGTCCAAAAATCCCTTTACGCCCCGCTTTCCATCCCGATAGCTAACGTACAGTCCGGTCTCGTCACATAGCTCCGTCTGAATAAAATGATCCGACTTCTTAGCGGCATCCAAATATTTCCGCTTTCCGCTGTTCTGATACAGGCGGCACATGGCCGCGATCATCAGAGCGTTCCACGCCGTCAGAATCATGTCGTCCAGATGGAGGAAATTGCGTTCTCTGCGGTAGTGCAATACACGCTCCAAAACCTCATCGCTGTACGTTTTCTCGTAATCGCTTTTCAGCAGGTTCGGGATGTTCTTCCCCTCAAAATTGCCGCCCTCAGTAATATCAAAATGACAGCAGAAGGCCTCTCCCGCCTGCTGTCCCAGCAGGTTTTTGATCTCCTCCGGGACAAAGAGGTAATATTTTCCCTCTTCCCCATCGCTGTCGGCGTCCTGAGCGCTGTAAAAACCGCCCTCCGGATGCGTCATCTCCCGCAGAATATAGGCAGCCGCTTTCTCGGCCACTTCCAGATACAGCGGTTTGCCAGTCACTTCATATGCTTTGCAGTAGGCCAGAATCAGCAAGGCATTATCGTAGAGCATCTTCTCAAAATGCGGTGCCAGAAACCGTTCATCTGTGGAATACCGGCAAAATCCAAAGCCAATGTGGTCAAACAAGCCACCACGATACATCTGAAGTAAGGTATGCTCCGCCATTTCCAGGCAGGACGCATCGTCCTGTCTTTCATAACAGGTCAGTAGAAAGAGAAGATTATGGGGCGTTGGGAATTTCGGTGCCCGACCAAAGCCGCCGTGTTCCCTGTCATAAACGCGCCGATAGCGCTCAACAGCCGAACGGATTAGGTCATCCCTATCCGTCATCTCCGTTAGCCAATCTCCGGTCCCGTTGCCATTATTCAAATGCGCGACAATTTCCTCCGCCTGCTCAAGCAGGAACTGACGTTCGCTGCTCCACTTTTCATAGATGAGATTCAGCAGTTCCCGCAGGCCGATCATACGGCCTTTGGAACGGTTCGGGAAATAGGTGCCCGCAAAGAAGGGCTTCTGATCCGCTGTCATAAAGATGCTTGTGGGCCAGCCGCCGCTTCCGGTAAAGGCCTGACAGACCGCCATATAGATGCTGTCAACATCCGGCCGTTCTTCCTTGTCCACTTTGATGGAAATAAAGTGTCGGTTCAGAAGTTCCGCAATCTCCTCATCTTCAAAACTCTCATGTGCCATTACATGGCACCAATGACAGGTGCTGTAGCCGATGCTGAGGAAAATCGGTTTATCCTCTTCCCGTGCCTTTCGAAACGCCTCCTCACCCCAGGGATACCAGCCCACGGGATTGTCTGCGTGCTGGAGCAAATAGGGGCTTGTCTCGTTATATAAATGATTTTTCAATCGTTCCACATCCTTGTTTTTTATTAACAATAGAGTGTGCTAAAAACACGGAAAATATGTTGTCCAAAGGCTCCACTCCATTTTGCTTGTGCCCGCATTATTCAATTGATGAATGGCCGTTTATTATCCATAAATTTCCTGCCGTTTAAATTAGTGGCGGCGCGATACGTATCTGACTCAAAATCCCTCAATGTTGACAACGCCTTTCCATATTAAAAACAGGCTACTCATCAGTGAGTACCTGCTTTTTGCTTTTATCGGAACAATAGACGCAATACTTTGAGTGATGAAATGCGCGATGTATTGATTGATGCACGAAATTATGGTATAATGTAAAAAAGTTATTTATGTGGAGAAGCGTATGAAAAACAAAAAACCTCCTTTTGAAATCACAAATGCGATGATCCATAAGGTGGCAGAAATCGCCGAACTGGTTGGCAAGCTGACTTCTACCAATCAGCTGTCTACAAACCCGACCTTACGGCGAACGAACCGCATCCGGACGATCCATGGTTCTCTGGCTATTGAGCAGAACGCCCTGAGTTTGGAGCAGGTTACCGCAGTCCTGAATGGCAAGCAGGTGCTGGCTCCACCCAAGGACATTGCCGAGGTCAAAAATGCTTATGAGATCTATGAACGGTTGGACGAGCTTGATCCTTACTCTGTGGATGATTTGCTGATGGCGCATGGTATCATGACACGAGGACTTGTGGAGGAATCCGGTGTGTTCCGTTCCCGCCCAGTAGGAGTCGTCGATCAGGAGGGGCATGTCCTTCACGTTGGAACGCTTCCCAATTATGTACCGGATTTAGTGATGGAACTGCTGGACTGGACCAAAACCAGCGACATACACATGCTGATCCGCAGTTGTGTGTTTCACTATGAACTGGAGCTGATTCATCCCTTTGCTGACGGCAACGGACGTATCGGTCGTCTATGGCATACGTTGCTGCTCTCCAAATGGAATCCCGCCTTTGCTTGGCTGCCGGTGGAGTCCATGATCCATGCCCGTCAACCGGAATACTATGCGGCAATCAACGCCTCTAACGATGCGGGCGAGTCTACGGTGTTCATTGAGTTTATGCTCTCAACCATCAAAGTATCGCTCATTGATGCAATTAACACGAGTGATGAGATGAGCGATGAGCCGATGGATAAGGCAACACTTCGTTGGAAACAAATTGAGAAGTTTTTAGAAACACATGAATTTATCATGAATGCGGATGTACGAAAACTGTGTGGCGTCTCTGCTGCGACAGCAAATCGTATTCTTGCGAATTTGGCAACAGGCGGCAAGTTAATTAAATATTGCAAAAACGGTCATTGGGCCTACCACAGATAGACGAAAAATCCAAGACAACTATGTGAAACTATAAGTACTTCAGCAAAATAGTGGAGATATTCTACGACAATCTAATCGGTTGCAAAATTCTTCTACAGGATATATGATAGATACGGATTGATTATAAAGGAGATTTACTATGCATCGACTAATAATTCATAAATTAGGGCCAATTGAGCATTGTGAATTGACTTGTTCACAATTTATGACCTTTACTGGTTTTCAAGCTTCCGGAAAAAGTACGATTGCTAAAGCGATTTTTTACTTCAGAACAGTCAAGGATGATATTTACTCTATTGCCGAAGAAAAGGCATTGAGTGCATATTCTCTATCGAACAATTATTCAAATACAAAATTTAAAAAACTCTTAATCGACAATCTTCGCGAAAAGTTCTTAAGAGTATTTGGGTCTTCGTGGGGAATGGATAATGATATGTACCTCGAATACCATTATACGGAGCAGTGTTCTATTCGAATTACATTAAAAGAAGAAACACTTTATCCCACACCAAACTATATTTGGATTGCTTTAAGTTCTGATTTGTCCGCATTTTTAGAAAAAAATGATAACATCCTTTCTGCTAACGCATTAGGTGTGCCAGATTTACAAAAACAAAAATTACAGCTAGACATTCGAGCCTTTTTTGATGATCCATATGACATTGTTTATATACCTGCTGGCCGCAGTATGCTTACTTTGTTATCACAACAATTGAGCTATATTTATACTACTATGAAGGATTCTCAAAAACGTACAATAGATTACTGTACGCAAGATTATATTGAAAGAATCCTTAGTTTAAAAACTGAGTTTTCCAACGGCTTGGCAGGGGTTATGGCCTACCACGGTTCGAAAGGCGGCCTGCCTAAATTCAAAATTAACTGTGCACTTGAATTAGTTTATAAGGTTTTACGAGGGACATATTCTTTTGATAATGGAGAAGAAAAGATCAATTTAAGCGACAATAGGTATGTGAAAATTAATTTTGCTTCCTCCGGGCAACAGGAGTCCGTCTGGATTCTTAACCTATTATTCTATTACCTTGTAAAAAACAACCCAGTACTATTTATTATTGAAGAGCCGGAATCTCATCTATTTCCGGAATCCCAAAAGTTTATTACTGAATTGATTGCTTTGGTGAACAATTCAAATCATTCCATCATTGTTACAACCCATAGTCCCTATGTGCTTGGCACACTCAACAATTTACTATATGCAGATCAGACTCCGCCAGATTTACAGAAACAGGCTTCCGAAATTATCTCTAATCTGTTTTGGATTAATTATGATTCTTTTAATGCATGGTTTGTAAAAAACGGAGGAATTGAACCATGTTTAGACAGTGAAATTCACCTTATTCAGAACGAAAAGATTGATGAAATCTCCAAAGTTATTAACCGAGATTTTGACAAACTTTTTGATTTGCGGATAGATGAGTAAGGGTGGTGAACTGTATGCCCCTTAATGGATACACTTCGCTCTGTCAAAAACACGCTTCTATAATTAGTTCAAAGGACAAGGGCGGTTCGCAAACACATATTGGACACAATCGAAAATCCGCTTTTGTGACACACTATAAAATCGATGGTGTTGTAATTACCCAAGGCAATAAATGTGATTACCTTTTGATCAATGAAGATACTCATACAGCGTACTTGATTGAACTAAAAGGATCAGACTTATGCTGGGCTGCAATGCAGTTGGATGCAACAGAAAAAGTTTTGGCCAAGCAGCTTTCAGGATATAGTTTGCAGTATAGAATTGTTGCAAATAAATGCAAAACGCAAGAAATTGAGTCTACCGAATTCAAAAAGTATAGGGTAAGATGGAAAACGCGCTTATCATATAAAACTATGCAACTCAAAGAAGACATATAGTTTTATATTTGAGCAATAATGAATGGCCGTTTATCCTAAATTTTCCACCATTTACAATAACGGCGGGTCTGCCTTAACACGGCCGATGCCCGGACAAGCCTGTATTTTCAAGGCTTTCCGGGCATCGTTTGCATTAGTGGCGGCGCGATACATAGCTGCGGCTGATGCCGCAGTTTGCGGCGACCTCCCGCTGGGAGAGCGGTTCGGATGCATCCAGCCCATAGCGCAGACGGATCACCCGCGCCTCTCTGGGCGTCAGGTTCTCCTCGATGCAGGTCCGCAGATGGGAACAGGCCTCCATCACGTCAACCTTTTCAAGCTGATCGTCGTCCTGCGAGAGCACATCCAGAATGGAAAGATTGCTCCCCTCCCCATCCGTATCCAGCGTATCGGACAAGGACAGATCCCCCGCCGTCTTGCGCTGACTGCGGAAGTACATGAGGATTTCATTTTCTATACATTTGGACGCATAGGTTGCAAGGCGCACGCCGCGCTCCGGGCGATACGTCGAAACTCCCTTAATCAGCCCGATCGTGCCGATGGAAATGAGATCCTCCTGATCCGATGTATGGGTGTAATACTTCTTCATAATATGGGCAACTAACCGCATATTGTGCACAATAAGCTTATTGCGCGCTTCCATATCCCCTGCAAGCGCACGGTCAATGCACTCGCGCTCCTCCTGTGCGCCGAGCGGGCGCGGAAAGGACCCGACCTCATTCCCCATGCGCAGCATCCAAAACGCGCTGCTGAGCAGCAGCAGAATCGTACTCACGATCACAAAACATTCCTCCCCTTATGGAATGTTTTATTGTATTCCAAACACGCAAGTCCGCATTCTCCCGCTTTTCTGCGGCATGAATCAAAACCACTGGCCGTGCCGGCGGTTTGCGCAGCCCTCTTCGGGCATGTTGCCGTCAGAGTATACAAGTCTGCCATAAACAAAGGAGGATGTTTTTTCTGTGCATAGCCAAAGCTTTTTGGAACCACCAGCACAGCTGGTGGTATTCTTTAACCAAAAAGAGAGCCCCTGGGCGGCTGCCCAAGGACTCTTTTTATAGATCACACTTCACCCTGATGCTTTTTGTTTTTCGTTTTGTTGGGAGTCAGCGCCACTTCACCGTTCAAATACATTGCTACCAAACCCAGCAGCACCATAATGACCGATGTGTAGATGATCACGGGGATGATATTCTTATAGATGACGGTGCAAATCAGTGTTGCTGTGTCACCGCCAATGATCAGCGCGGCTACGTAACCGAAGAAGGTCAGACCGCCGGCAAACAGTGTGGCCATAATACCGTAACCGAAAATGGTCTTCAGTACGCCGGAGAGTTTTTTACAAAATGCTTTCATATCCGTTCCTCCTTTACAGACCGATAATCGGCAGCCAGCCCATCAGGACAATAACTTGCAAAACGAATTGAGCAGCTACCCACCACAGATTGTTTTTAAAGGTTTTACTAAAATCGGACTCGGCGATGGTCATGCCGGCATACATACCCAGACCCAGGGGAGGGGTAATGCCGCACATAACACCGCAGATGCAAGGCAGCATAGCGGCAGCCAGCAACGGGTTAACACCCACACCAGCCAGTAGAGTGATGAACACCGGTCCAAAGATAACGACCTGAGAAGAACCGGGAACCACCATGCCCATGACACAGGTGATGGCGCAGATGGCTAGAACCATGCCGAACTTACTGAAATTCCAGGTGGCCATAACCTCGCCCAATGCTTCGGCCACGCCCAGATCCTCAAACATGGCACCGATCATGTAACCGAAGACGCACACGCCAATGGCGGGAGAGATGGACTTGACGCCGTCGCCGAACATCTTGGCGATCTTGGCAGGGGTGATGGTGGACTTATCCTTCACGATCAGGCAGGTGTAGATAGAAGAAATACCGGCCACAAACAACAGAACGGACTTGGACAGGTACTTGGCACCATCAGTACCCAAACGGGCAACAAAGAAGGTGTCTGCAAAAACTGCGTCCAAAATGAAGGGCAACAGAATGATCACGGGGAGGAACAGAGCCTTCCAACCAACCTTCAAAGTTTCCTTCAAGCTGGGCAGGTCATCCTTGCTCATGGGCTTTACCTTGTAATACTTACAGAAGGACCATACCATGATGATACGTTGCAGGACGAACCACAGAGCGATGCCCCACAGAACAATCCAGAACTGACCCTGAGAGACTTCGGCGATACCGGCGCCGGCAGCATAGCTTGTGAACGCAGCCAAAGCAGCCACAATATTGGAAGAGGGGGGGATCATATTGCCCATGTAGCTGGCGTTGGACTCAATGTTTGCGGCCAGATGAGCCGGGAAACCGGTGCGCTTCATTGCGGGAATGGTCAAGGTGCCGGTAGCCATCACGTTACCGGGGCCGGAGCCGGACAGAGCGCCCATAAAGGCACTGGCGACAACGGCAGTATAGCCTGCACCGCCTCTGACACGGCCGATCAAAGACAAAATCACAGCAATACAGCTATCCACGATTTTTGTTTTTGTCAGCAGAATCGACATAGCAACAAAAGCAACCATCGAGTATAGCAGCGAGGTAGACAAAGCCTCGTTGATGTAAACCAAAACGTTACTCCACGTGCCGGTAACAAACAGCAGTATGATAAAGGCCAGCAGAACAGCCTCGTAAACGGGGCGCTTGAGGGCCAGGAACCATATGCAGATGACTGCCAGCATGATACCTAAGTACAACAAAGATTCCATACAAGAGACTCCTTTAATGCCTAAATGGTTATGGGTGCTATGCTTAACAAGGAATATTATAGCGACATCATGCCTGTTTGTCAATAGAAATGATAACTTTTTGCAATATTATATTGATTTCTTGGGTGTGAAAGGGTATTCTAAATATAAAAATGCCGCTCATACATCCGTAAAGGTGGTCCCTATATGAATACAAAGCAGATCCAATATGCCCTTGCCCTGTCTGAGACACTTAGTTTTTCTCAGGTGGCAGAACAGTTGGGTATCTCCCAGCCTGCGCTGAGCAAGCAGATTCAGCATCTGGAAAAGGAATTGGGGGTCAAGCTCTTTGACCGCAGCTTCAACCCCGTGGTGCTGACCCCTGCCGGAGAATACTTTATCCGTAATGCTCGGGAACTGGTGTACAAGGAGGAGCAGCTGCACAAGGCGCTGGCGCGCTTCCAGTCCGGAGAACGCGGCCGTCTTGTGATCGGTATTTCCCCTTTCCGCTGCATGTATCTGATCCCCCGGATCGTAAAGAAAGTGCGTGATCGATTTCCCGGTGTCCAGGTGGTGCTTCACGAGATTGGCAGTGATGTACTGCGCAAGGAAGCTGCTGAGGGGAAGTATGATTTTGCCGTTGTCAATATGCCTGTAGATGAGTCGGTTTTGGAAGCTACCCCCATTGAGCCGGACACCCTGGTGCTGGCAGTCCCCAATGCACTGTGTGCTACCTTGCCTGCCGAAAACGGCATGGTAGATTTTGCCGCATGTCGCGATCTGCCCTTTGTGGTGGTTGGACAGAATCAGGAAATGCGGCAATTGTTTGATAAATTATGCGCCTCAGCGGATTTTCATCCCAACATCGTGGCCGAGGTTGTGGGTCTCATATCCGCATGGGCGCTAACACATGCCGGCGTCGGTGCCACGGTGCTTCCCCTACAATTCGTCTCCGGCACCTCCTTCGATGAGAACATAACGTTATATACCCTGAAGAATATCGACTTTACCCGTCAGCCGATGGTCGTCCGGCGCAAAGGACAGTTCCTGTCTGAATATGCCCGTTATGCCATTGATCTGCTGACTGAAGGTAAGTAAAAAATCTGTCCCGTGGAGTTCCACGGGACAGATTTTTTCTTATTTTAGATCCGGCAGCAAATCATGCCGCATGATGTCATTGCCTTCTGTATCTATAATTTTTACCGTATCCACGATCAAACGGTGCTTTCGGTTGAATTCTTCCAGGGAATCTGCCGTCACCGTAAAACCGGCGATTCGGTCGGAACTGCTGGTGACGCCACGGATCTGCATGCCCTTGGGCCGCAGAGGACAGTAGTCCGTCAGAATTCCCTGCTGCCGCAGCTCTTCAAAGCCTTCCATGCGGTCGAAAGTGCCAGGCTTGCAGTAAATGAAATCGTTCACAATGTACTTAGCTTCCGGGGCGGACAGTTCTACATGGGGCTTCTGCCCCAGTGTTAGGTCAATGACGGCCTTGATCACATCAAACCCACAGGCCCGTCTGATCAGAAGGTATTTCATATTACCGCCAGTACGGGCACAGAACTCCAAAACAGAAATCTGCTTGCCATTGTTGATCATTTGAATGAGCATAGGGCAATTCTTCAGATTGAACGCATCTGCAATCTGTTGCGCGACCAGCTGGATCTGCTGCATAATTTCAGGAGAAGCCACAACGGGATATCTGCCGCGGAAAATGATAAACCGGTCCGCATCATTGATTTTCTCGCTATTGGAAACGCACAGGAGTTTGGCAACACCGTCCTCCACATAGATATCTACGCTGATCTCATCGCCAGCTACAAATTCTTCCACAATGACACCGCCAGTGCGGCTTATTTGAGCTGCTTCAGCAAAATAAACAGCCAGTTCTTCCGGATTCAGCGCCTTTCGGACGCCCCGCGAGCTGTAAGCATCCACGGGTTTAACCACCAAAGGGTATTGCAGGTGTCGGATTTGATCCCAATCCAACTCGGTCATTTCCACATATCTGGAGGTGGGGATATTATTCTCCCAAAAAATCTTCTTCATGTCCTTTTTGTCAGAAACCAACCGGGCAGTCTTGTAGTCGATGTACCAGGGCAACCCCAGCATCTCGGATACCTGGGCAACCACCAAAAGCACTTGGTCGGCACAAACAGTGATCAGAAAGTCTACCTGTTCTTTCAGCGCCACTTCCTTGACTGCCTCCACATCAAAAATAGCCAACTGATAAAAGATATCGGCGTAAGGTCTTGCCAACGCATTGGCATTACCGTCTGCCAAAACAGTAGTAATATTTCTGGCCTTCAACTGATTGATCAACTCGATCTGGGCCAACCCACCGGCCAAAACAAGTGCTTTCATAGTTGTTATTCCCTTCTTTTGCATAAATCAAAGGACTCTTCCGAAAACTTAATCCCGGTTACGATGGAAACGGTCCCAGGCATTGGCTTTTTCCGCTTCGGTAATGCTTTGGTTTTTGGCAACGGATGCATAATCTCGCGCCAAGCGTTTTGCTACGAAGTCATCAAAATTTCCAATCTTGCGCGCCGGAACTCCCGCGTAAATGCTATTATCTTCACAGTCTTTACTGACAAGAGAACCGGCTCCGATAATAACGTTTTTACCAATGCGGACGTTTGGCATAATTGTTGAATCCGCACCAATAAACACATTATCCATAACCTCGATACATCCAATCATCTCAGGAAATTCACCGATATTCATACGGTTCAGCACGCTGTGAACCGCATCATGGGTAACAAAGCGGACACCCGAACCGACCATGATGTTATTATGAAACTTAATGAGTTCCGGATAGAGCGGCACTATTCTTGGCTGAAATCTGACATAATCTCCCATCTGTGCAAAAATCTTCTTTTTCTTCAGATATGCACCTCTGGATAATGCGCCGCGCTGCAGATTTAAGCCAATCGTATGAATCAACCGTTCCGGTTTCATGTGGTTTGCCTCCTTCGTGTCGCGCATCCACATTGTTATACACAACACGGATGAATACTGCACTTTATTATTTTTTATACTTTCTCTTCACAAATTTCTTGACCAGATCACGCTTTTTATAAATTAAGGCCAACACAAACACGCCCGCACAAGCAATGATCACATAACGAACAACCGCATTCGCATACAGAAAACCGCAAACAGAAGTAAGCACGCACAGCAGCAATATACAGCCGCTAAAGCCCCCTATATGAATAACGTTTCCGTTACCGGCTCTGCATACAAGTATATAGTCACAAATAAACAGGATGCCATAGGCAACAATGTTAATCAGGGGCAGAATTCGAATTCCATAAGACGGGAGAAGAAAAACTTTGGCTGCAATGCTGATACCTGCAACCACAGCCGTGCAAACAGCTGCACCCACAACCCGTTTTTTGTAAGTCAAAATAATAGTAAAGACGGTAGTAATGGACTGGATCGTTACCGCCGCAATCATGCCTGGCAGCAGATCAACAGCCTGCGCATACTTTGTTCCACCCAAAATCCAAACGACTTCCGGCCCAAAGAGAATAACACCTGTAGCAACCGCACATACGCATACGGTGTAGATAAGCAAGCTCCTGCGAAGCTCTGTGTATCTCTTCTGCTCCAGATTATCCATCATCCAAGTGGTAACAGCTCCGGATACAGCCTGCAACAAAATCGTCAATATATGCACCGCGCTGGTGGTAATGCTGACGATGGCGGTTGCTTCCGCATTCAATATACTTCTGGTTACGATTGTATTGGACGAGGACAGCAGATACGCCGTCAAAAAATGAAGCGTCAGCGGCAAAGATAACTTCAGCGCATATTTACAGTGTCCAAAATTTACTGTATGTGCTTTGCGCAGAATCGCCACTGCACAGAATATGCCAACAATTGCAGAAGGAATGTAGAATCCGTAAATCCTCGCGCTTAAACGATTGGCCTCATCAGCCATAATTACCATTACGACCGCAACAATCGTGGGGAAAACCAAGTTGATAGCCGACATTGCCGCAACGGACTTATATCGGTACAGTGTTTTTTCCCTTGCCATAAAGATTTCCTTACAGGACTGGAAAAGCAGAAACACAAACAAAACATGAACATATTGCTTGGGAATTAACACAATCTTGTAAATCGCATCGCCGAAAAGCAAAAACACAGCATAGAACAGGGCTGTAATTCCAAAACTTAAGAACGTAATGGAAGAAACATACTTATCGTAGTCTTCTGTGTAATCATAATATGCACGGTTTAGCGTACCATACAATTCGGCACCGGAAATAAGAAACAATGTAGACTGCCAACTGGCATAATTTGAAAACTCTCCATAATGTTCAGCCGACATCAACCGCGCAAACAGAGGCGTGGTAATAAAGGATATTGCTTTAACGAAAAAATTACTAACCACATACCAAAAACCGGCTTTCAATGCCAGTTCGGCGCTCCCTCGCGTTTCTTTTCCGCTCATCTTACTCTCCAAAATACAATTCACTCTTGATTTTTTAGTTTGTCATCTGTGACTGCACGTCACGCTCTGTAAGCCTCGGCATAATTCCATCCATAAGCATTAGAACATAGAAAAGCATGTAGAACGTGCGCGGGTATGGGCGCTAACCAGAGAAATCAACAGCAGAAAACTGACAACACATCCACTTTGAACGCCTGCTTCACATCTATCCAAAAGCTGACAGTTTCCACATAATAGATGTCACTTTCGAACCAGGTATCCACGCCAAGGATTCTGCTGTCAGTTTGCTGCTTTTCCGCAGATCCCAGCAAGCCAAAATGAGACGAACCGTATGACGGCATCTATGCCGCTCGTTATACAACGGCAGGCAATCCACCACCAAAGGGCGGGATCCAATGATAGACATAGTTCCATTTGAAATGTTAAACAACCCCGCCAATTCATCAATGGAAAACCGGTGAATAAAGCGGCCAAGCAGCATGATTCTCTTGCCGGGGTGCAACAGCTCGCCGTTCTCACCCTTTTCATTGGTCATAGAACGGAATTCATATACGTCAAAATTTTTACATTCTTACCGGGTCGCTTATCAATATAGCAAATCGGCCTGCCGTGATAGATCAATTCAAGGATGCAAATGACCAATATCGCCACGCTCAGCATCAGGATTATCATACCGCTCAAGAAAATATCCAAAAAAACGCTTTTTATATCTGGAGTATACACGATTCATCGGAGCAGGAATATCTGTCCGACTTTCCGGCTGCTGAATAGGTTCTTTCATAGAAGCTACTCCACCACATTAATTCCTAGCTATCCATATATGCCTAATACAACGCCTTGCCATCACAATTAATAAGCCTCTTAAATAATTGAAGTCAAGGACACAATCCTGATAATTGCCCTCATTAAGTCCATACAGCACAACCCTGCCCGGATAGAATCCCCGCCCCAGAGCCCATTTTTCTGCTCATCATTTCCCGGAAATGCGTCCTCATCATTCCCGAAGCTTTTTTACAAACATTTTGGATCATTTATAATCCTTGCCCAGCTCTCTTACGTTTTCCGGCAGAAATCATAATTTGTCATATTTTTTCCAAAACTCGATGTTTTTGAAAATTCCGTTTTGTTCGTTCACTCAAAGCAGCTGCGTATTACTTCGATGATCACATCCTGCTGTTCGGGAGTCATCTTGTTATCGCTGGGGAGACACAGTCCGCGTTCAAACAGATCCATCCCGGCATCAACACTTTCGCCCTCAATATAAGCATTGGTTCTGCCGCGACCATTTCCGCCGCGGGTCACAAAACCATGCATCCGGAAAATGGGCTGCATATGCATCGGCTTCCAAATGGGACGGCCTTCCGCGTTAATGGCAGCAAGCTTTTCCAAAATCTCCGTGGGGCAGGACTTGCCGTGTTCGGAGCAATAGAGGGCCTCTGTTTCTCCTCGAACCTGCTTGCACATGGCATCGCGGTCAATAAGCATACAGCTGAGCCAAAAATTAGGTTCTGCATTCTGTTCGTCATACGGATTCATTTGTATCGGCAGCCCCTTGAGGCCTTCCTTATAGCGCATGTAGATAGCCTTTTTCTGGGCTATATGCTCTTCTAGATAAGGCAGCTGGCCGCGGACAACCCCGGCAATGACATTGCTCATGCGGTAGTTATATCCCACTTCTTCGTGCTGATACCAAGCGGCATTTTCGCGGCTCTGGGTAGACCATTTTCTGGCTTTATTGGCTCGCTCTTTGTCATCGGTCAGCAGCATACCGCCGGAAGATCCCGTAATGATCTTGTTCCCGTTAAACGAGATAATGCCCAAATCGCCAAACGTACCGGTTTGCCGTCCCTTATACGTAGCACCCATAGACTCCGCTGCATCCTCGATCAGGATCGCACCGTGCCGGTCACAGATAGCCCTGATTTCATCCAGCTTGCCAGGAACGCCATACAGGTTGGCCATGACCACATGCTTAACCTCGGGATATAACGCAAAAGCTTTCTCCAGTGCTGTGGGATCCATATTCCATGTATCCATTTCGGTATCGATAAAGATGGGAACCCCGCCTTCGTAAACAACAGGATTCACTGTTGCAGCAAAGGTAACGTCGGAACAAAAAACTTTGGTGCCCAGCGTGATACCCGCAAGTTTCATACAAAGATGCAGCGCAGCCGTGCCCGAGGACAGTCCCACTGCGTATTTGCAGCCAATCTTCTCCGCCACAATCCGCTCTGCCTCATCAATGTTCTTGCCCACTGTGGACATCCAGTTTGTTTCATATGCCTCTTTTACATATACAAGCTCATCCCCGTGCATTGTGGGGGATGAAAGCCATACTTTATTTTCAAATGGTCTCATTTTCAAACTCCTTGTATACTTTTAATAGCTCCCATAACGACCAATTATCATTCTGAAGTTTCAAATGCAGATTGTTTTGGTTTCCAGTATCTTTGCTGTCGTGTGCCATGTTCTCATCTTCGCCAGATCAGCTTTGCTTCATGAACTTCATTACGGTCCACGACCAGCACGGCAAAGTCTGTATTCCACATTTTATTTATTTTGTTAGTATACATCAATTCGGTGCGCGCATCAAGCCCCTTCCCTTCATTTCCTCCTATATTCTCCAACATTTACAGGCAAAACGCAATCTGTCTGGATTAACAGGCATTTATATCCATTATGGCTATCAGATATAATTCTCCATAGGCCATCTATATCAACCGGATTTTGAAGCAACTGTATTCCAAACACGCAAGTCCGCATTCTCCCGCTTTTCTGCGGCATAAAAAACACGGCATTTCCCGAACAGGAAACGCCGTGTACTTGCAAAGATTAGAGTTTAGTGCTTCTGATACCAGTTGCGGCCGTACTTCAGATACTCATCCGCAACCCAGTTGCGGCGCTGTTCAACCGTCGGATCGTCCTTGGCAGCGACTACGAAACCGCGGCAGATGTAGCCACCGTCCGGGGCAAATCTGTCGATCTTGTCACGCATGCACTGGCGAACCTCTTCCTCCGTGCTCCAGCTGAAGAGGTAAGGATCCTTGGGCGAGGAGCAGCCATTGAGAATCAGGCTGCGACCGTACTTTTTCTTGATGGCATCCAGATCGTTCATGTCCTGCGGCGGATTCCACATGATGACGCCGAAGCTTCTCCAGTCGTCGATCAGATGCTCGCACTTGCCGCAGCAGTGCATGGAAATCGGAATGCCCAGCTCGTTGGCGTGCTTGGCCATCCGCACCTGGAAGGGCTTGATGAGCTCGCACCACATGTCGTAGGACATGAAGGTGTTCTGAGCAGAGGAGACATCGTCCGCAATGCCAAAAATGTCGGGTCTGTAGGCATCAATCATCCGCACGGCAAGCTCGTCGAAGAAATCGGCCAGGTACTCAAACAGGTTATAGACCTCTTCCGGATAGCAGGCCATTGTGAACAGACCTTCGGAGAAGCCCATAAAGGCCATCAGCGTCTGGAAATAGCCCTGGACAACGCTCGGCGCGCTCAGGCTGACCGCCACTTCATTGCGATCAATCTTCTCAAGCTCTTTTCTGGCAATCTCTTCGATGTTGAAATCATTGATGTCCGGCAGCTTGATGACATCCGGCCAATCGTGGATGTCCTTGAGGATGAAGTTGTTGGGGGTAGGAAGCTCCATGCCGCCCGTGCTGTCCGTTGCTGTGTACTCAATGCCGAAAATATCCCTACCGCCCTGACGGAACACAGGGCCACGGCACATTGCCGTTGCAGGCTTAATCTCGGGAGGCAGCTCCCCGGAGCCCTGGAAAATCAGCCACTCCGGCATATCGCCTCTGAGCATTCTTAAAAAGTTTTCTTTTTCTGTCATGCGTTTACACCTCCCCAAAAATTATAGCGTCTGCTTACGCGTTTCTCTGATACCAGTCGCGGCCGTACTTCAGATACTCGTCCACAACCCAGTTGCGGCGCAGCGCGACGGTCGGGTCGTCCTTCGGGCCGACCACGTAGCCGCGGCAGAAGTAGCCGCCGTTCGGGGCATAGCTGTCGATCTTCTTGCGCATGCACTCGCGCACCTCTTCCTCCGTGGACCAGCTGAAGAGGAAAGCATCCTGATGCGAGCCGCAGCCGGCAAGGATCAGGCTGCGTCCGTACTTCTCCTTGATGGCGGGAATATCGTTCATGGTCTGAACCGGATCCCAAATCTTGACGCCGTAGCTCATCCAGTCATCAATCAGCACGTCGCACTTACCGCAGCAGTGCATCGAGCACGGAATGCCCAGCTCGTTGGCGTGCTTGGCAAAACGCTGCTGGAAGGGCTTGACAAGCTCACTCCACATCGGATAGGAGATAAACAGGTTCTGCGCAGAGGCGACGTCATCACCCAGGCCGAAGATGTCGGGCCGGTAAGCGTCGATCATGCGCACGGCGAGCTCATCATAGAAATCGGCCAGATACTCAAACAGGTTGTAAACCTCTTCCGGATCCACAGCCAGCGTAAACAGACCCTCCGTGAAGCCCATAAAGGACATCAGGAGCTGGAAATAGCCGCCGCCCGGACGGATCTTGATGGCTGTCTTGCTGCGGTCAATGCCTTCCATATCCTTTCTGGCGAGCTCATTAAAGTCAATGTCGCTCAGATCCGGAACCTTGATGACATCAGGCCAGTCGTGGATATCCTTGAGGATGAAATAGTTGGGGGTGGGCAGGGAGCCGCCGCCGGCGCTGTCCGTCGCCGTATATTCCACGCCGAACATATCCTTGTTGTCGTGGCGCACAAAGGCGCTGCAGTTCACCTGCGTAATCATCGGCTCAATTCCGGGAGTCTCCATTCCGTAGCCGTCAAAAGGCAGCCAGTCCGGCATGTCGCCTCTGAGCATCTTCATCAAATTGTCTTTTTCGTTCATTTGCATATCCTCCAAAAAATAATTTTCAAACTCTCAATCCGCTCAGAATCTGTGCCACTCTAAATTGTTGGAGTGCAAGCAATACAAGCACGGCGTTTCTTTTGTGAAGACGCCGTGCTTCTTAAAAACGGAAAGCTTAGTGATTCTGATACCAGTTGCGGCCGTACTTGAGATACTCGTCGCCAACCCAGTAGCGGCGCGGCGCAACAGTCTCATCGCCCTTGGCGGCAACCACGTAACCGCGGCAGATGTAACCGCCGTTCGGGGCATAGCTGTCGATCTTCTTGCGCATGCACTCACGAACCTCTTCCTCGGTGCTCCAGCTGAAGAGGAAGGCATCCGCGTGGGAACCGCAGCCGTTGAGGATCAGGCTGCGACCGTACTTTTCCTTGATGGCAGAGATGTCGTTCATGGTCTGAACCGGATCCCAGATCTTGACGCCGAAGTCCACCCAGTCGTCCACCAGATGATCGCACTTGCCGCAGCAGTGCATGGAAATCGGAATACCCAGCTCGTTGGCGTGCTTGACCAGACGGATCTGGAAGGGCTTGACGAGCTTGCACCACATGTCGTAAGACATGAAGGTGTTCTGCGCGGAGGCCACGTCGTCAGAGATGTTGAAAATGTCGGGACGCACAGCGTCAATCAGGCGCACGGCAACCTCATCAAAGAAGCCGGCCATGTACTCAAACAGGTTGTAAACCTCTTCCGGATCGCAGGCCATGGTGAACAGACCCTCGGAGAAGCCCATGAAGGCCATCAGAGACTGGAAATAGCCGTTAAAGATACCGACAGAAACAGCCGTCTTGCTGCGGTCAATGCCCTCCAGACCCTTTCTCGCCAGCTCATCAAAGTTGTAATCGTTGATGTCAGGAACCTTGATGATCTTCGGCCAATCGCTGATGTCCTTGAGGATGAAGTTGTTGGGCGCAGGCATGGACGCACCGCCGGTGCTGTCCGATCCGGTGTATTCAACGCCGAAAATGTCTGGCTTACCGCTGGCACGGCCCATGATGTTGATGCGGGCACCGGTAATGACCGGATCAATTCCCTCATGCTTCACACCGAGAGTGTCAAAGGGCAGCCACTCCGGCATGTCGCCCTTGAGCATCTTCATCAAGTTGTCTTTTTCTGTCATGTGCGTATCCTCCAAAAAATAATGTCTAAACACTCAAACCGCCCAAAGGCGATAAAATACGGGACATACAAGGACGGCGTCTCCCGAAAAAGACGCCGTCCTTCTGGATATGGTAAAGCTTAGTGGTTCTGATACCAGTTGCGGCCGTACTTGAGGTACTCGTCGCCAACCCACTTGCGGCGCAGCTCGACAGTCGGGTCAGACTTAGGTCCAACCACGTAGCCACGGCAGATGTAGCCGCCGTCCGGAGCATAGTTGTCGATCTTCTTGCGCATGCACTCACGAACCTCTTCCTCGGTGCTCCAGCTGAAGAGGAAGGCATCCGCGTGGGAACCGCAGCCGTTGAGGATCAGGCTGCGACCATACTTCGCCTTGATGGCCGGGATGTCGTTCATGGTCTGAACCGGATCCCAGATCTTGACGCCGTAGCTCATCCAGTCGTCGACCAGATGCTCGCACTTGCCGCAGCAGTGCATGGAAATCGGAATGCCCAACTCGTTGGCGTGCTTGGCCAGACGGACCTGGAAGGGCTTAACGAGCTCGCACCACATGGGGTAGGACATGAAGGTGTTCTGCGCGGAAGCCACGTCATCGGTCAGCGCGAAGACGTCGGGACGAACGGCATCGACCATACGCACGGCGACCTCATCAAAGAAGTCGGCCAGGTACTCAAACAGGTTGTAGCACTCTTCCGGATCAGCCGCCATGGCAAACAGGCCCTCGGAGAAGCCCATGAAGGCCATCAGCTGCTGGAAGTAGCCGCCGAACACGCCGACAGAAACAGCGGTCTTGTTGCGGTCAATGCGCTCGAGACCCTTTCTGGCCATCTCAGCAAAGTCGTAGTCGTTGATGTCCGGAACCTT
Source organism: Oscillospiraceae bacterium (assembly GCA_015068035.1). Lineage (GTDB taxonomy): Bacteria > Bacillota > Clostridia > Oscillospirales > Oscillospiraceae > SIG483. The sequence continues at coordinate 54,202 of SVLI01000009.1, read as the reverse complement.
GATGACTTCCGGCCAATCGCTGATGTCCTTGAGGATGAAGTTACGGGGTGCAGGCATGGACGCGCCGCCGGTGCTGTCCGTGGACTCGTACTCGACACCGAAGATGTCCTTGTTACCCCTACGACCCAAAATGTCAGCATGAACGCCGGCCATGAACGGCTCGATTCCCTCATGCTTAATGCCAAGAGAATCAAAAGGCAGCCACTCGGGCATGTCGCCTCTAAGCATCCTCATAAAGTTTTCTTTTTCTGTCATGTTTGATTCCTCCCATAAAAATATGTAGATTCTCAACCGCCATAAAGCGGAAAAATCACAAATTGAGTTTCTGCACAGCCCGATCAGGCGTGCGTCTGATAATACGAACGACCGTATTTCAGGAATTCATCCACAACCCACTCCCTGCGCTGCGGAAGCGTCGGGTCGCCCACTTCGCCGAGGATGTTGCCGCGGAAGATGAAGCCGCCGCCCGGGGCATAGGTGTCAATGCATCTGCGGACTTCCGCGCGCACCTCTTCCTCCGTGCTCCAGCTGAAGTTGGCGGGGTCCTTCGAGGAGGAGCAGCCGCTCATAGCAATCCTGCGGCCATATTTTTTCTTGATGCCGACCAGATCGTTCATATCCTGCGGCGGGTTCCAGCAGGTCACGCCGAGGTCAAGCCAATCGTCGATCAGGCTCTCGCACTTGCCGCAGCAGTGCATATCAATCGGCAGGCCAAGCTTGCGGGCCTGCTCCGTCAGCCGCATCTGGAAAGGCTTGATGAGCGCCACATACATATCGTGAGACATGAATGTGCTCTGCGCGGAGGCAACGTCATCGCAGATTCCGAAGATATCGGGACGGTAAGCGTCAATGGTGCGCAGGGCGCACTCATCGAAAAAGTCCGCCATATACTCGAACAGGTCATAGACCTCCTCCGGGTAGCAGGCCATGGTGAACAGGCCCTCGGAGAAGCCCATGAACGACATGAGCAGCTGGAAATAGCCCAAATGGGAGTTGAGCAGCACGGCAGACTGCGTGCGGTCAATGTTGGCAAGCTGCTTTCTGGCCATCTCCTTGAAATCATAATCGTTGATGTCCGGAACCTTGATGACCTTTCGCCAATCGTGGATGTCCTTGAGGATGAACTTGTTGGGCGTGGGCAGCGACATACCGCCCGTGCTGTCCGTGTTCGTGTACTCAACGCCGAAAATGTCCTTGCCGCCGTCATGCCCGCTGAAATAAGGCTCCGGCATCACGCCGCAGACGGCGCGCGGGAACAGATGCGTTGGATATGTACTGGCGCAATCAAGCGGCAGCCACTCCGGCATCTCTCCGGTGACAACCCGCAAATAGTTTTCTTTCTCTGTCATCCCGATCCCCTCGCTTTCCTAACATCGCAGCCGCGCGTTTTGCATCTCCGACCCAGTCGGATTTGCAGAAAACGCCATCCTATTCGCATATTTCTATTTTCTTCTTTTTCGTCAAAAAGTCAAGTCTTTTCTGCTCGTGAGGCCAATTTTTATGCAGAGGCACACAAAACCCCGACTCCATTCGGCGATTATGCCCACTTTCAAAATCAGCTTGCCTTACTCAACCGTCACGCTCTTGGCAAGGTTGCGCGGTTTGTCAATATCGCAGCCGCGGTAGAGCGCCACATAATAGGCAAACAGCTGCAACGGAAGGATGGCCAGCGACGGGAGCAGCACATCGTGCGTATCCGGAATGGTCATAACCTGATCCGCCACATGGCTGACTTCTTCCTTCACGCTCTCGGCCGCGAGCGCCAGAACCTGCGCACCCCGGGCGCGCACCTCCATGGCGTTGCTAAGCGTTTTTTCCGTGAGGCGGCGGCAAGATGCGATAGCAATAACCAGCGTTCCGTCCTCCACCAGCGAAATCGTGCCGTGCTTGAGTTCGCCTGCGGCATAAGCCTCGGAATGGATATAGCTGATCTCCTTGAGCTTCAGGCTTCCCTCCAGAGACAGCGCATAGTCCACATTGCGGCCGATAAAGAAGATATCGTCATTGTGGAAATGTTGATAGGCAAGATATTGAATGTACGCTTTCTGCTCCAGAATGGTTCCCATCTGCTCCGGCACCGCCAGCAGCGCGCCCAGGATCTCGTCATACGTCGCCTGATCGATGGTGCCGCGCTGCTCGGCCAAATAGAGCGCGATGAGCACAGTCAGCGCAAGCTGCGCGCTGTAAGCCTTGGTTGTGGCAACGGCAATCTCGGGCCCCGCCTTGGTATAGAGCACCAGGTCCGCCGCCTTGGCGATCGAGGAGCCCTCCACATTCACAATGCCGAGCGTCGTCGCGCCGCGCTCCTTGGCCTCCCGCAGCGCCTCCAAGGTGTCCGTCGTCTCACCGGACTGGCTGATGAGGATGACAAGCGTGTTTTCATCCACGATCGGATCGCAGTAGCGGAACTCACTGGCAAGCACAACCTCCACAGGGATGCGCGCGAGCTTTTCAATGTTATATTTTGCAATGATGCCAACGTGGTAGGATGAACCGCAGGCCACAATGAACAGCCGCTTCATATTGGCCACCATCGCCTTGCTGATGATCTGCTCCATCTCTGCGCGTCCGTCCCGGATCAGCGGAAGCACCGTCCGGCGGATCACCTCCGGCTGCTCCATGATCTCCTTGAACATGAAGTGCTCATAGCCGCCCTTGTCCGCCGCTGCGCTGTCCCACTCCACCCGCTCAACCTTTTTTTCGATGGGGTCAAGGAACGAAGAATAATAGTGCACCTGTGTCTTTTCCAGCACGGCGATCTCCTCGTCTGCAAGATAGGTCACCGAGCGCGTGTGCGCCAACAGCGCCATAACGTCGGAAGCGAAATAGTTGCCGTCAAGGGCATAGCCCACGATGAGCGGCGCGTGATTGCGCACCGCGATGAGCTTGCCCGGCTCGTCCACGCAGAGGATACCGAGGGCATAGTTGCCCTCAAACTCCCGCACCGCTTTCGCCACGGCCTGCAGAATATCCCCCTCATAGTAAAAGTCAATCAGCTGCGCGGCAACTTCCGTATCCGTTTCCGAAACGAAGCTGCGGCCGCGGTTGAGGAGCATCTGCTTAAGCTCCATATAATTTTCGATGATGCCGTTATGTACAATCGCCACACGTCCGCTCTCGCTCACATGCGGGTGGCTGTTTTCCTCGGAGGGCTTTCCGTGCGTTGCCCAACGCGTGTGTCCGATTCCGGTCACGCCCTGCACAGCCGCGCCGTTTTCCGTCTTCTCCCGCAGGAGCGCAAGACGGCCCTTCGTTTTTGAAACGGTCAGCTTGCCGCCGTTTTCCACCGCAATTCCGGCAGAGTCATAGCCTCTGTATTCCAGCTTTTCCAGCCCGTCCAGCAGGATGGGCGATGCCTGTTTGTCCCCCGTATATCCAACGATTCCGCACATACGGTAATACCTCCAGCTTTTTCCTGTTTTTCCGGTGCTTTACTTACATGACGGAGAGGATGCGCTCCACCGCCTCATAGGTTGCCTCCGCATCCCCGAACGCGGTCACGCGGATATAGCCCTCGCCGCTCGGGCCAAAGCCCGCACCCGGTGTTGTAACCACACAAGCCTCGTACAGCAGCCGGTCAAAGAACTTCCAGGAATCCATCCCGTCCGGCGTGCGGAACCAGATATAGGGCGCGTTGACGCCGCCGTAAACCTGCAATCCCGCCTTGGAAAGTCCGTCCCGGATCACCTTGGCATTATTCATATAGTAGCGGATCGTCTCCTGCGTCTGTGCGCGGCCGGCTTCCGTGAGCGTGGCTTCCGCAGCGCGCTGAATCACATAGGGCACGCCGTTGAATTTCGTGCTCTGCCGGCGATTCCACATAGCATTGAGGTTTCCGCCGCCGAGCTCAAGCGCTTTCGGAATCACCGTATACGCACAGCGCGTGCCGGTGAAGCCCGCCGTTTTGGAGAAGGAGCGGAACTCGATCGCGCATTCCTTCGCACCCTCAATCTCGAAAATGCTGTGCGGAATATCCGGCTCGGAAATAAAGGCCTCGTAAGCGCCGTCATACAGAATCAGCGAGCCGTGACTGCGGGCATAATCCACCCAAAGCTTCAACTGCTCCTTCGTTGCGACCGCGCCCGTGGGGTTGTTCGGGAAGCAAAGATAAATAATGTCCGGCACGCGCTCGGGCAGTTCGGGAATGAAGTCGTTTTCCGCCGTGCAGGGCATATAGATCAGATTTGTCCAGTGCGTGCCGTTGTATTCGCCCGCGCGGCCGGCCATGGCGCTTGTGTCCACGTAGACGGGGTACACGGGGTCGCACACGGCAACGACGTTGTCCGCATCCAGAATATCCCCAATATTGCCGCAGTCGCTCTTCGCACCGTCAGAGACAAAGATCTCATCGTCGGCAATGTCCACGCCGCGCCGCAGGTAATCGTCTCGGATGGCGAAGCGGAGGAAATCGTAAGCGCCGCAGGTCTCCTCACAGTAGCCGCGGAACGTATCCTTATGGCCCATCTCCTCAACAGCCTTGTGCATGGCCTCAATCACAGCCGGCGCAAGCGGCCGCGTGACATCGCCGATGCCGAGGCGGATCAGCGGCTTGGACGGATTTTCAAAGGCACGCACACGGCGGCCGATCTCCGGGAACAGATAGCCTCCCGGCAGCTTCAAATAGTTCTGGTTGATTTTAATCAATTTGTTCAGCTCCCTTTTCTGTGCACCGAAATGTCGGCCTATTGGCAAAGCTCGCCGTCAAACACAAAGGCGGCGGGGCCGGTCATATATACCGTGTTGCTTTCGCGGTCCCAGCGGATGTGCAGCATGCCGCCGCGCAGAAGAACGTCCGCCTCTCCGTCGGCATAGCCGCAGAGCGTGGCAGCAACAAGCGTTGCCGTGGCGCCTGTGCCGCAAGCCAGCGTTTCGCCGCTCCCGCGCTCCCAGACAAGCATTTTCAGCCTTCCGTCCGGCAGGACATTCACAAATTCCGTGTTCACGCGCTGCGGAAACAGCGGATGATGCTCAAACAGCGGCCCAAGCCGCAGCAGGTCAAGCGTCTCCACATCCTCTTCCACAAAGACGACTGCATGCGGATTGCCAACGGAAAGCGCCGTCACCTTCCACGCACGCCCATCCACCTCTACAGTTTGGGCAATGAAACTCTCCCCCTCGGCAAGAACCGGGATCTCCGCCGGCGTAAAGATCGGCGCGCCCATATCCACCGTCACCGCGCTGACCTGCCCGTCCGTCAGCGTAAGCGACAGCCTGCGCAGACCGGCTCCGGTTTCGATTACAAGTTCGGTCTTGTCTGTCAGCCCGCGGTCGTGGACATATTTTCCCACGCAGCGGATGCCGTTGCCGCACATGCCGGAACGCGAACCGTCCGCATTATACATGTCCATCCGGAAGTCCGCCTTGTCGGACGGGCAGATGCAGATCAGCCCATCGCTGCCAATGCCAAAATTCCGGTTTGAAAGCTTCACCGCGAGCGCGCTTCGCGCCTCCTCCGGCAAATTCTCCGCAAGGCAGTTGATATAAACATAGTCATTCCCAGCGCCCTGCATTTTTGTAAATTTCATGTTGCGCCGCCTCCAAAGCAGAATGCCACGTAATCCGTCACAGATAAAATACTATTGCAATGCATCAGATATATTCCGTTGCTGCAATCGAAAGAAGCTCCGCGGAGCGACAAATCGCATCGCGTTTCCACCAAAGCCTCTGCCTTTTTATTTCTTTTTCTTTTTTCTCTTCTTTTTGCGCACGGCAACACCTTTTCCCGGCTTTTTATCTTCCGGCGCATCGTATTTGCCGGTTCTGTTGCGCAGCGCATTGGAGCCGCGCAGGGAAAAGAAGAAACCGCCCACAGCCAAAAGCACAAGCGGGATCAGGATGACCCAATGGCCAAACAGCATCCACGCGCTCATCGTCACGGAAAAGCCCGCCCAGAACAGCATCGAATAGCCGTTGTTGCGGCCCCAGAACGCAATCTGTCCGCGCGAGAGATCCGGATCCTTTGCCACGTACACGGGCAGCTTTTTTCCGGAAAAACGCCGGATCGAGATGAATATGCAATATATCGCAAGGATAAGAAATACGTATGCCATGATCTGTCCCTTTCCGTTCTCCGGTCTGCGCAAAGCGAAACCGGAATTGTGCGGCAAAAAGCCGTGTCTATCATTTTACCCGAACTGCCGCGCGAATTCAAGAGCGAATGTGCATTCCGCCGCCGCTCGACGCAAATTGCTTTGCTTTTTCTGTTGCACTGTGTTATCTTATTAAATATAGGAATAAAAACCGGAAGGGAGGGCAGCCTGTGGCGGAGCTAAACACGAGCGTGCAGTATATCAAAGGCATCGGAGAAAAGCGCGCCAAACTGCTCTCCAAGCTCGGCGTCACGGACCTTGGCTCTCTTGTGGGTTATTTCCCGCGCGCTTACGAAGACCGAACAAGCTTCAAGCCGATTGCCGAGTGTTTGCCGGACGAGACCGTCTGCATCCGCGCAATCATCGCAAACGAACCCGTTCTCAGCCATGTCCGTCGCGGCATGGAGCTTCTGAAATTCCGCATTGTGGACGAGGGCGGCGCGGTTGACGTGACCTACTTCAACCAAAGTTACTACAAAACCCAGTTTCACAGGGGCGAGAGCTATGTGTTTTACGGCAAGCTCGGCGGCACCGCGCAGCGGCTGACGATGATCAACCCGCTCTTTGAAGCCGAAGCATCTGCCGGGCGGGTCACGGGCAGGATCATGCCGGTCTACCGGCTTTCCTCCGGCATCTCGCAAAAGCTGATTGCGGACGCCGTGCGCAGCGGACTTGCCGCCTGCGGTGACAAGCTGCCCGAAGCGCTGCCCGAAAGCACACGGGAACAATACCAGCTCTGTCACGCGCTCTACGCTTACGAAAACATCCATTTCCCCGCAGATTACTCTGCGCTGGACATCGCGCGCCGGCGGCTGATCTTTGAGGAGCTGTTCACACTCACCTGCGCGCTTGGCTTCCTGCGTGGCCGCCGGGCAAAAGAGCCGTGCGCACCGCTGCCGGAGGTATCGCCGCAGGAATTTTATGCCTCACTTCCTTTTTCGCCAACCGCCGCGCAGCAGCGCGCGGTGAACGATGCGCTGCGGGACATGGCCTCCGGCGCACCGATGAACCGTCTCGTTCAGGGTGACGTCGGCAGCGGCAAAACGCTTGTCGCCGCCGCCTGCATCTGGGCCTGCTGCAAATGCGGAAAGCAGGCCGCCTTCATGGCGCCGACGGGGATTCTCGCCGAGCAACATTTCCGCACGCTCAGTTCCCTGCTCAAGCCCTTTGGCATGCGCGTTCTTCTGCTGACAGGTTCCATGACCGCAAAGCAAAAGCGCCTCGCGCGCGAGGCGCTGCAAAGCGGCGAGGTTGATGTCGCCGTCGGCACGCACGCGCTGCTGACCGGAGATGTGTGTTTTCGCGATCTCGCGCTCGTCATCACCGATGAACAACACCGTTTCGGCGTCGAACAGCGCAACACGCTCGGACAGAAAGGCGAACGCCCGCACACACTGGTTATGTCCGCAACGCCCATCCCGCGCACGCTCGCGCTGATGATCTACGGCGAGCTGGACATTTCCGTCATCGACGAGCTGCCGCCGGGCCGGCAGAAGGTGGATACTTTCGTTGTGGACGAGCGTTACCGCGCACGGCTCAACGCCTTCATCCGCAAGCTGGTCGGCGAAGGACGGCAGGTTTTCGTTGTCTGCCCCATGGTTGAAGAGAGCGAGTCGCTGCCCGAAAACGTCAAATCCGCAGAGGCTTTCGCCCTTGAACTGCAGGAAAAACATCTGCCCGATCTGCGCATCGGCTGCATTCACGGCCGCATGAAGCCCCGCGACAAAGAGGACATCATGCTCCGTTTCTCCAGGGGCGAGATGGACGTGCTCGTGTCCACCACCGTGATCGAGGTGGGCGTGGACGTTCCGAATGCCGCGCTGATGATTGTGGAAAACGCCGACCGCTTTGGTCTGAGCCAGCTGCACCAGCTGCGCGGCCGCGTGGGGCGCGGGCAGCACAAGAGCTACTGCGTGCTCGTGTCCGGTGCAAGCAGCGAGGAGGCGCGCAAGCGCCTGTCCGTCATGCACGAGACAACGGATGGTTTCCGCATCGCCAGCGAGGATTTGCGCATTCGCGGCCCCGGTGATTTCTTCGGCCAGCGGCAGCACGGTCTGCCGGAAATGCGCATCGCCGATTTTTGTACGGATATGGACGTGCTGACCAGCGCGCAGAACGCCTCCAAAGCCGTTCTCGACCGCGACCCCGGTTTGTCGCTGCCGGAACATGCGCCACTTCGCGCGCAGGTAGAGCGTCTGCTCGCTGTGCAAAACGGCCAGTTCAACTGATACAGCCCCTGTTCCCCGCGCTTCCCGTTTCGTTTTTGTTTCCATTTCCCCGCGCTTCCCTTAGGTTTTTTCCTTTCCCGCGACCCGTTTTTCTTCCCACAATTTTGCAATTTCCCCGTTTTTTCTTCCCACTTTCCCAAAATTTTCCCATTTTTCCCGTTTTTGAACCGATTGAACACATCAGATTAGTAAAAAAATGTTGACGTTAGGGAGACATTATGTTACAATTCGGTTACATTTTCCTGATAGGAGTGATAGTCAATGGCAAAACAGTCTGAAACCATGCTGGAGTACCGCGGTCATCCTCTGCGCCGCAAGGACAATCTGATTTACTTTGGCAGCATGTCGGATAAATATATCATCATGATGCAGGTGCTGGAAACCAAGAAGGTCAAGGATCTGGATGTTGCAACGAAAGTCTCCGTCCAGCTTCAGCTCACAGCGCCCGACCTCAAGAGCCGGGATCGCGTGGTCAAGAAGAGCGAGAAGGATAGTCTCTTCGCCGCGATGGACGTCGCCAGCGTATGGCTTGAACGTGCGCTTGCGCAGCACTAAATAAGAAAAACACCGAGCGGTGCATCGGGAAGTGTGCCGCTCGAGAAACGGGAAGTGGGTTTATGAAAAAACATTGGAAGAAAACTTTTGGCAGGATTCTGCTCCTCACAATTTGCTGCTGCACACTGCTTGCAGGCAGTGCCTTTGCCACGACGGATGGCGGCGCGGTCGTAACAGCCAGCGCGCTCAACCTTCGCAGCGAGCCGAACACCGGCTCGGCGATCACAACAGTCGCTTACCGCAACCAGCCTGTCATCGTACAGGAGCGGCGCGCCGACAACTGGTATAAGGTCATCTACAACGGAACAGAGGGCTACATGTCCGCGGATTATCTGAATCACGCCGATACGCTCAACAGCGCCGAGCTGGGAACGGGCACGATCAAGGGTTACGGCGTGCGTCTGCGCGCCGGAGCAAGTCTGGACAGTCAGATTCTCGGCCACTACAGCACCGGCACGAATCTCAAGATTCTCGGCGTGAGCGGCGCGTGGTACTGCGTCGAGCTGGGCGGCATCAACGGCTACGTTTACAGTGATTACGTCACGCTCAACAAGCAGACGACCGCAGCTCCCATCATTAGAAATGATGGACAGAAGTTTGTGGACACCGCCATGCAGTATATCGGCGTTCCCTACGTTTGGGCGGGCACCTCACCCTATGGCTTTGACTGCTCGGGTCTCGTCTACTACTGCTGCAAGCTCAACGGCTACAACATCAACCGGACCGCCGCCTCCATCTATTACAACGGTGTCTATGTGGATCGTCAGAACCTGCAGCCCGGCGATGCCATCTGCTTCTGGAACGGCAGCTACACCGAGATCGGCCATGTCGGCTTCTACATTGGCGACGGAAAATTCATCCACGCCTCCTCCGGTGCCGGCTACGTAACGATCAATTCGCTCAGCGAGAATTATTACAACAGCCATTACTATGGCGCACGGCGCATTGCCAACTGATATGGATCTTCTGACAATTAAATCCGTATGATAAGCGCTCCCCTCTCATATCCTTGAATTATGAGGGGGGAGCGCTATGTTCTGCCGCATTGCAGAGCTTCACTGTAAAGAAGTCATCAACGTCTGCACCGGATTTCGTTTGGGTTATGTCAGCGACGCGGAATTGGACACAAAGGACGGAAGAGTCACCGCGCTGATCGTTCCGGGGCCCTATCGCTTTTTCGGGCTACTTGGGCATGAGGACGATTTTTACCTGCCCTGGGGCTGCATCGAACGCATCGGAAAGGACATCATCCTGGTGAACATACCCGGAGAATGCCAACGCTGCAAGCCGGACAGGAAGAGGAAATGGTTCTAATCGCGTCTTTGCAGACAAAACAAAAACAGGGTGGAATAATCCACCCTGTTTTCAATTTTGTCAGAACTGTTCGATTACTGAGCGAGCTCGACAGCCTTCTGCGCGGCGGAGCCGGCATCGGGAGTGTAAGCGTCCGCACCGATCTCGGCGGCGAACTCGGGGGTGATGGGGGCGCCACCAACCATGATCTTAACCTGAGAGCACAGGCCGGCAGCCTTGATGGCCTCGACAGTGACCTTCATGGCTTCCATGGTGGTGGTCAGCAGGGCGGAAACACCAACGACCTTGCAGTCGGGGTTGGCCTTGATCGCCTCAACGAACTTCTCGGCGGGCACGTCGACGCCAAGGTCGATGACCTCGAAGCCAGCGGACTCGACCATCAGGCCGACGAGGTTCTTGCCGATGTCATGCAGGTCACCAGCGACGGTGCCCAGGATGAACTTGCCGTACTTCGCGCCGGCATCGCCAGCGAGGAGGGGCTGAATGACGGAAACGCCCTTCTTCATGGTCAGAGCGGCAACCAGCATCTCGGGAACGAAAATCTCGTTGCGCTGGAACTTGTCACCAACAACGCCCATGGTGGCGATCATGGTGTCCAGAATCTCACCAGCGGGAACGCCAGCGTCGACGGCCTCCTGCACGATGCCTTCGATCTTCTTCAGCTTGCCGGACTCGACAGCACTTGCTACTGCGTTAAGCATAGGTATTATCCTCCAATTCTATATTCTGCGCACCGTTTACCCGATACACAGTTTGTTGTTGTTATCATACCGCACTTCTTTTCCGCTTTCAAGCATTTACGCGGAATTTGTAATTTTATACAAAGGCTATCTGGCATAATATGCCGCGGCGATGCTGTCCGTGAGCACCGCATCACAGCGTCCGCTCTGCAGCGCCGCCACGCAGGCCTCCGTATCCCCAAGCGCAACCGCCGTTGCGGCCCTGTCTGCAATCTCCAGCGTCTCCGCTGCGCCCTCGGCAAACTGCGGATAGCAAACCGACTTATCCTTAACGGCTTTGGCCTTTTTCACACGCGCATCGCGCCTTGAAACAAGGACATATTCCGTTTCCATATAAGTGAACGACTGCACGCCCGCGTCGGATGCAGCGCCGATACCACCCCAGACGCAGTCCACCTCTCCGCTGGCAAGTTCAATGGCAAGATCCTGCGAAGAGATCGGAATGGCGCGGTACTCCCAGCCGAGCAGCTCGCAGACGCTTTTTGCAAACTCCACATCAAAGCCCAGCGGTTCTTCCTTGGCATCCCTGCCCGAAAGCGGCATAGTGGATGGATCGTAACCGACAACCAGAACGCGCCCCGGCTGGATTTCCATGCCGCTTAGCGCGTCAATCTTCCCTTCCATATTCACAAGGTTTTCTCCAAACCAGCGGGTGGAAAGCTGCGCTGCCGTACCGTCGGCAATGCGCACCTGCGTTGCGGCATACAGCGTTTCAAACAGCGGGTCTCCCTCCCGGCAGCTCACGGCGATTGTGCGGGCATCCAGCCCGACAGAGGTGATATAATAGCCGCTGCGCTTTTCTCCACAGGCCGCCAGAGAAAGCAGAGCCAGCAGGCAAAGCACAAGCGCAATAACTCTTTTGCGGAACATAATGATCCTCCGTAAAAAACATAATAAAAGCCGCCCTGGGGCGGACTCACATAGGGATTTATACGCTCCAAAACGGATCTTTTTCCCCAATACTGCGTCAAAATGTCACGGCAGGCGTCAGCCTTGCCGTGGCATTTTATCTTGTCTTGAGAAAAAATCTCTCGCCTTGGAGTGCTTTGCAGTTTTGAACAGAAGATTTTTCTTCACAGTGGGCACCGGCGCTTGCAGGAATACTGCCTGTATTCCAAAAGTGATGGGGTTCGCTGTGGAGGAAAAGATTCATTCAAAACCGTGTAAATCCCTATGGGAGGCCGCCCTTGGGCAGCTTTTATCATATCGTATCGGACAAGGCAAAGCAAGTCTCTTTTGTGAATTTTCGTCAGGATCCGATGTGCCGGACTCTATTCGCTGTAACGGGTCAGGAACTGCCGCGTCCGCTCGGAAGAAGGATTGACAAAAACATCCTCCGGCGTACCCTGCTCAACAATCACGCCTTCATCCATAAAGATGACCTTATCCGAGACATCGCGCGCAAAGCTCATCTCATGCGTGACGATGATCATGGTCGTTTCCTGCTCGGCGAGCGAACGGATCACCTTGAGCACCTCACCGGTGAGTTCGGGGTCGAGCGCGCTGGTCGGTTCATCAAAGCACAGGATGTCCGGCGAGAGTGCCAGCGCCCTTGCAATGGCCACGCGCTGCTGCTGTCCGCCGGAGAGCTGATGGGGATAGTGACCTGCGCGATCGGCAAGACCCATCCGCTCCAACAGCGCCATACCCTCGGCATTGATCTCCGAAACCGGCCGCCCCTTGTTCTGGAGCTTGACCGCCAGCGTCACATTATCCAGCGCGGTATACTGCGGGAACAAATTGAAGCTTTGGAACACCAGGCCGAAATGCAGCCGCTTTTTGCGAATCTCCTCATCGCTGCGCGAGGCGTGATCCGCGGCGTCAAAGATCGGATTGCCGTTAATCAGAATCCGTCCGCCGTTTGGCGTCTCCAAAAAGTTCAGACAGCGCAAAAGCGTCGTCTTGCCGCTGCCGGAGGAACCGATAATGGATAAGGCCTCGCCCTTTTCCAGAGAGAAGCTGATGTTTTTCAGCACCTCGACATCGCCAAAATGCTTTTCCAGATTGCAAACTTCCAGAATGGACACGCTTCTCCCCTCCTTTAACGGAAATAACTCAGCTTGCGCTCGATTGCGTTGAACAGGATGGTCAGCAGGCCGACCATAATCAGATAATACACCGCCGTATAGAAAAGCGGCCAGATAATCCCGTCGCTCTTAATGAAGTTCTCACCGGCCTTGATGATCTCCGTAATGGCGATCACGCGCGAGAGTGAGGTATCCTTAACGAGCGTGATGATCTCGTTGGACATGGGCGGCACGATGCGCTTGACCATCTGCAGCAGCGTGACTTTGAAGAAGATCTGACTCTTCGTCATGCCGAGTACCTGCCCGGCCTCGCGCTGGCCGCGCGAAACGCCTTCGATGCCGCCCCGATAAATAACCGAGAAATAGCAGGCATAGTTGATGACAAAGGCAACGATGCACGCAACCATACGGCCGGACGAAAAGGCCCAGATGTTGTTTTCCATCCAAAGGCCCGGGCCGTAAAAGATGATGAGAAGCTGGAGCATCAGCGGCGTGCCGCGGATAACCCAGATGATGAGGTTCACGAGCTTTGCAAGCGGCTTAAAGCGGCTCATGGAGCCGAAAGCAATTACGAGCCCGAGCGGCAGGGAGAACAGCAGCGTGAGGCAGAAAATCTCCAAAGCCTCACCCATGCCGCGAAACAGGCTGAGCGTTACAGTCCAAAACATAAGATCGCTCCTGTTATCAAGACGGGCAAAGGCAGGGGGCTTCCCAGCCCTCTGCCTTTACTCTTTTCGGATTTGGGTAAGCGGTTATTCTTACTTTTCAGCGGGCACGACAACGACCTGCGCGTTGTTGCAGTAGGCGTTGGTGCACTCCATGGCGGAGGTGACCTCGCTGGTCAGCGTCATGCCGTTCCAAACGACGTCAATGCTCTTGGCATCGAGTTCCATGATCTTGTTGCCCCATTCGATCTCGACAAAGACGCACTCAACACCCAGCTTTTCGGCAACGATGCGCGCCATGTCTGCGTCAAAGCCGATCCACTCGCCGTCATCGCCCGGGAAATCCATCGGTGCAAAGTTCGTGATGCCGACGATCAGTTCGCCCTTCTCCTGAATATAGGCCACATCGCCGTCACCGGGAACGAACTCCGGCGCGGACTGCTCGAGCAGGGATTCCTGCACGCCGTAGATCTTGGCGATCTCCTGCATCTTGCCACTTGCATAGGTCTCGGCAAACACGGCGTTGATGTAAGCAGCCAGGTCGCTGCCCTTGCGGCAGCCGACACCGTATTCCTCGGTGGTCAGCTTGTCGGTGTAGACGAGATCGGGGTAGCTGGTGCCCTCGCCGATCATCGCGCCGGCCATGAGCAGGTCAATGATCGCCGCGTCAGAGGTGCCGGCGGCAACTTCCATGAGCGCCTTGGCCTGCGTGTCCACGCCGACCGTCTCCCAACCCTTTTCCAGCGCAGCCGCTTCACCGGCAGAACCGGACTCAACAGCGTAGACCATCTTGTCGGGATCCTTGGCGCCGCAGGCGGCCAGAGCCAGGCACATCGTCAAAACAAGCATCAAAGACAGAATTTTTATCATTTTTTTCATTTTGGTTTCCTCCGTTTGGTTTTCTTGATTGTGTTACTATGATAACACATTAGCGAAATAAAGCAAGCCCTTTTTAATAAATAATCTGCACAAAAATACGTGCAGATTATTTTGTCTTTATTGGTGAATATGCCCAGTTTCATTATGAGAGCTTGCGCAGTGCCTCGATTTCCGCCTCCGTCGGCTCGACAAAGAGCGTTCTGTAATCGGTGTAAATCACTTTACCGGGCAGCGCCCCCGCCGGTTTGCGCACAAAGCGAACCATCGTATAGTCCACGGCCACCTTGCCGCTCATGCGGCCTTGCGAATACCATGCTGCCAGCAACGCCGCCTCCCGGATGCTCTGCTCGTCCGGCTGTGCGTCCTCGCAGCGCAGGATCACGTGAGAACCGTGGATCTTCTGCGTGTGGAACCAATAGTCCGTCCGCCGTGCGTCGTGCAGCGTTAAGCGGTCGTTCTGCGCGTTGTTGCGTCCGACCGCAATCTCCAGCCCCGCAGCAGAGAGGAAGCGAAGCGGCTTCGTTGCAACGGGCTTTTCTTTTTTCTTCTGCTTCTGCGCGCGGAGATAGCCCGTCTCTGTCAGCTCACGGCGAAGTTCAGACAGATCCTTCTCGCTCTCAGCCCGGCTGAGCAGGTCGAGAACACTGTAAAGATAATCCAGCTCTTTTTCGCCCTTCTCGATCTGCGCGGTGAGGTGCGTTTCAGCCGCCTTGAGTTTGTTGTATTCCTTATAATATTTTGCCGCATTCTGCTGCGGCGTTTTGAGCGGATCGAGCGGAATCTCCACCGTCGGGCAATCGTCCTGATAATAATCTTCACACGCCAGCATGCGCGCGCCCTTTTCCAAGCGCCACATATTCGCCGTGATCAAATCCCCGCGACGGCGGAAAGTTTCCCGTTCCCCCGTTCTTCGCAGTTCCTCACGCTGAAGAGCGAGTTTGCGCGTCAGGCGGTCCAGCGCGGTTTTGACCGTTCTCGTCAGATCCTGCGCGCGCCGCTGCATACGCAGCGCCTTTTCCCGCCGTCCGTAAAATGCATCGAGCAAAGTGGAAAAACTTTCGCAGCGCTCTGTCTCCATCCCTGTGCCGTACTGCCCGATGGCAAGGAAGCTCAGATCCTTCGGCACAGCGTTTTCGATCAGCAAGGTGGGGGCATACTCCCCTGCTTCCACCGTTTGCGCCAGCGCGTCCATGGCAAAGAGCAGATTTGACCGCTCTTCGATCTCGCCCACCACGGGCGAAACCTCCCCAAAGGCGCGGAAACACAGCTCCCGGCAGACGAGCGGTGAGAGCGCGCTGAAGCTGCCGAGCAGCCACTTGTCTGCACGCATATCTATTGGTGCGGCTTCCCACATCTGCTTTCTCTGCTCGCTTGTCACCGTGAAAAAGCAGGGCTTTTCCTGCGCCGGCGGCAGACGGTAGAACAGTCCCGGCAGGACCTGGCGCTTATCGCTGAGCTCTCCGCCCACGCGGCGCAGACAGTCAATGATACGTCCATCCGCATCCAGCAAAATGAGATTGGCGCTGTTTCCAATGAGTTCGGCAATCAGGCTGCGCTTCACCGTCGCGCCCAATTCGTCGAGCGCATCCAGCTCCAGACGCAAAATACGTTCAAACGGCGGCTGTGAAACCTCCGCAATCCGTGCGCCTGTGAGGTGCTTGCGCAGCAGCATGCAGAACATGGGCGGCTGCGCCGGCTGCTCATAGCGTTCCCGCGTCAGGTGCACACGGGCGCTGCCGCTCCCCGCACTGAGCAGCAGGGAGGCATTTTCCCGCCCGATATGCAGGGTGAAAAGCAGCATGTCCCGCTCCGGCTGCTGGACCTTTTCAATCCGCGCACCGACAATCATGCCCCGCAGTTCTTCCACAAGACCTGCGAGGCACACCGCATCAAGAGGCATCGTCTTCCTCCATAATACGCGTAAAAAGTTCCTCAATGCGCGCAGTCTCACCGCGCAGCCACAGCCAGCCGAAAAGGCATTCCAGCCCCGTTGCTGCGTGGTACTGCCCGATTTCCGCGTGCTGCGGAACGGATTTCACCCGCGTGTTGCGTCCTCGCTTATACACGGCGAGTTCCTGTTCGCTCAAAAGCGGCAAAATCTTCTCCACGGCGCGCGCCTGTGCGGGAGCGGCGACATAGGCCACCGTCTCCTTATGCAGGCCGCGGGAGGTCACCCGCCCGTGCATGCAAAGCCAGGTTCGCACCAGCACTTCATACACTGCGTCTCCCATGTGCGCAAGGCCGAGATTCGTAATGCCACCGAGCTTTTCCTCCTCAATTTCCGGATGCAAAAGCTCAAAAGTCTTCATTGTCTTCATCCTCTGCGGCAAAGCCGTAAACCTCCGGCTCAAACCGGTCGGCACTGTCCTCCGCGGCAGAATTGCCGCGAAGCTGCATCTCCTGCCACTGTTCTTTCGTAATGAGAAGCTGGCGCGGCTTGGAGCCCTCAAAGGGGCCGACAACACCCATCTCCTCCATCTGATCCACCAGGCGCGCAGCGCGGGAATAACCCAGCTTCAGCCGTCGCTGCAGCATGGAAACGCTCGCCTGCTTGGTTTCCAGAATCACTTCCACTGCCTGCGGCAGCAGCTCGTCATAATCGTTTGCGGCCGAAGAATCGGCTTCGGCCGGTTTCGCCGCGGCCTTTCCGTTCTTACCGCTGTTTTCCGCCGCCAGCTCGATCTGACTGAGGATCTCTTCGGAATAGTTCGCCTCCGTGCCTGCCTTGACGAAACGGATGACCTCCTCGCGCTCCTCGTCCGAGACGAAAGCGCCCTGAATGCGCAGCGGCTTGCCCGCGCCGAGCGGGGCATAGAGCATGTCGCCCTGACCGATGAGCTTCTCCGCACCCTGCGTGTCCAAAATGATGCGGGATTCCATCGCACTCGACACCGCAAAGGCGATGCGGCTGGGGATATTGGCCTTCATCAGACCTGTGATGACATCGGCGGAGGGACGCTGCGTTGCAATAATCAGATGCACGCCGCTCGCGCGGCCCATCTGTGCCACGCGGCAGATGCTCTCTTCCACCTCTTTGCTGGCCACCAGCATCAGATCTGCCAGCTCATCGATCACAATGACAAGCTGCGGAATCGTCTCGCCATCGTTGCGCTTCTGATAGGCGTTGTAGCCGCTCAGATCGCGCACGCCGATCTCCGAAAACAGGCGGTAGCGCTTCATCATCTCCACAACCGCCCACTGCAGCGCACCGGCCGCCTTCTTCGGGTCGGTCACCACAGGGATATACAAATGCGGGATGCCGTTATAAATGCCGAGTTCAACCATCTTCGGGTCGACCATAATCAGGCGCACCTCATCCGGCGAGGCCTTATAAATGAGGCTCAGAATAAGGCTGTTCATGCAAACGGACTTACCGGAACCGGTGGTACCGGCAATCAGCAGGTGCGGCAGTTTGGAGATGTTGCCGACAACGGGATTGCCGCCGATGTCCTTTCCGATTGCAAAGCTGAGTTTGGACGAGGCATTCTGAAACTCCCGCGATGCGAGGATTTCCCGCAGGTAGACCGTGCTCACCAGCTTGTTCGGCACCTCGATACCGACTGTGGAGATTTTATCCGGAATAGGGGCAATACGCACGCTGCTCACGCCGAGAGACAGCGCCAGGTCGTTGGAAAGATTCGTAAGCTTGTTGAGCTTAACGCCCGCTTCCAGCTCCAGATCATAGCGCGTGACGGTCGGTCCGCGTGTGACGCCGCAGATGTTGGCATTGACGCCAAAGCTGTGGATGGTCGATTCCAGACGCTCGCGGTTCATGCTGACCTCGCCGCGCGAATCCGCGATGCTCTGCGCCTCGATCTTCAGCAGTTCCAGCGGAGGGAACTCGTAAACCGGTTTTTCCTCCAGCTTTTCGTTTTCAATCTCGCGGGCGATATTCGCCGTTTCCTTTGCAACTTCCTCAGCTTTCAGCTTACCGGGCAGGACCGGCGGATCGGCGATCTCCATCGTCACCGCTCCTTCCTCTTCCGGCGCAGAATCCTGCGTAAAGGCCATGCCCGCGGCCCGGCTCGTGCCGGGCGCGATGCCGGTGCTTTTGGCCCTCACCGCTTCTTTCTGTCCTTTGCGCGGCTCAGCGCGGAAAAACGGCGGCATTTCGCTATGCACCTGCATTTCCGGCTTCTCCGGTTGTTGCGTTGCTTCCGGAGTTACGCGGGCCTTCTCCGCATCGGCATAAACCTGATCAGGTGTGCGCACGCGCGGCTTGGCATTGAACAGACCGATGCGGGAGTCCGCATATTCGTCCACAGGCGGCTGCTCGCCGTCGAGCGGGATGTCAATCTTACTGCGCGTTCTGCGTCCGGCCGCCGCACTCGTGACAGCGGGCGTGGGCGTTTCGGGCTTAGCCGGCGCGGGCTGCTCCGGCTGAACTTCCGGTTCCGGAACCAGCCGGTATGCCACGCGCTGACGCGCCTTGATCTTCTCGATGATCTCCTCCGGCCGAATACGCAGTGCCAGCAGCAGAAATGCCGCGAACGCCACAATCATCAGCGGTGCTGCACCATACACGCTAAAGAGTTTTCGAAACGCCTCGCCAATCGAACCGGCGAGCAGACCGCCGGAGGTCATCACCTTACCCGTCCGGTAAAGCGTTCCGATGAACGCGCCGGCATCCTGGGGCAGTGCCTGCGCTTTCGAGGCAAAAACCTGAATGATCGCGCCAAGTGTCACCGGCAGCAGAAGCGTGCTCGTGAGCCGGAGCGTGATGGGTTTTCCTTTGTGGAAAACCAGAATATACGCGCAATACAGCAGCGCCGGCGGGAAAATCCAATAGCCCCAACCAATCAGCCCCTTGACGAAATTGCTGAAAAAGTTGATGAACAGCGCATCGACGCGAAAATAACCGATCACGGAAAACAGGCCCAAAAACAGACACACCACCGCGCCGATTTCCCTGCGGATCGGCTTCTTTTCCGGTGTCTTTGCGCTTGCCGTGCTCTTCTTTGCCGTGCTTTTTTTCTTACTTCCTTTGTTTGAGGTATTTGCCATGCAGTACACTCCTCAATTTTATCACTCAGCAGAGATTTGCGATTATTAAAGCAGGTTGATCAGGCTAACGAAAACCGTAACAATGCCGACGCCCCAGCAGTAATAGGAAAAACCGCCAAAGCTGCCCTTTTTGGCGATACGGCGGATCAGGGCAATGGCAAAATAGCCAACCACGCCCGCAACCACCATGCCAACGAGATAGACCGGCAGCAGCGAAAAATCCACACCCTCGCCAATCACGTCAATCAGCTCAAGCAGATTGGCGCCCAACACCGCCGGAATGGAGAGCAGGAAAGAATACTTCACCGCGAACTCGCGGTCAAGCCCCGTTGCCACGCCCGCCGTGATGGTCGTTCCGCTGCGGGAAAGCCCGGGGATCACGGCGATCGCCTGGCACACGCCCACCACCAGCGCATCTCGAATGCGCATGTTCTTTTCGTTTCTGCGCCCCGGCACCATGCGGTCGGCAACATAGAGAATGAATCCCGTCAGGATGAGCGCAATGCCGATGAACACCGTGCTCATATAAAGCGGCTCCACAAAGCGCTTGAGAAGCACCATCACCACAAGCGGCAGCGTGCCCATCACGATCATCAGAATCAGCCGTCTGGTGGCCAGCGGCTCTCTCGGCCGTTTGTCCTCCGGCGTCTTCTTGCGGAACCAGGAAATAATCTCCCGGACGATGTCTCGTATCTCTTCGCGGTATGCAATACAAACGGAGACCAGTGTTGCAAGATGGAGCAGTACGTCAAAGAACATGTGCCCCTGCTCCGCGCTCTGCATATTGAAAAAGTTTTGTAAAATCGAAAGGTGTCCGGAGCTGGATATGGGCAAAAACTCGGCGATGCCCTGCACGAGACCGAGCACGATGGCGTTCCATAGCTTCACGGCCTTTTCCTCCCTTCCATATGTGTGGTTATAATATCTTAATGTATTATATTACCACAGTCAGCCAAAAAGGACAAGAGCAAAAGCGCTGGGCGGCATTCACGAAAATAACGCTTGTCGAAAGAATAAAGCTGTGCTAAGATAAAGTATCATATTTTATATTTTGAGAAACTCAAATATATTGCTGGAGGTAGAAAATGAACACTACGATTTATGAAACCGGTCGGGACATCCCCGTCTATGCGGAATGTGACATTCTCGTAGTCGGCGGCGGCGCTGCCGGACATTCTGCAGCGGTTGCGGCGGCAAGAGCCGGAGCCAAAAACATCATCCTCATGGAGCGTTACGGCTACATGGGCGGCGACGTGACCGGCGGTTACGTGGTCATGGTTCCGAACCTGAGCTGGTATAACAAGTCCTTCGTTCGCGGTCTGCAGGAAGAGTGGTTCACCCGTCTTTCCAAGTATCCCAACACGGTGAAGGCGCCCTCTCTCGACCGGATCGGCGACACGGATCCCCTCATGCTGCAGGCATGGCGCAGCATTCATGACTGTGTCAGCCGCGGCGGCTATGAAGGCGCAAAGCCCTCCTGCCTCGTTCGTGCTGTCTACTATGAGCCCAACCAGCTCAAGATTGAGATGGACAAGATGCTCCTCGAGCATCGCGACGCCATCCGCGTCCTCTACCACAGCTGGGGCACCCGTCCGCTCATGGAGGGCGACAAGATGACCGGCGTCATCTTCGAGAGCAAGGAAGGCCGCAAGGCCGTCCTCGCCAAGATCGTCATCGACGCCACCGGCGACGGCGACCTCTTCTCCCAGACCGGCACGCCCTGTGCCTCTCTCTCCGACGGCGAGGGCCGCTCCAGCACCACCGCGCTCGTCTGGCGCATCGGCGGCATTGACTGGAACGCTTTCTATGAGTGGAAGCAGGCGCACCCGGCCGAGGAGGCCGCGCTGCGCGGCCGTCTGCAGGCGGTTGCCGGATTCCGCACCTCTCCCCTGCCCACGCCCCGCAATGACATCTGCTGGGTCAACAACTGGCACGCCGATCGCGACTGCACCAAGATCTCCGACCAGACCGAGACCGAGATGAACACCCGCAACACGATGCGTGACGTGGTGGAATATCTCCGCGAGACGATTCCGATCGCCTTCAAGGATGCTTACATTTACGACATCGCCCCGCAGCTCGGCACGCGCTGCAGCCGCCGTCTGGCCGGTGAATACATCATGACCGCCAACGACTTTGCCTTTGCCAGCAAGTTTGACGATGTCATCGCCTGGCATTCCACCATCTCCCAGATCAACGACTGCGGCCCGGTGGAGATTCCCTACCGCGCCATTCTGCCGCGCAATGTTGAAAACCTGCTCTGCCCCGGCCGTCACCTCTCCGCGGACGCCGTTGCCATTGACTGGCTGAACCTGATCCCGCAGTGCGTCGGTACCGGCCAGGCCGCCGGCGTTGCCGCCGCTGTCGCTGCGCAGCAGGGCACCACAGTGCACAATGTGGACATCCGCCGCGTGCAGGACATCCTGGTCGATCAGGATGTGCCGCTGCCGCGCAACGAAAAGTTCCACGCCAAGGATCCCAGCTATCAGGAGTGCGTCGAAGAGCATCAGTACGGTCTCTACACCGCGATGGCGAGAAAGGCCAGAGAGGATCGCGAGAAGTTTGACGCTTATCGTCAGTGGTAAGCCCCGAAAAAATGCCGGAGCGTTCCCCGGTTTCTGCACCTGAGGAAAACAGCAGCTCCGCTGCGCCTGCCTCCAAACCGGAGCAGCCGCTTTCTGCCGACTATTTCCGCACACTGCTGCATCTCCCCGCGTGCAAGAGCAAGGGGTACTGTGACAACTGCGGAAGATGCGAGCACTAAGGCGCGCATCCCGGCATAGACTTGAAATTACAGGCGATACCGGGTTTTTGATCCGCGTATCGCCTGTTTTTTCAAAAATTTTGGCTGAAGCGGGAACTTTTTTCCCAAAAAAGCGTCTGATCAAGTGAAATATCCATTCAGGAGGAAAACGGCATATGAAATCCAATAATCGGAACGCTCGCGCAGCGCGCCGTCATTCGCGCGGAATAATCGCCACATCCGCCCTGCTGGCGCTTGCGCTGCTGACGGGCTGCGGCGCAAATCTGCCCGCCGCGGAAAACGCCTCCCCGTCTCCGGACACAAACCCGGAGGCAACACCGGAGGCAACACCGGAAACTTCGCTCGCATCCGGCAGCGCGCCCAAGGCAATTTCGCTTGCAGCTTATCCCGAAGCCGTCCCCTATCCGGACCAGGATGCACCCGACGCGCAGGAGCAATATGAGCTTTGGGAGAGCAGCCTTTCTGCGCTTCGCCCGGAGGAGGGCTTTGCTGATGGGTTGGAAAATTACTGGCAGGCCAGTCTTTCCGCGCTGCTCGAGGGCGAGGCCGGGAAAAACCGCGCCTGCTCGCCGGTGAATGTTTACATGGCTCTGGCCATGCTTGCCGAGTGCGCTGCCGGAGAAAGCCGCGAGCAGATTCTGTCTCTGCTCGGGGCGGAGGACATTGAAAGCCTCCGTGCGCAGGCAAGCGCCCTTTGGCGCGCCTGCTACCGGGATGACGGAACGGTGACGGACGTTCTGGCCAGCTCGCTCTGGCTGCGCGATGACCTGCCTTATGAGGAGGCAGCGCTGCAGGCGCTCGCCGAGCATTACTATGCCTCGGCCTACAGCGGCAGCATGGGCTCGGAAGAATACAACGAGCTCTTCCGCAAATGGCTCAATGACAACACCGGCAATCTGCTCTCCGACCAGATCAGCGATCTGAGCTTTGATGCAAGCACGCTGCTCGCCCTTGCCACAACGGTCTATTTCCAGGCGAGCTGGGAGGACGCGTTCCCCGCAGAAAACACGGCGCCCGACACCTTCCATGCTCTTTCCGGCGACCTGACGCATGATTTCATGCATCAGGGCTACTTCGGTGAATACTACGAAGGCGACGGTTTCCGCGCCGTGACAAAGCAGCTGGGCAACGGCGGCGGAAAGATGTGGTTCTTCCTGCCGGACGAGGGCGTTTCTGTCGATGCACTGCCGGAGAATGCGCAGCTTAGCTCCCTCCTGTATGCGCCCGACGCGCAGGAAAATGCGATCCGTACCCAAATTGAGCTATCCCTGCCGAAGTTTGACGTTTCCGCCCAGACGGATCTCAGTTCTCCGCTGAAGAAGCTTGGCATCACGGACGTCTTTTCCCCGGAGCGTGCAGATTTCTCGCCCGTCTTCGGCGAAATGGAGGATGAGCTTCTCCCCTATCTATCCGACGCGCTGCACGGCGTGCGCGTCCTCGTGGAAGAAGATGGCGTAACCGCCGCTGCATACACCGTGCTGATGCTGCGCAACGCCGCTTTCATGCCGGACGAGCCGATTGATTTCACGCTGGACCGTCCTTTCCTGTTCGCGATCACGAGCGAAGACAACATCCCGCTTTTCGCCGGAATCGTTCATCAGCCCTGACGGCGTCCGAAACTCTGACGCATCGCGAACGTTTACTCAAAACCGCGACTTTGAAATCCATCGCAAGCGCAAATTCACACGGGTATACCCTTTTTCCCCCCCACAACTGAACCCTGCACAGCATATTCCCCGTGTACAAAAAGACAAAAACGGAGCGGACACATCGTCCGCTCCGTTTTTTCGTTTACATCTGTTTATTTGATGATTGCGAGCAGTTCGCCGGCCTTGACCGTCTCGCCGGCGTCGATGAGCAGCTCCTCAACCGTGCCCGCTGCGCGGGCCACGACGCTGGTTTCCATCTTCATGGCCTCGATGATCGCGATGACCTGGTTTTCCTCAACCGTGTCGCCAACCTTGATATTCAGCTTGCTGACCGCGCCGGGGATGGAGGCCGCAATATGGCTCGGATCGTTCTGATCCGCCATGCGCGCCTTTACGCCGGTAAAGGTCTGCGACATATCGCGCACCTTGACGTCACGCCGCGCACCGTTGAGCTCAAAATGAACCGTACGGTTGCCTTCATCGTCGATATCTCCGGTGCCAAGCAGCTTGATGACCAGGGTCTTACCGTCTTCAATGTTAACCTTGTTCGTCTCACCCACGGCAAGTCCATGGAAGAAGACATGGCTGCCAAGGCGCACAATATAGCCGTGCTCCTGCTTCTGCCGGAAGTATTCCTCCACAACCTTGGGATACATGAACCAGCCGAGCACATCCTGCATCGTCGGTTCCGGCGTGAACTGCTTGAGGTGCTCACGGGCTGCATCAAAGTCCACAGGCTCCATCAGCTCGCCGGGACGGCAGGTGATGGGCTCTTCACCCTTGAGCACGACCTCCTGCAGCTCCTTCGGCTGCAGGCCCCATGCGGGCTGACCCATCATGCCCTTGAAGTAGCTGACCACGCTGTCCGGGAAGGAGAGGTTCTTGCCCTTCTCCACAATGTTCTCCGGCGTCAAATCGTTCTGCACCATGAAGATCGCAAGGTCGCCAACCATCTTGGAGGACGGCGTAACCTTCACAATGTCACCCAGCATCTCGTTGACCGTGCAGAACATCTTGCGCACTTCGTCAAAACGGTGGCCGAGGCCGAGACTCTGCACCTGCGGACGCAGGTTCGTATACTGTCCGCCCGGGATCTCGTATTTGTAGATCTCCGTCAGCGGGGTCTTCAGATCGGACTCAAAGATGTCGTAGCGCTTGCGGACATCCTCCCAGTACTCGCTCAGCTCCTCCAGGCGGTCCAGATCAAGCCCGGTGTCCCGCTCCGTTCCCTGCAAAGCAGAGACGATGGAGTTGACGCTCGGCTGGCTGGTGATCGAAGACATGCTGCTCACCGCGCAGTCGACAATATCCACGCCGGCTTCCGCCGCCATCAGATAGGCCGCAACCTGGTTGCCGCTGGTGTCGTGCGTGTGCAGATGGATCGGGAGGCCAACCTCTTCCTTGAGCGTCTTAATCAGCTTTTTAGCCGCATAGGGCTTGAGCAGGCCGGACATATCCTTGATGGCCAAAATGTGCGCACCGCGCTTTTCCAGCTCCTTGGCCATGTTGACATAGTACTCGAGCGTATATTTGTCGCGCTTGGGATCGGAAATATCGCCCGTGTAGCAGATGGTTGCCTCGGCGATCTTGTTCGCGCCTGCAACCTCCTCAAGTGCGATTTCCATGCCCGGAATCCAGTTGAGCGAGTCAAACACGCGGAACACGTCAATTCCGCTGCGGGCAGCTTCCTTCACGAAAGCGCGGATGAGATTATCCGGGTAGTTCGCATAGCCAACCGCGTTTGCGCCGCGCAGCAGCATCTGGAACGGGATGTTCGGAATCTCGCGCCGCAGCCACTCAAGCCGCTCCCACGGATCCTCGTGCAGATAACGGTAGGCCACGTCGAAGGTCGCGCCGCCCCACATCTCCAGCGAGAAGGCGTCGGCATAAATCTCCGCCATGCCGGCTGCGCCCTTAACCATATCGCGCGTACGCACGCGGGTTGCCAGCAGACTCTGATGCGCGTCGCGCATCGTCGTATCGCAGATCATCAGCTTCTTCTGGGCAAGGACGAAATCGCGCACCGCAATGGGGCCCTCTCTGTCCAGAAGCTGCTTCAGGCCTTCCTTGCACTCGCCGCGGACAGTCGGGAACCGGGGCGTTTCATACATTTTCATGCCCGCCGTCGGGTCATTGACCACGATGTTGCCGATGTATTTGAGCATCTTGGTTGCTCTGTCCTTGGAATCCTGCAGCTCAAAGAGTTCCGGCGTGTCGTCAATAAATTTGGTGTGGCATTTGCCGTCCAAAAACGCCGGATGCGTCAGAATATTGCCAAGGAAAGCCATATTGGTCTTCACGCCGCGCACGCGGGTTTCGGCCAAGGCACGGCGCGCCTTGCGCGCAGCGCCGATGAAGCTGATGTCATACGTCGTGATCTTAACAAGCAGACTGTCGTAATACGGCGAGATGGTTGCGCCCTCATAGGCGTTGCCGCCGTCAAGCCGGATGCCGTTGCCGCCACCCGAACGGTATGCCGTGATCGTGCCGGTGTCCGGCGCAAAATTGTTGGCGGGGTCCTCCGTTGTAACACGGCACTGGATTGCATAGCCGCGCTGGTGCACGTCCTTCTGCGATTCGATGCCGATCAGCGGATGACTCAGCGGGAAGCCGCCGGCAACCAGGATCTGTGCGCGCACAAGGTCAATACCCGTGACCATCTCGGTGACGGTGTGCTCAACCTGAATGCGCGGGTTCATCTCGATGAAATAATGCGCGCCGGATTTGTCGACCAGGAACTCCACAGTGCCCGCGTTGACGTAGCCGACCTGCTTGGAGATTTTAACCGCGTCCTCGCAAAGCCGCTCGCGCAGCTCCTCGGGCAGAGACCACGCGGGCGTATACTCAATTACCTTCTGATAGCGGCGCTGCAGCGAGCAGTCGCGCTCATACAGGTGCACGGTGTTGCCTTCCTTGTCGGCCAGGATCTGCACTTCGATATGCTTGGGCTCAACAAGGTATTTCTCGATAAAGATTGCGTCGTTGCCAAAAGCCTTCCTGGCCTCAGAGCTAACCAGTTCAAAGGCAGGCTCGATCTCTTCCTCCGACCAGCAGGCGCGCATACCGCGTCCGCCGCCGCCGGCGGCAGCCTTGAGGATGACCGGGAAACCATAGCTCCGCGCCTTTTCCAGCGCCTCCTCCGGTCCGCTCAGCGGATCGGAGCTGCCGGGAATTGTGGGCACGCCGCAGGCATCAGCCATCTCCTTGGCGGAGAGCTTATCGCCCATTTTGCCAAGCACATCAGAGGGCGGGCCGATAAACTCGATTCCCGCTTCCTCACAGGCTTTCGCGAAATCCGCATTTTCGGACAGGAAACCGTAGCCCGGATGGATGGCATCCACGTTCTTGCGCTTGGCAAGCGCCACGATCTCATCAATGGCAAGGTAAGCGCCGAGCGGACTGAGCGTTTCACCGATCATGTAGGCCTCATCCGCCTTGGTTCTGTGCGCGCTGTAAATATCCTCCTTGGAGTAAATCGCCACCGTTGCAATGCCGAGGTCATTGCAGGCACGCAGCACGCGGGTTGCAATTTCGCCGCGGTTGGCGACGAGGATTTTCTTGAATTCTCTCGTTTCCACCTGTGTTCCCCTCCCAGATATATATCCATTGCTGTTTTTTCAAACGCATATGCAGCGCCCGTCCCGTCGGGAAACGGCGCCGCAGCGCGGGAGAAAGAGGCTTTTCCCCTCCCACGCTTTTTCTTTTTTCTGTGTTATTATACTTCAGCATCCCGGCAAATGGCAACAGGAAATCCGTCTTTTCGTCCTTTGCGCGGGCGCAATTCCGCTTTTCCTACAGAAAAACGCCTTACAGCCTCGTCGCGACCGCCTTGAGGAAGGCAGCGCTTGTGAGGGATTTGCTCTCCCGCTCGGAAAGAGAGGCAAGGTCACCCGTGACCTCACCGGCCTCAATCGTATCCAGGCAGGCTTTCTCCAACCGGTCGGCAAAGGCGCAAAGCTCCGCCGTGCCGTCCAGCTCGCCGCGCTTGCGCAGCGCGCCCGTCCAGGCAAAGATCGTGGCGACGGGGTTTGTGCTCGTCTCCTCGCCTTTCAGATAGCGGTAATAATGCCTTGTGACCGTGCCGTGCGCGGCCTCATATTCATAGTTGCCGTACGGTGAGACCAGCACGCTCGTCATCATCGCCAGCGAGCCGAAGGCCGTGGAGATCATGTCGCTCATCACGTCGCCGTCATAGTTCTTGCAGGCCCAGATAAAGCCGCCGCGCGAACGCATCACGCGCGCCACGGCATCGTCGATCAGCGTGTAGAAATAGGTGATGCCCAGCCGTTCAAACTCCGCGCGGTACTCCGTGAACACCTGATCGAAGATCTCCTTGAACGTGCCGTCATAGACCTTGGAGATCGTATCTTTGGCAGAGAACCACAGATCCTGCTTCGTGTCGATCGCGAAACGGAAGCAGGCGTGCGCAAAGCTCTCAATGGAGCTCTTCCGGTTGTGCATCCCCTGCAGGACGCCCGCTCCGGACATTTTCTGCACCGTCAGTTCCTGCACCGCGCCGCTCTCCCCCGTGAAGACGAGCTTCGCCGTGCCCGGCTCGTCGGTGCGCAGCTCAACTGCCTTGTACACGTCGCCGTAAGCATGGCGCGCCACCGTGATGGGCGCTTCCCAGTTGCGCACGACGGGCTTTACGCTGTCCACCAGAATCGGGGTGCGGAAAACCGTACCGTCCAGAATGGAGCGGATCGTGGCGTTGGGACTTTTCCACATCTCAGTCAGTTCCGGATACTCCTCCATGCGCTGTGCGTTCGGCGTGATCGTTGCACACTTGACCGCAACGCCAAGCCGCTTTGTCGCCTCCGCTGCGTCCACCGTCACCTGATCCTTCGTTGCGTTGCGGTTGAGCAGGCCGAGGTCATAATACTCCGTTTTCAGCTCCACATAGGGCAGAATCAGCGTATCTTTGATCATCTGCCACAGGATGCGCGTCATCTCGTCGCCGTCCATCTCGACGATCGGCGTTTTCATCTGAATCTTTGCCATTACGCTTCCCTCATCTTTCGCGCATAATAGTTGATCAGGCAGCCGTCGGTGAGAATTTCCTTCTCCTCGTCGCCCAGGCCGGCGCAGTTCAATGTGATGTCAACCACTTCTCCATTGGAGAGCAGTTTTGCTTCCAGCGTTTCTTTGCCAGAAAGGATCGCCTCTCGCAGGCCGGGCACATAGACCCAGTCGCCGACTTGACCGACAAACTCCGTTCCCTCCGGAAGCGTAAAGGGCACGATACCCCAGTTGATGCAGTTGGAGCGATAGCGCTTCGTGGCATACTCATAGCAGAGGTTTGCAAAGCCGCCAAGCACTTTCTGGCAGGATGCCGCCTGTTCGCGGGCGCTGCCGTCACCCGGCTTGCGGGCAAAGATGCAGGAGCCGACGCAGGTTTCATCTGCATCCGCGCCGACTGCGGAGAAGACCTCGGCCAGCTCGGGCGCCACGCCCCCCGTCTCCCCGCTGCGGGCCAGCGCTGCAACCGCTTTCGCGCGGCTTACATACTCCGGCTCTCTGCGGGAGAGCGTGAACTCCGCCAATCCCACCGGATTGGAGCGATAGGACGAGGTCTCGCCCGAGGGAATCAGCTCATCCGTCGTGGTCACCTCGTCATGGATGACGGCGCAAAGGCGCACGAGCAGATTTTCCTTCAGCGCCGGCATCTTCGGCCAGTCCGTGATATTCGGACCGAAGCGCAGCTCCGTTTCCGGCTTCGGGTTTCCAAAACCGTTATAAACACGCTCAAAATAAGCGCTTTCATCATATTCGTAATGGAATTCCGGCACTTCATAGTCTACGTCACTCGCCGCGGTGATGACACCGCCGTTTGCGGCGGTCGCGGCGATGGAACGCGCGTCCATCAGCGCAACATAGGCGCTCTGTCCCTCGCCGGGCTTGGAACCCTCGCGATTCGGGAAGTTGCGCGTGGAATGCCGCAGCGAAAGCGTGGCATTCGCCGGACAGTCTCCCGCGCCGAAGCAGGGGCCGCAGAACGCCGGTTTGACAACCGCGCCGGCACGAAGCAGCTTCGCGATGGTGCCATCTGCCGCCAGCGCCGTTGCAATGGGCGCGCTGCTGGGATAGACCGAGAGGTCAAAGTAGCCGTTTCCGAGTTTTCCGGTTTCAAGAATCGCGGCAGCCTCGACGATGTTTTCATACATGCCGCCCGCACAACCGACGATCACGCCCTGCTCCGGCTTGCCGCTGCCCTGCGTCAGCTCCGCAAGCAGTTCGGCGTTCTTTTGCAGCTCGTGAATTGTCACGGCCTTGGAGGGGTGGAACGGCAGCGCCGCCATGCACTCCACCTTGTCCAGATCAATCGTGATCAGCCCGTCGTACACAGCGCCGTCCTGAATGCGCAGAGGCACATAATCCTCCGCTCTGCCAACGCAGGTGTAGAAATCGCGCACCGTCTCGTCCGTCTCCCAAATCGAGCTGAGGCAGCTCGTCTCCGTAGTCATGACGTCAATGCCGATGCGATAGTCCATGGAGAGGTTCCGGATGCCCGGTCCCGCGAACTCCAGAACCTTATTTTTCACGCGCCCCTCCGGGAAAACCTCCGCAACCAGCGCGATGGCCACATCATGCGGGCCGACGCCGCGGCGCGGCTTGCCTTCCACCCAGACGAGGATCACCTCGGGCGCTTCAATATCCCATGTATTGCGCAGGAGCTGCTTGGCCAGCTCACCGCCGCCCTCACCCACGCCCATGGTGCCGTAGCAACCGTAGCGGGTGTGGCTGTCGCTGCCGAGAATCATTTTGCCGCAGGCCGTCAGTTTCTCGCGGGCATACTGGTGGATTACTGCCTGATTGGCGGGGACATAAATGCCGCCGTATTTCATCGCGGCGGAAAGACCGAAGGCATGGTCATCCTCATTGATCGTGCCGCCCACAGCGCAAAGGCTGTTGTGACAGTTGGTCAGCGCATAAGGAATGGGAAATTCCTGCATTCCGGATGCCCGCGCCGTCTGAATCACGCCAACATAGGTGATGTCGTGGCTGACCATCGCGTCAAAGCGGATGCGCATACGTCCGCCGGATCCCGTGTCGTGTGCACGCAGGATAGAATATGCCAGCGTCTTTTCCCGTCCCGGACGGGCGTCGGCCTGCGTCTCCACCGGGACGCCGCCGGAAATGATGACCTGTCTGGAAGAATATTGGATCATCTGTCTGTCCCCTTTCTCCTTTGGAGAGGAAATCCGTATTGCAGGGCTATATTCCGGATACGGAAACGGCCGCCGAAGAATCGGCGGCCGTCCGATCTGATCTGCAAAATCAATTAAACTTATTCATGGCACGCTCGGCGCCCTCGGAAAGGATGCACTCAAGCGCGTCCGCCGCACGGCTGACTGCCTCGTCAATCGTCTTTGCGTCCTGACCGTGGAAGCCCGAGAGCACCCAGTCCGCCATATCGTATTCCTTGTTTGGTGGCGCGCCCACGCCGATCTTCACGCGCGGGAAAGCATCCGAGCCCAGGCAGGCGATGATGCTTTTAAGCCCGTTATGCCCCCCGGCGGAGCCGGAGGTGCGGATGCGCAGCTTGCCGGTCGGCAAAGAAACATCGTCCGAAACAAGAAGCACCCGTTCGGGCGGGATTTTATAAAATGCTGCGGCCGGACGCACAGCTTCTCCGGAGAGATTCATATAGGTCTGCGGCTTCATCAGCAGCACCTTTTGTCCGCCGAGCTCGGCCTGCGCGGTCATCGCCTTGAAGCGAAGGCGCTCGATGCGCACGTTCAGGCGTTTTTCCAGCACGTCGGCCGTCATGAATCCGACGTTGTGGCGGCTGCCGCTGAACTTCGCTCCGGGATTCCCCAGAAACACCAGCAGCCAGCTCACGCCGGACGGTTTTTTGAACAGCATAAGGTTTCCATCCTTGTTCATACCGCGCACCGAAACGGTGCGCGGTACGGTTTTCTGTTATTCAAACAGCGTGGACATGGCCTCTTCTTCGTAAATGCGGTTGATCGCCTCGCCGAACACGGATGCAACAGGCAGATAGCTGATCTTGTCGCAGGGCTCAGCACCCGGATAGGGAATCGTGTCGAGAAGCAGAAGCTCCTTGATGTAGCTGTCACGGATGCGCTCGATCGCAGGACCGGAGAGCACGCCATGGCTCGCGCAGGCATAGATCTCCTTCGCGCCGCCGATCTCGACAAGCGCCTTGGCCGCGCCGCAGAGAGAGCCGGCCGTGTCCACCATATCGTCCAGCAGAACGACGGTCTTGCCCTCAACGTTACCGATGATGTTCATAACCTCGGACTGGTTGGCCTTCTCACGGCGCTTGTCCACGATAGCCATGTTGACATTGAGCTTCAGGGCGAAGTTACGCGCGCGGGAAACGCTGCCCACGTCCGGAGAAACGACCATAAGGTCCTCGTTGCCCTTGCCGAAGCGGTTTAAGTAATAGTTTGCAAAAAGCGGAGCGCCAAGAAGATTGTCAACCGGAATATCAAAGAAGCCCTGAATCTGATTGGCGTGCAGATCCATCGTCAGAATACGGTCCGCACCGGCTTCGGTGAGCAGGTTTGCAACAAGCTTGGCAGAGATCGGGTCACGGCTCTTGGTCTTGCGGTCCTGACGGGCATAGCCGAAATACGGGATAACGGCGGTGATACGTCCGGCGCTGGCGCGCTTCATCGCGTCGATCATCACGAGCAGCTCCATGAGGTTGTCGTTCACGGGCTTGCAGGTGGACTGGACGATGAAAACGTCCACACCGCGCACGCTCTCATGCACAGAGATGGAGCACTCTCCATCAGCAAATCTCTTCGACTCGGACTTTCCGAGTGTTTTGTTCAGATATGCGCAGATACCCTCGGCGAGCGCAGGGTTGGAATTCCCGGCGAACACCTTTACTTCTTTACCATGTGCAATCACTTGACGTTCCTCTCCTTATATCTATTTCTGTTTCTCATAAACACAGGCAAGATTGCCCTATTCTCATTATAGCAACTCCATTTGCAAAAGAAAAGTATGAATATAAATTTTTATAATGAATCCGAGGCGCTCAAACGCAGTTTTTTTGGGCATTGTGTCAGTTCTGCCCGCAGCAGGTCGAAGTGCAGGACGCGAATCCGCCCGGCAAAGCATTTTTCGCGATCAGACACAATCGGGCGGTTATGATGCAAGAAAGATGCAAGGCAAAGTAATACTTGACAACGCAATAGAAAGCGTTTATAATGCCTTTGTTAAAAGCAAAGATACCCCTCAAGGCACAAATTGGAGGGAGGGAATAAAATGTCTGAAGTCCATGTCAAGGAAAACGAGTCTCTGGATGCCGCGCTGAGACGCTTTAAGCGTAACTGCGCCAAGGCCGGCGTGCTGGCTGATCTTCGCAAGAAGGAGTATTACCAGAGCCCCAGCGTCAAGCGTCGCAAGAAGAGCGAAGCCGCACGCAAGAATAAGAACAAGCGTTCTTATTAAAAAAACAGTCAAGAGGCTGCAGCGAAACATCCGTTCGCTGCAGCCTCTTTGCTTTTTTATTGCTTTTTTCAGTTCATTTCCAGCTTGCTTTCCAGCGGAACAATGCAGATATATGTTTTGCCGACGCCGAAAGCCAGCGGGCTTCCGTCCGCATTGGTGTAACGGAACTGCGAATTGCGGTCTTCCCGACTCCAGGTAATCTCACCGGACTTTCCGCCGCAGATAAACACACCCTCGTTCTCTCCCGTGAGCGTCACGGCAAGGCGGCCGTATTCGTCAATCGTCTGCGTTGCTGCATAGAGCACCAGCACGTTGGTAAAGCCAACCTTCTCCCAGTTGTTGCCGTCGATATAATCGCTGCCGTACTGCGCGGGATAGTAGAGCTTCGTCTCCGCATCATAGCTGAAAGTCGTCGTTTTTCCGTAGATTCCGCCGAACTGGACAGTCACCTTCTCCGCCGTCGCCCCGTCGGGGGTGGCATCGTCCGCAAACAGCAGGCCGTAATCAAAGTTCTCCTGCTCATGCTCCGTGCGGTATTCCAGGTCCGCCGTTGTGGAGAGGATCTGTTCACCCGTTGTAAACAGGCTGTGCTCAATACCATGAGCCATCCGGTTCGGGTCGCGCTGGAACGCATAACCGCCCGGTCCGCGCACACCGTCGATGTTTTCCCAGCCAAGCGCAGCGACATCGGAATAAGCCTGTTCGCTGCCGCCTGCGTGGATCATAAGCGCATCATAGGTCGTGGCGATATCCAGATAATAGGGGCGCAGAGAGCGCATACTGCCGATTTTGCCAACATCCTGAAGATCGGAGAACACCGCCATCATACGCGTTGTTCCCTCCACAAGGATCTCGTAAAGAATGTCGCACTGCGAAGTCGCACATTGCGGCTGCGCAAAGTTAATGTTGTTGATCATCACGGCATAGGGCCGCGCATTGCCAAAAGGCGTCTCGCTGCTCTCGCCGGTGAGCGGGTGCGTATAGAGTACCGGCGTGGGCTCGGGCGTCGGTTCAGGCGTCGGCTCCGGCGTGGGTTCGGGTGTCGGCTCCGGCGTGGGTTCCGGGGTCTGGATCAGTTCAGGCGTGGGTTCGGCTGTCGGCAGCGGCTCTGCTTTGCTGCAGGCCGCCACAATAAACACCAATGCCAGTGCCAGCAAAATACTCAAAAATCGCTTCATATTGTATTCCTCCACTTTGGTCAATGACAACATATTGCCCTTAGATTGTATCATACTTCCTGCGTGTCGAAATGTCAAACTTCATGTCGAAAAAAATTCTGTCTTTCTTTTCCATCCCGCCCGCAGGGAAGATATTTTTCGCATACAAAGAAATTATCCTTGTGTTTTCTATCCGGCGTGCTATAATAAAAAAGTTGGAGTTATCAGGAACTCCACGCACGGAATCACCCGGGGAGCAATTCCCCTCTGCACTTTTCTTGGAGTTGAGTTTTTATGACAGAAATTGAAAATCAGGTTCGCGCTGCGCTCGGTGAATTGCTGGACATCGCGGCCGTCCGGCCGGGAGGGCTGGTCGTGATCGGCTGCTCTTCCAGCGAGATTCTCGGCGAAAAAATCGGGAAAGGCTCCAGCCCCGAGACGGGGAAAGCCGTCGCGAAGGCCGCTCTGGCCGAACTGGAAGCCCGCGGACTCTTCCTTGCAGCGCAGTGCTGCGAGCATCTCAACCGCGCCCTGATCGTTGAGCGCGCCGCTGCCGAGAAGTTCGGGTATGAGATCGTAAGTGTCCGTCCGCGCCCGAAAGCCGGCGGCTCCTTTGCCACTGCCGTATACGAGGCCATGCGCGACCCCGTCGCGGTAGAGCATGTGCGCGCAGACGCGGGGATGGACATCGGCGGAACGCTGATCGGCATGCATCTGCGGGATGTGGCCGTTCCGGTTCGCCTGCGCGTTAAGCACATTGGCGACGCGATCCTGCTCGCCGCGCGCACACGCCCGAAGCTGATCGGCGGGGCAAGAGCGGAATACCCGGATGAAACCAACGGAGGCCAGGCATGAGCAACACATTGGAAAACAATTTCACCGAAGGCAGTGTTCTGAAAACGATGGTCAAGTTCGCATGGCCGCTCTTTTTGGCGAACATGCTCACCACGTTCTACAATGTTGTTGACACGCTCATCATCGGCATGTTTGACGGAAGCGTCGGTATCTCCGCCGTGACAACCGGCGGACAGATTCTCAACCTGCTCACCACGGTCGGCATGGGCTTTTCCAACGGCGGACAGATTCTCATCTCCCAGCTCAAGGGTGCGCGGGATCAGAAGTCTCTCAACTCCGCCATCGGCTCCCTGCTCACGCTGTGCACCATCATCGGTTTGCTTCTGAGTGTTGTCGGCCTTTTTGGCACGCAGCTCGGGCTTCGGCTGCTCAACACGCCTGCCGAGGCGCTCGAGGGTGCGACGGATTACATGCAGATCACCAGCATCGGTCTTGTGTTTATGTTCCTCAACCTTGCGCTGAGTGCCATCATGCGCGGGCTTGGCGACTCCAAGCGTCCCCTGCTCTTCACCGCCATCTCCGCCGGCATCAACGTCGTGCTGGACTTTCTCTTTGTCGGACCGCTGCACATGGGCGCCTTCGGTGCAGGCCTTGCGACCATGCTCGCCATTGTCTGCTCCGTCCTCTTTGCGCTTGTCTATCTTTACCGCAGAAGAGAGCATTTCTCCTTTGACTTCAAGCGCAGAAGTTTCCTGCTTCTGCCGCGCTGGCTGAAGGAATATCTGCGTCTCGGCATCCCGCTTGCGCTGCAGTCCTCGGTCATCAACCTGACCTTGTCCTATGTTCTGTCCCTGGTCAACGTTTATGGCGTTGCCGCTTCCTCCGCTGTCGGCATCGGCGGTAAGCTCATCAACGTCTGCTGCATGCCCTATTTTGCTGTCAGCACCGCCGCGGGCTCCATCTGTGGACAGTGTGTCGGCGCGGGCAAGCTTGACCGCGTGAAGAAGACCATTGACACAACTATGCTCATCAACTTCTGCATCACGGCAGTCACCACAGTGGTCATCGTCTTCTGCCCGGATCCGATCATCCACCTCTTTGACAAGAATCCGGAGGTTGTGGACATCTGCCGCCTGTATCTGCGGCTGCACATCATCCACAACGCCTCCATGGCCATCTTCAGCTCGCACGGTGCGGCCTGCACCGGCGTCGGCAACACAACGCTGTCCGCCATCGCCTATCTCACCGACGGTGTGTTCCTGCGGCTCACGCTGTGCCTGCTGTTTACACGGGTGTTTGATATGGGTCTTTTCGGCATTATCTTTGCAACCGCTGTCGCGCCGGTCGGTGCGGACATCATCTTCGCCACCTATTATTGGGGCGGCTTCTGGCGCAAGGCAGGAAAGCGGCGCTACGAGATGTTAAACGCCGCTGCGCAGTCCGCCGCGGCACCCGAACCTGCTGAATAAGCCCCCTCCCATCCCCTCTTGTGTTTCCGGAATATCAGCTCAGGGCAAACGAATGTAGACTTATTCATCAGGAAATATAAAACAAGGCTCCACCCGCAAGGATGGAGCCTCGTTTTATATTCAGTTCAATCCGTTCAGCCGGATTGGAAGTCAACCTGTTTTATTCACAGAACAACAGCCTTCACTCTGTTCGCGATTTATGCCAAGTTTTTGACCGCTTCAAAAACGGCGTCCGGAGCTGCCGTTTCAGCAAATACGCTGACATAACAATCCCCCAAACGGATACAAGCAGAACCGCTTTCCTCAAACAACGACGCTGTCATTTCGTCAACGGAGGAATAGATGTGCTCGGTTTCCGGCCTATAATTCATAACACAGACAGTAAAGAGATCTCCTGTTGTATCGGAATTTGGTGCGATCGCACCACCATCTTCTGCGTACTGCTGTTCGGGGATTGTTCCGGAGATGTATTCAATTCTCAGCATATGATACTGCGTTCCGTCTTTCATTACTGTATTGTACATACTTCCACGTCCATAGTGAAATCCATCGGGCAAAGGCTTGGGAAGATGCTTTGCCAATTCACTGTTCACCGCCTCGTTTTCTGTAAGGCTTACAACTTCTGCTGTCGCAACATTCTCATTTTTTTCGGTTGCCGGATGTACTGCGACGCTGTAATAATTCCCTTCACCGCCAACGATGCCGCCTGAATCCTCACTGCCCGGCGTCAACAAACTCTGATGCAGCAAACCGGCAAAGCCTGCAAGCACAAGACACAGGCACGCAGCCATAGCACCCCATTTGAGCCAGACCGGCTTTTTTATCTTGCGGTATCCTCTTGCCTCTTCGACATGCTTCTCGTTGATGTCGCCAAGGATTTCATACAATTTTTCGTTAGTCATAGTTCAAAGCCCCTTTCTAAAAGGCAGTTGCGTAGTTTAATGCGAACGCGGTTGAGTGTCATGGATACGGCGCCCTCTTTCATCCCATGCCTCCTGGCAATTTCCGAAACGCTGTCCGTGTACCAGTATCGGCTGATAAAAATACTCCGTTTCTCTGGAGAAAGACTGTCTAAAAAGGCATCAATTGCCTTTACAAGTTCCTTGCGGTTAATCTCATGTTCAACCTCATCTTTGCCGGATGTCAGATCAGAAAGCTCATCCAAAACCGCAGGCATCACTCCTCCGCCTCGTTTGTCAGCAGTGTTGTGTTTGTAACGGTTAAATGCTAAATTCCGGATTATTTTGCCAAGGAATGCAGACAAAATGCCCGGTCTGTGTGGCGGCATGGCGTTCCATGCCTTCATGTATGTATCGTTGACACATTCCTCCGCATCTTCTTTATTGCCAAGAATATTGATTGCAATAGAAGCGCAGTAGTTGCCGTACTTATCGGCAGTAGCCGGAATTGCCTGCTCGTTTCTGTCCCAGTATAGCTGGACTATCTTTGCATCATCCATCAGCTTTCACCTCACTTTCATTTTTGCCCTTTCACCTATATACACAACTTTTGAACCTAAATCTCACATGCTTATTTATACTTTTCTATTCCACAATACCATATTGCTGCCGCCTCGGCATAGAACAACAGCCGCGCAGGGAATTCCCTGCGCGGCTGTTGTTCTATGCGGGTTGTACCCCGCTTTAATACTCGTTAAAGCCGTAGCTGTAGCCGATCGTCAAGTCCGGACCGGCAAAGCTGCCGTCGAGCTTGGAGAGCACCCGCTCATAACGCGGATTGTCTTCCGCAAGCACAACGGGCTGATAGTTGTTGCGGTCATCCACGCCGCTGGAGCTGCACGGGATATGCTCCCGCTCCTGAATCGAGACCGTGCCGTCAATATCGCGCATCACGGTCAGGCGCACAATCACCGTGTCCTTATCCCGGGGATTCGTGTTGCCGCCGAAGGACCAGTTGCCCATGCTGTAATAAATGGGCGTATCCTTGTAAATCTCCACCGGCTGCAAGGTGTGTGGATGCGTGCCGTAAACAAGGTCCGCACCCGCATCAATGGCGGTGTGTGCCTGCTGCTTCTGGAGCTGATTGACCTTGTAAGAGCCCTCGTCTCCCCAGTGCAGCGCCGCAATGATAAACTCTGCGCCTTCTTCTTTCAGCTTCTCGATTCCGGCTCTGATCTGCTCGTCTTTTCCAAAGCTCACCGCGTACATGCCGATGCGAAGGCCGCTCTCCGTTTCATACACGGTCCACTCATCGCGCCCGGCATAGCCGATCTCCGCTTCGTCCAGCGTGGCCTTTGTGTCCGCATAGCCCGTTTCGCCGTAGTCAAGCACATGGTTGTTGCCGAGTGTGACAAGCTCCACGCTGCCTTCCGTAAGAATATTCACATACTCCGGCGGCGCACGGAAGACGAAATTTTTGTCTGCCGCCACCGTATGGTTGGACAGGACACACTCCAGATTTGCAAGCGTGCAGTCGTCATTCTCAAAATACGACTTCGTCTCGGCAAAAGGATAGGCATAATCGTCCCCAACCGTCTTGCGGTAGCCACCGGCGTAGTTGTCGTTATACGGGCCGCTGGAGAGCGTACAGTCGCCAATGAGCGTAATCGTGAAATACTCCGGCTCCGGCGTGGGCGTGGGTTCGGGCGTCGGCGTCGGAACAAGTTCCTCGGCAGGCGGAGTCGGTTCCGGAGTGGGTGTTGTTTCCAGCACCGGCGGCGCATCCGGCAGCGGCACGCTTGCCATCGCGCTTCCGGCAAAAGCCGCCAGCAGGATGCAGCCAAGCGCCGCGACAATCCGAATTGCAGTTTTCTTCATTTACGCCTGCCCTGCTTTCATGGACAGATAGGCGTTGATAAAGCCGTCCAGATCGCCGTCCATAACAGCGGCAATGTTGCCGTTTTCAAAGCCGGTGCGGTGATCCTTCGCGAGTGTATAGGGCATAAAGACGTAGGAGCGGATCTGGCTGCCCCATTCGATCTTCATCTGCACACCCTTAATGTCGGAAACTTTCTCCAGGTGCTGCTGCTCCTTGATCTCAGCCAAACGCGCGCGGAGCATACGCATGGCGTATTCGCGGTTCTGGTGCTGGCTGCGTTCCGTCTGGCAGGACACGACCACGCCGGAGGGAATGTGGATCAGACGCACAGCGGAAGACGTCTTGTTAACGTGCTGTCCGCCCGCACCGGAGGAGCGGTAGACCTGCATTTCGATGTCTTCGGGGCGGATCTCGATCTCGCCGTCATCCCCGATCTCGGGCATGACCTCCAGCGCGGCAAACGAGGTGTGCCGGCGGCCGGAAGAGTCAAAGGGCGAAACACGCACGAGGCGGTGGATGCCATGTTCACTCTTCAGATAACCGTAAGCATTGTCCCCCTCGATGGAGATAGTCGCGCTCTTGATGCCGGCTTCGTCTCCGTCCAGATAATCCAGCACGGTGTACTTGAAGCCGCGGCGCTCTGCCCAGCGGGTATACATGCGGTAGAGCATCTGCGTCCAGTCCTGCGCCTCCGTTCCGCCTGCACCGG
Source organism: Oscillospiraceae bacterium (assembly GCA_015068035.1). Lineage (GTDB taxonomy): Bacteria > Bacillota > Clostridia > Oscillospirales > Oscillospiraceae > SIG483. The sequence goes on along the minus strand of SVLI01000009.1, from coordinate 13,951 downwards.
CATGGAAGGAGATGATGGCGCCGCAGTTGTCGTATTCGCCGGAGAGCAGCGTGCTCAGGCGCGTCTCTTCCAGCTTTTTCTCAAAAACCTTGAAGCCGCTTTGCAGTTCCTCCAGCATAGAATCGTCGTTTTCCTCAAGCGCCATTTCGCAGAGGACCATCATGTCCTCCCACTCACTTTCCAGGTTTTCAAACTGGCGGCACTTGTTCTCGAGCTGCTTGATGCGTTTGAGCACCTTCTGGCCGTTTTCCATATTGTTCCAGAAATCCGGCTGCTCTGACTGATCGCGCAGTTCGGCCAGCTCCGCGCGGGCGTCCTCCAGACGCAGCGCGCCGCGCAGCGTGTCCAGCGTGGGCTTAAGTTCTCCCAATTTGACTTTGTACTCTTCAAATTCCAGCATAATCTCAAATTCCGTTTCAAATCAGTATTTTGGGTAATATAACATTTGGCAGTATATTATATCCCTTTATTTCCTGTTTGTAAATAGCTTTCAGCGTCCGGCAAGAAAAGTGAGCGCCTCAATATAGCCCTGCAGGCCGTGACCGCTGATCGTTTTAACGCAGGCGGCACGGATATACGAAATCTGACGGAAAGCCTCCCGCTTGGAGAGGTCGGAGATGTGAACCTCCACCGTCGGGATGGAAACCGCCTTGAGCGCATCGAGCAGCGCGATGCTCGTGTGCGTGTAGGCACCGGGATTGAAGACAATGCCGTCGATGCGGCCGTAGGCCTCCTGAATCTTATCCACGAGCACACCCTCGTGGTTGCTCTGGAACACTTCCAGCTCCACACCGAGCGTCTGCGCGCTTTCCTCAAGCATGCGCACGAGGTCCGCATAGGACTCGCTGCCGTAGATTCCGGGCTCGCGCAGGCCGAGCATGTTCAGATTAGGGCCGTTCAGGACAAGAATTTTCATGGCTACCTCCCGTTATTGCCGCATCCTTCCAGAATGCAGCGGACGCTCTCACGCACATCGCCGATGTTGTCCACGACGCAGTCGGCAAAGCGCGCATAGAGCGACGCGCGCTTTTCATAAAGCGATCGTACACCCTCGCTTTGGGAAATCGGACGTCCGTCCGTTGGCAAAAGCGCGATGTCGCGCTGCAGCCAGAAGATGCGTCCGTTGCGGTGCAGATGCGCATAGTTTTCTTCCCGGGTGACGCAGCCGCCGCCCGTGGAGAGAATGCAGCCGCTGAGAGCGCCGAGTTCGCGCAGCAGCGCCGTTTCCTCCGCGCGGAAAGCCGCTTCGCCCCGCTGCAGAATAAACTCCGGAACCGGCATTTTCAGGTGCTTTGCCAGTTCTTCATCCGCATCCAGCAGCGGTCTGCCCGTTTCCTCTGCAAGCATAGCGCCGATTGTGGACTTGCCGCAGCCGGGCATGCCGATGAGCACGATGTTCTCCGTCTCGCTGCGGATGCATTCATAAACCTGCTCCAGCCGCGCGGCCGGAACCTGCATTTCCGCAAACTGCTCCGCTGCGCGCACAGCCTGCGCAACCAGCATAAACAGTCCGCCCTCGCAGGGGATGCCCCGCGCCTGCGCCTGCATCAGCAGCTCCGTCCGAGCAGGATTGTAGATAAGGTCAAGCACTGCCTCGAGCGCGGGCAGCGCATCGAGCGAGAGCGGTTTCTCCCCGACGAGCGGATACATACCCACCGGCGTTGTGTTCACCAGAAGCTTTGCGTCGGCATGGCGGGAAAGATTTTCATAATTCTCCGGGCCGCTGCGGGAGATGACAACCACCTCAGCACCCGCGCGGCGCAGCACGGCCTGCACCGTCACGGAAGCGCCGCCGGAGCCGAGCACCAGCGCTTTCTTGCCGCGGCAATCTATGCCGGGCCGCGCGAGCATCCGTTCAAAGCCATAGGCATCCGTGTTATCGCCGTAAATGCTGCCGTCTGCCCTGCGCACCAGCGTGTTGACGCTGCCGAGCATTTCCGCCAGCGGCGAAAGCTCCGTGCAATACGGCAGCACGGTCTTTTTGTATGGGATGGTCACATTCAGCCCTGTCCAGTCCCCGTGCAGCAGGAAATCCTCCAGCTGCTCCGGCTCCTTTTCATAGAGCAGATAGGGGTAATCCGCGAGCATTTCGTGGATGCGAGGGGAGTAGCTGTGCCCCAGCTTACGCCCCAGAAGTCCGCATCGCTTCATCAGATCACCTCAGAATAGCTGCCGAGATAGCTGAAAGCCTCGCTCCCGGCGTGCAGCTCGCTGATGATCTGCACAAACTCCGGCGAATAGACGGAGCACTCCAGATCAAAGTAGAACATGAACTCGAAATCGCGGTCGGGGATGGGGCGGCTTTCGAGCTTCGTGATGTTGATGCCAAGGGCATAGAAGCGGGCAAGCAGCTTATACAGCGCGCCGGGCTTGTGCGCCGTGGAGAGCATGATGCTGCAGCGGTCGGCACCGGGATAGATCTCCAGATCCTTGGAGATGCAGATAAAGCGCGTGTAGTTGTTGCCCTGATCCTGCACATTGTACTGCAGGCAATCGAGGCCGTAGAGCTCCATGCAGCTGCGCGAGCAGATGGCGGCGATGTCGCGCCGCTCGGACTTTGCAACCATTTCAGCAGCCTTGGCGGTGTTCGCCACAGCCGTGATCTTCACATCCTTGCCCAGCGTCTTGAGGAAAGCGGCGCACTGACTGATCGCCTGCTCATGGGAAACAATCTCCCGAATGTCGCCGAGCTTCACGCCGGGGGCGGCAAGCAGATTGTGGTCAATTTTCAATCGGACAGAGCGCACAATATAGAAATTGCGGCGCATCATCAGATCGCACACGGCCTTAACCGTGCCGGCAGTGGAGTTCTCAATCGGCACAATGCCGTATTTGCAAAGTCCCTGCTCGATGGCGGAGAAGACGCCGTCAAAATTGTTGAAATACATCAGCGAGGGCATACGGAAGAGCTTCTCGCTGGCAATCTGCGCATAGGCACCCTCCACGCCGCTGACGGCCACGCTCACATTCTGCGGCAGCAGCTTGGGCGTGTTCTCCAGCGCCGCGTTGATGCGATGGCTCAGCTCGGAATACTGCTCCATCTGCTGCGCCTGATAGGAACGGCTCAGCTCGAACAGCGAGGAATAGAGCACGCTCGTATAGTTGCGCATCTCCGGCTCGACCTTGGCGCAGATGGCGCTGAGCTTCTCGCGCTCGCGTCCGGCGTCCAGAATGGGCAGCCCCTGCGCTTTCTTATATTCAGAAATGCCCCTGGCAACCTCCATACGCCTCACGAAGAGCTTAACCAGCTGATCGTCAATCTCGTCAATCTGCTCGCGGTAATCTTTCAAATCCATGGAAAATTCCTCCTGTAGAATCAAATAAAAAACTCAACAAGTCTCAAAACATTTCAGCTGCAGAGAAAGGCATCATACAGCGCGCAGGCGGCAGCCGCCTCGATGACGGGCACGGCGCGCGGGACGATGCAGGGATCGTGGCGGCCGCGCACTTCCAGTGTTTTTGCCGTTCCGGCCGATAGCGAAACGCTCTGCTGCGCGCGGGCAATGGAGGGCGTGGGCTTCACGGTCGCCCGGAAAATGAGAGGCATGCCGCTTGTGATGCCGCCGAGCACACCGCCGTGGTGATTCGTCCCGGTGCGCACTTTTTCCCCGTCCATGACAAAGGCATCATTGTGTTCGCTGCCGCGCATCTCCGCCGCGGCAAAGCCGGTGCCGAATTCGATGCCGCGGATGGCGGGAATGCCGAAAACGATTTGCGCGATGCGGTTTTCAATGCCGCCGAACATGGGATCGCCCCAACCGGCAGGAAGGCCGACCGCCGCGCATTCGATCACGCCGCCGAGTGAGTCTCCTTCCTGCTTTACATTCAGGATGGCCTGCGTCATCTCTTTTTCAACGTCCGCATTCAGAACCGGGAAACCGCCGCTCTGCAGGCGCAGCAGTTCTTCGCGGGAAACACCGACGGGGTCAAAGCGCCGGTCACGCACCGAGGCAATGGACTCGATATGCGCTGCTATGAACACGCCGCGCTGCTCCAGCAGCTGCAGACAAATACCGCCTGCGATGCAAAGCGGCGCAGTCAAGCGGCCGGAAAAGTGTCCGCCGCCCGCGACATCCTGAAAGCCGCCAAACTTCATCTGCGCCGTATAATCGGCATGACCGGGTCGGGGGCAATCGCGCAGATCACTGTAATCTCCCGAGCGGGTGTTCGTGTTTTCAATCACGGCCGTCAGCGGCGCGCCGCAGGTTCTTCCGTTCACAAGGCCGGAGAGAATTTTGATCTCGTCCGCCTCCTTGCGCTGCGTGGCCGTCGGGCTGTTGCCGGGGGCCCGCCGCGCCAGAAAGGCCTGCAAACGGCCAAGGTCAATCGTCTGTCCCGCGGGCAGACCCTCGATGGTCACGCCGATGGCCGCACCATGGGACTGGCCAAAGATCGTAAAACGAAATCGCTCGCCAAAACTGCTGCTCATGGACTATTCCTCCTCCGTCTGCGGCCTTTGCAGCCGCGAAAAATCTTCCCAAAAAGCGGGGTAACTCTTTTGTACCGCCTCTGCGCCCGTGACGGTGACTTCCCCGTCCGACCAAAGGCTTGCAACCGCAGCCGCCATGGCAATTCGGTGGTCGCCAAAGCTGTCCACCGTGCCGCCCGCAAACCGACGGCCGCCGTGGATGCGCATGCCGTCCTCCGTCTCCTCCACCTCACCGCCGAGCGCGCGCAGCAGGCGGCAAACGCTCTCGATGCGGTCGGATTCCTTCAGCCGCAGACGGGATGCGTTATAGATGCGGCTCACGCCCGGCGCCGCCGCCGCGACGACGGAGAGCACCGGCACAAGGTCCGGAATGGCGGAGGCGTCTATCTCCAGCGGCCGCAGCGTGCCGGGTGAAACGCAAAAGGTGTCGCCTTCGTTCCCGCAAACGGCGCCAAAGCTTTCCAGCAGTTCAAAAACGGCCTTGTCGCCCTGCAGGCTGTCGGGGTCGAGGCCCGTCACGCAAACGCGCTTTCCCAGCGCGCCGGCGCAGAGCCAGAACGCAGCGTTGGACCAGTCCCCCTCCACGCGGGCGCGGCCGGGGCTGCGGTAACCCGTTGCCGGAATGCGATAGAATTGCGCCGGCTCTTCCACAATATCCACGCCGAATTGCCGCAGAGCCGCGCGGGTGATCTCCACATAGGGCGCGGATTCAAGCCTTCCCGTCACGCGCAGGAAGCTATCCCGCTCCAAAAGTGGCAGCGCGAAAAGCAGGCCGGAGATATACTGACTGGAGACATTTCCGGGCAGCGTGTAGTCCCCGGGCATCAGCTTTCCGCCGCAGCGCAGGCAGTCACGCGCCGGGTGGCTGAGATGCGCGCCGTGCGCCTCAAGCTGCGCATCCAATGGCGCGAGCGGCCTTTCGGGAAGCCGCCCCTCCATGATGAAATCCGCCTGTGCACCGAGCGCCGTGGCGACCGGAAGCAGAAAACGCAGGGTGGATCCGCTCTCTCCGCAGGGCAGGCGGCAGGCACCGGATGGCGCGGCGGGCGTGACATGAAAGCCCTCCGCCGTGCGCGTGATCTCCGCGCCGAGGGCGCGCAGGCAGTCCGCAGTGGCCAAAATGTCCGCAGAGACGCCGGGACAGTCGATCTGCGTCGGCGTCTGCGCGAGCGCGGCGCAGATGAGCAGCCGGTGCGCGCAGGATTTGGATGGAATGGCAGCGATCGTGCCACTGAGCGGCGCGGGGCGAATGGTTTTTATCATAGCGCTGCCTCCTTTTATAATTTAATGTCGGTTCAAAGTGCTGCGCCGATCCAGTCGGGCAGCTCGCGAATGTCGATTTTGTGCAGACGGCAGTGGCCGATAGTCTCCGGCAGCACCAGCGTCAAGCGGTTACCGCGGCGCTTTTTGTCGCCAAGCGCGGCTTCACAGAGCATGTCCGCGGGCAGCTCCGTGTGTTGGGGCAGGCCGTAGGCTGCGAGGATGTTTTCTATCTTCTGCTGCGTTTCCGCCGCGCAGAACCCAAATTTTTCCGCGGCACGGGCGATCATCGCCATGCCGATGGCAACGGATTTGCCGTGGGAGAGCGAAAAATTGCTGCCCGCCTCCACGGCGTGTCCGAGCGTGTGGCCAAGATTAAGGAACTGGCGGCTGCCGGTGTCAAATTCATCCGCCTGCACCAGATCGCGCTTCATGGCAACGCATTGGGCAATGATCTCTTCCCAGTCCTGCGCGGCAGGGCCGGACTCCAGCGTGCAAAACAGGCTTTCATCCCCCAGCACGCCGTATTTGATCACCTCCGCGCAGCCGTCGACAAAAATATCCTCCGGCAGCGTTTTGCGCGTCTCCGTGTCGCAAAGCACCAGAAGCGGCTGATAAAACGCACCGCAGAGGTTCTTGCCCGCGGGCAGGTCAATGGCGGTTTTGCCGCCGACGGAGCTGTCCACCATCGCAAGCAGCGTCGTGGGCACCTGAATATACCCAACGCCGCGCTGATAGGTCGCGGCCGCAAAGCCGGTCAGATCACCGACCACGCCGCCGCCGAGCGCGACAAGCAGATCGTCACGTCCCAGCCTCTCCTGCGCAAGGAAGTTCACAAGCTCCAGATAGGTGCTGCCGCATTTGGACGCCTCCCCATGCGGGAAAACGAAGCTGCAAACCGCAAAGCCCGCCGCCTCCAGAGAGGCTTTGGCGCGCGCGGCATAGAGCGGGGCGACGATGTCATCACTGACGATGACCGCCGTGCGTCCGCACAGCAGAGCCGCGGCCTTTTCGCCAAGGCTGTCCAGCAGTCCGCCGCCGATCTCCACGCGGTAGCTTCGCGAAGCCTTTACTTCCACCGTCTTCATCGGCCGTCCACCAGTTCCTTGATGCGTCTTCCCTCGTCGAGAAGCTGCCGCAGCGCAGAAAAATCGTCCTGCGCGATCGCGTCACGATAGGCCTTAAGATTTTCCAGCAGCACATCCAGCTCATAGAGCATGCAGTCGCGGTTTTCCAGCATCAGCTCCGCCCACATGTCGGGATTGAGCCATGCCACGCGGGTCAGATCCTTGTAGCTTCCCGCGGAAAAGCCCTTGTGCACGGTGGCCGTCGGGCTTTTGATGTAAGCGTTGGAAACCACGTGCGCCATCTGCGAGGTGAAGGCGATCACGCGGTCATGCTCCTCGGCCGTAGTCACGGAAAGCTTGCCGAAGCCAGCCGGCTCCAGCAGATGCTTGATGCGCTCAAGCAGCGCCATGTCGCAGCCTTCCGGCGGCACAAGCACCATCGGCGCGCCGCGGAAGAGATTGGCTTTGGCATACTTGAAGCTCGAGTTGTGCGTGCCCGCCATGGGGTGTCCGCCAATGAAGCGAAAGCCGTGCTTTTCCGCGAGGGGGAAGCAGGCATTGCACACCACGCGCTTGGTGCCGCAGAGGTCAATGACAACAGCATCCCTGCTGATTTTGCCGCAGTTTGCCTGCAGCCATTCCACGGCCGCCTGCGGCGGGATCGCCAGAAGCACAAGTTTGCACTCCGGCAGCGTTGTATCGTCCAGGGGCGCTGCCACGGCGCCCGCTAAAATAGCAAAATCCAGAATGACCCGGTTGATGTCCGCGCCGAGCACACGGTGCTCCGCCGCGGCATAGGCTTTCGCCATAGAGCCGCCGATCAGGCCGAGTCCAACGATTCCGACGTTCATTCCGCAAGCGCCTCCACCAAACGGCGCACACGCGCCGCCACATCCGCAAACTGCTCCGGCGTGAGGGACTGCGCGCCGTCACACCAGGCGTTCTTCGGGTCATTGTGCACCTCGATCATAATGCCGTCCGCCCCGGCGGCTGCCGCCGCGAGCGACATGGGCTTGACCAGCTTGGCCTGGCCCGTGGCGTGGCTGGGATCGACCACAACAGGCAGATGGCTGAGGTTTTTCAGCGTCGGCACGGCGGAGAGGTCAAGTGTATTGCGGGTATAGGTCTCATAGGTGCGGATGCCGCGCTCGCAGAGAATGACCTGCTCGTTGCCCTCGGACATGATGTATTCCGCGCTCATGAGCAGCTCCTTGATCGTGCCGCAGAGGCCGCGCTTGAGCAGAATGGGCTTGTTGAGCTTGCCGACCTCTTTGAGCAGGTCGAAGTTCTGCATATTGCGCGCGCCGATCTGGATGATATCCACATCGTCGAAAAGCGGCAGCTGGTTGAGATTCATCACCTCGGTGATGATGGGAAGTCCCGTTTCCTTCTTTGCCTCGCTGAGCATCTCGAGTCCGAGCTTGCCGAGGCCCTGGAAGTCATAGGGAGAGGTGCGCGGCTTGAACGCACCGCCGCGCAGGACGTGCGCGCCCGCCGCCTTGACAGCCTTGGCAACGGAAATGATCTGCTCGTGCGTCTCCACCGAGCAGGGGCCGGCAATCAGGCAGAGATTGCCGCCGCCGATTTTCGCGCCGCCTACCTCGATGCAGGTATCCTGCGGCTGGAAAACGCGGCTGCTGCGCTTGTACGGCTCGGAAACGCGCTTGACATCCTGCACGATGTCAAGCCCGGCGAGAAGCTCCATATCGATCTTGCTTGTGTCACCCACGAGTCCAAGCACGGTATAATAATCACCGGTGGAGAGGTGGATCTTCAGACCCTGACTCTCCAGCCAATGGATGAGGTTGTCCACCTGATCCTGCGGGACGCCTGCTCTCAAAATTGCAATCATGTTATTTTCTCCTTTCAGCTTTGACAGCGCTGCAAAATGCGCTGTCCGTTAAGAAAAAGAGCCACACAGAAGTGATTCTGTGTGGCTCGATAAGACGGACTTCATGGAGTCTTCCGTTTTCGATTTCCGCAAGCAAAATCACTCTTACCTTCAAAAGCGAAAGTAAAAGTAAAAATAGCTGCTGCAGAAAACGTGATTCTTCATCATGAAACGGCTCCTCCCGGAATTTCGTCCAGCATAGCACTTTGCATTTTGAATGTCAACCGAAGATGTGCTGAAATTCCCAAAATCCGAACACTTTTTTCTTGCAGATCGAAAAAATACATGTTATACATAATCCTGTAAAAAAATAATTTGGAGGTTCACATCATGTGGTTCTGGCTCTCGATCGCCACTCTGCTGTGTTGGAGCGGTTCGGATCTTTTTTCCAAAATCGGCTGTCGTGATAACCGCGACAAATATTCCCATCTGAAAATGGTCATCGCCGTCGGCGTCGTGATGGGACTTCATGCTGCATATGAGATTTTTTTCAACGATGTGTACATCAGCTGGAAGATCATTCTGACCTATCTGCCCGTTTCTCTGCTGTACATCCTGTCGATGGCGCTGGGCTATGTCGGCCTGCGGTACATTGAGCTTTCCATCTCCTCCCCCATCTGCAACGCCTCCGGCGCGCTGGTGGCCATTTTGGCCATCCTCACCATGGGCGAAAGCTATCCCCCGCTGGTTCTGGTCGCCATCGGGCTGGTGTGCCTTGGTGTCATCGGGCTGGGCATCGTGGAAGCCAAAGAAGATGACGATCTGCGTGCCGCCCGTCAGCAGGCCGGCAACTATAAATACGCCAAGAGCTGGCTGGCGTTGGCGCTGCCCATCGCCTACTGCCTGCTGGATGCCGCCGGCACCTTTGCCGACAGCATGGTGCTGGAAAAGATCGAGGGCATCGTGTCCACCGCCGGCGTGGCGAGTGACTACGAGGCCAGCGCCAACGTGGCCTATGAGCTGACCTTCCTTCTGGCCGGCATCGTCAGCTTTGTGTATGTGGTGCTGATCCGCCGCCAGAAGCTGCTGCCGAAGGCCGAAGGCCCCAAATATGTCGGCGCGATCTTCGAAACAGCCGGCCAGTTTGCTTACATCTACGCCATTGCCGACAGCGCCCATCTGGCCATGAGCGCGCCCATCATCTCCGCCTACTGCATCGCCTCGGTGATCTGGAGCCGCATTTTCCTGAAAGAAAAGCTCAGCTGGCGGCATTACATCATGATTGCGCTGGTTGTAATCGGCATTGTGATCATGGGCGTATTCGATGTCTGACCGAAACAAAAACTGCATTGTCATAGCAGAACAACAAAAACACCGGCGAGGATAAATCCTCGCCGGTGTTTTTGCTTTATTCAAAGGTAGATTGGGTAGTTTTGAAGCCCTTATTCGTTTGCATCGCTGCGGGGAATCAGCACGGCATTGAGCGTCACTTCTTCAAAGGAGACATTGCCGCGCGCATCGCGCTTGCCGCGCATAACGGTCACTTCCACCGTTTCGCCGATCTCACAGGCCGCAATCTGCTCCTGCAGCTGCTCCATGGACACGATTTCGCTGCCGTTGAATCCAACAATGATGTCACCGGCACGCATTCCCGAGAGCGCAGCCGGGGAGTCCTCCGTGATCTCGCTGACGTACACACCCTCCGGCCAATCCAGAGATTTGCGGTAGGATTCCGGCACTGTCTGGCCCATAATGCCCAGGAAAGGCCGCTCACTCTCCGGCACAACAACGCTATTCATCAGCTCGTTGATGATCGGGATGGCATCCGTGATCGGGATGGCATAGCCCATGCCTTCAACATCCGTGTCGCTGTATTTCGCAGAGTTGATGCCGATCACCTCGCCGCGCATATTCAGCAGCGCGCCGCCGCTGTTGCCGGGGTTGATGGCCGCATCGGTCTGAATCAGCGTCATGGTGCCGTCCGTTAGATTCACCTCGCGCCGGAGCGCGCTGATGTAGCCCACTGTCACGCTCTGTCCGTAGCCCAGTGCGTTTCCGATGGCAACAGCGGGCTCGCCGAGGCGGAGCGCATCGGAATCACCCATTACAGCGACTTTGATGCTCGCAAGCGTCTCCTGCTTGATCTCCTGAATCGGCACGGCGATGACCGCCAGGTCATAGCTCGGATCCGTTCCCTTCGTGTAGGCGTTCACGCTCTCCTCGTCGATGAACTTCACGGCGATCTCTTTCGCATTTCCGACCACGTGGTTATTCGTCACGATGAGCAGCTCCGTATCATTCTGCCCGATGATGATGCCGCTGCCAGAGCCGGGAACATCCTGCTCGTAACTGTAACCGCTGCCGAAGCCGAAGTATCCGCCGAAACCGCCAAAGGGATCCTGATAGGTCTGCGTGACCAAAACGTCAATGGACACCATGGCCGGCATCGTGTCCTCCACGACCTGCACCACATCCAGCGCAGCGAGCGTGCCTTCCTCGCCAACGCGCACCGTGGTATAGGGGATATCCGGCGCTTCCTCCACTTCCACGTGCGGTCGAAGCGTTGTCGGAGCCTCTGAGATGGGAACATCCAATTCAATTTCCCCGATATAGGCCATAAGCATCCGGGTTCCGAACCCGAGCGCAGCCAGAAGAAGCAGGCCGCCGACAATGCTCACGATCATAATCCAGACCCATTTTTTCTTCTTCCGGGGCGGGGGCGGAGTCTGCTGCGGCGTAACATTGCCCCAATAGACGTTGGAGTTCCCCGGCGTATAGGGGGATTGCGTGTACTGCACAGGCTGAGACCAATTATTTTCCTGCGGTTTGTTCTCGTTGTTCACGCTGTTTTCTTTGTTCTCATTATTCTCATCGTAAGGATAATTCATTTCAAACGCTCCTTTCCTGAATATCCATCATCGGCTCCATGTGCGCAGCAGACTCCGAATCCGTTTGAAGCCCGATTGCGCCGCCAAAGCCATATCTTATAAATCCAATATACTGTGTCTACATTAAAAAAACTTAATACGGAAGATAAAATTTTTGCTCCGCCACCTACAGCTCGGCCGTGAAGCGGATAAGCTCCTCCGGCGAATAATCCACCGTCAGTTTGCCCTTCTGCCGCTGCACCAGCATCTGCGCCATGGAAAGGCCGATGCCGTAGCCCCCCGTTTCCCGGCTTCTCGACGGGTCTGCCCGGTAGAAGCGGTCAAACAGATGCGGCAGCGTGTTTCGGTCCAGCCCCGCGCAGGAGTTTTCAACCGAAAGAACCGCTCTCCTGCCGCGCTTTTTCAGCTCCACGCGCAGCAGGCCGCGCGCGTCGGTATACTTCACCGCATTGTCGAGCAGGATCCCAGTCAGGCGCGTCATATCCTCCAGATAACCCGTGATGTGCACATCCGGCTCGATCTCCGTTTGCAGCACGATTCCGCGCGTCTGCGCAGCGGCGCTGAAGCTCTCCACCGTCTGCCGGACGACCTCCGTCAGATCCAGCGTCTGTCGTTCTTCTGCCTTTTCCCACTCCTCGTCCGCGCGGCTGAGCTCGATCATACTGCCGACGAGATGGGTGATCCGCCCGGTCTGCGCCTTGATGTTGCTAAGCCACTTGTTTTCGCCGTTCATCATCTCGAGCACCTCCGCATTGGAGGAGATGATGGCCAGCGGCGTTTTGAGCTCATGTCCCGCGTCCGTGATAAAACGGCGCTGCTTCTCCTGGTTTCTTTCATACGGCCGCACCGCATAGCGGCTCAGCCAAAGCAGCAGCACGAACACAATCACCAGCACCGCCCCGCCCGTGATGCACATCACCGTGCCGAGCAGATGCAGCGTACGCAGGTTTTCGCTGCGGTCCAGCACCACCGTCATCAGGCGCTGCGCCGGGTCATTCAGGGAATAGACCGCATAGCGCGACTGGCCAACATAGCCCTGACTCTTCCCCCGCTGAAAAATCTCCGTCATCTGATCGCCGATCTGCGCTGCGGTGCTCACAGAGATGTTTTTCATGTTGGAGGCATAGATAGTACCGTTTGCATCTGTCCAGATCACATAATAGCGCGTTGCATAGCGCGTTTCCTCATTCATCCCGAAGTCGTAAAATCCGCCGCCCGGCATCGTTCCGCCGTTTTCCGCAATCAGCGTAATGAGCAGATCCGCCTCGCGGGTAACATTGCGCCGCTGAATGCCGAAAACGCTTCCATAGGTGATCAGCAGCGTGACGAGCAGCGCCGCCATCGCCAGAAGAATAAAGCGCCTTTTAATTCCCTTGATCATCCAGCTCCTCCAACACATAGCCACGCCCACGCACGGCTGCGATCTGCAGCCTCGAGCCGAGCTGACTGAGTTTTTTGCGCAGATATGAGATGTATACCCACACCACATTGATTTCCGCATCGCTGTCATAGCCCCAGATGCGGCTCATGAACTGCTCCGTGGACAAAAGCCGCCCCCGATTCAGCATGAGCATCTCCATCATCTGATATTCCTTTTTGGACAGGCGCAGCGCCTTGTCCCCGCAGCGCAGCTCAAAGCGGTCGCGATCCAGGCTCGTGTCGCCCATCGTCAGCGTGTTCGGCACGAACTCCCCACTCCGCCTTGTCAGCGCGCGCACGCGGGCGAGCAGCTCGGCCATCGCGAAGGGCTTGGGCAGATAGTCGTCCGCGCCGAGATCCAGCCCCTCCACGCGGTCGCGGACCTCACTTTTGGCCGTGAGCATCATCACCGGCGTTTTGATCCCCTGCTCCCGCAGGCGCTTGAGCACCGTCAGCCCGTCCATTTTGGGCATCATAATATCCAGCAAAATCCCATCGTAGTGCTCAGACAGGATGTAATCAAGCGCCTCCTGCCCATCATAGACCGCGTCGACAGAATAATTGTTATGCTCCAAAATGAGCACGATCGCTTCGCTCAGCGCGTGTTCATCTTCAGCCAGCAACAGTTTCATGCCGCATTCCCTCCTGCCCTACATATTCCGTGTGCGCAAGCGATCACCTCGCTGCGCATTTTCTCGCAAATTGCATTCTATATGCTCAGATTATACCCAATCGGCTTTAATATTGCTTAAAAGTTTTGCAAATCGCCGCCAAGCGCAAAAGGCTTGACAGTATGGGGCGCATGGGATAAAATGACTAAGTCTTTCGCCGCGCCCGCTTTGGTATATTGTACCGCATCCGGCAGCAATAAGGCAAGCAGCATCGCAGCAGTTGCAGCATGCCCCCTTAGTTAAATGGATATAATAAACCCCTCCTAAGGTTATACTAAATCACTCGCCTTTGCTCAAAAGGCGAGCGATAATATAGATAAAATTTCATACACGTCTCTGTACCTCAGCAGGATAGAGGGTCCGCCTCCTAAGCGGAACGCCCCCGG
>SVLI01000008.1 GCA_015068035.1 Oscillospiraceae bacterium | reverse complement strand
CTGAAGTATTGGCTGTAGTCCAGCCCATACACCTCAAACACACTTCGGATAAAACTCTCGACTTTTTCTGCGTTTTTCATATACATCGCTCCCTTTGTTTTGTGGTACCATCATGATACCATCGGGGAATCTATCTTTGTAGGACAGTATTTGTCGTGTCAGAATAAGTATAAGTTATTCCTAAAGAAAAGTCCACAAAATATATGCTGTCTTTCAATCGAGCTCCTACTATGAAGTTTCTCGTTCACAATTTGTTATCTTTACTTATCGCCGGAGTGATGGTATAGTGCGTTGCTGCAAGGAGGTGCAAGCAATGCCTATAACCAAGAAAAAACAGAATCCTAAATACAAGCAAAACTGCCGTGTCCCTGGGAGTAATCTCAGTGATGCGGCAGTTTCACTTTTATGAAGGGGGTGTGATACATTGGAAAACATACTCGAATCATTTTGGTACGGGAACATTAACCCGCAGGAGCAAAGCACAGAAAAGAACCGGGCGATCAAGGAGCTGCTGGTGCTTATGGGGCGCAATCGGGATAAACTCTGTGAAACCATGACCGCCGAGCAACTGGTGGTGCTTGAAAAATATGATGACTGCATTAATGAAATGAACAGTCTCATCGAGATGGAAGTATTCGCCTATGCATTCCGGCTAGGTGGCAAGCTTATGCTTGCGACCCTACTGGACAGCGCCTCTGGTACTCTCTAATTTGGAATGCTTTTCTAGGGGGCACATCTTTACCCAGGGGGTTCAAAAATCTTCTAGGGGGTTCACTTTTTCCTGAGGGGGGTTCAAATATTACCCCGGGGGGTTCACTTTTTCGCTAGGGGGGTTCATTGTATCAATAAGTGCGCCCTTTGCCAAAACCCCTCTGAAATCTCTGATTTCAGAGGGGTTTTGCTTGTTCCATGTTAATTACGTCGCAGGGGGTGAGGGGTGATTATGCTTTGTTGATACTCTTTTAAGCTCACATCTAAGGAATTCATTATTTAACAGGCACATTGTAGTAGAAACGACTGGCAAGAACATCTCTGTCCTTATAGTAGTCATAAATATTTTCCACTCGTTCCCAAACCTGTTCATCAAAATAGACATCACTTCTCTGGCTGATCATGCTTTCAACATGCTGACGAAGATCCGTGTAGAACAGATCCGTTACCTCATAGCAAACATACCGCTCATCTTCGTAAACCTTGTACTGCTCCAGCTGCTCAAATGTCATAATTTGACCGTGGATAAAGGCATAATCTTCCGGACTCTGAATGTCCTCTACATTGTAGGTGAAGAAATAGAGCAGCGGAACTTCCGCACCGCCATCCGCTTCGCCTTTGTGCTGGGGAACATAAGCACTCAAAACCAATGCGCTTTCCCCTTCTGTGGAGCCAACGGGGATTCCATAACCGTCAAGCGTGTGTTCGTACAAACCCGTGAGCCAATGCTGCGTTTCCAACGGAGCGGTTTTATCAAAAACCACATCCGGATTTAAGCCGTCAATAGCCAAGGGAGATGCTACCGAGGCAACAATATCCCGATCAAGTGCAGCAAGCAGTTCCCGGCACTTTACAAGGTAGTTATCAGTGTTGTTTCGCTGACCCGCAATATCGGTATGATAATTTTCAAAGTAGGGTTGCAGTTCCTTCACGATCTGCGCTACCAGTTCCTTGTCCGCTTCAACGGCAGTTATAGGCTTAGGTTCCTCTGCAATTGTTTTAATGGGCTCGGCAAAGGAGACAGCGCACATCCAGTCCTGTCCAAACACAAAATTGTTGTTTGTCAGTACAAAGTAATAGTGATCCTCGGTAAGCGGCTGCTCCAGAAAACCCATATTGTATGCTTCGGAGAGATCTACCGTCATAACGCCGCTGGTATGCGCTTCAAATTCTGTTCCGCTAAAGACAATCTCATCAGAAAGCGGAGCAATTTCCTCGCCGGTAGACCAACGCATAATTTTAAGCTGCTGCTGGAACCGCAGCTCCTTATCGGACCGATTTTCAACTTGAATGGATACAATTCCATTCCCCTCATATATAGCCCCAAGGCTCAATTCGTCCCCGGATAAAGAGGAAAACAGATTTGCCGCAAAAGCAGTCATCGTGAGACTGCATACCAATACAGCCGCTACAAGCATAGCCGCTTTGACGGGCCGACGGCGGCGCCGAGTTTCCAAAGCAACACCTGTCTTTTCTTCAAAAATATCTTTTATGTTCTGCAAATTCGTTTTATTGAAAGAATCCATATTGACCTCCTCATTTAGTTTGAAAGCAACTCGCGCAGTTTCAATTTTGTTTGATACAGGCGGTTATCAACCTGCTTAACGCTCATATCCAGCGCAAGCGCAATTTCCTTTGGCTTTTGATCATAGTAATAGCGGCGGATCAGGATTTCACGATCCGGCTCGCCCAAGGCATTTACTGCCGCAAGCAATGCTCGACGAGTTTCTGCTTCAAGGAAGGTATCAACTATGCCAAGTTGATCTACGAAATCAGACTCCTCAAGGGGAATAATATTCTGCTTCGCAATCTCCCGACACCTGTTTACCGCTTGGGTACGTGCAATAATGGAAAGCCAGGTTTTAAGCTTTCCGCGCTGTGAATTATACTTTTCGGGATGTTCCCATAAGTAAATAAATGTATCTGCAACACACTCCTCGACATCTTGGGTCGATCCCATATTGTTCAAAACCGCGCCTGCAACCGACCACAGCAGTTTAGAGTACTTTGTAATCACTTCATTGATTGCGGCTTCATTTCGGTTCCTGATTGCTGTTATCGTTCTCTCGTCATTCAAAAAGTTCACCTCTTGCCATGTGAATTAACCGGTCATATATAGTACGGTTAAATTCGTAAAAACACTTAAAGTTTTTCAGAATTTTTAGCGATCAGCCTCTTGGACACGTGTTTATATTTCTTTCGCATAGAAAACCAAATTCGTTTATGCTATAATCCTGTTACACAAACAGAATTTGGCGAGGAATAAAGTATGTTACGATTAGAGCGAGTGGAGAGGAATTAATTGCAGTACTGAAATTATAACGGCAGATTCCAGCCGTATGAACTGTTTACCCCAAATATTGTCAAAGTTCTGCGAAAAACATTTATTCCTATGTGCTTGAAAGAAATAATGCTGCGCACATCCAAACACACCTTGGCTACAAAATCAAGTGTGGTTACATCTGTATCCATCATTCCCATTAGCTGTTACTCTTTTCAAGAAAGAAGACCACATCCATGATCAGAAAGATTAAAGAATTCATCTCGAAAGAATCTGTCCTCTGCATTGCGGCATGTTGTGCCATTTTGACGATGTTCTTTGTGCCGCCGGATCGTGAATACTTGCATTATATTGATTTCCGGGTACTCTGCCTGCTCTTGTGTCTTATGGCTGTGGTTGCCGGATTCAAGGCCATCGGCATCTTCAATTGGTTAACTTATCAGCTGCTTCACCGCATTCACAACGGTCGTATCCTTAGCATTACGCTGGTCCTGCTACCGTTCTTCTGTTCAATGTTCGTCACAAATGATGTTGCACTCATCATTTTCATTCCTTTTACCCTTATGTTGTTAGACCGACTGGGTTGTCGCAATCGTATTATTCCTATAACGGTGTTTCAGACCATCGCCGCCAATCTCGGCAGCATGGCCACACCGGTTGGTAATCCCCAGAATCTTTATCTTTACGCATTCTACAACATGAGCATTGGCGACTTTTTCTCCGTTACGTTGCCGCTTGCCGGCATCAGCCTGCTTGCATTGTGTGCTTCGTCCATCACGCTTCTTCCAAAAGAAATGCCGAGGCAGCAACAGGAACGCGCATGCATTGGCAGCATCAAAAATTTGATTACATATCTTATCCTTTTCGCTTTATGTTTGCTCACGGTTTTCAGAATTGTTCCGTACGTGATAACAACAGCGCTCACTGTCATAGCACTATTCGTGATTGATCGGAAGCTGCTAAAGGAAATTGACTATATGCTTCTGCTGACCTTTGTCTGCTTCTTTATTGTGTCAGAAAATCTGGGACGCATAGAAACTATTCGCCTATTTCTGCAAAAACTGCTTCAACAGAATACACTTCTGACTGCTGTGGGTACCAGTCAGGTGATCAGCAATGTGCCTGCTGCTGTGGTGCTGTCCGGCTTTACCGACCAATGGCATCAGATGCTCGCCGGTGTCAACATCGGTGGCTTGGGCACACCGATTGCTTCACTTGCCAGTCTAATTACAATAAAGTTTTACATGGGTTCGCCAGGTTCCAAAATCGCAAAATTCCTCGTTTACTTCACAGCTGCCAATCTGATTGCCCTTGCTTTGTTGCTGCTTGCTTACGGTTTCATTTAACGCTGTGGGCACAGCGTTCTGATTAATGGATGCCCCATCACTCCGACAAAAACGAGTGTTCATAATACTTGCTTTATGAACACTCGTATTTTGTAATTTCGAGTTTTTTCTTTATGTATGGAACAGGTTTTTAAGCCTGCTCTTTGATTTTATGCGGATTTGGTAATATACTCGACGGCTACACCTTTTCGAGTATCTACCTTGTAATTACTTCCGCATTCGGGTATCTCAATATACCAAAACATCATTTCCCGCGCTTTTTGACATCCTCATCGATGCGTTTCTTCCAGTCGGCGCTCAGCGGTCTGCTTGCGCGAACTGCACACACAGCATCGCTGATCACTTCATAGTTGAGCGCGGTTCCCTCCTCATCACACTTGTAATTCACCGCATGATCTTCGCTTATACCGAAGCGCCTGGCCTCTGCTGCCGCGTCTATGTTTGCTCCGAGGAAAAGAAACTCCCATCCGTATTTTTTCTTCTGCCGCTCGATCATCTTCCGCACCTTGTCATAGTCATAGCGCTTGCTGGCATTTTCGTAGCCGTCGGTGGTGATAACAAACAGCGTTTTCTCAGGCACATCTTCCTTACGTGCATACTTGTGGACATTGCCAATGTGATGAATCGCACCTCCCAGCGCATCGAGCAACGCCGTACAGCCGCGCGTGAAATACTCACTATCCGTCATACGCGGGACTCTGCAAAGCGGAAGTCGGTCATGAACAACCATACTTTCATCGTCGAAAAGCACGGTGGAGACCACCGCTTCACCCGCCTCTTTCTTCTGCTTTTCGATCATCGCGTTGAAGCCCCCGATGGTATCGCTTTCCAGTCCGCTCATGGAACCGCTCCGATCTAAAATGAAAACCAATTCTGTCATAATAAAAACCCTCCTTCGTTTTGTGCTTTGATTTTCGCACATACAAAGGAGGGTTTGGTCGCATGACAAGCGACATTTTCAGCAGGCGTCCTCGTCCAAGGCCTCAATAAGAAAGCTCACCGGTCGAAAGCCATCGTTGCATGAAATCATAGCAGAGCGCTTGTCCTTCATCCAGCCATCATAGAAATCCCCTCCGCCGTGGGACAGCGCCAGAACAAAGGCGGACATGCTCTCCCACGCGCTGAGGCAAAAGCCCTCGGGGCGCTCCCAGCCGTTGGCAATGAACACCTGCCCTTCCACCATGTCACAGGCGTGATCGATGGGGTTTTCGTATTTCTTTATAAGGTCATCGTAACGTGCGACCTTCATCACCGTGATTCTGCACTTTTTCATTTCAGTCGCGCCACCCATTCTGCCTCTTTGAAGCCAACCAGCACGAAATCATCTCCAATGGCGAGAGGACGCTTCACCAACATGCCGTCGGTAGCCAAAAGCGCCAACATTTCCTCATCCGTCATGGCGGGCAGTTTGGCCTTCAGTTCCATGGACTTATACAGAAGGCCGCTGGTGTTGAAAAACTTGCGCAGCGGTTGCCCGCTCAGTTCATACCATGCACGCAATTCTTCAAGCTTGGGATTTTCCGTCTTGATGTCGCGGAATTCGTATTCAATGTTGTTTTCCTCCAGCCACTTTCGGGCTTTCTGGCAGGTGGTACACTTTGGATAACAAATAAATTTCAGCATAGTTTACTCCTTATTCTGCGGAGCAAAATAGTGCTCCGCGGCGTAACAGAACTGCTCCTCAAACTTGGCGATGGCCCGCTTCGCCATGGCCTTGAAGGGGAAAAACATATCGTAGGCATGAAACCAGTTTGGATAGATGTCCACACTGGCCTCCACGCCAGATGCCTTGAGGTTTTCGATGTAGGTCAGCGTTTCGCAGTAGAATGGCTCAATGTCGCCCACGAAGGTGTAGGCTGGCGGCAATCCCGTGTAATCCGTCTGCCGTGCGGGAGCCGCGTATGGGGGAATCTCCGTGAGGCCTTTCATATACAGCTTCCATGCGGCATGGTTGCGTTTGGTGTTCCAGATAGGTTCGTGATTGTCCCGAGAGGACTCGGTGTCGCGGTCATCCAGCATGGGATACAGCGGCATCTGATAGGCGATGTTGACGCTCCTTTTGTCGCGGGCGTACATGCACAATGCCGCTGTCAGGCCGCCGCCTGCGCTCTCGCCGCCCACCATGATCTGGCTGTCGTTGATGCCAAGCTCTGCGGCATGTTCCTTCATCCAGCACAGCGCGGAATGACAATCCTCCAAAGCGGCGGGATAGGGTGCTTCAATGGACAGCCGGTAGCTGATGCACACTACCACCGCGCCGTACTTTTTCACCAGCGACAGCGGGCGGGAGAAGTAGGCCATCTCCGCCATACCGGTGGCGTAGCCGCCGCCGTGGATCCAAAGGACGCCCGGTGTCTGCACAGGCGCTTTCTTTGCCGCTGTGGGGCGGAAAATCAGAATTTTGATGTCCCGTCCGGTGGATGGGATTTTTCGTTTTTTAACGGTGTATTTCTTCATTCTTTACGCTCCCAGCAGGCTCTGGTCAAAGGCAAACAGGGCTTCGTTAATGGCAAAAACATCGTAGTTTTTCTTCTTGATGAAATACTCAATAATCACATCAAACTTGCTGCTGTGACTCAGGGCGAACCCCGCGCGGGCAAGAAAATCCTTCGTTTCTTCCAAATCCAACTCCAACGCGATGGCAAAAGCAATCGCCGTTGTTTTGGATGGTTTGTAATCCGGATTATTGCGGATTTTGGAAAACAGCTTGCGATCCACGTTCGCCTTTTTATATATCTCGGAATCCTTTTTGCCGCTGCAATCAATCAGTTTCAGCAATGTTTCGGAAAAGCCGGCGTCAAGCTCTTCAAGAATGTCGTTCAGGCTTTCGCCACCCACACGCAACTCCGCAGGCGCGCAGGGCGCTGCCATGAAGTCCGAAACCGCGCCCTCACAGATCGCGCCGGCCTTTTCGATGCTTTGCATCCTTGCATGGCGCTTACGTCGTGAATCACTATGCTCATCCACATAATGATCATCGATGTATTCCGCTATATCCGCAAAGAGCTTGCTGCCAATCTGATAGGCGCCGCGATCAAAAATGACAATATAAACCGTCATGTCGTTTTCCATAAGGAATTCACTAATTGTGTCCACCGCAACGCGAAGCGCCCGATCTTTCGGATATCCGTAAACGCCGGATGAAATCAGCGGGAACGCAACAGTTTCACATTGATACTCCCTGGCAAGCGCAAGGCTTGTCCGATAACAGGAAATCAACTTTTCCCGCTCACCGCTCGTGCCGCCATGCCAAACCGGTCCAACAGTATGGATTACATACTTACTGGGTAGTTGGTATCCCTTTGTGATTTTGGCATCACCGGTTCTGCAGCCGCCCAACGTTCGACATTCAGCAAGTAATTCCGGCCCCGCCGCGCGGTGAATGCAGCCATCCACTCCCCCGCCGCCAAGCAGCGATTCATTTGCAGCGTTCACGATGGCATCCACAGCCATTTTTGTGATGTCATTTCTAACAATTTCAAGAGGCATTCCGACACCCACTCCTCCGTTGCCAAACTGCTCATATTATAACAGACTGCGCTGCGGTTGTGAAGTAATATGATCTCGGCACTGTTGATTGTTGCTAAAAAAGAGGGCCGCGGATGCGGCCCTCCCTTTGTTTTAGATCGTTCCTGTGACAACAAGCGTTGCAACGCCCGGCGTAACGGAATATTCTCCGGTGCCGGGATCCTGCGTATACGTGGCAGCAGGCACAAGAATCTGGCCGGGGATGGTTTCAAAGAGGCCGGTGGTTTCGTCGTAGTTATACTCCGTTCCCTCTGTCCAGGTCGTGCCATTGAATGTGACGGCCAAATCCGTCAGAATGGGATTAAACGTATCCGCAACGCTGGCATCATCTGTCGCCACAACAGCCTGATTTCCGGAATTCTCGATTACGAAGGTGTAGGTGACGCGGTCATTGTCCACCACCTGCGCCGGCGTGATGGATTTGACGATGGTAAGCGCCGGCGCGGCTTCTGCCGTGACGCTTGCCTCCGCCGTGATCGGCGCGCTGAGTCCGTCGCCGGTGACCGTTGCGGTGTTGTCGATCGTGCCTCCGGTTGCCGGATCTGCAAAAGCATTGGCGCGCGCCTGATACACCAGAACGACATCCCCGCCTCCCGGCACGCTGATTCCGCTGATAACCAGCGGAGGGCCGGATGCAACCGTGGGCGCCGGCTGAAGTACACCGTTTGCAAACAATGTTGCAGAGCCAGTCTCGTAGCTCAGCGGATATACCATTGTGCCGTCCAGGTCGTAGCCGCCCAGATTATCCGTCACGGTCAATCCGTTCAAAGCCGCCGTGCCGGTATTGCGCAGCGTTACCACATAGGTCACTAAGGCGCCGGGCGTGTAGCTGCCCTCAACCGCAGTTTTGCTGACTACCAGCACATTCAATATCTCGCCATACGCGATGTTGGAGTTTGTGACGTTTCCGTTATAAGTCAAACTCGCTTGATTGGAAAAGATTGGCATGATGCTCCTCCTAAGGATCGTTTACCGGGCGCAGTATCCCGGCATGCCATTTTATGATTCCTCCATACAGTTTGACATGAAAACAGTTGAAGTCGAAATCCCGCTGGAATTCGCTCCGCACAAAAACAGCAATGGAGATGCAATTGCATCTCCATTATTGCTTAACTTTGATAGCTTGTCAAAAAATCGTATGAATCCCGCAAAGCGCACTTATTATGGGTGCACAGCATAGCCGGGATATAAGCTTTAAGTTTAGTCTTAGCGGACGAGTCGAACGGCGACACGATCCTCAGGATTGTCAATGTGGTTCTCCGCCAGGATCTTGCTGCAGTTCTCAAGCAGAGCGAAGTAAACATCCCAATAGATTTCGGACTTGCACCACGCACGGACAGTGAAGATGTAAGTATCTTCCTGCACATTGCTCAGGCGGGCAAACGGCTCGGGCTCGCCCAGCACGTTTTCCGTTCCCTCTGCAGCCTTCATGAGCAGACCGCGCACAAAGTTCTGATCTGCCTCGTTGGTAACTTTGAAGTCCAAATCAACGCGGCGCAGCTCTTCGCTGCTGAAGTTGGTAACGTTGGAGCCCATCAGATCGCCGTTGGGAACCATGATGCGCTTGTTGTCCACCGTAATGATCTCGGTATAGAAAATGCTGGTGCTGCGCACCGTGCCCTCAGCACCGGATGCCTGAATATAGTCCCCAACGCGAAACGGCTTAAAGATGAGGATCATAATGCCGCCGGCAAAGTTGCTCAGCGCGCCCTGCAGCGCAAGGCCGATCGCCAACGCGCAGGAAGCAAGCACCGCGATCACAGAACTCATGGGAATGCCAAGAATGCCGATCACAATAATCAGCAGCAGCGCATACAGCGCGAAGCTGATAAAGCTTTTCAGATAACTCTGCACGGACTTGTCAAGCTTGGAAAACTTCTCAGCCTTACCAAGGAGCTTTTTGATCAGCTTAATAAGCAGCACTCCAACCACGAATGCAACAATAGCAAGGACGATCTTGCCGCAGATATTCGTGCCGAAGTCAATCAGGTTGTTTACGAACTGTTCCATGGGAACTCCTCCTGTTTTTTGATTATGTGCCAAAATTATATCAGTTTCTTTCCCGGCTTGCAACACAAATTCTGTTAATTTTAGGCATCGGCCATGTCAACACCATATGAAACCGCATTGCAAACAACTGCCTTTCCTGTTCTGCGCGCATTTCACGCATTCTCATCGGTTTCCATTGAAATTTTCGCTGTTTGTGCTATGATATAATAATAGAGATCCCGCAATTTTGACGAAAGGAGCTGCCCATGAAAATTTCCAAACCGCTGCTGCGAAGCATCTGCTTTTTCATCATTCTGGCCGCCCTTTTCGCCATTGCTACGCCGGTATTTGAGCGCAAGACGCTATACGGCGCATGGAACTACACCGCCAAGGTGGGCGGCTATTTCAACGAACCGGATGAGAGCATTGAGCTTATTGGCTTTGGCTCCAGCCATATGTACTGCTCTGTCAATCCCGCCGTCATGGCAGACTACGGCATCTCTGCCTATGTGCTGGCCACGCAGCAACAGCCTCTGTGCGCAACTTATTATTATATGCGTGATGCACTGAAAACGCAAAAGCCTGATGTGTTCATTCTGGAAACGCACATGGTCAACCGCGCCGTGGGTGAGATTGAGGACTCCGTGATTGCGGACGCCACCGAGCCGATGCCGATGTCCCTGAACAAACTGCGGATGATTCACAGCCTTGTGGCCGAAAAGGAAAACAAAGTTCCCTATTATCTGACGCTTTTCCGCTACGGCAGTCGCTGGAGCGAACTCACGCGGGATGATCTCAGCTTCAAGCGGCGCGCACTGCAGGATGAGCACCGCGGTTACGTCTATTTGACGGATGCAACGGCAGTAGCCCCCACGCCGCTTCCGGAAAGCCCCGAACATGTTGAAATCAACGCGCGTGATTTGGAATATCTTGAATGCATGGTAACGCTGTGTGAGGAAAACGGCATCCGTCTGATTCTCCTCTCTGCACCCACAACGATGGATCAGGAAAGCTACAATAATCATTGCGCCGTCAAGCGCTATGCACAGGATCGGGGCTTGGAGTTTATTGACGCGAATATGCTCACCGAGGAGCTCTCGCTCGATTACAGTACCGACTTTTACGATCCAAACCATCTGAACCTTTCCGGCAGCACAAAGCTTTCCTCGTATCTGGCAGCGCAGCTTGGTGCGTACATCGCTGACGAAGAATAGGAGGCGCTATGTCTTACATTTCGTTTGACTTTTTCTTCTTCGTGGCGGCCACGCTGCTGGTGTACTACATTGCGCCATTAAAAGCACGGCCCTATGTTCTTTTGGCCGCCAGCCTGTTCTTCTATGCTGCTTCCGGGCTTGAAAATCTCGCGGCGCTGGTGCTTCTGATTGCTGTCACATATCTCTGCACCATGCTTTTGGAAAAGCTCAAAAAGGGACGCGCCGCCCTGCTCACCGTTTATATTCTCCTTACTGTCGGCGGTTTGCTTTTCGTTAAATTTATCAATTACATTTTGGGCCTGTCCGCCCGCTTTTTGAACGGCCCCGCTCTCACGCTGGAGGTTCTGGTACCGCTTGGGCTTTCCTTTTTCACGCTGCAGGCAATCGGATACGCTGTGGATGTTTACCGCGGCGACGTGCAGGCCGAAAGAAACCCATTGAAGCTTGCGCTGTTTTTATCCTTTTTCCCCCTCGTTGTGCAAGGTCCCATCAGCCGCATGCGCCAGCTCAGTCCAACGCTCTTTCACGGCAACCGCTTCAGCTATAAGAATTTGACGCATGGCGCGCAGCTTATGCTTTGGGGACTGTTTCTCAAGCTGGTGATCGCCAATCGAGCCGCCACCTTTGCCGACCCTGTATTTACAAATTACAGCGCCTATTCTGGTCTCACGGTGGTTCTGGCGGTGCTGCTTTATACGCTGCAGCTTTATGCCGACTTCTCCGGCTGTGTCTGCATCTGCCGCGGCGTTTCACAGATGCTTGGCGTTGAATTGATGGACAACTTCGATACGCCTTATTTCGCCGCTTCCATCCGGGATTTCTGGCGCAGATGGCACATCTCCCTGAGTTCATGGCTGCGCGACTATGTATATATCCCCCTTGGCGGCAGCAAAAAAGGCAGGCTTCGCAAATACACAAACCTGCTTCTCACCTTTTTTGTATCCGGAATCTGGCATGGTGTTGGCGTTCACTATATCGCGTGGGGACTCTATCACGGTGTTCTGCAGATCATTGGTGACGTTACAGCGCCGATGAAAAAGCGCCTTCGCGAACGCATGAGATTGCGGGAAGAGTCCATCCTCTACCGGCTGTTCCGGCAGCTTATCACCTTCGTGCTGGTTGCCTACGGCTGGCTGCTGTTTCGTGCCGACGGACTCATCGCCGCAATTCGCATGACCGGCAGCATCTTCCGCGACTTTGTAAGCCTCGGCCAACTGCAAACAGTCTTTGCAAATAAGGCAGAGTTCTGCCTGCTTCTGCTCTGCACGCTGCTTCTGCTGCTCACTTCCCTGCTCCGTCGCCGCATCCAACTCCGCGAACGCATTGCAGGGCTGCGCATATGGATCCGCTGGCCTCTGTATCTTGCGCTGTTTTTTGCCGTTGTTCTCTTTGGCGGACTGGGCGAAGCTTTCAGCGATTCGATCTTTCTTTATATGCAATTCTAACCCAGAAATTAACCTGATGAAACCACACTGCAGAAAGTGTCTTCATTCCGGCGCGTCAGGCTCAATCCCCTCGATTTGTTGACGGTAGATTGCAAAACAGATATACTGGTCACAAAAATATAACATCTGTTGAATATGCGAATTCAAATATAATCACAGGAAAGGAATGTGGCAATCAAATGGAATTCAATAACAATGACGGCAGCTATCGCTGGTCTGCCCCCAAGAACAGTCCTCCGCCACCGCCGCCAAAGTCGGCAAAGGACAGGAAGATTACGCGCCTGATTGTTCCGGGCATCATCATTATTCTGCTATTGATCTGCGGCTTCACCTGTTTCTTCACGGTGAACGACAAGCAGCAGGGCGTTGTGACTACCTTCGGCAAAGTCACGGACATCGCGGATGCAGGTGTACACTTCAAGCTTCCCTTTGGCATACAGCGTGTGTATAAGGTGGATGTGAACGTCTATCAGAAGATCGAGCTGGGCTACAGCACGGACGAAAGCGCGCCTGAAGGCTATGCTGTACAGACCGATGAAAGCTCCATGATCACCGGCGATTACAACATTGTAAACGTGGATTTCTTTGTAGAATATAAGATTTCGGATCCTGTTAAGTATCTTTTCTCCTCCAACAATCCGGAACTGATTCTGCGCAATCTCATTCAGAGCCAGGTGCGAAATGTCGTTGGCTCCAGCACGGTGGATGCCGTTCTCACAGACGGCAAGGAAAACATTCAGATGCAGGTCAAGGATCTGGTCACACAGATTTTGGCGCAATACGACATCGGCTTGACACTTGTGGATGTGAAGATTCAGGACTCCGAGCCGCCCACGGCGGAGGTCATTGAGGCATTCAAGGCCGTAGAGACGGCTAAGCAGCAGGCTGAAACCGTGGTCAACCAGGCCATGGCTTACCAGAACGCACAACTGCCCGAGGCGCAGGCGCAGGCTGACCAGCTCATTCAGAACGCTGAGTATCTCAAGCAGAAGCGCATCAACGAGGCCGTTGAACAAGTGGCCATGTTCTCTGCCATGTACGAGCAGTATGCCCGCGACCCGGAGATCACCCGCTCGAGAATGTATTACGAAGCCATCAAGGATGTTCTGCCCGGTGTGAGAGTGTATATTGACACCGCATCTGACGGCTCGAGCGTGCAGAAGCTTTTGCCGATTGAAAGCCTTGTGGAAATAACGGAAGGAGGCAACTGACATGAAAAAGTGGATCTTGATCGCAGTCGTCGTCGTTTTGCTCATCATCGTTGCTGCCAACTCCGTTTTCACAGTGCGGGAGGATGAATACGCCTGCACCGTCCGTTTTTCCAAAATCATCGACACCACGAGTGATGCCGGCATTCACACAAAGGTGCCCTTCGTGGATTCCGTGAAGTATTTTTCCCGCGCAACGCAGCTCTACGACATTCCGCCGTCCGAGGTGCTGACCTCCGACAAGCAGAACATGACGGTTGACTGCTACGTGCTTTGGCAAATTGCCGACCCGCTGCGGTTTTATCAGACGCTCGGCAGCACCACAGTGGCCGAACAGCGTCTCGACGCGCTCACATATAACGAGCTGAAGACCGTTATGGGCACGCTCGCGCAGGCTGATATCATCAACATGGACGACGCGTATCTGCGAAACGACATTTATTCCGGCATCGCGACCAATGTAAACGAGCTTGCACAGACCTATGGCATTCACGTTGAAGATGTGAAGATCAAGCAGTTCGATCTGCCGGAATCCAACCTCAACGCGGTGTATTCCCGCATGATTTCCGAGCGCAATCAAATTGCGGAGAAATTCGCCGCCGATGGCAATTATGACGCCAGTATCATTCGCAACGACGTTGACAAGCAGGTCAACATCCTCATCTCCAACGCGCAGGCGGAAGCCGCAAAACTGGAAGCCGAGGGTGAGGCAGAGTATATGCGTCTTCTGGCGGAGGCTTATGACTCGGCCGACAAACGCGATTTCTATGAGTTCACGCTGGCGCTTGATGCACTCAAGCAGAGCCTGACAGGCAGCGAAAAAACCGTTATTCTCGACGGCAACTCCACGCTGGCCCAGCTGCTCTCGGGCGCAAGTGTCGCGGAGTAAATCAAAATCCAAACAAGGTGCGGACGGTTATCAGTGCTGTCCGCACCTTTTATTTGACTAAGCTACAAACGCCATTACGCAAGCAAAACATGCTTTTCAGCTCTGTTTATATGCATTAACACGAACTGCGCATTCGGAAGTAAAAATTTTTTGTTTATTCGTGACAAAAGCGTTCTCTTGTGCTATAATCAACAAAAGTATCAGTCCAATCGGACAGCAGCAAGTTAAAGCTGGCTGGATATTAAGCTTTTTTCAGTGTCGGGAGGATTTGTTATGAGTCAAAAGAAATTTAAGATCAAAACATCGGACAATTTGTTTGACAAATTTCTGTTTAATCTCCTAAAGCTGTTCAAAGCAAAGCACAACATCATCCTGCCCAGCGAAAAGGCGCTTCCGCGCAGAGCAATCTACGTCAGCAACCACAGCGGCGCAGAGGGACCTCTGAGCATAAGAATGTATCTGCCGGTGCGCATGATGATTTGGGGTGCGCATCAGATGCTCGGGAACTATAAGGAGCGCACAAATTATCTTTACCATGTTTTCTACCGGCAAAAACTTCGCTTCGACAAAGTCAGGTCATTCATTCTTACTTATCTTTTCGGCATCATCTCCAAAATCGCCTATTCCGCGGGTGGTGTGCTGCCCGTACATTTTGACACAGCCGGTCTGCGCCGAACAATGCAGTACTCTCTGGAATGCCTGCATAAGGACATTTCGATCGTCATCTTCCCCGAAGATGCAAGTGAGGGTTACCAGTCCCGGCTTGTCGGCGTGAAGCGGGGGTTTCTTGTGCTCAGCAAGCTCTTTTTTAAACAGACCGGCGAGGATCTGCCGATCTACCCTGTCTACTGCAGAGCGGATGTGCACACCATGTATGTCGGTGAGCCGATGTATTATCAGGAGTTGAAAAAGAAGTATCGGGAGGACAGCGCAATCCTGAACCTCTTTACGAACGCCATCAACAATCTCAACCCCGACAATTGCAAGGCCGACGTCAGCAAAAGCGTAAGCTAAAATAGATTCAAATGCGGATTGTGCATCCCCTGCAACATTTTCGCAAAGTGTGTTGTTGCAGTCGCATGGAAGGCGCAATCCGCATTTTGTGCATTTTTCGAAAAAGCTACAATTTCGAATCACTAAAAACGAGAAAGAGGTATTTCCTATGCGTAAAAATTTTGGTGCAAACAACTGGCTTTACCCCATGCCTGTGCTGATCGTCGGCACTTATGATGAAAATGGCGCGCCCAACGCTATGAATGCGGCCTGGGGCGGCATCTATGACACGAACATGATCATGCTCTGCCTGTCCGACGGCCACAAGACAACAAAGAACATTCGGGCAAACGGCGCGTTCACCGTCAGCTTCGCAACGGAGGATACCGTCGCTTCCTGTGACTATGTCGGCATCGCCTCCGGAAACCGCGTAGCCGATAAGTTTGCCAAAGCCGGCTTCACAGCCGAAAAGAGCCGCTTTGTCAACGCACCGATCATCCGGGAGCTGCACATGGCGCTCGAGTGCAAACTTTTGAAGTTTAACGAGGACGGCATTGTGGTCGGGGAAATTGTCAACGTCTCCGCTGATGAGTCCATTCTGGATGAAGACGGAAACATCAGCCGCGAGAAGCTCAAACCCATCTGCTTTGATGCGGTGAATCTGGACTATTACGCAGTCGGTGCCAAGGTCGGCAAAGCCTTTGCGGACGGAAAGACAATATAAACACAAGTGAATATGAGGTGTCCAATGCAAAGCAGCAAATCACTTGCCTTTAATCCCTACCTCCCCTCCTGGGAATATATCCCGGACGGTGAGCCCTATGTGTTCGACGGGCGCGTGTATGTTTACGGCTCGCATGACCGTTTTGGCAGCCACGCCTATTGTCTCAATGACTATGTCTGTTGGTCGGCCCCCTGTGACGATCTCGGGGCATGGCGCTATGAGGGCGTCATTTATCGCAAGACAGATGATCCCCGCAATCCGGACGGGGCTGCATGCCTCTATGCGCCGGACGTGACGCGCGGCCCGGACGGGCGCTATTATCTTTACTATGTGCTCGACCGGCTTGACATTGTTTCCGTTGCGGTATGCGATACGCCCGCCGGGAAATATACATTCCACGGTTACGTCCATTATCCGGACGGAACCCTGCTTGGAGCGCGGGAGGGTGACGAGCCGCAGTTTGATCCCGGCGTGCTGACAGAGGGGAAAACAACTTATCTATACACGGGTTTTTCTTTCCCGCATGACAAAAGCCGCCACGGCGCGATGGTCACAGTGCTCGGAGAAGACATGCTCACCGTTGAACGCGCGCCTGAATTTGTCGCGCCGGGAGGTGCCTACGCCGAGGGAAGCGGTTTTGAGGGTCACGCTTTTTTCGAAGCGCCCTCCATCCGCAAGGTCGGGGAGAAATATTACTTCATCTATTCCTCGCAGCAAATGTATGAGCTGTGCTACGCCGTATCGGACAGCCCGCTTGGCGGCTTCCGCTATGGTGGCGTCATCATCAGCAACAATGACATCGGCATGGCAAACGGGAAACCCGCCGAAAAACCCATATTCTACGGCGGCAACAACCACGGCAGCATTGTGGAAATCAGCGGCAAGTGGTATATCTTCTATCACCGCCACACCAACGGCACGAATTACAGCCGTCAGGCCTGCGCAGAAGAGATTTTCTTCGATTCAGAAGGCAAGATCACGCAGGTGGAGATGACGTCCTGCGGCTTAAACGGTGGGCCGCTGCCCGGCGAGGGCAGATACGGTGCCTATATTGCCTGCAATCTTTTCTCCCCCACCGACAACGCCTACACCGGCGGCATGGGCGGCAACGGACTTTGGCTCTCCGCAGCGCATCCCATTCTTACGCAGGACGGGCGCGACGGAGATGAGGAAGCAGGCTATATCCTCAACATGACGGATGGCTGCACCGCCGGCTTCAAGTATTTTGAACTTGACGGCGTTCGTCAGCTTCGGGTGCGCACGCGCGGTTACTGCAAAGGCGTGTTTGAGATTCGCACCGCTTGGAACGGCCCTGTGCTCGGCACAGTCCCGGTCGGCCACAACACGCTATGGACAGAAACCGCTTCTGACATTACGCTTCCGGACGGCGTACATGCCCTGTATTTCACATACCGCGGCACAGGCAGCGCTGCATTTCTGGACTTCACGCTTGAGTCCTGAGCAATATACTAAAATAGAAACCGGCGACATGCAGAGACCTGCATGTCGCCGGTTTTATAGTTCTTCAATTACGCCTCAAATGGGAAGCGATAAGGCAAGTTCAGCTCGTCACGAATGGAAGTAATTTCCTTTTGCACGGCTTCGCCCACCGGCACGCCCTTGTCCTTACGTGCCTGCCAGCAGAGCCATTCCTTCTCACCCGCCGTATAGATGTGCTCATGCCCCGGCGCTTTCTGCGAGGCACGCAGCGCTCGGCAAATGTCGCCCGCCGTCTTGCGGAAGGTTTCGCCGCCCATAAAGAAGTCCGGATTGATGACGAAGAAGAAATGCCCAAGGCTATACATCTGCCGCCCGCCGTCCGGCGCAAGGCCGGTAAGCGCTTTCATAAACGGACCACCCGCGAGCGCAGCGGAGAGAATCTCCACCGTCGCAGCATAGCCATAACCCTTGTAGCCGCACATTTCGTCACCCGCACCGCCAAGCGGCGTGAGCGCAGCCTCGCCGGCAACCAGCGCCTCCAAAATGGAAGCGGAATCCGTAAGGATGGAGCCGTCCTTCCCGATGACCATACCCGCCGGGGTAGGTTTGCCCTGACGCGCATAATACTCAATTTTGCCGCGCTGCACGGTGGAGGTAGCGCAGTCGATGCAAAACGGGAATTCCTCATCCGTGGGCAAAGCAAAGGTGAGCGGGTTTGTGCCCATCATGTTCTCCACGCCATAGGTCGGGGCGATGGAAGGTCTTGCGTTCGTTCCCGTGATGCCGATCAAGCCTTCTTTACTGGCCATCGTGGCCCAGTAACCCGCGATGCCATAATGCGTTGAGCCGCGGATGGAGCCGCCAGCCATGCCGTAAAGCTTCGCTTTCTCAATCAGCTTTTCCATCATGCGATAGCTTGCCACCATGCCCATACCGTCATGCGCATCGTAAACGAGCGTTGTGGGCGTTTCCTTGAGCACCTCAATCTCCGTTACGGGCTTGAGCGTTCCGTTTCGGATGCGGTCAAGATATATGGGCTTGAAGCGGTTACAGCCGTGGCTTTCAATGCCGCGTCTGTCGGATTCCAGCAAAACGTCTGCACAAATGCGCGCGTCCTCGCGCGGCACGCCGTAGCCAACGAAGGCATCGACCATGAAATCATGCATCAGTTCCCATGATACAAAGGGTCTTGTCTCCTGCATATCCATTCTCTCAATCCCTCCTGACCGTCTACACCACTATTAAAAGCTTGCTTTCTTAGTCTTTAACCTCGAGAAGCTCGATCTTGAAGTTGAGCTCCTTGCCGGCCATTTCAGAGTTGGCGTCAAAGGTGATGGTCTCCTTATCTCTGGCCTTGACCGTCACGCGGAAAGGACGCTGCATGTTATCGTAGAGAATAACTCTCTGTCCCGCGATAAGCTCTTCGCTGCCGGGGAGCTTGGCAATCTCAAGCGTGAAGATCGCATTGGGATCCGGATAGCCGTAAGCTTCGTCCGGCGTGAGATGAATGTCAATCGTCTGACCAACTTCCATCGTAGCAACTGCCTTATCGAAGCCGTGAATCATCATTCCGGCGCCGCAGATGAACTCCAGCGGCTCGCGGCCGAAGGAAGCGTCAAACTCTGTGCCGTCATTATAAGTGCCTCTGTAATGCACTCTGCAGACCTTGCCGACGTTGGGGCCGTCAAAATCCGGCGCATGGCAGCCATGGCAGCCGCCACCGCAACCGCCGCAACCACCGTCGCAGCCACCGCAACCGTCCTCTTCGTCATCATGATGATGATCGCAGTTGACGCCGCAGCTCTCCAGCGTACCCTGCAAATATGCATTGCACGCGGCGTCCACATCACCCTCCGCGCCGGAGATCACCTCGATGCCCGCCTGCGCAAGCGCAGCCTGCGCACCGTCACCAAGACCGCCGCAGATCACAACGTCCACGTGCTTCTCAGCAAGGAAATCCGCCAGCGCTTCATGGCCGGCGCCTTCCGTGCCGATCACGGCTTCGGAGACGATGTTTCCGTTATCCACTTCATAAATCTTGAAAGTTTCCGTCTTTCCGAAGTGCTGAAAGACATTTCCGTTTTCATAAGCAACTGCAATAATCAAAGCATGTTCCTCCAATTCATTTCATTGACCTTTCTATTATACCCGTTTCCCCAAAAAGGTCAAGCCCCCGACAGGCTTTCTTGTTTGCTGAAACCGCTGATTTACAAGCGATTTTTGGAAAAAGCTTATCTGTGCAAATTCAGAATCTTTCAACAAAAAGCGGAGTCTTCCATTTCGAAGACTCCGCTCCTTTTTCAGGCTTTAACCTATTTACCGAGCTCTTTCGTCCGCTCAAAGGATGCGCATACACCCTCGCTCACCGCAGCACGAAAACCGCGGCTTTCCATGCTTAAAACGCCCGCGATGGTCGATCCGCCAGGGCTGCAAACCCGGTTGCGCAGCTGCGCCGGATGTTCCGTGCTTTTCTGCACCATCCTCGCTGCGCCCTCCACCGTCGCCGCGGCGAGACGCTGCGCGTCCGCATACGGCAGACCGCAGGCCACACCGGCATCTGAAAGCGCTTCGATGAACATATACACAAAGGCAGGTCCGCAGCCGGAAATTGCACTTCCGGCATCCATCTGACTCTCGCTGATGTCCAGAATCAGCCCCGCTTCGGAAAACACTTCACGAAATGCCGCGTAATCGTCATCCGTTACGTTCTCGCTTCTGCAGCAGAGCACCACACCACTGCCAATGGCACAAGGCGTGTTCGGCATAATGCGGATAACAGGATAGTCCCCGCCGGCGAGTTCGCGGATGCGCGCAATCGTCAGTCCTGCAGCCATCGAAACCAGCACAAAGCTGTCTTCCCGGCTGCGCAGAATCGGCGCAAGCTCGTGAAGCAGTCCCGGCATCATCTGCGGCTTTACACCAAGGACAATGCACAGGCTGTCCCGGCAGACAGAGAGATTATCCGCTGCCGCGCAGCCAAGTTCTTTGGCAAGCGAGAGCGCCTTTTCTGCCGTGCGGTTTGAAAGCAGGATCTGCGCACCACAGAGCTTTTTCGACGCCGCTTTCGCCAGCGCACCGCCCATATTGCCGGTGCCGATGAATCCAAGCGTATACATTCCGTTTCGAATCGTTACTTAGATAACGTCCTTCGGCTGCGCACCTCTGCCCTTCTCCCAGACTTCACTCTGGCCAAGGCCCCAGGTTTCGAAGATGAGGTTATAGAAAGGCGGACGCTCGAAGTCCGGCTTCATGATCGGGTAGAAGGAGTTGCGGTTGCCGCGCTGCGTCTGCGCCTCAATGCCGGTATAGAACTCTTCTTCCTTCTGCTTCGGAATCGTAAAGATGATGTCATCGTCCGGAGTCAGCGCGCGCTCATACTCACCGGGATCCGGAAGCGTGATGCGATATGTACCCTCGAGCATGGACGGAATCACGCTGTAGGTGCAGGAATCCAGGGGCGTGAAGCTGCTGTCGAGCATGGCGTGAGTCTGCGTATCCACAGCCATGAGGATGATACGAAGCTGGTCGTTCTTGCAGTAGATCAGCGTAACATCGGGCTCAAAATCAGCCTTGTCCAGCGGAGCGAGCAGCATGCCCTTGTATTTGCCGTAGGGAAGCTTCGGGAAAGCGCCGAGGAAGTTGTCCACGTGCTCCTTATCCGGATTGTTGATCAGGAAGGGCTTGGCAGCCAGCTCCTCATCCACCATACCGAAGGTGATGATGGGGTTCCAGCACCAATGATCTTCCATCGTGAGGTACAGAACCTTTCCCTGGCGGCGGGAAAGCGCAAAAGCCTGGCAAAGTGCAACGTGCTTGCCCGTATCCCGCAGAGGACGCACGGCATTCTCAGGAACCTCAGCCTCATCCTCAATCATCTTCAGCGCGACAGGCGGATAGCGAAGATCTGCCAAACGGTTAATCTTTTCTACCTTTTCAATATTCTTTGCGAGCATCCCAAAATCTCCTTTTCTATGTTCTTGTTTTCTGGGTTCGATTATACTTAAAGGGTAATATGATTATATCAATTTTGTACCCTAATTGCAAGCGTTAATACACTTTTCTTTTATCTCCCCAGAATGTGATACGCCTTACCGCGGTACGGATTTCTTTCAAGGTCCGCTTTCCTCACTCATTCCATGTCATTAAACGCAGAACCTTTCAAGCCTTAAGTCACTTTTTGTATACCCGAATCGTATAGGTAACGGCATCGTCGCAGTCCTCGCGCGTGAGTTCAGCTGACACACCGCTTCGCTGAAGCAGCTCCATACTGCGGCTAAGCGTGTTCTGAAAGAGGCGCAAATCCTTCAGCACAAATGTGCGCTGCGCAGCAGAGGACGTATGCTTTTCTTTATCGGTTTCTGACGCATCGGACTCCTCTTCACTCCGCAGCAAGCTCTCCACATAGCTTTCCGCTGCAGCGACATTCATGTTCTCTTCGATCATTCTATCCAAAGCACAGCGCTGCATCTGAAAACTGCCAAGCCGCAGCAGCGCGCGGCCGTGCCGCTCTGTCAGCCCGGCGCTGCAAAGTTTGTCCAGCACATCATCAGGAAGGCGCAGGAGTCTGATCTTGTTGGCAACAGCGCTTGCCGACATACCGAGCCGATCCGCTGCCTCCTCCCTGCTCAGGCCAAAAATCTCAATGAGACGGGATATGCCCTTTGCTTCCTCCAGAATGCTTAGGTTTTCCCTTTGCAAATTCTCCACAAGCGCAAGAATGTTGCTCTCCTCCATATTGACGCTCACAAGCAGGCAGGGCACGTCGCGCAGACCTGCCATAGCAGCCGCGCGCAGCCTCCGCTCACCGGAGATCAGTTCATAATATTCCTGCCGCTTGCGCACCGAGAGCGGCTGTAAAATGCCGTAACGCGCGATGCTCTTCGAGAGCGTTTCCAAACTCTTCTGGTCAAAGTAACGGCGCGGCTGTGAGGGATTTGCGCGAATCTTCTCCAGCGGAAGATACAGCACCTTTCCCGCCGCGCGCTTAAGCGTCCTATGCATTGTCACCATCATCCCCAGCCCCTTTCGCACATTACCCGCTACCAGCCCCATCATACACGGTCGCTTGTAAAAACACTGGCGAAAAAAAGGTGGCGGAGCACTTTGCTCCGCCATAGGGTTGTGGGATAAAGATATGAGCTGAGTCTCCGAATCGGGTCTGCCAAGACCAATTGGATAAGCTGTAAGGAGATCATAGCGCATCGCGTTTATCTTGTAAAGAGCGAAAAAAGTCGAAAAAACACTACTTTTGGGGAAACGATAAAATCTGTCTGCAAACGATTATACAGCGGCAATAATGCATCCGTTTTCCCCTCTTTTCGCGTACTAAAAGCAAATTTGCTCCGTTACAAAATGTGCTGCGAAGCCGCTGCGGCCATCGGCATGCGCACCGCTTGCGGAAACACCTTCTTCCGTCACGCGCCCGTACAGGATCAGCTCCTCACCGGGCATGAACTCGCCCTTATATTCGATCTGCAGCTTGCGCATAAGACGCGCGCCGTCTTTCCAAAAGTCAAAGGCATCGCAGAGCATGTCCACATAGTTCGCGCTGGAATAATGCCCGTTTGCATCGCAGACGTCAAGAGAAATGATCTGGCGCGAAAGCTCCGGCAAATCCTTTTCTCTCGGCAGGCGCGGCACGGACGGCAACTCAATCGGAGCGGACAGATCCAGTTGTCTGTCAATCTCCTTCGCGCGCAGAATTCTGCGGTTTTCCATATCCACAAGCGTCCAGGCAAAATCGCAGCTCGCCACTTCCACATCATCGCGGTGCACGCGCACGCTGCGGATATAGACAGCGCCGTCGATCGAACGCGGCGAACAGCGCAACACAAGCTCCTCCCCTGTCCGGATCGGCGCGCTCTGCGTCATACAAAAGCGCGCAATCATCCAACCCGTGACGGGCACAATCCTGTGAATGGCTTCATCACATCCGTCTGCTGCATTCTGCTCGCTGCAGGAAGCCGTGCAATGACGCAACAGATCTGACGGCTTCAAACAGCCAAACACATCCACTTCTTCGGGTAACACGGTATGCAAAATCATGAATTCATTTTCTCCTTTTATTAAATAACGCGACGCCGGATAAACGGCGGCAAAACCGGCTTCTCCGCCGTTATCGTGCAGGCTTGCAGATACGCTTCAGCCGCCCGCTCATCGGAGGCTCTGTCTTTGGCGTGAATCTGGGCAAGACTTTCTCCCGCCTCGACGCGGTCTCCGACCTTCTTTTGAAGCACGATGCCCACCGTGGGGTCAATGACGCTATCCAACGTCTCCCGTCCACCGCCGAGATGCAGACAGATCCTGCCGATGTCGCTTGCCGCCAGATGCCGGACATATCCGCTCTGCGGTGCGGGAACCTCCAGAACGCACCCTGCTTTCGGCAGCAGATCGGTGTTGTAAACGGCGGCAGGATCGCCGCCCTGCGCCTTTACAAGCGCTGCAAATTTATCAAGCGCCTTGCCGCTTTGTACAGCGCTGAGCATCATATCCCGTGCTTCGCCCTCATCCCGTGCAAGACCGCCCTCGGTCAAAATCAAGCTGCCGAGCGCAAGGCAGAGTTCCAGCAAATGCGCCGCCTCTGTCTTCCCCTGCAGAACATGAATCGCCTCGGCCACCTCCAGCGCGTTTCCAACGGCATAACCAAGCGGCTCGTCCATATCCGTCACGATCGCACCTACCTTTTTGCCAGCCGCGCGACCGACTTTGATGAGCTCTCGCGCCAGAATCTCCGCGTCCTCGTCGTTCTTCATAAAGCCGCCGCTGCCGGTCTTCACGTCCAAAACGATCACATCGGCACCAACAGCCAGTTTTTTGGACATAATACTGCTGACGATCAGCGGTACGCTGGGAACCGTGCCGGTCACATCGCGCAATGCGTAAAGAATCTTATCCGCAGGGCAAAGATTCGCCGCCTGTCCGGAAATGACAAAGGACTGCTCCCGCAGCTGACCAAGGAATTCTTCCCCACTCAGATTGCATCGAAAACCGGGAAAACTCTCGAGCTTATCCAAAGTGCCGCCCGTATGACCAAGGCCTCGACCGGACATTTTGGACATTTTGACGCCCAGTGACGCCATAATCGGGCAAAGCACAAGACTGGTCTTGTCGCCAACGCCACCGGTCGAGTGTTTATCCGCCTTGAGCCCGGCAACGGAGGAGAGGTCAAGTATATCGCCGCTGTGAAGCATCGCCATCGTGAGATCAAAGGTCTCACGCTCTGTCATACCGCGGATGCAAATCGCCATAAGCAGCGCAGAAAGCTGATAGTCCGGAATTTCCCCGCTCGTACAGCCACGGATAATCCATTCAATTTCCTGTGTGGACAGCTCGCCGCCATCGCGTTTTTTTTCGATCAGGTCGACCATGTTCATTCCCGGCGCCTCTTTTCATTTCAAGTAGTTTATCTGCAGATATTTTATCATCCGCAAAAGTGCTTTTCAATAAAGAATCTGTAAATCTTATATAAAAGACTGGTGTCATGATGAAACCAAGCTGAACGATCTGTTTTATAAATCTCGCACAGATAACATTACTTTATGTATCGCGAGAATTGCAGATATTTCCGTTCAAAACACAGCATATTCACTCCGCTTTGATGCAAACTATGCTTGCGATACTCATAAACCGCATCAATTAACTAACAGAAAAGGAGAAAATGAATATGTCCAGCAAGAACAGCAATCGTATCAATGTTCCCGAGGCGCGTGCCGCTATGGATAAGTTCAAGATGGAGGCCGCTTCCGAGGTCGGCGTCAACCTGAACAAGGGCTACAACGGCGATCTGACCAGCCGCCAGGCCGGCTCCATCGGCGGCCAGATGGTCAAGAAGATGATCGAGGCTTACGAGAACGGCCTGAAGTAAGGGCTGCAAGCTTCCAGCATCACCATAGATAAGCAAACACCGGACGCCTCGTGCGTCCGGTGTTTGTGTTTTTTTCTCGCGAAAAGTTAAGCGCTGCAAATCGTCATCCGCATTCATGGCGAACTTATTGTTATTCCCGCAAAGGCCGCCTTTACGTCATTGCGGCAACAGGCATCGGCAAAACAGCGAAGCCGTCTCTGGCCGCTGCTGATTTTCAAACAGTTATTTTATGCCGTGCGCTCCTCTTTCAGGCCGAGAACGTCACTCAATCGAATACTTCTTCGCATAGTCGGTCAGCAGCGCCGCATATTCCCTGTCATTGGAAAGCGTGAGTCTGTTAAGATATTCGTGCGTCTCAAAGCTGTCATTTTTCGTCTCGATCAGACAGACAGCAATATTGGAGCAATGATCCGCCACGCGTTCAAAATTCGTAACCAGGTCGGAAAACACGAAGCCGAGCAGCATCGTGCAGCTTCCCTCCTGCAGCCGATGGACATGCCGCGTCTTCATCCGCTCAACAAGATCGTCAACCACCTGTTCAAGCGGCTCCACGCGCTTTGCGATTTCAATATCATTCTTCAAAAAAGCATCCATCGCGGTTTCCACGATCTCACGCACCGCAGAATGCAGCACCTGCAGCTCCGAAGCCGCAGCACTGGAGAAATGCAGTTTCTTCTCGTGCATTTCCTCCGCCGATTCTTTGATGTTCAGCGCATGGTCGGAGATACGTTCAAAGTCCCCGATACAGTGCAGCAGCTTGGAGATCTCCCGGCTTTCATTCATGTGCATGCTGTGTGCGGACAGCTTGACCATGAAGCTATCGAGCATGTCTTCATAGCGGTCAACCTGATCTTCCGTCTCCACGATTTCCCGTGCTGCTGCGTCGCTGTATTTGTTGATCAAATCCATTGCGCCGAACAGCGCATTTCTGCTGAGTGTCGCCATCTCAAACGTCAACTCCTGGCAACGCGTCACGGCATAAGCCGGGTTGGGCAGGAAACGCTCATCGAGCACCTGATGCTTCTGTTCCACCGCTTTGCCCTTGATGCAAATCCTGGACAGCGCCATGAGATGTTTGGAAAACGGAAGCAGGATTACTGTGCTGACAACCTTGAATATCGTATTGGCCAGGGCGATGCCAATAACGCTTGCATTCTGATCCATCAGAGGAAAGTCAAAAATCATATCCAGGCCGTAGAATACGACCATACAGATCACCGTACCAAAGACATTGAAAAGCAGATACAGGAAAGACGCACGCTTTGCATCGCTGTTGGCACCGATGGACGAGATCAGCACAGGCGTACTCGCGCCAATGCTCATGCCCATAATCAGCGGAATTGCGATGTCATACTGGACTGCGCCCGCAACCGCCATCGCCTGCAGCACGCCGACAGAGGCGGAAACACTTTGCAGCAGCGCCGTTACCAGAATACCGGCCAGCACGCCGACGATCGGATTGCGGAGTACCGTGAGAATATCCAGATTGATCTCGCTCATGGCGTCCGTCATCGTCTCCATGCCGAACATAAGAACGGCAAAGCCGAGCAGGATCGAGCCAATGTCCTTTCTCCGGTCGCTTTTCTTGTCAAAGATACACAGACAAACGCCGATCGCGGCGAGTACGGGCGAAAAGCTGGACGGTTTGCACAGGCGAAGCAGAAAGCTGCCTGTCCCGTCAATACCCGTCAGGCTAAGCAGCCAACCCGTTGCCGTCGTGCCGATGTTGGATCCCATGATGATGCCGATCGAGTTCCCAACGCTCATAATCCCGGAGTTCACCAGGCCGACAACCATAACCATTGTCGCGGAGGAACTCTGGATTACGGCGGTCACAATCGTACCGAGCAACACGCCACGGATGCGGCTGGCGGTGATGCGCTTGACGACCGCCTTCATGCTGCCGCCGGCCAGCTTTTCCAGCGAACCGCCCATAACGTTCATCCCGTACAGGAACAGCGAAATGCCCCCAATGAAACGCAGAAAATCAAAGAAATCCATTAAAACACGTCCCAGTCTCTTATGTATCTTATCCTTTACCTCTGTAACACATTACAACAGTCCATAAATGCTATATTATCATAAGCTTCTCTGCAACACAAGGAGAAAGCCAAAATTCACCCGACTTTCCGACGGTTTCCCGTTCTGTTCCACCGATATGCGCCGCTTTATCCTTTGTGATTTTGGCTATTGAAAACTTCTGTTCTTAAATGTATAGTATTGTTATATTTGTGCGCCGCGCGGAAAACAAACATGGCGCCGGAAAGGACTGTCCTTCGTGCCGGAAATCAGCATTATTCTGCCTGCATTCAATGCGCAGGACACTCTTGTCCGCGCGGTGGAAAGCGTACGCGCCCAGCTTTTTCAGGACTGGGAGCTGCTTCTTGTAAACGACGGTTCAACAGATGGCACCGCCGCACTTTGTGATGGTTTTGCCGCAGAGGATCCCCGCATTCGGGTTCTGCA
This sequence comes from Oscillospiraceae bacterium, assembly GCA_015068035.1. Lineage (GTDB taxonomy): Bacteria > Bacillota > Clostridia > Oscillospirales > Oscillospiraceae > SIG483. The sequence continues at coordinate 64,564 of SVLI01000008.1, read as the reverse complement.
CAAAGAAAACGAAGGCGTATCCTGCGCGAGAAACGACGGTATTGCTGTAGCTCAGGGAGAATGGATCGCCTTTTTGGACGCCGACGACTGGTATGAGCCCGAATATCTGTCCGCTATGATTGATGCACTGCGTACTTACGGCGCGGAAAGTGCCGCCTGCGGCTTTGCCTATGTATATCCAAACGGCGAAAAATCATCTGACGCCTCCCCGCTGCCCGACGGAATGCACACAGCCGAAGAAGTGAAAAACGGCTTTGTCTCCCCCCTGCTTTGCGACCGTTTGAGCATCACGCTGACGCTCGGCGTCATTTGGCGCTGCCTGTTTTCCCGGCGCATTCTTCTGGAAAATGAAATCAAATTCTCCGGCAGCTATCTGGAGGACGAGCTGTTTCTGATTGAATACTTCGGCCGCGGACAGAGCATGGCCTGCGTCGACAGGCCGCTGTATAACTATTTACAGAGCAATTCCTCCGTCACGCACCGCTATCATGCGGATTTTGTGGACACCTTTGCAAGGACGCTTGAGGCAAAAGCTGCGCTTGTGGAGCGCTTTTCCGTCCCTGTCTCTCAGGATTGGCGGGATAACAGCGCCTGGGCCGGCCTGCTGATCGCGGTTTCCAACCTCTACGCCCCGGCCGCGCCGGGTAAACTCTGCGCGCGCATCCGGGATGCCAAGGCACTTTGCACAAACCCCGTATTCGCGCACGCTTACAAAAATTACAAACCAACGGGCATGACCCGCAACAAAACAATCGTCGCTGCGTTCCTGCGCCTGCGTATGTTTCTGCTGCTCGGGCTGCTCTATACCATAAAGAACCGGAAACGCTGATATGAAATCATCAAAGAAAAGCTTTATTATTTACAATATTGTGCGCTTCTGGGATTTTGTCTGCCGGAAATACGGCGAAAGTCTGCTTGGCGCACTCATATCGCGGCTGGTCACCTGTTTCAAGGCCGGCATTCTTTGGCGCTTTTTAACGCACGACGGGCCGATCGGAACAACTTGGGGCGAAAGTCGATTCTATCGCGCTTTACAATGGTGTCTGGATCTTCCCGCAGGCGTTTTGGCACGTGTTGGTAAACTTTCACCGAACGGCGTTGTCCCGCCGCTCTGCAGGAAGCTCTGTGCGCCGCTGCTGGGCGTGATGCTGCTGCTTCTGCTGGTCATTCCGCAGCAACACTGGAACAATCTTTACAGTCTTGTGATGGTCTGCGGCATTCTGATTTTGTACTATCTCTCCTCGCTTAGCGGCGAGAAGAACAAGCTTTCGCTCAAAGCCGTCGGCGCATGGCCCGTGCTGTTTCTGCTCGTGGTCCTGCTCAGCTGGTTTTGGTCTGATTCAAGAGCGCTCGGCACAAGATATCTTGCATTCGCGTTCACCTGTGCGGTTTTGGTTCTGCTGCTTGTGACCGTTGCGGATACGGAGAAAAAACTTCGCACAATCCTGCGTTTTGGTGCTGCCGGTATGGCCGTGTGCAGCATTTGGGCCGTCTGCCAACGCATCATTGGCGTTGCGCCAAGCGCAGCGCTCACAGATCTGAGCTTGAACCCGGACATGCCCGGGCGCGTATTCTCTTTTTTCGAGAACCCGAATTCCTTTGCAAACCTTTTGGTTTTCTTCGCGCCGCTCATGCTCAGCATGGCGATCTTCTCGAAGAAAAATTTGGAGCGGCTGGCCTATCTTGCGGTGTTTCTGCTGTGCGCATTCGCGCTTGTGATGACCTATTCCCGCGGCGGCTGGCTCTCCCTCGCCTTTGCGATTTTTGTGCTGATGCTGTTTGTATGTCCGCGCTGGGTTCCGCTTGTTGTACTGCTTTGCATTGCAGCGCTGCCTCTGCTGCCGGAAAACATCCTGAGCCGACTGCTGACAATTTTTAACTTTTCCGATTCCTCGACCTATACGCGCGGATATATCTATTCTGCCATGGGCAAGCTGATCCTGCTCAATCCGGTATTCGGCGTTGGAATCGGGGCGGACACACTTCGCCAATCTGTTCAGGACGCCGGCGTATATGTTGCACAGTCCCCCTTCGTGCACGGACACAATCTCTATTTGCAGCTTTGGGCCGAATCCGGCATCTTTGCGCTGATCGCCTTTTTCGGCAGCCTATTTGGCACAATGCGAAAGGGCACTCGCGCGCTCAAACTTCAAAGCGTCTCCCCTCTCCTGCGCGGCATCGTTGTCGGTTGCATCTCCGGATTGAGCGGCGCGCTCCTGTTCGGCATCACGGACTATGCTTGGAGCTATCCACGCATCATGGTCTTGTTTTGGTTCCTCTTTGCACTGCTGCTTGCAGCAATCCGTATCATTGAAAAGGAAGCAGGTAATAACGCATGAATAACGAAAAGAAAAAGGGCCGGTTCAACATCATTGACCTGATCGTGATTATCCTCGTTGTGTTGGCTGTGGCTTTCGTAGGCTATAAGCTGCTGCCCAAAAACAGCAGTAATGACGATTTGCAGACCGTGCGTATTACCTACTACATGGAAAAATGCGCTGATTTTGTCCCTGCACACACGCAAATCGGTGATACGCTCTACATCAGCGACACGAAGTTACAGCTCGGTGTCGTAACCGATATTCGTGTTGAGGATTATCAGCCCAACCTCGAAAGTGCAAACGACGAGAACTATTGCTCCATCTACATCACAGGCGAAGTTCCCGCCAAAATGACGGAACACGGGCCGGTTGTCGGCAACACGCTTTTCGGCATCGGTCACACCATGGTGATCTATGCAGGCATAGGCAAATACTATGTTGCCGTATATGATGCGCAGATTGTGCAATAACCCCGCAAGCGCTTAAAAAAGCTATACAGAAAACAGAAAAAGCGTCCCGGTACAGATGTACCGGGACGCTTTTTATTTTCAAATCACGGTTTAGCAAAGTAATCGCGAACGCGCTGGGCGTCCCGCTTGCTGATCTGGTCACGCAGTTCGTCAACCGAGTCGAACTTCTTCTCCGGCCGCAGAAAGGAATAAAACTCCACCCGAATGGTCTTCCCGTAAAGGTCGCCCGAGAAATCCAAAATATGGCTCTCAACCGTCACCGCGTCCTTGCCGCCCACCGTGGGACGCACACCCACATTGGTCACCGCCATGTATTCCAGACCGTCAAAGAAAGTCTTTGTCACATATACGCCGTGGCGGGGCTCCAAAACGCCGGGCGCAAAACGCAGGTTGGTCGTTGGAATGCCGATCGTTCTTCCCAGCTGGAAACCGCTCTCCACAATGCCGGAAAGCGAGTGCGGATGGCCCAAAAACGCGTTGGCTCGTTCAATCTCTCCATCCAAAAGCAGACTGCGGATATAGGTGGAACTGATCACGCGGCCGTCCATCTCCACCTTGGGAATCACGTCGAAGCCAAGACCGTTCTCCTCACAAAACACGCGCAGGCGCTCTGCATCACCCTCGCCCCTGTATCCAAAGTGAAAATCGTGGCCGACCACGATATGCACTGCGTGCAGCTCATCGCGCAGATAAACCGCAAACTCCTCCCACGGGGTCTGCATCAGATGCTCATCAAAATGAATGAGGATCAGTTCGTTGATCCCATACAAACGTCCGATCAGCTCTTTTTTGTCCTGCGCGCTGCTAATCAGCGGAACTGTTTCCCCTTTGATCAGCGTGTCCGGATGCATATCAAAGCTCACCGCGGCAGCCTGCGCATTGAGCGCGGCTGCGCGACTTGCCGTCATTTCCATCAGCGCCCCGTGTCCAAGATGAATTCCATCAAAAAAACCCAGGGCGATTACTCTCTTTATCTCTGTCATACTGTCCTCTGTTACCGATGCTCATTTCGGCATAAAGAAGGATTTCACCGTTTTCAGGCATCCATCCTCCGCCTCACCAAGCATCAGAAATTCCCCATCCGGGGCATAGACTCTGTATCTGCCGTTTTCAAGCGCAGGCGCTGTAATGTTATTTCCATTATAGACAAAGCGCAGCGCACTCTCCCCGACCGTATAAGCCGGGAGCTCAGAAAACAGCGTGTCAACCGGCAGCAGACGCTTATCTACCGCTTCCGCATCCGTGAGCGCATCAATCTTGCAGGCTTGCTCCACGCGAAATGCGCCCGCGTGAACGCGCCGCAGGGATGACATACACCCGCCGCATCCGAGCGCCTGCCCAATGTCATGGCACAGGGTGCGCACATAAGTGCCCTTTGAGCAGCGGATACGTAAACTGTAATCCGCGTCGGAGCCCGACAGAATCTCCAGTTCGTGAATCGTCACGCTCCGGGCTTTTCTCTCCACCTCGACGCCCTTGCGCGCCAGCTCATAGAGCTTCTTGCCCTCGTGCTTAATCGCAGAATACATCGGCGGAATCTGCTCGATCTCGCCGCAAAACTGCGCAAGCTTCTCTTCCAGCTCACTGCGGGAAGGCAGGGCATCACAAAGCGCGAGCGTGTTGCCCGTTGTGTCCTGCGTGTCTGTGCTCATGCCAAGCCGCAGACCGGCTATATAGGTTTTTTCATCCGCTTCCGCGAATTCGACCGCGCGGGTCGCGCGGCCGAGAAAAACGACAAGCAACCCCGTCGCCATCGGGTCGAGCGTTCCGGAATGTCCGATCCGCTTCTCGCGCGTCACGCCACGCAGCTTTGCCACAACGTCGTGACTCGTCCAACCCTCGCTCTTGTCAACGAGCAGGATGCCCGTCATTTCCATACCTCACGGATGGCTTCGGCGATCATTTCCGCTGCCTTCTCCGGAGGGGCGGAAATCTCACAGCCGGCAGCCATAACATGTCCGCCGCCGCCAAACTTGCGGCAGATGGCAGAGGCGTCGAACTCCGTTCCGGTACGCACGGAGATCTTGCAATGGTTCTCCGTCAGTTCACGCACTGTTGCAGAAATCTTATTGCCGGCGATCTTGCCCGGAAGCGCGGCCAGATCGTCGCAGTCATCCTCGGTTGTGCCCGCTTTCTTCATCATGTCCAGCGTCACAATCGCGATGTTGACCTCGCCGTTCTGATAACGGCGCAGATTCGTGAATATCATCGCCTCCAGCTGCAGACGCGCTGCAGAGGCGGTGCGAAACAGGGCCTTGTTGATATGCTGAAAATCCGCGCCCGCAGCGATAAGCTCCGCTGCCGCAGCATGCGTCTCGGCCGTTGTGTTGCTGTAGGCAAAGCAGCCGGTATCGGTTGAAACCGACATGTAAAGCACGGTGGCGATCTCCGGCGTGATGGGGCAGCCCATCTCCTTGAGCACGAGCAAAACAATCTCGCCGCAGGCGGACTTCTCGCTCATCACAAGCGTATGCTGCGCATAGCCCGTGTTCGCCGGGTGATGATCGATCGCAAAATCAACCTTTCCTGAAAATCCGTTGGCGTACATGTTGCTGTCCGCAACATCCACTGCGACAACGCAGGACGCCTCATAGTCCTCGTGCGCGAAATAGGGCGCAATAAAGGGCATGTAGCTATCCGTAACCTGCGGATTCGGATAAACGAAGGCTTCCTTCCCCATGCCGCGCAGCGCACAGCAGAGCGCAACGGCGCTGCCGATGGTGTCTCCATCCGGGCGACGGTGCGTAACGATCAGGAAACGGTCACGCTCTGCGAGCAGCCGCGCACATTCCTGCACGTTCATTCTTCCTCATCCTCCCGTATATCCAGTCCGCTGATGAGCCGGTTAATCTGTGCGCCGTGCTCAATGGAATGGTCCAGGATAAAAATCAGTTCGGGCGTATAGCGAAGGGAGAGCGCATTGGCAAGCTCGCGCCGAAGCCAACCGGAGGCAGAACGCAGCCCCTTCGTCAGCTCCTTCTCATTCACTTCGCCGAGCGCGCTGATATAGATCTTGGCATAGCGCAGATCTCCGGTTGCGTCCACGCGGGTGATGCTGAGCATACCCTGATTCACACGCGGATCCTTGACTGAGCGCAGACGCTCACTCAAAACGCGCTGTATATCGTCATTTGTTCTGCCGATTCTGTTCGATGGCATAATTTCTAAGCTCCTTTAACCGCTGCATGCGGCATGGTGCAATTTCTTTAGCGCTGGATCTGCTCCATGACGAAGCACTCAATCACATCGCCCTCTTTGATGTCGTTAAACTTCTCAACCTGCATGCCGCACTCATAGTTTGTCACGACCTCGCGCACGTCATCCTTAAAGCGGCGCAGGGATGCCAAGTCGCCCTCGTGAATGACAATGTTGTCACGCAGCACGCGGACCTTGCAGCCGCGCAGAATCTTACCGTCAGACACATAGCAGCCGCAGACCGTGCCAACCTTGGAGACCTTGTAAACCTGACGAACTTCCGCATGGCCAATGATCGCCTCGCGGAACTTCGGCGCGAGCATGCCCTTCATGGCGGACTCAATCTCATTGATGCAGTCATAAATCACGCGATACATGCGCATGTCGACGTTTGCACGCGCAGCACTATCCTTCGCGGCGTTGTCCGGACGCACATTGAAGCCGACAATCAGCGCGCCGCTCGTCGCGGCCAGCATCACGTCGGACTCGTTGATCGCGCCGACGCCGGAGTGGATCACGCGCACACGCACTTCCTCGTTCGTGAGCTTTTCCAAAGAGCTCTTGACCGCCTCAGCGCTGCCCTGCACATCCGCCTTGACAATGATATTGAAATCTTTCAGCTCGCCCTGCTTGATCTGAGAGAACAGATCTTCCAACGAGACCTTGCGAGCGCTGCCGAGCAGCTGATCCTTCTTCTGCTGTCTGCGTTCCTCGGCAAGCTCACGCGCCATGCGCTCGTCTTCCACGGCGTTGAACACATCGCCCGCGCCGGGAACCTCGGACATACCCGTGATTTCCACCGGGATGCTCGGGCCAGCCTCTGTAACACGCTCTCCTCTGTCGTTGGTCATCACGCGCACACGGCCGACTGCAGTGCCGGCAATGATCACGTCGCCCTGATGCAGCGTTCCGTTCTGGACAAGTACGGTCATAATGGGGCCGCGGCCCTTATCAAGACGCGCCTCGATAACCGTACCCTTTGCCGCGCGGTTGGGGTTGGCCTTGAGTTCACGCATTTCGGCCGCAACAACGACCATCTCCAGCAGATCCTCAATGCCCTGGCCGGTTTTGGCGGAGATGGGGCACACCATCGTATCACCGCCCCACTCTTCAGCAACCAGCTCATACTCCGTGAGCTGCTGCTTGATTCGGTCAGGGTTCGCGCCCTGCACGTCCATCTTGTTGATCGCAACAACGATGGAAACGCCGGCGGCCTTCGCATGGTTGATCGACTCAACGGTCTGCGGCATGATGCCGTCGTCCGCTGCGACGACCAGAATTGCAATATCCGTAACCATGGCACCGCGGGCACGCATGGATGTAAACGCTTCGTGTCCCGGTGTATCCAGGAACGTGATGGGGCTTCCGTTAATGGAAACGCGGTAAGCACCGATGTGCTGCGTGATGCCACCGGCCTCGCCGGAGGCCACGTTCGCCTGACGAATGCGGTCGAGCAGGCTGGTCTTGCCGTGGTCGACGTGTCCCATAACCACAACGACGGGGGCGCGCGGCACGAGATCCTCTTCGCGATCCTCATGATCGTCAATCAGGCGCTCCTCGACCGTCACGACGACTTCCTTTTCCACCTTGCAGCCAAGCTCCATTGCAACAAGCGCAGCGGTGTCGTAGTCAATCAGGTCGGAAACAGAAGCCATAACACCAAGCTTAATGAGCTGCTTGATGACTTCAACCGCCGTCTTCTTCATGCGGCTGGCCAGCTCGCCAACGGAGATCTCATCCGGAATGGACACCTTGACAGGCGCCTTCTTGGCGATCTCAAGCTGCAGACTCTGCATCTTGTCCCGCTCTTCCTGCCGACGCTTGGCGCTGGCCACGGCGGACTGCTGACGCTGTCTGTTCCGGTTGTTCACATTCTTTTTGTTGTTGTTTCTGCGGTTATTGTCGCCCACGCGGTCGCCGGCCATCTTGTCGTACTTCTCGTCGTACTTGGCAAGGTCCGTATTCGTTGCGCCGCGAGTATCAATCACGCGCTTCTCCGGCATCTGCCGGGGCGTGTGCACCTGCTGCTGCTTCTGGGGCTGCTTCGGTTGTTCCTGCTTCGGCTCGGCAGGCTTCGCCTCCGCTGCGGGCTTTTGTCCGGCCGGCTTCTGCGCCTCCTGCTTCGGCTCTGCAGGCTTTTCTTCCTTCTTTTCCTCAACGACCGGCGTTTTGTAGACCTCAGAGATGTCGGTCATCTGGTGATGCTGCGTCAGGTACTCAAAGATAACGGAAAGCTCCTCGTCCTCCAGAACCTGCATATGGTTTTTCGGCGTGGTCGCATAATCCGTGAGGATCTGCGTAATCGCTTTGGAACCCATGCCAAAGTCCTTCGCCACCTCATGCACCCTGTATTTTCCCATACTCATTTCGTCGTCCTCCTCTTGCCGGTTTTTACATTGCGTCTATGTGCTGCCGCCTCTGCTTTACGCTTATTCGCTTTTTCTCTCTTCAATTCCAGCGCCTGCGCCGTTTCCGCATAGCGCTCCGGATCCTGCTGCGCAAGTGCGGAAAGGAAGCTGCTTGCCAGCCCAATATCCGTCACCGCCAACATACTGCATCCGCCCTTGCCTGTTGCAAAGGAGATTTCCTCTTTCGTATAGGGCAGGCGCACAAGCGGCATTTTTCTGCCGTAAACAAAGCCCTCTGCCCGCCGTCTTGCATTATCGGAGGCATCGAATGCAAGCAGCACAAGCTTTGCTTTTCCGCCCCGCACGGCTATGCCGGTATCCTCCTCGCCGAGCTGCAAAGAACCGGCCTTTCGGGCAATGCTCAAATATCGGATCGCTCTATTCTCCTGTTCCATCGCCGGCCTCCATCTGCGCAGTAAGCTGCTCATAAATCTCAGCCGGAATGCTTGTGTCAAACGCGCGTTCGATCGCACGGGACTTGATCGCGCGTTTCAGGCAATCCATGCTGTGGCACACATAGGCACCGCGTCCGGGAGCCTTACCTCGAAAATCCAGCGACACTTCGCCTTCCGGTGAACGCACAACGCGCAGCAGCTCTTTCTTCGGTTTCATTTCACGGCAGCCAAGGCATTGCCGCAGCGGAATCTTCTTTGGCACAGTCTCCCCTCCTTACTTCTTCTTTTTGAAATTCCCGAAAAGCTCAGGATTCGCTTTCGGGCTTGATGTCGATCTTATAACCGGTCAGCTTCGCCGCCAGACGGGCGTTCTGCCCTTCCTTGCCGATTGCGAGCGAAAGCTGCGTGTCGGGCACGACCACGCGGCAGCTCTTGCCCTCGTCGAGCAGCGTAACGCTGATTACCTCGGACGGGGAAAGCGCCGCGGCGATATAGGCCTCCGGCTCCTCGCTGTACTTGATGATGTCAATCTTTTCGCCGCCGAGCTCTTCTACGATGCTCGCAACACGTCCGCCCTTGGGACCGACGCAGGCACCGATGGGATCAACCGCGGGATCGTTGCTCCAAACGGCCATCTTCGTGCGGTTGCCCGCCTCACGCGCAATGCTCATAACAGAAACGGTTCCGTCATAGATTTCGGGCACTTCCAGTTCAAACAGACGCTTGACCAGGCCCGGATGCGTGCGGGAAATGAGAACCTGCGGACCGCGCGTGCTGCGGCGGACCTCCACCACATAAACCTTGATGCGCATACCCTCCGTGAGCACTTCGCCGCGGATACACTCATTGGGCGCAAGCATGGCCTCCGTGAATTCGGAGTTGGAGCTGATCTTGATCAGCGCGCCGCCGGTGCGCGGGTCAATGCGGGAAACAACGCCCGTGAGTATCTCATGCTCTTTGGAGGTGAACTCCTCAAAGACCATGCCACGCTCCGCCTCACGAATGCCCTGGATGATCACCTGCTTTGCAGCCTGCGCTGCAATACGGCCGAACTTCTTTGTCTCCACCGGCACATTGATAACATCGCCGAGCGCGGCTCGCTTGGAAAAGCGCTTCGCTTCATCCAGCGTCAGCTCAATCGCACCCTCGGTGACTTCTTCCACAACCGTCTTCTGAACGAACATATCGATCTTTTTCTTATCCTCGTCCACGACGATCGCGACGTTATCCGCCGCTTCCGGATTGTCCTTGCGGAAAGCGGCCAGCAGCGCCTGATTGATCTTTTCGAGCATATAGGCCTTCGGGATGCCCTTTTCTCTTTCAATATCCTCAATTGCGGCAAAGAATTCAGCGTTCATTGTCTTAACCATCCTTATCTTAATCAAACAATACGCAGGCGCACCTGCGCGATCTGTGCTTTCACAAATTTTAGTGTTTCCGCGCCGGACTGCACGGTCACATCACCGTTTTCATAGCTCTGCAGCGTTCCGATCACCGACTTGCGACCATTGATGTTCTGGAAGAAGCGCACCTCAACCGTCGAACCGAGAAAACGCTCAAAATCAGACGGACGCTTGAGCTCGCGCTCAGCTCCGGCAGAGCACACCTCAAACACATAGCTCTCCACAATGGGGTCGGCTTCGTCCAGGATCGGATCGAGCTCCCGGCTGACAGCCTCACAGTCGTCAATGCAGATGCCTTCATCCTTATCAATGTACACACGCAGATAGCGTGTGCCGGCCTCTTTGACAAATTCCACATCCCAAATTGAGCAGCCGTGATTCTTCGCGACAGGCTCTGCAAGGGACCAAATCAGATCTGTAATCTTACTCATAAGTCACCATTTTCCAATTTTTGACAATTCTTTTCCGATCAACAAAAAGAGTGGGGGGCACCCACTCAACACAAAACACTACCATTACTACCATGCTTTGGGAATTATAGCACAGAAACGCAAGGATTGCAAGCATTATTTATTGCGCGCGAGCACCTCTTTCGTCATTTTTTCGTTGCAAAAGCACGATATTCAGCCCGCAGCCCAGAATGACAATCGTGCAGCACAAATACAGCCACAGCACCAAAATAATCAGCGATGCGAGCGACCCGTAGACCAGTGCATATTTGGTGGACATCCCGACGAAAACGGAAAAAAGCACCGAGAGAACTTCCACGCCTGCCGCCGCTGCAAACGCGCCGGGAAGCTGCTCACCGCGCTCCTCCTTCGGCGCGGTCAGCCGATACAATCCCCAGAACATCGTCAGGAGAATAAAGAACAGCAGCGGAAAGCGCAGCGCCTGCCATACGCCGCTGAAATCGCCAAGCCGAAATACGCTTGCTGCACTCTGCAGCAACTGCCTGCCAAAAAGCACGACCAGCACGGCAAAGTACATCGCCGCCAGAAACAGCAGCGAAAACAAGAAGCTCAAGGGCCAAAACGCAATGGTTTGAAAGCGCGGTTTTCCACGCAGATCCGCCATAACATTGTGAATGGACCGGAAGGCAGCCGCGCTGCTTGTGCACATCAGCGCAAGTCCCGCCGGCAAGATCTTCCCACCTCTGCCGGAGTTGACATACTGCAGATAATCCGTAATAAAGCGAATCGTCCCCTCGGGCAAAATACCGGCTGCAAAATTTCCAAATCGCTCCGCCGAAGGAAACATACTACCGAGCATGGCATTGAGGCAGATCAGAAGCGGAAACACGGTCAAAAGCAGAAAATAGCTCATCGCTGCGGCGCTGCGGGATACACGCTTTTGTCCGTATAGTTTCAGGAGTTCACCCGATACACATATAATTTTGTCTGTCCTCATGCTCAACGCTCTTCACCCCTCGCCAAAACCACATACCGTGAGTTTATGCGCAAAGCGCAGGCTTTATGTAACACAGCGCAGGTACTGAAAAAAGAGAGTCTCTCCCCTTTTCTTACGTCCAGGCCTCCAGTGAAGTTCCTGCAGCACGAAAAAGACGGACGGCGTGAAGCCGTCCGTCCTTGCATTATGTTGTTGTTTCCGAAGCAGATCCTCAGTTGAGCTGATGGATCTCGCCGGTCTCCTTGGTGCGCCACCGCGGCTTGAGCGGCAGCGGATAGTTGAAGCGGATCGCTCCCGGCGTCGGGCAGTCCGTCACGCAGCAGCCGCAATACCAGCACTCTTCCGGATGCAGGATGATCGGAGGGCAGCCCTTCTTCGGGTTCGGAATGAAAACGTCAATCTGGCAGGTCTCCACGCAGTTGTTGCAGCCGATGCACTTCTCCGGATTGATCTTCACCGGCACGTTCGGCGTCTGCACATTCGGGATCGCATATACTTTCTCAGCCATTGTCTTTCCTCCTTCTCAGTTCTCGGGCTTGTAAACACCGGCGTAATCCGGGTTGTGCTTCTCGTACTCTTCCTTCATGTTGCCCCAGAAGCGGATCGGGATACGCTCAAACTTCGTCTCGCCATCCTCCTGATAGACCAGCAGGTATTTGCCCTGATCCTCGGGATCGGCGTCGGGATAATCCAGACGCTGCACACCCAGCGCGGGGCTGGTGAAGCGGCGCTCCTTCATCGTCAAAATGGCGAGCTTTGCATGCTCGATCATGCTCAGATCCTCCAGGCAACGCATGAGCTTGTGCGGGTCAAGCGCATAGAGCTCCGGCACGGCATTCTCTTCGATGCGCTTGATCTCCTCAAGCGCCAGATCGAAGAGGTGCTCGCTGCGGTAGCCGCCGGCGTAATACTGCATCACGCGGTTGAGGCCGAAGTGCAGCTCCTTCCAGTCGATGCCGCCGCTGCGCTTGGCGGGCGCGAGCACGCGCTCCTTCTCGGCGTCGATCTGCTTGCGGCAGACGGCACCCGGCTCAACGCTCTTGACGTAGGCAGCCGCCTTACGTCCGGCATAACGGCCGGTGGCCGCGCAGTAGCTGTGGTCACTCGGGGAGAACATGGATCCGCCGGCGGCATAGAGGCCGTCCAGCGAGGACTTCAGATCCCAGTCAACCAGCAGACCGCCGCCACGGCCGGTGCGGTACTGATCGTTGGGCTGCAGCTCCATGTAGGTATAGTTCATGATCTGGTCTTTCGTGTAATCGAAGCCCGCCTCGGTCATGGTCTGCACCATGATCTTCGTGGTGGATTCCTCGGTGAGCATCAGGTTCCAGGTGGCGTTGGCCTCTTCCGGCTTCATGCCGGCAAAGTCACCGTAGAGCGGAAGCTCAAATTCGCCGGCCTCGATACGCTTTTTGATGTCCATTCTGACAGCCGCGTTGTTGGAGAACATCGCGCCGCCGTCGGCCCAGCCCTGCGTCGGTGTGGGCAGAACCTTGTTATTCGCGTCCACAAGAGACACGTTCTCATAGCTGGCGTCCGCACCGCCGGTGTACCACTTGTGCTTCAGGCCCGTGCCGATGCGGGATTGGCTGCTGCCCTCCATCATGGTGAGCTTCGCGCCGGCGCGCCAGGCCATCTCAATGTTGCCGCTGCTGTTGTTGCGGGAGGCATTCGACGAATCGTAGCCGCCGTGCTCCGTATCCATAAACCACAGCGCGCCGCTGCCGCCGCCGGTGGACATGATGACAGCCTTGGCCTTGACGATGAGAAATTCACCGGTGCGGACATTGATGCCCGTCGCACCCACAACACGGCCGCCCTGCTTGCCGTTTTCATTGAGCAAGCCGGTCGCCATAACACGCTCGTACATTTCCACGCCGAGCTTCTTGCACTCTTTTTTCAGCAGGGGCTTAAAGCCGTTACCCCAGATGCGGATAACCACATTGTTGCGGGTCTCGGGAGGATTAAAGCCGGGCTTGCGCCAATCGTCATGCGTGCCGTAACCGGCCTTTGCGCTGTAGCGCGGGGAAATCATGAACTTTGTCTCGTCGTCACGACCCTCGACGCCCAGATATTCATCGTCCGTGTCACGGATTTTGCCGCCCATCTGCTCCATCTCCAGCAGGGTGTCAAAGTCCTCTCTGCACTGGATCTGAATGCCGATGCCGTTGGAATAAGCACCGAGATCCTCCATCTCCTGGATGGCCCACTCATCGGGATCCACGCGGGAGAGCGGGTTGGCAGGCACGTTGCACCAGTGGTCGCAGCCGGGTCCGCCGGAGCCGCTGCGCCGGATGTCGGCCTTCTCCATGATCGCAACCTTTGCCCCGTTTCGTGCCGCGCTGATCGCTGCCCAGCAGCCGGCGATGCCGCCGCCCAGGACAAGCACATCGGTTTCAACCTCTTTCTCCTCGCCGAACTTAATCGGGTACGGCCACTCGGGGGGTGTCCCCTCAGCCTTCAGGTAATCATGCCATGTTCCCATTATGTATCCTCCTTGCTCATATAGTTTTCTGATATACAGCGCGAAGTTTATCTGTCTCTTATTATAAGAGAAACTCCGCTGTGATGCAAGTGTCAATATCAGACGTTAGAAACGAAGCGGAGTTTCTCTGAAAACCGTTTTCCTGCGCACAACTGCCCGGAATACAGGAAAGACGCAGCCGGCAATCGGCTGCGTCCTTCTTTTCAAGCTGCCTGAGCAGCCGGGGTATGTTGTTTACAGGATTCCTCAGTTGAGCTGATGAATCTCGCCGGTCTCCTTGGTGCGCCACCGCGGCTTAAGCGGCAGCGGATAGTTGAAGCGGATCGCGCCCGGCGTCGGGCAATCCGTCACGCAGCAGCCGCAATACCAGCACTCTTCCGGATGCAGGATGATCGGGGGGCAGCCCTTCTTCGGGTTCGGAATGAAAACGTCAATCTGGCAGGTCTCCACGCAGTTGTTGCAGCCGATGCACTTCTCCGGATTGATCTTCACCGGCACGTTCGGCGTCTGCACATTCGGGATCGCATATACTTTCTCAGCCATTGTCTTTCCTCCTTCTCAGTTCTCGGGCTTGTAAACACCGGCATAATCCGGGTTGTGCTTCTCGTACTCTTCCTTCATGTTGCCCCAGAAGCGGATCGGGATACGCTCGAACTTCGTCTCGCCGTCCTCTTCGTAGATCAGCAGGTACTTCTGCATCTCTTCTGCGTCAACCTCAGGATAATCCAGACGCTGCACGCCCAGCGCGGGGCTGGAGAAGCGGCGCTCTTTCATGGCCTGAATCTTGATCTTGGCATGCTCGATCATGTTCAGATCTTCGATGCAGCGCATGAGCTTGTGCGGGTCGAGCGCGTAGAGCTCGGTCACAGCGTTCTCTTCGATGCGCTTGATCTCTTCCAGCGCGAGGTCATACAGATGCTCGGTCTGGTAGCCGCCGACGTAGTACTGCATCACGCGGTTGAGACCGAAGTGAAGCTCCTTCCACTCGATGCCGGAACTGCGCTTCGCGGGCGCGAGCACGCGCTCCTTCTCAGCGTCGATCTGCTTGCGGCAGACAGCGCCAGCCTCAACACCCTTGGCATAGTCAGCCGCCTTGCGGCCGGCATAACGGCCGGTTGCCGCGCAGTAGCTGTGGTCCTCAGCGGAGAAAGTAGAACCACCCGCTGCATACAGACCGTCCAGAGAGGACTTCAGATCCCAGTCAACCAGCAGGCCACCGCCACGGATGGTGCGATACTGCTCATTGGGCTGGAGCTCCATGTAAGTATAGTTCATGATCTGGTCTTTGGTGTAATCGAAGCCGGCCTCCGTCATGGTCTGCACCATGACCTTGGTGGTGGATTCCTCGGTGAGCATCAGGTTCCAGGTGGCGTTGGCCTCTTCCGGCTTCATGCCGGCGAAGTCGCCGTAAAGCGGAAGCTGCAGCTCGCCGGACTCGATGCGCTCTTTGATGTCTGCTCTGACAGCCGCGTTGTTGGAGAACATCGCGCCGCCATCCGCCCAGCCCTGCGTCGGAGCGGGAACGACCTTATTGTTGGCATCGACAAGAGACACGTTCTCATAGCTGGCATCCGCGCCGCCGGTGTACCACTTGTGCTTCAGACCCGTGCCGAAGCGCAGCGCCGCAGAACCTTCCATCATGGTCAGCTTCGCGCCCGCGCGCCATGCCATGTAGATGTTGTCACTGCTGTTGTTGCGGGAGGAGTTCGTGGAATCGTAGCCGCCGTGCTCCATATCGGCAACCCACAGCGCTCTGCTGCCGCCGCCGGTGGACATGATGACGGCCTTGGCCTTGACGATGACGAACTCGCCGGTACGGACGTTCAGACCCGTCGCGCCGACGACACGGTTGCCCTGCTTGCCGTTTTCATTGAGCAGGCTGGTGGCCATGACGCGGTCAAGGATCTGCACGCCGAGCTTCTTGCACTCTCTCTTGAGGATGGGCTTAAAGCCGCTGCCCCAGATGCGGAGCACCACGTTGTTGCGGGTCTCGGGGGGATTGAAGCCGGGCTTGCGCCAATCGTCATGCGTGCCGTAACCGGCCTTTGCACTGTAGCGCGGGGAAATCATGAACTTGGTGTCTTCATAACGACCCTCAACGCCGACGAACTCATCGTCCGTATCGCGGATCTTGCCGCCCATCTGCTCCATCTCCAGCAGAGTGTCAAAGTCCTCTCTGCACTGGATCTGGATACCGATACCGTTGGAGAACTTACCCAGATCCTCCATCTCCTGAATGGCCCATTCATCGGGGTCCACGCGGGAGTGCGGGTTGCCGGGCACGTTGCACCAGTGGTCGCAGCCGGGGCCGCCCTGGCCACTGCGGCGCACGTCAGCCTTCTCAAGAATCGTTACTTTCGCACCGTTTCTTGCTGCGGTGATCGCTGCCCAGCAGCCGGCGATGCCGCCGCCCAGGACAAGCACGTCGGTCTCGATCTCTTTCTCTTCGCCGAACTTAACCGGATACGGCCACTCGGGAGGCGTTCCTTCGGCTTTTAGATAATCATGCCATGTTCCCATTGTTCGATCTCCTTTGCTTGCATATATTTCTTTGTTCAAGCGCAAATATAACTGATTGATATTATAATATAATTCGCTGCATGATGCAAGTGTCAATATTGGCAGACAAACAAAAAGGACGCAGTCCGATAGCGGCTGCGTCCTTTTTCTCAAGCTGCCTGAGCAACCGGGGTATGTTGTTTACAGGATTCCTCAGTTGAGCTGATGAATCTCGCCGGTCTCCTTGGTGCGCCACCGCGGCTTGAGCGGCAGCGGATAGTTGAAGCGGATCGCACCTGGCGTCGGGCAGTCCGTCACGCAGCAACCACAATACCAGCACTCTTCCGGATGCAGGATGATCGGAGGGCAGCCCTTCTTCGGGTTCGGAATGAAAACGTCAATCTGGCAGGTCTCCACGCAGTTGTTGCAGCCGATGCACTTCTCCGGATTGATCTTCACCGGCACGTTCGGCGTCTGCACATTCGGGATCGCATATACTTTATCAGCCATTGTCTTTCCTCCTTCTCAGTTCTCGGGCTTGTAAACACCGGCATAGTCCGGGTTGTGCTTCTCGTACTCTTCCTTCATGTTGCCCCAGAAGCGAACCGGAACGCGCTCAAACTTCGTCTCGCCGTCCTCCTGATAGAGCAGCAGATAGTTGCCCTGATCTTCCGGATCGGCGTTGGGATAATCCAGACGCTGCACGCCCAGCGCGCGGCTGGTGAGCCGACGCTCCTTCATGGCGGAGATGGCGATCTTGGCGTGCTCAAGAATGCTCAGATCCTCGACGCAGCGCATGAGCTTATGGGGGTCAAGCGCGTAAAGCTGCGGCACAGCGTTCTCTTCGATGCGCTTGATCTCTTCCAGCGCCAGATCAAACAGATGCTCGCTGCGGTAGCCGCCGACGTAATACTGCATCACGCGGGCAACACCGTTGTGCAGCTCCTTCCAGTCCATACCACCGGTACGCTTGGCGGGCGCGAGTACGCGCTCCTTCTCGGCGTCGATCTGCTTGCGGCAGACAGCGCCTGCCTCGATGCTCTTGGCATAGGCAGCCGCCTTACGGCCGGCGTAACGGCCGGTGGCCGCGGCAAAGCTGTGATCCTCAGGAGAGAAGAGCGAGGTGCCGGCGGCATAGAGGCCGTCCAGCGTTGTTTTCAGGTTCCAGTCGGTGAACAGGCCGCCGCCGCGCGGCGTCTCACGGTACTGCTCAGAGGGCTGCAGCTCCATGTAGGCATAGTTCATGATCTGATCCTTGGTGTAATCGAAGCCGGCCTCCGTCATACTCTGCACCATGACCTTGGTGGTGGATTCCTCTTTGAGCATCAGGTTCCAGGTGGCGTTGGCCTCATCCGGCTTCATGCCTGCGAAGTCACCGTAGAAAGGAAGCACATATTCACCGGTGCGGATACCCTCAAGAATCTTCTCATGAATGGGGCCCATGAAGGTGAACATCGCGCCGCCGTCCGCCCAACCCTGGGTTGTGACAGGCAGAACCTTGTTGTTGGCGTCCACAAGGGACACGTTCTCATAGCTGGCGTCACCGCCGCCGGTGTACCACTTGTGCTTGAGGCCCGTTGCGATCTTGGAGGGGTTGCTGCGCTCCATCATGGTGAGCTTCGCGCCGGCGCGCCAGGCCATATCCGTGCTGCCGCTGCTGTCGTTGCGGGAATACATGGTGGAATGGCCGCCATGTTCCATATCCAGATTCCACAGGTTGCCGCCGCTGCCCGCAGACATGACCACGGCCTTGGCCTTGACAATGAGGAACTCACCGGTGCGGACGTTCAGACCCGTCGCACCCACGACGCGATTGCCCTGCTTGCCGTTTTCGTTGAGCAGGCTGGTGGCCATAACGCGGTCATAGATCTCCACGCCAAGCTTCTTGCATTCCTTCTTCAAAATGGGCTTGAAGGTGCTGCCCCAGATGCGGAGCACGACATTGGTGCGTGTCTCGGGGGCATTGAAGCCGGGCTTCATCCAATCCGGATGCTCGGCGTAGCCGGCCTTCGCACCGTAACGGGGAGAGACCATGAGCTTGGTCGCCTCATCGCGACCCTCCGCGCCGACAAACTCATCCTCCGTATCGCGGATCTTGCCGCCCATCTGCTCCATCTCCAGCAGGGTATCATAGTTCTCTCTGCACTGGATCTGGATGCCGATGCCGTTGGAGTACATTCCGAGCGCTTCCGTCATCTGCAGCGCCCACTCGTCGGGATCCACGCGGGAAAGCGGGTTGGCCGGCACATTGCACCAATGGTCACAGCCGGGGCCGCCCGCGCCGCTGCGGCGCACGTCAGCCTTTTCCAGAAGCGTTACTTTCGCGCCGTTTCTTGCCGCGGTGATCGCTGCCCAGCAGCCGGCGATGCCGCCGCCCAGGACAAGTACGTCGGTTTCAATCTCTTTCTCCTCGCCGAACTTAATCGGGTACGGCCACTCGGGAGGGGTGCCCTCTGCTTTTAGATAATCATGCCATGTTCCCATTATTCGTTCTCCTTTGTCTTTCAGTTTCACTTCATCCTGTATGTTCGTTGACAATCAAAAAAACAACATACTTCTGTCTGCAATTATAATATAGGCGACTTGCGTATGCAAGCCTTTTCCTATCGCCGACCTGCCACGCGGACGATGACAGGGATTAAAAAAGGGCTGTGAAGAAAATGAAACGCTTACACGCCGTTTCTTTCACAGCCCCTTGTACGCCCTCAGGCATCAAAATGTTTATTTAGAATTAAAGATCTTGAAAATGCTGTCAAAAGGATCCTCTTCCTCGGCCTTCTGCTGCTCTGCCGCAGGCGCCGCTTCTCTGGCCTTCTCGGTGGCCGCGGTGAAAAGTCCCACTTCATCGGTCGAAACCGTCTTACCCTGCTCACCTTTCTTGGCGACCGGGCCCTCATCAAAACCGGTGGCGATAACGGTGACACGGATCTCGTCGTCCATATCGTTATCGAAGGTTGCACCGAAGATAATGTTGGCATCCGGATGCGCAGCTTCCTGCACGAGGTTAGCCGCCGCTTCCACATCTTCCAGACCCATGTCCGCGCTGCCGGTGATGTTGATGAGCACACCGCGCGCGCCGTTGATGGAGGTCTCCATAAGCGGGCTGGCAACAGCAGCACGGGCTGCATCCTCAGCCTTGCCCTTACCTGCGGATCTGCCGACACCCATATGGGCGAAGCCGGCGTCCTTCATAATGGTCGTCACATCAGCGAAGTCAAGGTTAATGAAGCCGGTGTTCTTGATGAGGTCAGAGATGCTGGTAACTGCCTGACGCAGCACATCGTCCGCGATTTCAAAGGCGTTGGCAAAAGTAACCTTCTGGTCGGTTGCATATTTCAGACGGTCATTCGGGATGATCAGCAGGGAGTCGACCTTGCCGAGCAGCTCCTCGATGCCGAGCTTTGCCTGCTCCATGCGGCGCTTGCCCTCAAAACCGAAAGGCTTGGTCACAACACCGACCGTCAGGATGCCGGCCTCGCGCGCGATGTCCGCAATGACGGGAGCTGCACCCGTTCCGGTGCCGCCGCCCATACCGGCGGTGATGAACACCATATCCGCGTCCTCAAAGCTCTTGGCGATGTTGTTGCGGTTTTCCTCAGCGCTGCGCTTGCCAACTTCGGGATCGCTGCCCGCGCCCTGACCATGGGTCAGCTTCTCGCCGATTTGGATCTTCTGATTGGCAGAAGAGATAGCCAGAGCCTGCTTATCCGTGTTCACGGCGATGAATTCAACGCCCTTCGTTCCGGAGCTGACCATGCGATTGACAACGTTATTGCCGGCGCCACCGACACCGACGACCTTGATGGTAACAACATTTTCAGGGCCGGTTTCCATAGAGTAAGACATTTTCCTACCTCCAGTTTCTTTTTATCTATTGGCCGGGTTTCTCACTCCGACCCTGCATTTGAGCACTATTGGTTATATATTATAACGGTTTCTCCGTTTGGTCAATACTTCTTTGACAAAAACCCAAATTATTATGTGAACTTCGACGTTTTTTATCCCTGGCTGAAGTGCACACGGTCGTCAATGGACAGGTTGAGCGTGCCTGTATCGCCTTCTCCGAGCTGCTCAACCACGCTCAGCAGCCGATCAAGCTTGTAATCCACGTTTTCATTCTTTCCAAGTTTGACAACAAAACGAGAGAGGTAAGTAAAGGTCGGGTCAGAGGGGTTTTGCATATCGATCTCGCCAACCAATCTTTCCATGCCGCGAACAGACAGCTCTTCCAGAATTTCGGCCACGAAAGCAAGCTTGAGTGCTTCCTCATCCCCGCCGGTGAGTATTTCGCCAACCTCGGGTTTATTGGCCTCCACGCCCAGAATGCGGATCAGACCGCCGGTCTGCGAGGAGGTCGTCTTACTCAAGGCCTTGCAGCTGCTGTCAACCACCCAAAGCTCGCCCTCTACCGCGATATAGGCAACCGCGCTGCTTTCCTGCACTTCAATCGTAACGGAATTCGGCAGATCTCTGTGCACCGTGGCGAAATCCACATAAGGCAGTTTTGAGATAATCCGGCTTGCGCTGCCACCGCGGTTGATGAAGAACAGATTGTCTCCCTTTTCAATGCCGGAAGCCGCAATAATTTCCTCCGTTGAATAGCTGTCCATACCAACGACTTCAATCTTTGTAACGCGGAAAAAGACGCTGATGCCAAAAACCAGTGCCGCGCATATCAACACGAATGCCAGCGGCGTAAATAGAACGCTTTTTCGCTTTTTCTGCCGTTGGTTCGACTGCGCCATATGTTCGTTCCTCCTCCGGACATTTGTCCGTTGCTTTTGCAGTATTCTATCTCATCTCGCGCAAAATTTCAAGCTCTGCGCCGAGAGACCGCAGCTGAATATCCAGCGCATCATATCCGCGCGCAATGTGCCCCTCATCCAGAACCGTTGTTGTTCCGCGTGCAGAAAGTCCCGCAAGCAGGAGCGCAGCACCGGCGCGCAGATCCGTTGCAAGCACAGGCGCGCCATATAATTCCCTCACGCCAGTGACAAGCGCCGTTTTCCCCTCAATGCAGATCTCTGCACCAAGTCGACGGAACTGCTCCACATGTCGAAAGCGGTCGGAAAATACATTCTCAACGAAAGCACTTGTGCCCGCAGCGCGCAGACTCGCCGCCATCAGAATCGGCTGCGCATCCGTCGGAAACGCAGGATTCGGCCCCGTTTCGATCACGGGAGAGGCCCGCAACGCGCGCTTTGCGCTGATAAAAATTGCGCTGCTTTCCTCTCGCATCCGGCAGCCCATTGCGCACAGCGCCTGTGTCACCGGGCCGAGATGCTCCCTCACAGCGCCTCGCAGTTCAATTTCACCGCCCGTGCAGGCAGCAGCGCACAGCATCGTTGCGCCCGCAATGCGGTCCGGCATAATGCGGTAAGCAACTCTTTCTACAGGAGAAATGCCTCTGATTTGTATAGTATCCGTGCCTGCGCCGCAAATTTCGGCACCAAGCTGGCGCAAATAGTTCTGCAAATCCTCAATCTCGGGTTCGGTGGCCGCATTTTCGATCACGGTCTCCCCTTTTGCAGCGCAGGCCGCGATCATTGCGTTTTCCGTTGCGCCCACGCTTGGATAACGCAAGCGGATACAGGTTCCTTGCAGCCCCGCATCTGCACAGCAGAGAATCCGTTCGCCCGTTTCCTCAAAACGCGCACCAAGCGCGCCGAGCGCTTCAAGATGCAGATCAATGGGCCGCTCCCCAAGCTCACAGCCGCCGGGTCGCGTGAGAGACGCTTCTCCGCAGCGCCCCAGAATCGCCCCAAGAAAGGTGAAGGACGAACGCATTCGATGCATCAACGCATCCGGCACCGCACTTCGGCAGAGAGGGCGCGAATCAATGTAAATCGCGTCGCCGTCCTGCTCTACCGCGCAGCCGAGACAACGCAGAATGTCCATGGACGCGCGGACATCGCGCACGTCAGGGCAGTTCGTCAGCTCCGTCCGGCACGGCACAAGGACACTCGCTGCCATAATCGGCAGCACGCTGTTCTTTGCTCCTTGCACGCGCACGCTGCCGCGAAGCGGATTTCCACCGCGAATTTTCCAAATCTCCATTATTCTGCCTCCGTTCGGATGGATTTTCAAGCCATCCTATGCAAAGGCAGGTGATTCGGTCACATTCTTCGCCTATTGCCGCTCATTGACAAGTTCCTGCACAACATCCGCAATTTTCTCCGCGGCATCAGGGAATCCGAGTGACTTCATTTTTCCGGACATAACAAGCAGTCTTTCCGGGTCGGAGAGCAGATTCGATATCTCACCGAGAAGACTGTCCTGCGTGAACTGCCCCTCCAGCAGTACACGCGCACCGCCCGCTGCTTCCAACACTCTTGCATTGCGCTCCTGGTGATTGTTCGTCACATTCGGGGACGGAACCAGAATCGCAGGTTTGCCGAGCAGAGTCAGCTCTGAGAGCGTGGATGCGCCCGCGCGGCAGATCACAAGATCGGCCGCCGCCATGACGCGCGGCATATCAAAGATGTAATCCCGCACCTCAAAGCCATATTTTGACGCATTTGCGCAGCCGTCGCGCGTGAGCTTTGCCATCATTTCATCATAACCGCGCTTGCCGGCAGAGTGGATGAGGCTGAAAAACGGCTTATTCACGGCGCGTTCAATGACCTCAGCCATAATTTCATTCATATGGGTGGCGCCCAGACTGCCCCAAACGGAGACCACCAGCGGCTTATTCACCGGAAGGCCGAGTTCGGCCTTGGCCTGCGATTTCACATGACGAAGAAAATCTCCACGCACCGGCGTGCCCGTAACAATCACGTGCTCGGGATGCTTATAACCGTTCTTACTGTCCTCAAGGCCCACCATGATCCGGTCGGTATGCTTACTGAGAAGCTTTGTCGTCAGTCCGGGCACGGCATTGGACTCATGAATCGCCGTTGGAATGCCAAGCGATTCCGCAGCACGGATCACGGGATAGCAAACATAGCCGCCGGTTCCGAGCACGACATCCGGCCGGAAACGGCGGATAATCTTTTTTGCCTTGTTCTTTGCCGTGATCAGATTCTTGACGGTTTTGGCATTATGCTTGATCATTTCCATGCCGCCGCTGCGCCGCAGGTTTGTAACCGTAATGCCCTCTATGTCATAGCCTGCTCTCGGAACAAGCTCCATTTCCATTTTATCCTTTGCGCCGATAAACAGCACCTGCGTATCACTGTCACGCTGGCAGAGCACTTCCGCAACCGCGATAGCGGGGTTGATGTGCCCGGCCGTTCCGCCGCAGGTAAAGAGGATCTTCATAATTCTCCAACTCCCAATCTCTGCGCGCGGCAGACAAAAGCGTCAGCCGCGCGATAAGCTTCTTACTTGGTTGGCACATCCCGCGATGCGCTGAGGATGATGCCCATCTCCGCCATCTGAATCAGAAGTGCGGTGCCGCCGTAACTGAAAAACGGCAGCGAGATACCTGTGCAGGGGATCAGGTTCGTCACGACCGCGACGTTGAGAAAAACCTGCAGCGCCAAAAGCGTTGTGATGCCGGCACAGACAAGAGAGCTGTAACGGTCACGCATATGCATTGCAAGCCAATAGCCGCGAACGATCAGCAAAGCGAAAAGAATCAAAATCAAAGCCGCGCCGATAAAGCCCAGCTCTTCGCAGACGATAGAAAAGATGAAGTCGTTGTGCTCCTCGGGGAGATACAGATACTTCTGCCGGCTCTGTCCCAAGCCGACGCCCATCAGGCCGCCGGAGCCGACAGCATACAGAGACTGGACGATCTGATAACCGGCATCGGAAGCCGCAGAGAAGGGATCAAGCCAGTTGGATACTCGTTCTTTGGCGTAATCCATAACGGAGATCGCAATCGCACCGAGTCCGCCGACTGCAACGCCGACGCCGACGAACCAGTACAGCCGCACACCGCCGATGAAGAGCATCACAGCGCCGACACCAACGATGATGATCGCCGCGGAAAGATGCGGTTCCAGCGCAAGCAGACCCACGATCACAACCAGGATTATCGCAAACGGCGCGATGCCGTAACGGAAGGTTCTCATCTTCTCACGGTATCGGCAGATCATGGAGGAAAAGGCCAGAATTACACCGATTTTTGCGATCTCGGAAGGCTGAATTGTGAACGATCCGAAGCCGATCCAGCGGCGGGCGCCGTTCGCCTTGACGCCAATGACCGGAACAAGAACAAGCAGTCCGATCGCAACAATCAAAACCCACATGGAAAAATGTCGGTAAAAATTCATGGGAAAACGAGAGGTGATATACATCGCCGCAACGCCCATCAGCGCAAAGATCAGCTGACGGATGAAGTAATAGGTTGCGTTACCCCCCGTCTCATGGGTGGGGTCATAGTAAGCTCTTGCAAAGCTTGCTGAGAGGACCATCACAACGCCGATCACAAGCAGGACCAGCGTCAGCAGTGCAAAAGGCAGATCAAATCGTCCGCGTCCGATCTTTGCATCCTCAGTATAATCGTGCAGCCTTGAATTCTCATGGCTTTTGCTGTTTTCCTGCATTGTGACTCACCTCCCGGGATAAAAGCGCTTGCGCGCCTTTTCAGCATCCGTTATACAGGGGATGCGGATTGGTTTACATTACATAGCGTCCGGCAACGCCAATGAAAGAAAGGATCGCAAACAAGAGCGAGATGCCGGTGAAGAGCGCAAAAAGCTCCTTTTCCGACCACTTCTTCCCTGTCCAGCCGCCCATCTCCAGATGGTGATGCAGCGGCGCCATTTTGAAAATACGCTTACCGTGACTGATCTTAAAATAGAGAACCTGAATAATGTCCGAAAGCGTTTCTGCGATGTAGATAATGCCCAGGGGGATAAGTACCAGCGGCATATCCATCGCAAACGCCATGCCGCACACCGCGCCGCCGAGGAACAGCGAGCCGGTGTCTCCCATAAACACCTTCGCGGGATTGAAGTTGTAGAGCAAAAAGCCCATCAATGCGCCGAACATGCCGGAGGCAAAGATGCCGAGGGAGAGAAATTCCTGTCCCCAGCGGAAGGCAACCACCGCGTAGCAAAGCATAACGGGCAGCGTCGTGCCGGTTGCAAGGCCATCCACGCCGTCCGTGAGGTTCACGGCGTTGACGCAGCCAACGATGATAAACGCAGCGAAGATAAAATACACGACTTCCGGAATCGGAACCGTGATATTCCAGAACGGAATGTAGAGATTCGGCGTTGCATAGCCGAACTTTCGCATCAGAAAGACAAACGCAATCGCAACCACAAGCTGCAAAAGGAACTTCTGCTTGGCCTTCAGGCCGAGGTTCTGCTTCTTTTTGAGCTTTTCATAGTCGTCCAGAAATCCAATTGCGCCGAAGATCAGCGCAAAGAGCAGCACGAAGATGTGTCCGAACTCCCCGCGCAGCATTTCCGTCCAGCCGACGGCAAGGCAGGCCGCCGTCACGCCGCAGATGAAGATAATGCCGCCCATTGTCGGCGTTCCGGCCTTGGATTTGTGCCAGGTCGGGCCATCCTCGCGGATCTCCTGTCCGGCCTTGATCTTTCTCAGGAACGGAACAAGCGCGCTGCCGATGAGCACGGCAACAAACAGCGAGACCAAAAAGGCCAGTATCATTTTGAGCGTCATTGGTATGTCCTCCAAATGCCTTAATATGGATTTGCGCCGCGCACTCAGCTTCTTTCCTGCGCCCGCCTGGCCAGATGCTCGGCGACGATCTCGCGCTCATCCATGTGAAACTTCTCTTTGCCGATGATCTGATAATCCTCATGGCCCTTGCCCGCAAGGATGATCACATCACCGGGTCGGTGATTATCAATCACCCAGGCGATGGCTTCGCGCCGGTTCACAATCACCTGATAACGGTTTTTCTGGCAGTGCACGCCCTCAAGAATGTCCGCAACGATGGCTTCGGGATCCTCCGTGCGCGGATTGTCGCTCGTCACGACGAAAAAGTCAGCAAATTCAGCCGCCATCCGCCCCATGATCGGGCGCTTTGTGCGGTCACGGTCGCCGCCGCAGCCAAAGAGGATAACAAGCCTGCCTTCCGTGACCTCACGCATCCCGCGCAGAACGTTCTCCATCGCGTCCGGCGTATGCGCGTAATCAATCAAAATGGTGTAATCCCCATCCGTGGGAACAACCTCCACCCTTCCCTTCACACCCTGTGCATCGGAAAGGGCATCGCAGCAGCTCTCGGCATCAAGGCCGAGCAGCATACCGCAGGTAATCACCGTAAGCGCATTGTAAACGGAAAACCGTCCCGGAATGCCGAGCTTTGCGCGCGCAAGACTGCCCATCGCCAGTGCACAGAACTTCACGCCGTCGGCAGCAAGACGAAGATCCTTTGCAACGATGTCCGCCTCGTTCTTCTCCAAAGACCAGGTAACCATCGGGCATTTTGCTGAATCCAGCATGGTTTTCGCGTAAGCATCGTCCAAATTGACGCCGCCCTTCTCGCACTGGGAAAACAGCAGCGCCTTGGCCTGGGCATAAGCCTCCATCGTTCCGTGAAAATCCAGATGATCCTGCGTCAGATTCGTGAACAGGCCAACCGCAAAGCGCAGTCCGGCAACGCGGTGGAGCGTCAGCGAATGCGAGGAAACCTCCATCACGACATGGGTGCAACCGGCATCCGCCATATCGCGCAGAAGCTTCTGCAGCTCATAGGATTCGGGCGTTGTGCGCTCCGTCGGCAGGATTTCCTCGCCGATCATGTTATGATTCGTTCCGATGAGGCCGACTTTGGCGCCAAGCTTCGTTTCCAGCAGGTGCTTGATGAGCATGGTGCTGGTCGTTTTCCCGTTCGTTCCGGTCACACCGATGATCTTCATATCCGATGCCGGATTTTTATAGTATACAACGGATACCAGCGCCAGCGCAAGACGGGAATCACGAACAAGCACATAAGGTGTTTCCACTTCCGGCTTTCTTTCGCAAAGCACGACAGAAGCGCCGTTTTTAACAGCAGCGCCAATGTACTTGTGACCATCCGTTTCAAAGCCCGGGATGGCGACAAACAGATCGTCCCCGCGCGCCGCTCTGGAGTCATAGCAGATGTCCCGGACTTCCAGTTCCGGGTCGGCATGCATCTCCAGCACTTCAACATTCTGCAAAAGATCTTTAAGTTTCAATGTTCTACCTCGCTTAGTATCTACCGTCCATACTGCTGTCCTTATCGACCAGAGTAACCGTAACAACGGTGCCGTGTTCGACCTCCGTGCCTTCCTCAATGCTCTGTCCGGAAACCAGCATATTTTCCGCATCTATCCTGGACGTGCTGTCCGTGTTGATAAACAAACCGTAGTAACCGAGTCTCTGTCTTGCGATGGAATAGCTCAGTCCTGTCAGATTCGGTATTTCCTCAAGCTCTTCACTCGGCTCCGAATCTGCATAGAACACAACCTGTGTTTCCGCTGCAACGATCGCGTCCTTCGCCGGAATCTGACCCGTAACAGTGGCGCCATAGCCGATTGTTCGGAAGGTGAATCCCGCTTCCTCCGCGGCCTTTTCCGCCTCTTCGATCGTCATGCCGACAAAATCCGGCACGCTGCGGTCAAGCGTGCGCAGTTCCTCTTCGGTGTACTGCGCTTCAATGCCCATGTAGGGCAGAATGTCTGCCATCATTTTGCCGACCGTGGGCGCACCCATGCGGCCGCCGCTGATGTAGACGCCCGTTTCCTCGCTCGGCGTATCGAGCAGGACAAGGATGGCGATCTGCGGATCATCCATCGGCGCAACGCCGATGAAGGAGACGATGTATTCATTCGGGCCGCCCGCTGCAATCTGTGCGACCTTTTCGGAAGTGCCGGTCTTGCCACCGATGCGGTAACCTGCGACGTAGGCATTTTTTCCCGTTCCCTCTATCGGATCGCTGACAACCGTTTCCAGCATCTCACATACCTTTTTGCTGGTCTCTTCGCTGATGACCTGGCGGATCACTGTCGGCTCGATGCGCGTTACAACGCCTTCATCGTCTGTGATCGACTTGACCAGATGCGGCTGCATCAGGTATCCGCCGTTGACGCAGGCGGATACCGCCGTGATCAGCTGCAGGGGCGTGACGTTAAAGGTCTGGCCAAAGCTGGCAGCCGCGAGCTGGGAGAGGTTATCCTTTCGGTAAAAGACGCTCGGCGTCCACCAAAGACTTCCGCTCTCGCCGCCAAGGTCAACACCCGTGGTCGCGGTCGGGTATGCGTTCTCGCTCTGCGGAATTTTCAAAAAGCCAAAACTCTCTGCATACTTATAGAAGGTCTCTGCCCCGATCCGCACGCCAAGCGAAATGAACGTGACGTTGCAGGAATGCTGCAGGGACTGGGCAAGTGTCTGATCCCCGTGCCCGCCGGCCTTCCAGCATTTACGTGCATCCGTATCACCCGTGACCAGGATGTCGCCGCCGCAGAAGAAGTGCTCGCTTTCGTTTGTGACGCCTTCCTCCAGCGCCATAGCAAGCGTGATGATCTTGAAGGTCGAGCCCGGTTCATAGGTGTCGGACAATGCTTTATTGCGCCACTGGCGCTGCTGTAACTGGTTATACAGTGACTCTTTCACCGCAGGATCTTCTGCCTCATCCACCAGCGTCTGATAGTCCGCATTGAGCACTTGATAGTTGTTCAGGTCGAAATTGCCAAGGCTCACCATGCCCAGCACTTCGCCGGTGTTGACCTCCATAGCGATGGCCGCAGCGCCGTTTTGCACGTCATAATCCTCCACGGCCTGCTGCAGATGCTTTTCCATATAGAACTGAATCGTGGAGTCGATCGTCGTTGTCAGGTCACAGCCGTCCTGCGCGTCATAGTATTCCTCGTACTTGGTGTACAGCATATCCGTGCCGTAGGAATTCTTCGCGCGGACGATGCGCCCGTTCACGCCGGAAAGCTCGTCTTCGTAGTAAGACTCTAAACCGCCGAGGCCGGTGTTTTCATTGCCGACGAAGCCGATCACGTGCGATGCGAGGCTTGAATAGGGGTAATAGCGCTTGGAGGTCGGCTCAAGCTTGATGCCGTTGAGCTTATTCTCAGCGATAAAGGCGCGGAGTTCATCGGCTTTCTCCTGCTCGACGCGCTGTGCGATGGTCTGATAATAGGACTTGGTGTTCTTTGTCTTATCCAGAACCTCCGCATAATCCACGCCCAGAATCTCGCTCAGTCCGCTGGCGATCAGCACCGGATCCTCCCCGTACATGACGATCTCCGCCGGGCTGATGAACACATTGTCGGCACTCGCGCTCATGGCGAGGATTTTGCCGTTTCGGTCATAGATCGTGCCGCGGTTTGCAGAGACAACCGTCTTGCGAACCTGCTGGTTGATCGCCTCTTTTTCATACAGATCATGGTCGATAATCTGCAGTTTATACAGCCGAATACCCAGCACTATAAATGCAACTATGCCGCACACAACCAAAAGGAAAAGTGTGCGGCGAAGCATCATTCTATTGGGATGTAAACCACCTTTGCGGTTTTTCTGATTCTCAGACATTCTTATCCCTCCGGGGTCGGAAAACCGTCCTTGCGTTTCACGATTCGTGCCGATGTCAAACGCTGCATCGGTCGGCACTAATAAAGATATGAGGACTCTCAGTCCAAATATTCGCCGATTGAGCCGGCAAAATCAGAAGCGCGGCTCAGCAGTCCGTCAGGCTGCTCAGCGGGGATAATCTCAACCTTATCACGTGCTGCCGTGTTGATGCAGAAGATTTGATCCTTTGTCGGCTTCTGCATACCCAGTTCTTCAATCGCGTACTTTTCAATCTCCGTAAGGTTGAACGTGCCCTCAAATTCAATACGCAGACGGTTGCGCTCCATCTCCAGCGTCTCGATCCGTTCCGTCAGTTCAACCGCCTCGTTGCTCACGGCGGTCAGACTCACCTGCGCAAGCAGCATCACAACGATCAGGACCGATGCGAAAGCCGCGCCAATCACCGCCAGGGGAGAAATCGCCTGTTTGTTCTTCGCCGCGGTTTTAACCTGCGGCAGCTCTTCCTCGGCAGGGATATCGTGAACCTGATGCGAAACCTGCCAGGATGCTTCCTCTGCATAGTCCGGATACAAGGCGGGGTTATTAAAATCATAGGCAAGGCTGCCGTACACTGCGTTTGCGTTGTAGGTTCCTGTGTTTTCAGCCATAGCTTGTACCTCTCGTCATTGTTCTTGCGTTTGTGCTTACGTTTCTTTCGGTCCGACAGTTTGTCGGCATCATACTCTCTCCGCCACGCGGAGCTTTGCGCTTCGCGCACGCGGGTTTTCCTCAAGTTCCTCTTCGGAGGCGATGATGGGCTTTCGCGTCACGCTGCGAAGCGTCTGCACAAAGCCACAGGTGCAAACCGGAAAATCACGCGGGCAGGTGCAACCCTTTTCCCGGGATGCGATCGCGTTTTTCACGATCCGATCTTCCAGCGAGTGGAAGCTGATCACCGCAAGTCTTCCGCCCGTGGCAAGCCGCTCCGCTGCCACGCCAAGCATATCCGACAGGGCATTGAGCTCGTCATTCACCGCGATGCGAATAGCCTGAAAGCTCCGCTTGGCCGGATGCTGCTTCTCACGCAGCGCCGCCGCAGGCATCGCGCTGCGAATCAAATCGGAAAGCTCCGTGGTCGTCTCAATCGGCCGCTCTTCCCTTCTGCGCACAATGGCAGAGGCAATGCGCGAAGCGTAACGCTCCTCGCCGTATTCAAATAGGATGCGGCGCAATCTTTCCTCCGGCCAGCCGTTGATGACCTCACGCGCAGTAAAGCTCTGCGTTTCGTCCATACGCATATCCAGCGGGGCATCGTGCATATAGGAAAAGCCGCGCTCCGTCTCGTCCAACTGCGGCGACGATACGCCCAGATCAAACAGCATACCATCGACACGCTGCACCTGCAGCCTGTCGAGAATTTCGCCCAACTCACGGAAATTCCCATGCACAATGGTAATGCGGTCCATATAAGTTTCCAGCCGCCGCGACGCGCGTTCGATCGCGCGCTCGTCCTGATCGATGCAGATCAGCTTGCCGCCGCGCAGGCGCATTGCAATCTGCTCGGAATGTCCGCCGCCACCGAGTGTGCCGTCCACATAGACGCCGTTCGGCTTGATCTGCAGCGCATCCACGCTCTCGTGCAGCAGCACGCTTTTGTGCACATAGTTCATCAGAATTCCAGTTCCTTCATGACCGCAGCAATGTTCTCGGCCTGTTTTTCAATCGCACCGAGTTCATTCCAGCTCGCAGTGTCCCAAAACTCGGCATGATTGTTGTTGCCGACCACCGTAACGTCCTTGGTCAGCTTGGCAAACTCGCGAAGATTCTGCGGAAGCAGAATGCGCCCCTGGCTATCCAGCTCGCACTTCGCCGCATACGCAAACAACGGGCGCATTTTGCGCTGCTTGACATAGGGCATGGCGTTGACCTTATCCGAGAACTGCTGCCAGCTCTCCGCACTGTATGCCGAAAGGCAGGGATCCATCGACAGCGTGACATAGAACACGCTGCCCAGCTCATCGCGCAGCTTCGCCGGGATGAACAGCCTGCCCTTGGCGTCAATCGTGTGCTGATATTCACCTGTCATGCCGTTCACCTCGCTCCACTTCGCTTAATTTCGTGGGAAAACCATGAACAATCCCGCCACTTTCCCCCACTTTAGTGTTCTCATTATAGACACATCATTTTCAAAATGCAAGAGTTATTTTCAAAATTTTTCATTCTGTTTTTCAACAAATAAAGACCGCCGGGCACAGAATCCTGTGTCCGGCGGTCAAAAATTGCTGTTATTTAATTTGCATCACGCTATGTAAACGCTTGGTTTACTTGAGTTCATCCGCGCTCACGCGCTGGATCTGCTGCTGTTTCGGTGCGTTCTTCGCTTCGCTTGCAACACCGGCGGCGCTGCGGAAACGGATGCGGGACTGGCTGACCTCATCCAGCGCGGTCGAGACGGCCTCTTCCGTGCGGCGCAGCGCGTCATCCACATAATCGTTGGCAGCCTTGCGCAGTTCTCTCGATCTCTGCTCCGCGGTTTCAAGGAGCTCATTTGCGCGCAACTTGGCCATGCGCACGATCTCCTGCTCCTCCACCATATGTCTGGCGTGCTCTTCAGCGGCACGGCGCATGGATTCCGCTTCTCTGCGGGCGTTCTTGATGAATTCATCGCGCGCTGCAACCAGGCGCTTCGCCTCAGCAAGCTCCAGCGGAAGCTGCGTTTTGACTTCTTCCAGCAGATTGAGCGCCTTATCCCGCTCAATGATGCACTTCTCGTTACCGAGCGGAACACCCCAAGCATCCGCAATCATTGTGTAGAGCATTTCCAGCAGTTCATGTACTTCGTTTTCCATTTTCCGCTACCTCCTGTTTCCTGACTTCGCAAGCACGTCGTCAATAATTTCATAGGGAACAAACTCGGAAAGATCCGCGCCGTAGCGTGCCATTTCCTTCACGACGGAGGAACTGAGGTAGGTATATTTCTCACTCGCCGTCAGGAAAAGCGTGTCCAGCTTCGGATTGATCTTTTTGTTAATCAGCGCCATTTGGAATTCCGCCTCAAAATCGGAAACAGCGCGGAGTCCCTTCACGATGACCGCCGGCTCATGCTGCTCGGCAAATTCCGCCAGCAGACCGGAAAACGTTTCCACCTGCACGTTGTTCAAACGCGACACCACACGGTTGATGAGTTCAACGCGCTCATCCAGCGTAAACATCGGGTTCTTAACCGAATTGACCATGACGCAGACGATAACTTTGTCAAAGATGCTCGCCGCGCGGCGGATGATATTCAGATGTCCGAGCGTGATCGGGTCAAAACTGCCCGGATAGATAGCTGTGTTCATCGTTCAGGATCCTTCTTGTCATATACGGTCAGCTTAACTTTTCCGTAATTATAGTCTTTCCGCTTGAAATACGGTGCTGCGCCGTCGGGAAGCGGATGTTCCCGACGCGTTTCACACACTATTATACCACCTTGTGACAGGATGTCAAACGCGAATATTTTTTGCAGGGCCTTGTCGCAAAGCATCGTATCATAAGGCGGGTCAAGGAAAATCAGGTCATAGGGGCCGCAATGCTCCAGATAGTGCAGCGATTCCGTTTGCAGCACCTCTCCGCTGAGCTGGCAGCGCTTAAGATTCTCGCGTACGAGCGCGATGGCGGCGCGGCTCTCGTCCACAAAGGTGCAGGAGGCTGCACCCCGGCTGAGCGCCTCAATGCCGAGCTGCCCGGTGCCCGCGAAAAGATCCAGCACGCGTCTGCCCTCAATATCGAACTGCACAATATTGAAGATCGCCTCCTTGACCTGATCGCTCGTCGGCCGGATGTCCATGCCGCTTGGTTCGCTCAGTTTTCTTCCTCTCGCCGAGCCGGTAATCACTCGCATATCTGCTCCTCCTTGTGAAAATACGTCCAGACTGCCTGCGCCGTGTTTTTCGGCACGACGGCGCAAAGCGTCTCCATATCTGCCTTTTCAATCGCGCGCACGGATTTGAAGTGCTGCAAAAGCGCGTTGCGGCGCTTCTCCCCCACCCCGGGTATGGCATCGAGCACGGAAGCAAAGGATGCACTGCGCAGGCTGCGCTGATATTCAATCGCGAAGCGGTGGGTCTCCTCCTGAATCTTCCCGATGAGCGCGAACACCGCCGGGAATGCGGAGAGACCGACCTCCCTGCCGTCCTCAGTGATGAGCGCGCGCGTGCGGTGGCGGTCATCCTTGACCATGCCGTAAACGGGAATGCGCAGCGCCGCATCCCGCAGCACCGCGGACGCAGCCGCCGCGTGCGTTGCGCCGCCGTCGATAAGCAGAAGATCGGGCAGCGCACCGAACTTCTCGTCTCCGTCCAAATAGCGGCGGAAGCGCCGCGTGAGCACTTCGGACATGGATGCATAGTCATCCGGATGCCCCGTCACGCTCTCCACACGGAATTTACGATAATCCTTTTTGCGGGGTTTTCCCTGTTCAAACACCGTCATCGCAGCCACGATACCCGTGCTGCCGAGGTTGGAGATGTCAAAAGCCTCAATACGCTCCGGAAGCTTCGGCAAATCCAAGGTCTTTTGAAGCCATTCGAGCGTTTTCAGCCGTTTCTGCTCCTTGGAGCTTGCGCGCTCCACTTCTTCCCGCGCGTTCACCTGCGCTGCCTCTGCCAGCGCGCGGCGGTCACCGCGCTTAGCCGTTTCAACGCGCACACGCCGCTGTGCCGACTGGGAGAGCAGCTCCTCCAACGCCTCTCTGTCCTCGATCTCCACCGGAAGCAGAATCAGCTTCGGCCAGCTTCCGCGGCCAACGTAATACTGCC
This sequence comes from Oscillospiraceae bacterium, assembly GCA_015068035.1. Classification (GTDB taxonomy): domain Bacteria; phylum Bacillota; class Clostridia; order Oscillospirales; family Oscillospiraceae; genus SIG483. Next base: position 29,775 of record SVLI01000008.1, on the reverse strand, counting down.
GCACAAGGGAGGAAATCGCCTCTGCGTCACTCTCCAGCGGCTCCTCCACAAATTCATGGTCCTTGCCGCTGAGCACGCCTGCCGTGTAGTGCATAACCGTAAAGCAGCATTTTGCGCCGCGGTAAAACCCGACGGCGTCCATATCCGCAAACGCGAGAGAGACCGCCCGCTGCTTGGTCTGCAGGCTCTCAATGGCGCGGATGCGGTCACGCAGTTTCGCCGCGAGCTCGAAATTCAGTTCCTCGGCGGCAGCGTTCATATTTTCTGTCAGTTCCGAAGTAAGCGACGCTGTATCGCCGTCCAAAATGCGCTCCGCCTGACGGATCAGCTTTCGGTATTCCTCCTGATCCGGCATGCCGGTACACCAACCCTCGCACACGCCGAGATGCTGATTGAGGCAGGGTCTGTCCTTGCCGATATCGCGCGGAAAGCGCCGGCTGCAGGTTGGCAAACGAAGCGTTTTGCAAATCGTGTCAATAATCCCGAAAGAAAGGCTGCGCCCGCCGTAAGGGCCAAAATACCGCGCGCCGTCCTGCGCCTGCCGGGACGCAATCGCAAAGCGCGGATAGGCGCTTTTCACATCCAGGCGGATAAAGGGATAACCCTTATCGTCCCGGAGCAGAATGTTGTAATGCGGCTGATGCCGCTTGATGAGCGAATTTTCCAGAACCAGAGCTTCCAGCTCATTGGCAGCAACGATCACGTTAAAGTCCGCAACTTTATCGATCATTGCCTGCACTTTGCCCTGATGGCTGCCGCGGAAATAGCTGGTGACGCGGTTTTTCAGCGCCTTCGCCTTGCCGACATAGATTACCTCGCCCTTTTCATCGAGCATGATATACACGCCGGGCAGCAGCGGGAGCATATTCGCTTTTTCTCGCAGCGCATCAAGATACATAGCTTTACTCCACTGTCCTGTTGGCGCATGGCGCAACATTCCCATCAGGCTGTGCAGTCTGTTCTTTCTTCTCTTTATAAACCGTCCAAATCACAATCGTGGCAATAACCACAACACCGCCGATCAAGGCAAACACGCCCGGCATCTCCCCGTCAAAAATCGCGACCCAGACCGGATTGAGCAGCGGCTCAACCGCCCCGAGCAGGGAGCAGACCAGCGGCGGGCACCATGTTGCACCGTGCGCCAGCAGAACATAGGGAATGCCCAGCTGAAAAACGCCGAGGATGACGATGAACAGGATGCTGCTTCCGCTGAACACAGGATTCGTGGTCAGCAGGAAGGGAACGCCGACGAGAAATGTCAGCGCATTGGCCATCACAATCGAGCTGGTGCGCACATTCTCCTCACAGTCACCCAGGCTCATATAATAGCAGCCGAAGGTAAAGCCCGAAGCCAGCGCCACCAGATTTCCCGCCAGGTTACCGCTGCGCAGGCTGTCGGCAAAAAACAGCGCAATTCCGCCGAAGGTCACGACAACGGCGATCACGTCCGCTTTATGAAAACGCTTTTTCAAAAAGATGGCAGAAAGCGCCATCACCCAAATCGGCGATGTAAACTGCAAAACGATGGCGTTTGCCGCCGTGGTCATCTTATTGGCGACAGAAAAAAGCGTCATCGTGGCGCAGAGTGTCACCGCGCCGAACAAGCTTTGCTTGTTGACGACAAACGGCATTTTGCGCCACAGCATATAAATTGCCGCCACGCTGCCGGCAATCAGGCTGCGCAGCGATGCAATCACGAAACCCGACCAGGGAATCTGCTTCATAAAAATACCCGCTATGCTCCACAGGGCGGAACACAGCAGAACTTCAAACACGCCCCGCATGTGCAGGGATTTACTTTGCATTGTCCGACTTCCTTTCATAAAAGTCAGGGCGTGTTCTGAAAGAAACACGCCCTCGTCCTGTATTACTCAGAAAAGTCGGAGCCGATCAGCTGGGTGAGCGCCTCGATCGCTTCGTCCTCGTCCGGTCCGTCCGCGATCAGGTTGATCGCCGTACCCTTTACGATGCTCAGAGAAAGAACGCCGAGCAAGCTCTTGGCATTCACTCTTCTCTCCTCTTTCTCAATCCAAATGCTGCTCTTGAACTCGTTGGCCTTTTGGATGAAGAACGTCGCTGGTCTGGCATAAAGCCCCACCTGATTGTTGATGACAGCTTCCCGTTTAACCATTCCCGCCACTCCTTTTAATATGTTCTCTTGCCCTGCAAGATATTCAACCTAATGGAAGTATAACAAATCCGTCCGGCATCGTCAACCAAATTCCGCCGTTTTGTTGAATTGCACAGCACCGCACAAGGATGGCTTTTTGTCTTTTATTTCAGTTCCACAACCGTAACGCCGGTTTCTCCCTCGCCAAACATGCCGAGGCGAAAACTCTTCACGAGCTTATGCCGTTTCAGGCATTGCGCAACCGCTTGACGCAGTACGCCCGTTCCCTTGCCGTGAATGATCGTCACGCTCTTGAGTTTACCCATCGATGCATCGTCCACATAACGTTCCACCAGCGGAACGGCCTCATCCGTCATCATGCCGCGGATATCCAGCTCCGGACTCACGCTCACAGTGCGCAGCTTCGCCGCTGCCGCCTGCGCGCGCTTCTTCGTCTCCTGCGCCGCGCCCTCCACGAGCAGAACCTCATCCTCTCTGGCGGTCACGCGCATGATGCCGGCCTGCAGTGTCAGCACTCTATCCGACGAGATCTCTGTCACCTGTGCCTTGACGCCCACGGAGAGCAGCTCCACCGTGTCCCCGACGCGGACAGGTCTTGCGCTTTTGCGCGCTTCCTTCTTCGACTCGGCCTCCGCCTGCGCGCGGTCAACCGCCGCATTGAGCCGTCTGCGCAATTCCGCGCGCGCTTCGTTTACGCGCTGATAATCCGTTTCCTGCTTCTGCATCTTGCGGATGTTATCAAGCTCTTCCAGCGCCGCCTCTGCCTCACGGCGGGCATCCGAGATGATTCGCTCCGCCTCGCGCCGGGCTTTCTGCTCCGCTTTCTCAAGCCGCGCGCTGAGCTCGCGGCGGAGCTCTTCGGACTTTTTCGCGTTTTCCTCCGCCTCACGGAGCTTGATGCGCAGTTCATCCTCCTGCTTTTCCAGCGACTGCCGCTGCTGTTCCAGCTTTTCAATCGTCGCTTCAAAGCTCGCGCTCTCCGTTCCGATGCGCCCGGAGGCATCCGCGATCACAACATCGGGCAAGCCCAGTCTGCGGGAGATTGCAAAAGCGTTGGATTTACCGGGAATGCCGATCAGCAGCCGATAGGTCGGCTGCAGCGTTTCAACATTAAATTCGCAGGAGGCGTTCTGCACACCCGGCGTGGAGGTTGCATAGACCTTCAACTCCGCGTAATGCGTCGTCGCCGCGACGATCGAGCCGACCTTTCGCCCATACTCAATGATCGAAATGGCCAGCGCCGCACCCTCGGTCGGGTCCGTGCCCGCGCCAAGCTCATCAAAAAGCAGCAAGGTTCGGTCGCCGCAGGTGCGCAGAATTTCCACAATGTTGGTCATGTGCGAAGAAAAGGTCGACAGGCTCTGCTCAATGCTCTGCTCATCGCCGATATCCGCAAGCACGCCCTCGAGCACCGGCACTTTGCTGCCGTCGGCCGCCGGGATATGCAGCCCGCACTGGGCCATTGCGCACAGCAATCCAAGCGTTTTGAGCGTGACCGTTTTGCCGCCGGTGTTCGGACCCGTAATCATGAGGGTGTCAAACTCGTCGCCGAGTGTCACATCAATGGGCACGGCCTTTGCCTGATCGAGCAGCGGATGCCGCGCTTTTTTCAACACGAGCGTGCGCTCCGTCAGTTCCGGCTCCATGCAGTCAAGCTTATAGCTGAGCTTTGCCTTGGCAAAGACAAGATCAAGCGCAGCGAGCACGTTAAAATCGCAGGTAATATCCTCCCGATATGTCGCGCATTCCGCGCTGAGCTCCATGAGGATGCGCTCGATCTCCTGCTTTTCCTTGGCGCGCAGCTCGCGCACCTCGTTATTCGCCTTCACCGCCGCCATAGGCTCGATGAAAACCGTTGCGCCCGAGGAAGAAACATCGTGCACCAGTCCCGGCACAGCGCCCTTGTGCTCTATGCGCACGGGCACAACAAATCGGTCGGACCGCATGGTGATGATCGGCTCCTGCAACGCCTTGGCATAGGCCGGAGAGGAAATGATCTTCTGCAGCGCCTCTCTTGCGCGGGAGCTTGCCGCGCGCATCTTGCGGCGAATGTCAGCCAGCTCCGTGCTGGCTGCGTCAGCAATTTCCTCTTCGCCGATGATGGAACCCGTAATGCGTTCCTCCAGATACCGGTTTGCAATCAGGGAAGAGAACAGATAGTCGATCGCGCCCCTCTGCTCCCCACGGTCGGAGGATGCATAGGAGATTGCGCTGCGCGCGCAGGCCAGAACGCCGGCAATCTCCAGAAGTTCCCGCGTGTTGAGCATGCCGCCCATATCCGCTCTTGCCAGCGCACTGCGCACGTCCTTCAATCCGGTAAACGAAGGCGAGCCCTTCACCACCATCATGCCGGCGGCAGCGCTCGTTTCCCTGAGTCTGCCGCGCACCTCTGCTCCATCCGCGCTCGGACGCAGCGCGCGCGCTTTCTCCTGCGCAAATTCAGAAACCGCCTGCCCGGCCAACATCTCCAGCACGGCAGGAAGTTCCAGCGTGCGCAGCGATTTTTCAAACATCTCCATATTTTTCTCCTCTGTCGGTCATCAAAACCGTCAGTTCAACTTCTCGTAATAATCCAGCGCGCCGAATCCCCGATCAAGCTGCCGCAGCGCATAGCGCTGGCACACTCTGCCGAGCTCACGCAGGTCTTTCTCGTCCAGCTTGAACGAAAACGCCCGCTTCGGGTCAGCGCCGGTAATATAGCGCATGGCGGCGAGTGTCTGCGCTCCAATACACAATCCGCCGTCCGCCGCCTTTTCCCCGCAGTCCGAGCAAAAAAGCTCGCCGCTGCCTATGCTGAATACAGGGCGGAAATTCTCCGTCTTCCCGCAGCCGGCACAGTAGTCCAGCGCGGGCGCATAGCCGGAAATACACATCACGCGCAGCTCAAAAGCCGCCTTGATCTGTTTTTCCGTGAACATTTCATGGCTGAGCGCGAACAGGGCGTTAAGCCCCAGCCGCAAAAGCTCAGGATCCGGGCTGTCCTCATCCGAAACCGCCTCCAGCAGTTCCGCAAAGTATGCCGCAAGCGCAAGCGCCTCAAATTTGTCGCGCAAGCCGCGGAAGTCCTCAACAACCGAGGCCTCCTCCAGATAATACCTGCCGCGGTTGAGAAACAGCGTCATTTCCGAATAGGCAAACTGCTGCGACGCCGCAGCAAAGCGGCAGCTCTTGCGCAGCGCACCGCGCGCACGGACAGAGAGCTTCCCCTCTTCCTGCGTCAACACCGTGAGCATTTTGTCCGCTTCTTTGAATTTTACCTCGCGCAGGACAAGTCCGTGCACCGTTTTGTACATTATGTAAACCTCCCGTACCGCAAAAGGGGGTCTATTCTTCCCTTTCCTGCATCCGGCATTCCGGCTGCGATGCATTCTTCTGCGCGGTTTCCGTTTCCTCCGCGCGCTGCGCGGCCCGGCTGAGCAGCCAGCAGATCGGCTCGCCCGTTTCCTCGAAGAGCTGATAAAAACCATCCTGCACCATACGCATATCCTCCGTGCATCTGATGCAGATAGTTTGCCGCGCGGAGGCGATATTATGGCTGGGAATACCAACCTGTCCGCATCCGCGCGAAAATACATACAATCCGTTTAAATCAGTCCGTAAAACCGAAATTGCGAAGCTGCGCCTGACTGTCACGCCAGTTTTCCTTCACCTTTACCCAGGTTTGCAGATACACCTTTGTGCCCATAAACGCTTCAATATCGTGCCGGGCAAGTTCGCCGATCTTTTTGAGCATCGCGCCCTGCTTGCCAATGATAATGCCCTTGTGGCTGGCTTTTTCGCAGAAAATCGTGGCTTCAAGATCGATGATTTCGCTCTCGCGCTCCGTAAAGCGCGTCACCTCAACGGCCGTTCCGTGCGGCACTTCGCGTTCAAGGCAAAGCAGCAGCTTCTCGCGCAGAATCTCCGCGCAGATCTGCTTTTCCGGCTGGTCACAGATCATATCGTCCGGGAAGAGCTGCGGCCCCTCCTGCGCATACTGTTCCAGCAGATTCAGCAGTTCATCCAGCCCGTCCCGCTCCTGCGCAGAGATCGGGAGAATCGCCTCAAAATCAAACTCGGCGGAATAGGTTGCAATCACGCTGAGCAGCTCCGGCTTTTCCACGGTGTCGATCTTGTTGATGACAAGGATGGCGGGCACCCGCGTCTCGCGCAGCCGCTCAATGAGCGCCTTTTCCTGCGCACCGACGGATGCAATGGGCTCCACCATCAGCACAGCCGCGTCCACGCCTGAAATGCTCTCCCGCACGATGTTCACCATGTAGTCACCCAAGCGGTTGCGCGCCTTGTGGAAACCCGGCGTGTCCATCATCACGAACTGCGTCTCACCGCGGTTGACAACGGCGGTGATGCGGTTGCGCGTGGTCTGCGGTTTGTTGGAAACAATGGCGATCTTTTCCCCGACGAGCTGATTGATCAGCGTGGATTTTCCGACGTTGGGACGCCCGCAAACGGTAATCATAGCGGTCTTTTTAATCATAATTATCCCCCGGTTTCTCTGTTCGTTCTCTTCGGTAAGCTCAGGAACATATGTCCTTATTCTTCGCAGGCGGCATCCGCTTCCAGCACCGCCATGATGCATTTTTCGCGCGCGCGCATCTGCGCTTTCTGCTCCGCCTCATCCACATGATCGTAGCCGAGCAGATGCAGCACGCTGTGCACCGTCAGATACATCAGTTCGTGTTCAAACCCGTGTCCGAATTCCTCGCCCTGCGCAGCGCAGCGTTCCAGCGAGATGACCACATCCCCGAGCGGAACGGTCTCCGTGTCCGGATCCCAACCGCAATCGTCGGGATCAAAGGCTCCGGGTTTAAGCTCGCACAGCGGAAAACTCAGCACGTCCGTTGCGCTATCCACATTGCGAAACTCCTTGTTGATCGTTTTGATATGCTCATTGTTCGTGAGCGTCACATCCACAGCGCAGGGCTCGGAGATGTTTTCTGCCTCCAGCGCAGCACGGACGGCGCGGCGAATAAGGCGCCAGGCATCGCTGTATCCAAGATCTCTTCGTGTGCGTGTAATTGTTATCTGATGCCGCATGGATTTTCCCTCTTTCGTCCGTTTTATCGTTTGTTCTGCGTGGATTTGCGATAGGTCTTTGCCGCTGGAGCCGGCGGGCGCGATTTGTCAAACACCTCATAGGCGTTGATGATCTTCTGCACCAGCTCATGGCGCACAACGTCGGAGGCCGACAGGTGGCAAATGGCAATATCCTCAATGCCGCCGAGCACGCGCATCGCCTCGCGCAGGCCGCTGACCTTGTCGCTCGGCAGGTCGATCTGCGTGACGTCACCGGTGATGACGACCTTGGAGCCGAAACCAAGGCGCGTGAGGAACATCTTCATCTGTTCGCGTGAGGTGTTCTGTGCCTCGTCCAGAATGATGAAGCTGTCATCCAGCGTCCGGCCGCGCATATAGGCCAGAGGTGCAACCTCAATGTTGCCCCGCTCAAGATATTTGTTGTAGGTCTCCGCCCCGAGCATGTCAAACAGCGCGTCATAGAGCGGACGCAGATAGGGGTCAACCTTGCTTTGCAGATCTCCCGGCAGGAAGCCGAGGCGTTCTCCCGCTTCGACGGCAGGTCGCGTGAGGATGATGCGGTTGACCTGCTTGTCCCGGAACGCGGCAACCGCCGCAGCAACGGCAAGATAGGTCTTGCCGGTACCGGCGGGTCCGATGCCAAGCGTGATGGTGTTGTTCAAAATCGCCTCGACATAGGTCTTTTGTCCGAGCGTTTTGGCCTTGACGGGCTTACCCTTGGAAGTGATGCAGATCGTGTCCTTGGCAAGCTCACCGATCTTGTGCTCCTGTCCGGAGCTGACCAGCTTGAGAATATAGCGCACATTCTGCGTGTCGATCTTCTCACCGCGCGCAGCAAGTGACAGCAAACCCTCAATCGCTTTCTCCGCGTGCATAACGGACTCTTCGTCCTCGCCGGAGATTTTGAGTTGATCGTCGCGATCCGTAACGCTGACGTTGAGTTCCGATTCGATGATGCGCAAATTCTGATCAAAGGATCCGAACACGCTGATGACGTGCTCCATCCTGTCCACTGCCATGATTCTCTCCATGTGAAAGAAGCCTCTCCTTCTTATTCTTCCTGTGCAGGCGGCATCGGCTCCGGCGCATAGAGCTCCTCCCGCGCAATATCCTCCACGCACTCGGCGTGGAGCGTGACATACAGATAACCGTCCCGCTCCTCAGCGGAAAAGGACTGCGCCGTGACTGTGCCGTCCGCTCCGATCTCCTGCTGTAAACGCTGCAGAAGCTGCGCTTCAAGCGTTCTGTACACCGCGTTGGCATCTACCGCCACGGTATTGCGCGTGAACTCACGCCGTGTTTCAACCACAAGTGCAAGCGGCGTTGTAAACACCTCACGAACCGCCAGTCTGTATTCTTTTGATAGTGTATCATATTCTGTGCGTAAATTTCTACTGTTATCGGCAACATTATATAGATTTATTCTCTGATTTCCGATCTCGAAGGCAAAACGCCGCCTTTCGCGCCCCGTATAGTCCTTATTCTCCCGTTCCAATGGCGCACAGGCAGACAAATTATACCAGGTTCGCGCAAAAACCTGCGCCTTCGCGTGCACGAGGCGCGTGGGTGCTTTTTCAAAACTGCTCGGCATCTCGCAGGAAACAAGCATTTCTCCCGGCAAAACCGTCTGCCCAACCTTTACTGCCGCGTTTCCCTGCAAAACCCGCAGTTCCGTAATCACGCCCGCTTTCGACGCCGTGAGGCACACATCGGCCTTCTCGTCGTAAACCTCCGGCACTTCCACGCGCTCACGCAGAGACACCGTCGCGTGCGAGCCGTTCACGTTCACCGCCAGCCAGCTCAACTGCGGCAATTCCTGCAACACAGCGCTCTGGATCTGCGCGTTGGAAAAGGCCGGCCAAAAGCTTCCGATACGCACGCCCGCGCGGTCCAGCGCAGCGCGGATTTCCGCTTCCTCCACCCGCTGCGCACTCTGCACATCGATCTCCCAGATATGAAGGAAGGACCACAACAGCGCAAATGCACACAGCAGCGCCAACGCCGGCAGCGCAAAGCGCTTTCGCAAGCGCCGCAGCGCGACCGGCGCGCCGCGCATCTCCAAAACCTCAAACGTGCAGCCGCTTCGCACAGCCAGCATCTGCGCCTTTTCCAAATCGCTCCTGCGCAGCGTAAACGTGCAGGCGAATTCATCCTCCGGCTCCGGCCTTCGGAAATTCAGGTTCTGCCGTGCGCAGGCGTTAAGAAGCCCCGCAACGTTTGCGCCCTGCACACGCACACGCGCCGACGCGCACAGCCACTCTGTCAGAACAGCCAAGCCCGCCCCCTCCTATTCAAACTCCGCCGAGAGGATCTCTCCGCGCAAAATCAGCACTTCCCTGTCCATCGCAGCGAGCGACAGATCCGTTCCGGAAATGCACAGGCGGACACGGCTGCCCTCAACCTCAATTCGCTCTTTTGTATACAACGACAGCCCCTTGTGATGCTCCACAACGGCATAACTTCGGCCTGTGACCGTTAACTTCGGAACACCCGCAAAGGATTCTAACGGCAGCTCAAAAATCTCAGATGCGCGTTCCGCCGGGCTCAGTTTTCTCGCCATAGCAACACCTCCGTCCGAAAAAGAATATGCTGCGCTGTGCAGAAATAACCCCGGTTGCGCATATCGTAGGGCAAAGGGAGGGATGTCCTGTGATCAAAATTCAGCCGCAGCGCATTCGTCGCGCGCTGCCACTTTTGTTTGCGCTGCTGCTTTTCGCTCTGCTCATGCTGCATTCCGCGTCCGCGGCAACCGCTGCAAAGCAGGCGCTCGTGCTTTGCGCGCAGGTGCTTATCCCCTCACTCCTCCCCTTTTTCGTGCTCAGCGGCCTGCTCTCCGCGCTTGGATTATCCCGTGCGCTGAACCGAATTGCAGCGCCCTTGATGAAAAAGCTCTTTTCCGTTTCCGGCGCAGGCGCTGCGGCCTTTCTCCTTGGGCTGACGGGCGGCTATCCGCTTGGCGCAGCAACTGTCAGGACCCTGTATGAACGGCGGGAATTGTCGGAGGCCGAAGCCGCGCGCCTTGTCTGTTTCTGCAACAACTCCGGACCGGCGTTTATCGTCGGTGCAGCCGGCAGCGGCGTCTTCGGAAGCGCAAAAGCGGGGCTGATCCTCTATCTCTCTCATCTGATCTCCGCGATCCTGGTCGGGCTGCTGTTTTCCCGTTCCGGACGAAAGGCTGCACGGGAAACAGGCAAAACGGCCTCAGCATCCCCTGTTTCCGATTTCTCTTCCGCTTTTCCGGAGGCCGTTCATTCCGCCGTGCGCAGCACACTGCTGATCTGCGGCTATGTTGTGGTGTTTTCCGTGTTTGTCGGGCTGCTGGACGCACTCGGCATCTTTTCTGCCGTTTCCGCTTTGCTCAGCACATACACGCCGCTTTCCGCGGAGCAATCCCGCGCGATCCTGACCGGGTTTCTGGAGCTTGGCAGCGGCGTTGGCGCGCTGCAGGGACAAAGCTACTCACCCGGAAATCTTGCCCTGTGCGCCTTTATGCTTGGATGGGGCGGTGTTTCCGTATTCTTTCAGAGTCGGGCCGTCCTCGCGGGGACGCCGCTTGCCAAAGCGCCGCTTGCGCGCAGCAAACTGCTCCACGGGCTTTTTTCCGCGCCGATCGCCGCTGCGCTGTGCATTCTTCTGCATTGATGCCCATAAATTTAATCTGCACAAAAAGAGGGAGGGCGGTATGCAAAAGCATACCGCCCTCCGTCTTTTCAGAGTCACTCCGCATCGGGAATGCGGAGTGATTTAGCTTTCCTTCCGCTTGCCGCCATACGGCTTCGGGTTTTGAGAATCGCTCCCTTTCACTTTGCCTTAAAGTCCGAGCAGGAACAGGTTTGCGTCTGTCGAAAAATTGGCCACGCTGTAGCACACCAGCACCTGATCGATTTCATTCTCCGCGATATACTCGCGCAGGCTTGTCCGGAAATAGCGCAGGTCGATCATGTGAATCTCGGAAAAATCTTCTAACAGGAAAGGCAAAGCGCTGTCCATATAGGAATCGCGCACAATCAGCAGTTTCGGTTTGTCCGCAAGACCGGTTTCCACCACGAGCTGCGGCGTATTGCCGCCTAAGAAGGAGGCATATTTGTCCTTCTTGGCCAGGAAACTGTCTTCATACAGCGAGCCCTCAACCGGACTTCCGGCCGGGTAATTCGTGATGCTGACATTCTCGCCCTGCTGCACCCAGCGCTCAATATGATCCGGCTGCACCCAGGAGAAGCCGGAGCTGGAATAGGTCGTTCCGTAAAACTCCGTCGTCACGGTCTCGACCTCGAAATCCGAGATGGGCCGCGCTTCAAAGCCCATCGCCTGTGCAAACGCCGTGTAACCGTAATAGGCGCCGCGACTCGTCCAGTGATGGTCGGTTCCATAGAAAAGATATTCCCCATCGTGCGCATCCAGCGCGCCGAGCATATCCACATTCTTCGCCTCGGAGAGCGCATAGGCCTTTTCGATGACAGCGCACTGGCTGTCCATCGGTGCGTCGCTTGGCAGCACGTCTTCGCAGATCTCCCCGGCGCCCGGAATCAGCGCGAAATAAACTTCCCCGTCCGTCGCCTCACAGAGCGTGTTGAGCGCAGAGACGTTTTTCTCGATCACGCTGTCCTCCGGCGCGTCAAAACGCTCGATGAGCATATAATCAAGCGGCCCAAGCTCCGTCGGGCAGAGGTAAACATTCTTGTTTTCCTGCTTACCCTGTGCCACCTCCGCGCGAGCCTTGAGCGTTGTCCACGCATCGCGCGCAGGGAACTGATCGCTCATATATTTTTCAAACTTCGTCATAAAGCGGCCGGAAAACAGCTCCGAGAACGTAAGCCGGGGCGCTTCCTGCATCACGCGGTTCTCCCGCTCGGAAAAGCTCCGATCCGGCAGGCAGAAGTGCAGCAGGAAGAACAGGCCGATAAACACCAGAAACAGAATGATCTGCACGCGGTGTGAGTTTTTGGACATTTCTCCCCCTCCTCTCAGAACCGGAAATACAGGAACGGATTGTACGTTGCGTCAACAAGATAGGCTGTGCACACGATGAGCACCAGCGCCATCATCACAGGCGTGAGCACCGCGGCCGCCTTCTTCGGCAGACGGTCATAGAGCTTCTTGCCGAGCGGCGTGCTGGCCAGAATTGCGACAACGAAGATCACAGCAAAGCTACCGAGCCGGTACAGATCCGCGCGATTCCACACGCCGCCGCCCGCGCCGCCGAACATCGCCTTATAGTAAGTGCCGACCTGCCGGACGCTGTCAAGCTGGAAAAGCACCCAGCCGCAGACTGCCACGAACACGGCATAGATATGCCGGACAAAGCGCGGAATCTTTTTCAGCCACTTGAGCAAAAACGCCTTTTCAATCATCAGAAACAGCGCATAATACAGGCCCCACATCAGGAAGGTCCAGTTCGCGCCATGCCAAAAACCGGTCAGTGCCCAGACAACGAGAATGTTGAAAAACTGCCGCACGAGACCGCGGCGGTTTCCGCCGAGGGGAATATAGACATAGTCGCGAAACCAGGTTCCGAGACTGATGTGCCATCTGCGCCAGAATTCCGTTACGCTCTGCGAAATGTAGGGATAGTTGAAGTTCTCCAGAAATTCAAAGCCGAGCATACGGCCAAGGCCGATGGCCATGTCGCTATAGCCGGAGAAGTCAAAATAAATCTGCAGCGAAAACGCCAGAATGCCGAGCCATGCGCCCAGCACAGTGAGTTCGCCTGCCGGCATTGCCGAATACGTATCCCACAGCACGCCGATGTTGTTGGCGATCAGCACTTTTTTTGCAAGACCGACCATGAAACGGCGCACGCCGCTGGAAAACTGCTCCACGCTGTTGGCGCGGAAGTTCAGCTGACTCGCCACGTCCTTATAGCGCACGATCGGTCCCGCAATCAGCTGCGGAAACAGCGCAACGAAGGTGCCAAAGCTGATGTAGCTCTTCTGCACATCCGCCTCGCCGCGGTACACGTCAATGGGATAGCTCATGGTCTGGAAGGTATAGAACGAGATGCCGATGGGCAGTTCCAGTCCAAGCGTCGGCAGATTCACACCGGGAATGAGGCTGATGGTTCCGGCAAAAAGATCGTAATACTTAAAGAACACCAGCATTGCCAGGTTGATCACGGTGTTTGCAACCAGAACGCCCCTGGCTTTTTTGTCCTCTGCCCTGTGCTTGCTGATGAGCCGACCCGCAAAATAGTTCACCGTTATGGAGAAGAGCATCAGCAGGATGTATACCGGCTCGCCCCAGCCATAGAAAACAAGATTGACCACGAACAGACAGAGATTGCGCCAGCGCGCCGGCACAATATAATACAGGGCCAACACAATGGGCAGATATGCAAAAAGGAAAAGGATGCTGGAAAAGACCATTTCTCCGGTTCCTCCAATTTCGTTTCTTCACGCAAAGCGCTAAATTACATTTTACTCAAAGCGGCAAAAAATAGCAAGCACAAAACAAGAATTAAGGAAAAACATCCGTCTGCGTAATTGTCCGCTGCTGCAAAAGCACGCGCGGCATCCAGTTTGTATGCCGCGGCGGCTTTTGATTCTCTCCGCATCGCGCGCTGCGCATACAGAACCCCCGGCCTTTTTGCAAATCAAAGCGCAAAATCCGCCTATGTTCTTGCATCAAATGCGCAATTCAGGGCAAGCTATTTCCACTTTGTTCATCACGAAGGGAAGGATGTCAATGAGCGTCAAACATTTGGGAAAGCAGACTGTGCGTCTGAGCTATCCGCCCTCTGTCGCCGCAGCCGCCTGCGTTGTCGGCAAAAAGGAGGGGCAGGGGCCGCTGCGGGAGTGGTTCGACTACATCTCCGAGGACTCCTATTTCGGCGAAAAGACCTGGGAAAAGGCGGAGAGCACCATGCTGCGACAGTGCTTCGCGCTCGCTTGCGACAAGGCAAAGGTGCCGATTTCCACCGTCGACTGCCTGTTCGCAGGCGACCTGCTCAACCAGTGCGCGGGCTCGAACTTCGCGTTGCGAGACAGCGGACGCCCAGTCTTCGGCCTTTACGGCGCCTGCTCCACCATGGCGGAAAGCCTGTCTCTTGCCGCGCTCGCCATCGATGGCGGCTTTGCCGACATCACCGCCGCCATGACCAGTTCGCACTTCTGCTCCGTGGAGCGTCAGTTTCGCTTTCCGCTGGAATACGGCGGCGTACGCACGCCCACAGCACAATGGACGGTCACCGGCGCAGGGGCTGTTGTGCTCACGGCAGAGGGGGCAGGCCCCTATATCACGCACGTCACAGCCGGAAAGATCGTCGATGCCGGAATCACGGACGCGAACAACATGGGCGCTGCCATGGCGCCGGCTGCTTATGACACAATCAAAACGCATTTTGAGGACACCGGGCGCAATCCGGATTACTACGACGCCATTGTCACGGGCGACCTCGGCGCAGTCGGGCACGGCATCGTCAAGGAGCTGTTTCGAAAGGACGGCATCGAGCTCGGGCCGCTGTATATCGACTGCGGCATGCTCATCTACAACACGGAGGCGCAGGACGTGCACGCCGGCGGAAGCGGCTGCGGCTGCAGCGCCGCGGTGCTCTGCGGACATCTGCTCCACAACATGACGGAAAACCGCTGGCCGCGTCTGCTCTTCTGCGGAACGGGCGCGCTGATGTCGCCGACAAGCTCCCAGCAGGGTGAGAGCATCCCGGGCATTTGCCACGCGGTTGCGCTGGAAATGCAAAGGGGGTGCTGAAATGGACATTTTTATGGATTACCTCAAGGCATTTATTATCGGCGGCGCGCTCTGCGCAGTCGGACAGATTCTCATTGACAAAACGCGCCTGACGCCCGCGCGGATTCTCACGTTTTACGTTGTCGCGGGCGTATTTCTCGGCGCGATCGGCGTTTACGAGCCCTTTGCCGAATGGGCGGGCGCCGGTGCAACCGTCCCGCTAACCGGTTTTGGCAATCTGCTCGCGCGCGGCGTGCGTGAAGCCGTCGCGGAAAAGGGCGCGCTCGGCGCCTTCACCGGCGGACTCAGCTCCACAGCCGCGGGCATCTGCGCCGCCGGTTTCTTCGCGCTGCTTATTGCTCTTCTGTTCAAGCCCGGAGACAAGAACTAAGGCCGTGATGATCGGCTTGACTTCCGGCAAAATCACAGTATAATCATCAGGAAAGAGGATAAATGATGGAAAAGCGTATTCTCTCGCTACTGATCTCCCTTGCGCTGTTTGTGGGCATTCTGCCCGGCAGCGCTCTCGCGCGGGAGACTAACTTTTTTGATCCTCTGCCGGAGACTTTTGATTTTGCCGCACTGCGCCTGGACGATAGCTGCATCTCCGCCACCGAGAGCATCTGCGCCGCGGCGCAAGCGCAGCTCAATAGCGGAGCAAATCCGGATGCGCTCTGCGCACTCTTTTTTCAGATCACCTTGCTGCGCACGGAGATGCAAACGCAGCTTGCGCTTGTCAACATTCTCTATCATCAGGATCCCGACGCCTACGCCAACGCATTTTCGGATATGCACGCGCGAGCCCCTGTGGCGGACAGAACGGCACTTCTGACGCTTCGGAAACTGCTGGACGACCCCGTCTGCGCAGCGCTGCTGCGCGCCGCTGCAGAGCCCGCGCTGCTCACCCGACTTGAGCAGGAAAGCGTTCCCACGCAGGAGCAGCTGGAGCTTGAAAAGCAGGAAACGGCGCTGGTGATGGAATATCAGCGCGCCGAGGCGCGGGAAACTTTCGTTGTCATAAACGGACAGCGGAGAACGCTTTCCGGCGCGCAGGCTGCCTACCGCGCCGGTGAGCTGTCGCGGCAGGAATATATGGAAACGCTGCGCGCACTTTATGCACTTCGCGCAGATGAGCTTGGGGAAATTTATCTGCGTTTGGTCGCGCTTCGGAAGGAAATCGCGCAAAGCCGCGACTATGCCTCCTATGCGGACTACGCCTATGCGAAGATTTATCATCGGGATTACACGTCTGCGGATGCTTCGGTTTTCCGTGAGGCCGTCAAAACCGAGCTTGTGCCGCTGCTGCGCACACTGCGGGAGGCACAGCGCCTCGGCTATTTTGCCGATGGGCAGCGTTATGACGGCTGCGATGAAAGCACCTTGCTCGGCGCGATTGCGCCCTGCCTGCCCGGCATTTCCAACGAGCTCGCGGATGCCTTTGCCTATATGCGCGATTGCGATCTGATCGACGCGGAATACAGCGAAAAGAAGCTCCCCGCCTCTTTCACGAGCTTCCTTTCCGGAATCGGCGCGCCCTATATCCTCTGCAAACGCTACGGCGGCAACGGCGATTTGGAGACCGTCGTGCATGAATTCGGCCACTTTTCCGCTTTTTGCTACGGCGTGCAAAGCGGCAGTTACGACGCGTTTGAGGTGCACTCGCAAGGGCTGGAGGCGCTGGTTCTCTCCTGCGCGGACAGCTTATATGGCGATGAAGCGCGCAGCCAGCGCGGGCACGCGCTGTGTGATTTTCTCTATCTCACCGCTGCGGGCTGCTGCTGGGATGAGCTGCAATGCTATGCCTATACAACGCCCGAGCTGAGCGTTGACGATCTCAACCGCAAAAGTGCCGAGCTCACCGCTGCCTACGGTTTGACCTCGCTCGGGCCGGATGGACTGGATTACAGCTGGGTGGACGTGACGCACAGCTTCACCTCTCCCCTGTACTATATCAGCTACGCGACCTCCGCCATTGCGGCGATGGGGCTGTACCTGCGCAGTCAGGCGGAGGGGCTTGACGCTGCCGCTGACTGCTATCTTTCCTTCGTTTCCCTCTGCGCCGAGGGTGAAGACGGCTTTCGCGCCATGATGCTGCGCAGTGGGCTCGGCGATCCCTTTTCCCCCGATTTCATCCACTCGCTTGCAGGCCGCTATGCAAGCTGTCTGGACGAGCAGGTCTATACCCTGCCCTTTTCGGACATTTCCAACCATTCCGCCAAGGACGAGATCACGCTGCTGTATCTGCTTGGCGTGATGCAGGGCAGCTCGGAAAACTGCTTTTCCCCGGACGCTGGCGTCAGCCATGCCGAAGCCGTAACGGCAATGCACCGGATTCTCGGCTGTCCGGCAAGCCGCAGCGATGCTGCCGCCATTTTCTCCAATGTTTCGCCGGATACCTGGTATGCGCAGGCCGTCGGCTGGGCTGCGGAAAATGGCGTAATTCCCGCTGAAGAAAATGGCAGCTTCTCCCCGGACGACGCGCTCCGCTTTCAGGATCTTGCGCTCATGCTTTACCGTGTGTTTTGCAGCGCGGCGTGCAGCGAAACGGCTCTGCAAACGCCCGATGCCCTGATCTGGAGCCGCGAACGCGGCATTTTTACCGATGAAAACGGCAATTTCCCCGATCCTGACAGCCCTCTTTCCCGCGCTGATCTGGCCCGCGCACTTGTCAGCTTGCTCAACACTTTTTGAAACAGGAGTTTTCCCCGTGACCGAAAAGAGAAAGAATCTAACCGCAAAACTGAATATGATCGTCTCCTGCGCTATGTTCGGGACGATCGGCCTGTTTGTCAAGGCAATCCCGCTCCCCTCCGGCGAGACCGCGCTTTACCGTGCGGTAATCGCGCTGGTCGTGCTGTTTTTCGTGCTGCTGCTGACCGGCAGGTTGAAAAGAGAGAAGCTGTCGCTTCTAAAAGGACAGCTTCTCTATCTTCTGCTCTCCGGCGCTGCGATGGGCTTCAACTGGATTCTGCTCTTTGAGGCTTATAACTATACCAGCATTGCGCTGTCCACGCTCTGTTACTACTTTGCGCCCGTGATCGTCACGGTCTCGAGTGTCTTTCTGTTTCGCGAAAAACCGCTGCCCCGGCAGTGGATCTGTTCTGCAGCCTCCGTGGCAGGTCTGGTTCTCATCATCGGCGTGAGCGGCGGAGGCGGCGGCAGCGACCTGAAGGGCGTGCTGCTTGCACTCGGCTCGGCGGTGCTCTATTCCACGGTGATTCTGCTCAACAAACACATCCGCGGCATCGACGGCGTCACTCGCAGTTTCCTGCAATTCGGCGCCGCGGCAATCGCTCTGGCGCCCTACTGCGCGCTGACCGGCGGTTTCCACCTCTCCGCGCTGCACGGCACCGGTCTTTGGGCCATGCTGCTCGTGGGCGTTTTCCACTCCGGAGTGCTCTACTGCATGTACTTCTCCGCGCTGAGTGTCCTGCCCGGGCAGGAGTCGGCAATTCTCAGTTACATAGATCCCTTCATCGCCGTTGTGCTCTCCGCCCTCGTGCTGGGTGAGACGATCACGCCGCTGCAGTTGATCGGTGGCGTCATCATATTGCTCTCCACGCTCATTAACGAAATTTCTCCCGCGCGGAAGCGCAGGAAAACCGAATAACAAAAATGCCCGACAGATTCAATCTGCCGGGCATTCTTTATTATGCAGCTATATTTCCTGCTCCGAAAGTGAGAGCAGCCTCCCGCGCGTATTGTCCTGCGGGTGTTCCAGCACGTGCCCAAGCAGCCGGCGCAGCATCCGGCCGATCTCCTCCCCACGCAGACCGCGCGCACGCAGGTCATCCCCGTTTACAGCCAGCGCGGAGATTGCGCAGCATTCGCCGCTGGCAAGAATCTCTTTCAGCGTGCGCAGCGCGCCGGACGGAGAGAGCGCTTCGGATGCACAGGCCGCGCAAAAAGCCGCGGCCTCGCCCCGCTCTGCGAGCAGACGCTTCCAGTCAAGCCGGGAGGCTGGCTTCGCTTCCCGCACAGCGGCAACGCCCGAAGCGCAGGCGCGGATTGTCGCCGCGGGCAAACGCAGCGCACGCAGAAAGCGCGCTTCATCCTCGATTGCGCCGCTGCGCGCAAGGATTGCGCAAAAGCCCGACCAGCGCGCCTGCGGCGTCCGCGGCAGACGGGAAAGGCGGCGCATATCCGTTTCCACCCGGGGCGTGCGCAGATAAGCATCCAGCAACCCGCAGGAAACAACGCGTGTGAGCGTTTCCGGCCGCCGGGAGCACAGGATTTTTTCAAGCTCCTCGCGCACCCGCTCCGAGGCGAGCGTCGAAGCAAGCTTCGCGCATTTGCAGACGGCATTCCATGTGTTGGCTTCGATCTCAAAACCAAGCTGCGCGGAAAAGCGCAGGGCGCGCAGCATGCGCAAAGCGTCCTCGTTAAACCGCGCATGCGGATCCCCGACGCAGCGGATTATCTTATTTTTCAAATCCTCCCGCCCACCGCAAAGATCGGTGAGCTTTCCGTCCGGAGACAGCGCCATGGCATTGATGGTAAAGTCGCGGCGAAGAAGGTCTTCCTCCAGATTCCGCACGAAATTGACGGACTCGGGACGCCGGTGATCCCGGTATTCCCCGTCCGCGCGGAAGGTGGTCACCTCAACGTGCCCGCCCCCAAGGCGCACAGTCACCGTGCCGTGCTGCAGGCCGGTCGGCAAAGCACGCGGAAAAACCTCCATCACCTGTGTCGGCAGCGCACTTGTGCACACATCCCAGTCCTGCGGTCTGCGGCCAAGCAGCAGATCGCGCACGCAGCCGCCGACAAAAAAGGCCTCGTATCCGGCATTCTCCAAACGGCGGAGCGTCTCCTGCGCATACTGCGGCGGAGAGGGCATATTCTCTTTTCCATTCGGCTTTTCAGCGCCCAAAATGGCGGAAAATTCTTTCACGCTGCCTGAATTCATCCGTTTCCTCTTGTATTCTCCTATAAATTGGATTATAATACCTGCGAATTTGTTATACGGACCGATCTGTCTTTCTCCGTATGACAGCTTCGGTTACAACGATTATAAACTTTTTTTGCCGCGAAGCAAGGGGCAAAATCTGAATATGTGAGGGTTTCTCATGTCTGACTTTTCAGAATATCTCAAACCCGAGAAAAAAGGGTTTCTTATCGGCATAGGCGGCGTGTCCATGTCCCCGCTGGCCGAAGTTCTGCACGGCGCAGGGCTTTCGATTTTCGGAAGCGACATCTCTGAGAGCGAAAAGGTCGATCACCTGCGCAAGCTGGGTGTTTCCGTTTCGATCGGCCACGCTGCCGAAAACATTCCGGAAGATACCGACTTCGTCGTACGCACCGCAGCGGTGCACGATGACAATGTGGAAATCGTCCGCGCGCACGCGCTCGGCATCCCCGTTTTTGAACGCACGCAGGCCTGGGGCGCGATCATGCGCGATTATAAAAACGCGCTGTGCATCTCCGGCACCCACGGCAAAACGACCACGACCTCCATGGCAACGCACATTCTCATGGCATCACACCGCGACCCGACGGTTATGATCGGCGGAACGCTTCCGCTGCTTCAGGCGGGGCACCGTGTCGGCAACGGCGACACGATCATTATGGAATCGTGCGAATACTACAATTCGTTTTTGAGCTTCTTCCCCACCGTTGCGGTCATCCTCAATGTTGAGGCCGATCATCTGGACTTTTTCAAGGATCTGAACGACATCAAGGCCTCTTTCCGCCGCTTTGCCCTGCTTGTGCCGGAGGACGGCTGCGTCGTTGCAAATATGGACGATGAGAACACGATGGATGTCGTTGCGGGCATTGACCGCAAGGTCATCACCTTCGGCCTGCATGAAAACGCGGATGTCTACGCACGCGACATCCGGACGAAAGGGATGCAGACGGAGTTTGACATCATGCTGCACGGCGAGTTCTTCTCCCATGTGAGCCTGCGCGTCCCCGGAATTCACAATGTAAAGAACGCGCTGGCCGCCGCAGCTGCGACGATCTTCCTCGGCGCCGCTCCGCTCGACGTCAAATACGGCCTCGGTGCTTTCGCGGGCGCCGGCCGCCGTTTGGAATTCAAGGGGAAATTCAACGGTGCAGACGTCTATGACGACTATGCCCACCATCCCGGCGAGCTTTGCGCGCTGCTCGATGCGGTGCTGCCGCTCGGCTATAAGCGTGTTGTGCTCGTCTTCCAGCCGCACACCTACACCCGCACAAAGGCGCTGTTTGACGACTTCCTTGTGCAGCTTCGCAGACCGGATCTGACCCTGCTTGCAGAGATCTACGCCGCCCGTGAGAAGAATACCATTGGCATTTCTTCCGCCGATTTGGCTAAAGAGATAGATGGCTCGTCTTATTTTGCCACATTTGACGAGCTGGAAAGCTATCTGCGTGAGCTTGCACAGCCCGGCGATCTGATCCTCACCGTCGGCGCGGGTGACATTTACCGTGTCGGCGAGCACATCGTCGGTGCCGGCTAATTTTCAGCGAAAACAACCCATAACGCACAGGCGCGGAATCTCCAATGAGATTCCGCGCCTCTCGTTTCTCATATGCTCAGAAATTCCAGCGTCATCTGAATCCACAGCCGCTCCGTTCCGTCAGCAAGATTGAGTCCGTAATCCTCCCGAATCTTGTGCATGCGGTAAAAGAGCGTGTTTTTGTGGATATAGAGCTTTTGCGCCGCCTCACCGGGGTCGTTGGGATATTGCAGATAGGTGCGCAGCGTGCCAAGGAGCTTGGCATCATGCGCGCTTTCCTCCTCGGCAAGCCGTAACACGCCCGGATGACAAAAGCTCCGCAGATTGCCGCTTTCCCGTAGCAGCTGCCCGATATGCTGACAGACGCAGGCCTCGTAACGAAACAGGACTTCCCCGGGCGCGAGGCGGCTGCCGATTTCATAGCTGCGCAGCGTCTGCTCATAGGCGCTGCGTGCATCCAGCAGTCCAGAAAATTCCGCGCTGCCGGCGCAGGCAAGTCCGTTGTTCGCCAGATCGCTTTTGAGCGCATCCAATGTCTCGCCGCCCTCCTCCAGCTGCTCACGCGGCAGGATGAAAACCACGCGGTTATCAAACAGCGCCCAGCGGCTGCGCGCAAACAGCGCCTGCACCCTTTCCGCGATACGGCGCGCCTTTCGCTCAAACATGCCGGAAGCTGCGTCAAAAACCGTGAGCAGGCACATCCGCTCGCCAAGGTTCCATTCCAGCTGCTCCGCGCGAAGGCGCGCGGTGTTTTCATCCGGAATAAGCCCGTCGAGCAGATCGCACAGCAGCACGCTGTGCATCAGCCCCATATTGCGGCGGAACGCGTCGCTCTTCTGCAGTTCGATGCTCAGAAGTTTGCAAAGAAAATGCACAATCTCAAAATCAGCCGCCTCAAAGCTGCGGTTGATCTCCGGCACGCCGAGCTGCGCGACCTCCATTCCGTCGGCATACACCAGCGCATTCATCCAGCCGGTTTTCACACCGTCGCGCGTCTGCACGCTGTAACACGGATATCTCGCCTGCCGAATGTTTTCGTAAATGCGCTCTTTCTTCATCTCCTCGATATTCTCGCTGAGCACGAAGCCGCGCTTTTGCTGCTCGGCAATGTCCTCACGGAAGGACAGAATGTCCGCATTGCAGGCAATCAGCTTATAGCTGGAATCGATCAGAATCATGGGATTGCCGACGAGCGTGTAGGCACAGTCGAGCACGCTCTGAACGCCTTTGCCCGCCGCTGTGACGGCGACCAGCCTCGCGCACGCGCTGTCCAGCCGCGCCTGCGCCGTGAGCGCCCGCGAGATGCGCACCAGCGCCTGCTCCGGTGTCATCTCCGTTTGAAATACGCTCCCCGGCGTCAGCGCCAGCTCCGGCACCTCACCGCAAAAGACCGCCGCCGTCATTTCGTCCGGATTTTCCGGCTGCTCGCTGCCCGGACAGATATAGAGCACGCCGGGGATCGGCTGCGCCCCCGGCTTTGCGATTTCACAGGAAAAAACCTCCGCATCCGGTTCCCGGATCCGGACGATCTCGATCTCCATGACGGATTCCGCCAGATTCATGATCCTCATACGCCAGCCGCTCCTCCCGTATTTGTGTCAAAACACAATTTTACACAATAATACACCGCATTAATTTATGCTGCGATACATTGTAAAGTCTTGTTGCGGGATATTATAATAGAAATGTATCAGGATTTCAAGCATGGCTTTTTATGCCATAATAAATGAAAAGGAGAACAAACACATGAGTTACGCAAGCGATGTCCGTGAAAAGCTGGTCGACCGCGCCGCCAAGCTGCTTGGCATCAACCCCGAGGAGATCAAGGACGAGATGACCCTTGAAGGCGATCTCGCGCTCAAGAGCACCCAGATCACCCAGATCACCACTTACCTTGAGGACGAGTTTGACGTCGAAGTTCCCTTCATGAACTTCCGCCGCCAGAAGACTGTCGGCGCCTGCGTTGATTTCGTTGCAGACATTCTCGAGAACGAGTAAAATACACGCTGAAAACATTTACACAGGAGGTTAATATGGACGAGCGCAAGTTCATCGACGAGACCCATTTCGTTAAAACCGAAACCTTCTTCGGCGAAGAGATCGAAACCATTTACAAGCTTGCCCGCAAGCCTGTTGCCATGGACCCCGGTGTTGACATCTCTGCCAGCGACGATCCCATGCTCCGCATGGGTCACGGCTTCTGCGCCCCCTTCAATCCGCGCACCTATGAGGCTGCGCCCGGCATCCTCTGCGATCAGGATGTCGAGGTCGTCCTGCGCGACGGCTGCAAGATTTATTGCGATATTTTCCGTCCAGACACCGACAAGAAGGTGCCGGTCATCATTTCCTGGAGCTGGTTTGGCAAGCGTCCGGGCGAAGGCATGAGCGAATGGCAGCTCATGGGCGTGCCTCCCGGGACGGTTTCCAAGATGGCCAAGTTCGAGTCTCCGGACCCCGCCTACTGGTGCCATCAGGGCTACGCTGTTGCCAACGTCGACGTGCGCGGCGCCGGCCACAGCGAGGGCGATGTGCACATTTTCGGCATGCAGGACGGTCTGGACGGCTATGACTTCGTCGAGTGGATCGCCGTGCAGCCCTGGTGCAACGGCAAGGTCGGCATGGCCGGCAACTCCGGCGTCGCCATCCACCAGTGGGGCATCGCAGCCACCTGCCCGCCGCATCTGGCCTGCATCGCGCCCTGGGAGTCCACCACCGACCAGTACCGTGAGTCCCTGTACGAGGGCGGCATTCCGGCGCTGAGCTTCAACGAGTTCATCGGCGGTCAGGTCACCGGCGGCAGCGGCGTGGACGATCAGGTTGCCATGGCCCGCAAGTATCCGCTGATGAACGCCTACTGGCAGAGCAAGATTCCGGATTTCTCCAAGGTCAAGATCCCGGTCTACCAGACCTGTGGCTGGAGCCACTTCCATCTCCGCGGTTCCTGCCAGGCCTTCCGCAAGTGCAAGTCCCGCAAAAAGTGGCTGCGCGCGCACCGTGACTTTGAGTGGCCGGATACCTATGCCAACGAGAACCTTGAAGACCTCAAGAAGTTCTACGACCGCTATCTGAAGGACATTCACAACGGTTGGGAAATGACCCCCCGCTTCCGCGTTGACGTTATGGACGCTTACGATGTGGATTATCAGGTTCGCCGCGGTGAGGATTCCTTCCCCATCAAGCGCACTGAGTACCGCCGTTACTATCTGGATGCCAAGCATATGGACATGAAGGCTGAGCCTGTTCCCTACCACAGCTCCGTCAGCTACGACAGCAACACCGAGGAGCTGGAGTTTGACATGGAGTTTACTGAGGACACCGAACTCACCGGCTACATGTTCCTGCGTCTGTTCGTCGAGGTCGATGGCCATGACGACGCCGACCTGTTCATCAACATCCAGAAGTCCGACGCTGCCGGCAACTGGATCCCCTGGGATACGCTGGGCGAGCATCACCCCGGCGCCTGGGGCAAGTGCCGCGTCTCCCACCGCGAGCTGGACGAGAAGCTCTCCACGGCCTATCAGCCCGTTATGAAGCATGAGCGCGAGCTCAAGCTCTCCAAGGGCGAGATCGCGCAGTGCGACATCGAGATCGTCCCCTCCAGCCGTTTCTGGCATAAGGGTCAGCGCATCCGCGTGCAGATCGCGGGCCGCTACATCCGCGAGGGTTGGTTCGAGCCGCTGAGCTGGGATACCGACAACCACGGCCGCCACATCATCCACACCGGCGGCGAACACGCCAGCTTCCTGCAGGTTCCCTATATCCCGCCGCGCTACAAGACCGTCGGCTACGATTACAGATAATCGGCGATCCGCGCGAAATAAAGCATAAATAAAGGACGCTGCCAAATTGGCAGATGTCCGTAAAACAGTGAATCCTCCCTATGAAAATCTCATAGGGAGGATTTTGTTTCCGTAATCGCGACGCAGCAACATGCCACTATACCGATTGGTGTGTAGAACACGTCCTTTATCCGTTCGATAAATTGGAATTGGTTGTGCAGAAAATTTTATCTTTTCTTAAAGAACAAAACGAACTGTGCAACCGCACTACTTGCACAAAGTGCTAGGGAAAAGCAAGAAAGCCCCAACTCGATAATGCTCGGATTAGATAATACAACCAGCAACCAGCAAACTGCCGCTACTGTAAAACAAATTGCAGCTATCAAATGTCCTCGTTTCTTTTTTGAAACTAAACACTCTGTTTCCTGTGTTGCATCTTGGACAGCGGGGATATCCTTGTCACTTTCATAATCATCATTCAACAGATAATCTGTTGTAACTCCGAACCATTTGCTAATCTGCAATACATTTTGTACATCAGGCAGTGCTGTTCCATTTTCCCAACGGCTGATTGTCTGCCGTGAAACATTCAGTTTTTCTGCGAAATCTTCCTGTGACCATCCATGTGTCTTCCTAAGGCTAACTATTTTTTCTGACAATGTCATAGAAACACCTCCTTGGTTGTGATTCTTCCATTATAAGAAAAAGTACTCACAAACACCACCGCATCAACTTTACATTTCCGCAACATGACTTTACATACTGCCAAATTCAAGTTTGCCGAACTGTTCACATTCAGTTTATCAAAAAAGCGAAATTTCCCAAGAACAGGCACAGCGAAAACTGCTGTGCCTGTTCACTGTTTTATACGTGCTGCCATTTGGCAGCGTCCTTTTTCTATTTCCGCTTACTCCACTTCAAACGCGTCCAGGCGCTCCTGCAGGCGCTTGAAATACTGCCCCACGTGCCAGCCGTCCATCAGACCGTGATGTACCTGAACGGAAAAATTGACCGTTGTGCGGCCGTTTTCCGTGACGTACTTGCCCCAGGACATTTTCGGGTTGGAATCCTGCCCAAGATGCGTGATGGTGCGAATGAAATGCGTATAGTCCAGCCACGGGATGCAGGAATAACTGATGAGTCCGTTGGCCTTGACATCGAGGCGTTCCTCATCCACCGGCGGCGTTTTCGCCTTTTCCCGCAGGTCAAGGCAAAACTCCCGCACACCGACGCCCGTCTTCCCCTCCATCATAAAGAAAATCTCATCCCCCGGACGCATATGCGTCAGCACGGGCGTGCTGCATGCAAAGCGGACGGGCTCTCCGTCCAGAATGCGCAGATGAAACGGCTCCAGATCGTCCGCCGTGGCCGTAGCCGTGTGGATGAGCGAAAAATAGGTGGACAGCCCCGCTTCCCGCGCGCGGGTGAGCAGGCGCGTCACGTCCACGCGCGCGCCGAGATTGATATAAGGAAACTCCCCGCCGCGATAGCTTTCAAAAAGGCTTGCGTGGTTCCAGGTTGCCTTGTCCACGGGTGTATATTCTGACATCGTTCCATCTCCTGTAAAATCAAGCTTTATATGCAGTTTAGCACGTCCGGCCGCCAATGTAAACTTGCGCAAACGAAAAGAATGCGCTATACTAATTTTTAATACATGTTTTTGACAGGAGAAACACCCTATGATCACGGTTGACAATCTCAGTTTGCAGTTCGGCGGACAGGCCCTGTTTTCGCACGTGGATCTGCAATTCACCGCCGGCAACTGCTACGGCATTATCGGCGCAAACGGCGCGGGCAAATCCACCTTTTTGCGGATCCTCTCCGGCGAGCTCGAGCCGAGCTCCGGCGCGGTATACATCGACAAAAAACGCCGCATGTCCGTGCTGAAACAGGATCAGTTTATGTACGACGCGTACAGCGTTATGGATACGGTCATCATGGGCAATTTGCGCCTGTATGAATGCGGCAAGGAAAAGGACGCCATCTACGAGAAGGAGGACTTCACCGACGAGGACGGCCTGCGCGCCTCTGAGCTGGAGGAGGAATTCGCCGAGCTGGGCGGCTGGGAGGCGGAATCCGACGCCTCGCGCATCCTGCAGGGCCTTGGCATCCCTACAGATCTGCACTACACGCTGATGGCCGAGATGGATCCCCGGCAGAAGGTGAAAGTTCTGCTCGCACAGGCGCTTTTCGGAAAGCCGGACATCGTCCTGCTCGACGAGCCGACCAACAACCTCGACCTTGCCAGCGTCGTCTGGCTGGAGGATTTTCTGCTCGACTACGAGGGCACAGTCCTTGTGGTCAGCCACGACCGTTATTTCCTCAACACCGTGTGTACGCACATCGTCGACA
Organism: Oscillospiraceae bacterium; assembly: GCA_015068035.1. GTDB lineage: Bacteria > Bacillota > Clostridia > Oscillospirales > Oscillospiraceae > SIG483. The sequence continues at coordinate 2,353 of SVLI01000008.1, read as the reverse complement.
TTGACTACGGCAAGATCAAAATGTATGTCGGCAACTATGACTTCTGGTATGACTCCTCCCAGCTCATCCAAAAGCTGATGAAGGATCAGAACAAGAAGGCGCAGCAGAAGATTGAGGAGCTGCAGAACTTCATCGCGCGCTTCTCCGCCAACAAATCCAAATCCCGCCAGGCGACCAGCCGCCGCAAGCTGCTTGAAAAAATCAGCATTGAAGAGCTGCCCGCCTCCTCCCGGCGCTATCCGTGGATCGGCTTCCGGGCAGAGCGCGAGCCGGGCAAGGATCGCCTGTTTGTTGAGAATGTCAGCTATACGCTCGACGGCGTACAGCTGCTCAAGGACGTCAGCTTCATCATGGCCAAGGGCGACAAGATTGCGCTGCTCGGCGCGAACGAGCTGGCTGTCACGGCGCTGTTCAAAATCCTCGCCGGTGAGCTGGAGCCGGACACCGGCACAGTCAAGTGGGGCGTTTCCACAACGCAGGCTTATTTCCCGAAGGACAACAGCGAGTTCTTTGACAACTGCGAGCTCAACATCATGGACTGGATCCGTCAGTTCTCCGCCGACAAGCGGGAGAGCTATCTGCGCACCTTCCTCGGCCGGATGCTCTTTTCCGGTGACGAGGTCTATAAGGAAGTGCGTGTACTCTCCGGCGGCGAGCGCGTGCGCTGCATGCTCTCGAAGTTGATGCTCTCCGGCGCAAGCGTTCTGATGCTCGACCAGCCGACGAACCATCTCGATCTGGAAAGCATCGCGGCGCTGAACAACGGCCTGAGCGCATTTGAGCACAACATCATCTTCACCAGCCACGACCATCAGCTCACGCAAACGGTCGCCAACCGCATCATTGAGGTCACGCCCGACGGCATCATCGACCGCGCGGTGACCTATGATGAATACATGAAACTCACGGGACGTGAGTGAGTTTTTCCGGCTGTTCCATTTTTCGGTATAAAAACAGGTCTCCGGGGCACAATAGGCCTCGGAGACTTATTTTATACGGAGGAATCACACATGGAAAACAAACGCCGCCCCAAGGGTTTGGCAGCGTTCCTTGCTGGTAAGGGCTTTTACATAGCCCTCACCCTGTGCGCCGTCGCCATCGGTGTTACAGCTTGGGCTATGGTTTCAAGAGCAAAGACGACTGTCGAAACGGAAACAGAGATTAACTGGACGGATCTGGACGCTTACCGCGCCGCAGAATATACGCCGGAAAATCCCTATGTGTCCACAATGCCGGACGTTCAGGTATCCCCCACGCCCCAAGCGCCGGATATCGAGAACAAGGACAGCCCGACCGGTGATGCGGATATCACGCCGAGTGCTCCGGAAACGCAACAGGACGCCCCTTCCGACCCCGTCTGGAATCCGGACGAGAGCGGCATCGAGCTTCAGCAGAGTTTCTACTGGCCGCTCAACGGCGAGATTGAGATGCCTTACGCCGCAGACACGCTGCTGTATAACCGCACGCTTTCAGACTGGCGCACGCACGAGGCCGTGGACATCGCCGCCGAACTCGGCGCGCAGGTCATGGCCTCGGCAAACGGCAGAGTGGAGCAGATTTACAGCGACGATCTGTTCGGCGTGACCGTTATAATCGACCACACAGGCGGACTGAAAAGCGTCTATTCCAATCTGGCAGAAATGCCAACCGTCGCGGTTGGAGACAGCGTTGTGGCCGGTGAAATCATCGGCAGCGTCGGCACCACCGCGCTTGCGGAAACGAACGCCGGAACGCATCTGCACTTTGCCATGACGCTTGACGGCCAAAGCGTCGATCCGCTGGAATATATGCCGTAAAAAAAGCAGAAAAAAATAAGAAATTTTTCAAAACCATCTTGACAAGGAGCATTGTATTAAGTATAATGCTCCTTGCCTGTTTCGGTGATGCGGCGGCATAGCTCAGTTGGCTAGAGCACTCGGTTCATACCCGGGGTGTCATTGGTTCAAGTCCAATTGCCGCTACCAAAGGGCGCATCCGTTTGGGTGCGCCCAATTTTTTAACGGCCCGGTGGTCAAGCGGCTAAGACACCGCCCTTTCACGGCGGTAACACGAGTTCGATTCTCGTCCGGGTCACCAAATGGAGGCTTAGCTCAGCTGGTTAGAGCGCCTGCTTCACACGCAGGAGGTCACTGGTTCGAGTCCAGCAGTCTCCACCAAAGAAAAACCTTGAAGCCATAGTGGTTTCGAGGTTTTTTCTTTTTCTCGAAAACGCCCGTAGCACAAGGCTTTGGGGCTATGTGGCAAAAAAGAATAGTTTCAGCGTGAAAAAACAGCCCTTACTACCGCTTGAGTAGTAGGGGCTGTTTTGCTTCATAGGATTATAACTGCAAAATGCTGATATCCATCTTCGTGT
>SVLI01000007.1 GCA_015068035.1 Oscillospiraceae bacterium | reverse complement strand
GGTTTCGCTATCATAGTAATACCCACGATAGCGAAAAATGCCATTATACAAGGATCGTTATTTATATATTATTTTGACCTTTCTATAGTTGTCCCAGCATCAACATTGACCACAGCGATCACAGTAGGACATGAATTCTCGAGCTAAAGTGATATCACATCATGGGCATATATAATAACCTGTTCTTCCGTTTGTCGTGTGAAACACTATTGACTCAGTAACTTCTATGCCAATCCGGTAACTTATAAGGTGATACAGAAGCTCAGGTATCTCCATCCAGCATATACCTACTTTAACTGAACAAAGTGCATTTTATAAGTGCTTGGTTTAGAAACTTAGAGGTGGTCATTAGTTACACACAGCATGCATTAAAAATATGTGGAAGTGAGCGGTAAAAGCAATCGTTATAATAAGAGTATACTATGGTTAAAAAAGTTATACAATTATTAATTGTTGATAAGATTAGCACTATAAGTTTGTACAGAATTTTACCCTATCATAGCAGATGCTTTATTCCTAACACTTTGCCAATGCCGTTGAGGGGGTTGCAATCAATCACTTGGTACCCCGTACCCATAAATCTCATAGTACCCCACAGGATATCTGCGTTGCTGGCAACGGTCTCCGGCATTGCCCTCAATGGTATGGACAAAACCGTCTTCGATGCGTTCCACTATAGCAACATGGTCGGCAATGCCATCCGGCCCCTTGGTTTCGGGATCATCCCAATCAAAGAAAATAATGGAGCCTGGGACGGGGACTGCACTTTTATCCATCCACAGATTTCGCTCCATGAACCACTGTGCGCCATAGGGACACCAGGAAAACTTAGGCACAACACCGGAATCAATATAACCGCATTCGTTTGCGCACCAACTGACAAAACAAGCGCACCATTCAACCCTGGATGTGTAACCGTACCATGACCAATAGGGCTCTCCGCCTATATTGCCTAATTGAGATTGAGCAACTCCTACTATTTCATGGGTTGTAGAGTAAAGTCCGTATATAACAAAGGTCCACATTTCATCGAGTTTGTTATCAAGAAGTTCGTTTAGATCCTTAATTTGCTTAGGAGTAAACGAAAGACTGTCGGCCATCTGACCGGCAGTCTTGTTTTCTATTCTAACACGGAGAATAACTTCCTCTGTTTCTACGATTGATTCTACAGAGTTGCCGCTTTCATCGACGGTGATGGTGGGCTTAAGCGTTGTTACTGTTTTAACTTCATGATGAAGTTTGGTCATTGACCAAAAAACATCCTCAACGATCTTCTTCTTTGCCGCATCTATTGTTGCGACTTCTAATGGAGAGAGTGGGTCAGTTGAGGTTTTCACCGCATATACTGACAGTACATCTTTCCACGGACTGCGAGATCCAGAAATCTCAAGGCGGTCGTAATCGACATCCGCTTTTATTTTTTCAAGAGCCTCGTCATAATCTGCATTAATCTCCCGAACTACCTCATGTAGCTTGATGGGGCCGGAATTACCTTCTCCGGAAAAGAAAATTCCGTATGGAGAGGCGAGAAATAAACCGATTATGCATATTATCAAAATAATGATAAAAGCTGCCCATCCACCAACGGCTATAGTAGTTGCGAGCGATTTTATGCCCGATGCAATTGCTTTTGCGGCAGCTACCACTACCTTAAATATCGCTTTAGCAGCACGTACCATGCGCCTTTTGGCTTTGGAAATGTGTTTTGCTCTTTTCGAGGAGTCTGTAGCGGCTTTTTGTGATGTTTTTGATACTGTCTGATTCGTTTTAATTTTGACTTTGGCTGTGTGCTGCGATGTTTTTATACGTTGTTGAGAAGTCTTTACTGTGTGCTGCGGAGACTTGATTTGTCGGGTTTCTGCATTCGCGGATTTATCTATAGTCGCGGTTTGCTCATGTTTAATCGATGCTGGAGTTGTATGCAGTGACTTCTTGTGAGCCGAACGAATACTCCTTTTAACAGCGTTTTCCTGGGTGACGAGCTGAGATGCAGACACAGCGGCGGACAACATAGTATCCTCTGCATATTTATTTGGGGAAGTATGTTGTTCATCTGTGAGCGCAGATATCTCATTCTTGGCACGGATATAGTTCTTGCGTATACTCCCGTCCAATACAGCCGCTTTGTCTATCTGCTTAATATCAGTAAGTCTTTCTTTGAACTTTGTTTTCATTATGCTGTCACCCCTCGAAATAAAATGGAGGGCAGACCTTAGATCTGCCCTTGCGCAAATGAACCCTCACCGGGTTTCGTGGTCATTAGCTGATAAAGCTTGGTATCTTTGGGAAAGCGATTTACAAACGGTACCAATGTGCTTCCGTATTTAATAAGCCCACAGCCTGCATCGGCGTTTGTGATATAGCTCATTTGTTCATTTGATATATTTAACAGACGAGCGAGCTTCTCACGATCTGATGTAGCTTGATTGAGCATGACTACAAATTCGGAGTTGGACAGCATTGTGCTTGCCTGTAAATCTCCCAAAAGATATTCAACATTTTGCGTAATAGCGGTCGGATACGCGTTACGCTTTCTGAACTGACGCCATGCGCTGCTAAAGAAAGCGGCGGAAAATTCGTTTTCAAACATGACATGGAATTCATCAATAAAAACGTGCGTGCGCTTGCCTCTCTTCCAGTTGAGTGTTACGCGGTTGAGCATCGTATCTGTAATAACCAAATGACCAATAGGTTTAAGCTGTTCGCCTAAACCGTGAATGTCGAATACGCTGGTGCTTTTCCCAACGCCTCCCTTTTGGTTGGCGACGGCTATGGTTTTACAGTATGGCATTTGTATCCATCCTTTAAGTTTGAACTATGCTTTGATTAATCATTGAGTGGTCTTGATAGAGGCTTGCATATATCACAAATAAAAATCTGAACATATTCCCGATTGGGAAGAAGTTTGGATTCTTTGCTTTATGTTTCGTTATCAAAGGATTTCATAATCGTGATTCTGGTTTCATGTGGCATGTCGTCGATATTAATATCTGAAAACGATTTTGCATATAATAACTTTTCTTAACCGTTTACAATAAGCGCGGCGCTATGTATCGCGCATTGAAAAGCGGGCGCTTGAGAAGCTGCGGGAGGCCTTCGGCGAAGTGTAATAAACAAAAGCTTCAAATCCGACGGGGAGTGTGCTATACTTGGATCACAAACAAAGATAAAACGGCGATCGGAGCGGCAAAGGCTTTTGATCGGCTGAGGAGGAAACAAAAATGACAGAGGAATTTATTTTTGGCAAGCTTTCGGACGGAACGCCGGTTCGCGCGGCGAAGCTGAGCAACAAAAACGGCATGTGCCTGACTGTGCTGGATTACGGAGCGACGGTGCAGAGTCTGATTGTTCCGAACGCGGCTGGAAAGCCCATTGATGTTGTGCTCGGTTACGAAAGCGCGCAGGAGTACGAGGAGAACGACGCCTATCTCGGCGCGGTGGTCGGCCGCGTCGGCAATCGCATTGGCGGCGCCGCCTTTTCGCTCGGCGGCAAGACCTATACACTCGCGAAGAATGACGGCGCAAACACGCTGCACGGCGGTACGCGCGGCTTTGACAAACGCACATGGGATCTGTGCTGCGGGGAAAATGAGATTGTTCTGCACCGGGTTTCGCCGGACGGAGAAGAGGGCTATCCGGGAAATCTGGATGTGCAGGTGCGCTATGCCCTTGGCGAAGACAATGTTCTGACCATCGCTTACACGGCAACCAGCGACGCAGACACGGTTGTGAACCTGACCAACCACAGCTATTTTAACCTCGACGGCGGTGGCAGCGTACTCAATCACAAGCTGACGATCGGCGCGGAGCGGTTTTTGGAAAACGACAATGGCTGCCTGCCGACGGGGAAATTCCTCTCTGTTGCGGGAACGCCCTTTGATTTCCGCGAGGAAAAGGTGATTGGGCGCGACATTTGCCAGGAGAACGAGCAGCTTCGCTGCGGCAGCGGCTACGACCACAACTATGTGCTCTCCGGCGGCACGGCGGCGATTCTGCGTGGCGCGGAAAGCGGCCTGTGCATGCGCGTGACGACCGATTTGCCGGGCATGCAGTTCTATTCCGGAAACTTCCTGACGCCGCGCCGCGGCAAGGGCGGGCAGCAGATCGATTATCGCTACGGCATCTGCCTGGAAACGCAGCTTTTCCCCAACGGACTGCAGTTCTGGGGCTTCCCGTCCCCGATTCTGCACGCAGGTGAGCAGATGTACAGCGAGACGAGCTTCGCGTTTACAGCGGAGTAAAGGCACAAGGCGCGATAGATAAAGGGAGCAAAGTTCCGCTTGCTTGGGACTTCTGAGGTGGCTTTATGAGATTGGAAACAGAAAGATTGATATTGCGACGTTGGACAGAAGCGGACGCGGAAAGTTTATATGAATACGCGAAAGACCCCTCTGTTGGTCCGATCGCAGGCTGGCCGCCGCATAAAAGCGTTGCCGAAAGCCTGAACGTCATCCAAAACGTGTTCAATGGCCCGGAGTGCTATGCCATATGCGAGAAGAACAGCGATAAGCCAATCGGTGCGATCGAGCTGAAATTGAATGGCCATACGGATATGACCGACAAAGATGATGAGTGCGAGCTTGGTTACTGGCTTGGAAAACCGTTTTGGGGCAGAGGATATATGCCGGAAGCGGCAAAGGAACTTTTGCGCCACGGATTTGAAACGCTCGGAATGTCGGTGATCTGGTGTGGATATTACGACGGGAACGACAAGTCAAAACGGGTACAGGAAAAATTAGGCTTTGCTTATCACCATACTTGTGAGGAAGTCGAAGTTCCGTTGATGAACGAAATCCGGGTCGGGCACACCAACTTTATGACGAAAGAAGGATGGGAAGCTTTCCGTTTGCAGGTCAGATAGATTACAATATGTTCCTTTAACAAGGAAGCCTTCCGAATTCCGACGTACAAAAAGCCTGCGCGGCCCCATTTGGGGCCGCGCAGGCTTTTTGTTTATCTGCGAGGTTGTTGACTTCTTCTGAGAAGGTCACAATTCTTGCATCTATGGCATTTCAGTTTTGTCCGTAATAGGCGTTTTTTCCGTGCTTACGGAGAAAATGCTTGTCCAGCAGCGTCTGCTGCATGCTCTGCCTTTCCGGGCTTAGCAGCATGGCGTGCAGCGCCATGAAAGCCGCTTCTTCCAAAACAACGGCATTGTGGACGGCATCCATCGCGTCCTTACCCCAGGTGAAGGGGCCGTGGCTGAAGACAAGGACGGCGGGAATCTCGTCGGGAGAGAGACCCTCGAAGGTCTCTGCGATGACCTTGCCGGTCTCGAGCTCATATTCACCCTGAATCTCCGCATCCGTCATCGGCCGCGTGCAGGGGATATCCCCGTGGAAATCGTCCGCATGCGTTGTGCCAAGCGCCGGGATGGCCCGTCCTGCCTGCGCAAAGCTCGTTGCCCAGCGGGAGTGCGTGTGCACAACGCCGCCGATGTTCGGAAAGGCCTTGTAGAGCGCAAGATGCGTATCCGTGTCGCTCGAGGGCTTCCATTTGCCCTCCACGCGGTTTCCGTCCATATCCACAACGACCATGTCGTCTTCGCACATGTTGTCGTAGCTGACGCCGGAGGGCTTGATGACGATGAGGCCTTTTTCGCGGTCAATGCCCGAGACGTTGCCCCAGGTGAAGGTGACAAGGCCGTGCTTGGGCAGAAGCAAATTCGCTTCGAGCACCTGTTTTTTGAGTTCGTTTAGCATATTTAATCCTCCTGCAGAGTTTCCGCAGCGGTGCGTTCAACCGGGAAAGCAGCCTTATAGCGCGCCAGGAAGCGGTTGAAGCCCGCAATGTCGGCCTCCTCCGCCATGACGGTGGAGGTCTCCGCCCCGGCAAAGACCTGCTCGTCCAAATAGTCCGGCAGCGTCTCGCCCGGCTTTTTCCAGAGCATAAAAGCGCACAGCAGCGCCATGCCGTAGGGGCCACCCTCTCCCGCCGTCTGCATGACGGAAACCGGAACACCGGCGGCTGCGGACAGCAGCTTTTGTCCGACAACGGGGGTTTTGAAGAAGCCGCCGTGACCGTAGAGCTTGGTCGCGGAGACCTTTTCCTCCACCGTGAGGATGTCCAGACCGATCTTCAGGGTCGAGAGCGCGGAGAGCAGATGCGTGCGCATAAAGTTCTGCAGCGTGAAGCGGCTGTCCGGCAGACGCAGGAAGACGGGACGGCCTTCATCCACATCCGTTACACCCTCGCCGGAAAAATAGTTGTAGCTGAGCAGACCGCCGCAGTCTGCATCGCCGGAAAGCGCCGCGTTAAACAGCAGGGGATAGAGCTCATCGTCCGACAGTTCCTTCCCGATGGCGGCGGCGAACTGACGGAAAAGCTCTGCCCATGCATTGATATCCGAAGTGCAGTTGTTGCAGTGCACCATCGCAACGGGCAGCCCGTCAGGGGTTGTGACCATGTCGATCTCGCGGTGTACACGAAGCTGACGGTCCGTGACGATCATGGCGAAATCCGAAGTGCCTGCGGACACGTTGCCCGTGTGCACGCGCACGCTGTTCGTCGCCGCCATGCCGGTGCCTGCGTCACCCTCGCAGGGCGCGGCGGGGATGCCGGGCAGCAGATCGCCGTCCGGATCCAGGAAACGCGCGCCCGCTTCGGTCAGCACACCGGCGTTCTCACCGGCGACCAGAACCTTGGGCAGAATGTCACGCAGACGCCAGGTATAACCCGCCTCCGCGATGAGCGCGTCAAACTTTTCGCACATCCCGGCGTCATAGTCCAGGGCAGTGCTGTCGATGGGGAACATGCCGGAGGCATCGCCGATGCCGAGGATGCGCTCGCCCGTGAGCATGCGGTGGATGTATCCGGCCAGCGTTGTGAGATAGTCCAGCTGCGGCAGATGGGCTTCCTTTTTGAGCATCGCCTGATAGAGATGCGCGATGCTCCATCTCTGCGGAATGTTGAAGCCAAAGAGCCCGGTGAGCTTTTCGGCGGCCTGTCCCGTGATGGTGTTGCGCCAGGTGCGGAAGGGGACAAGCAGCTCTCCGTTTTTGTCAAAGGCCAGATAGCCGTGCATCATCGAGGAGACGCCCAGCGCGCCTACATGAGTGAGCGTTTCGCCGAACTTTTCCTGCACGTCTTTTTTCAAATCTGCGTAGCAGCTTTGCAGGCCCTTGTGAACCTCCTCAAGCGGATAGGTCCAGATTCCGTCCGTAAGGCTGTTTTCCCAGCCATAGCTGCCGGATGCGATTGGCTGATGTTTGTCGTTTAGCAAAACCGCTTTAATGCGCGTGGAACCGAGCTCGATTCCCAAAACGGTACGATGAAAGTCCATAATATCCTCCTTGTCTGCGCGGATGTCTTACCTGTTACTATACACTTTCTTCGGGCGGCTGGCAAGAAAAGTCGCATAAAAAAGCCTCTCGACAAGGCGTTTTTCCTGTGCTATACTTTTGGCAAGATCCGGCGGCGTGTTCTGCGCCGTCAACACGAAACGTATGAATTACGGAAAGGATGGAAAACCATGCAGAAAGTTTATGAATTCCTGAAAGCAGCGGGCACCTATTATCTCGCCACGGTGGAGGGTGACCAGCCCAGAGTCCGCCCCTTCGGCACCGTGAATATTTTTGAAGACAAGCTCTACATCCAGACCGGCAAGATCAAGGATTGCGCAAAGCAGCTCTTTGCCAACGGCAAGTGCGAGATCTGCGCCATGAAGGACGGCGAGTGGATCCGCGTTGCCGGCACGCTGGTGGAGGATGACCGCTACGAGGCCAAGAAGTCGATGCTCGATGCCAACCCGAACCTGCGCCGTATGTACAGCGAGGATGACGGCAACACCCTCGTGCTCTATTTTAAGGACGCCACGGCCACGATCAGCGCCTTTACCCACGAGCCGATCGTCATTAAGTTCTAAGTTTCAAATGAACTGAAAGCAAAGAAGCCTGTCAGCCCTTATCGGGCTGACGGGCTCTTTTTGAAAATGCCTCACAGGAAAGAGGATAAACTATGCGATTTCTGATTACCATGAAAACGGGCTTCAGCCCCGAGATGAATGAAAAACTTGCCGCCCTCGGCTTTGAGATAGACTATCTGGAAACGCCGGAACGCGCGCGGGACGATCTGGATTTTTCGGATGTCGAGGCGCTGCTTTGCTATCGGTTTTTGAACTATAACGACATTCGCCGCTTTCCCAATTTGCGCTATATTCACACGACCTCGGCCGGATTGGATCATATGCCGCTGGACTACATCCGCGAAAAGGGCATTGCGCTGTACAACGCGGGCGGTGTTTACAGCATCCCGATGGCGGAATTCGCGCTTGGCGGCGTGCTGCAGCTTTATAAAAACGCTCCGCGTTTTCGCGCGCAGCAGACAGCGCACGTTTGGCAGCAGGGCGGAAAGAACCGGGAACTCGGCGGGAAAAACGTCTGCATCGTCGGCGCGGGCTCCATCGGCACGGAAACGGCCAAACGCTTTTCCGCGATGGGCTGCCGCGTGACGGGGCTGCGAAGAAATCCGGTGCCGACGCCGTATTTTGACGAGGTCCTGCATATTGAGCGGCTGGATGCATGTTTGCCGGATGCGGATATTGTGATTCTGACGGTTCCGCTCAGCGACGAAACCTATCATCTGTTCGATGCCTCGCGCTTTGCGAGGATGAAGGACGGCGCGGTGTTCGTCAACATCAGCCGCGGTGCGGTGGCGGAGACCCAGGCGCTGTGCGCTGCGCTGGAAAGCAAAAAACTCTACGGCGCGGTGATTGACGTGACGGAGGAGGAGCCGCTGCCGCCGGACAGTCCGCTTTGGGATCTGGAGAATGCGATCATCACGCCGCATTACAGCTTCAACGGCGAATTCAATCCGCAGCGCATGTTTGAGCTCGTCTATGCCGACACGAAGAAGTGGCTGGAATCCCAAAAGGAAAACGGATAAAGACCGAAAGAAAGCTCCCTCTGTGCTAGGGCACAGAGGGAGCTTTGTTATTGCCGCAAAAGCAGCGTTTGATGAATTGCGGGATTGGGGAGCGGGCTTTCCGCTTATCGCACAACGACGTTCTTTTCGCCGAGCAGCTCCTTTAGCTCCCGAATGAGCGCGTCATGGATGACGCAGCTTGTGCCAAGACGCTTGCCGCCGTCCTCAAAGGCGATGATCATGCGCTCCTCGCCGGGGAACATGGTCAGCAGAAGCTTGATGCGCTCAAGACGCGGATCGTCGCGGTTTTTCAGCTTCACCCAAAGCTTCTTTTCTTTGGGTGGTGCGTCCGTTTCCAGCAGATGCAGATCCGAAAGTGGCCGGATGCTGTCCACCATGAGCTGCGGCTCCTTTTCGTCGCGAACAGAGATGCGTCCACTCACAAGCAGCGGGGCGTTCTCGCGCACATAGCTGCCGCCGGTGTCCAGCGCGCGCTGGAAGGCGAGCAGTTCCATCGAGCCGGAGTCATCCTCCAAAACAATGTAGGCCATGAGCGTGCCGTTTTTCGTCGTGCGCGTGCGGGAGGATACGACCACGCCGGCCACGCTGATCTGCTGCTCGTCGCGGAAGCGGCTCGGCCCCTCCTCGGAGGCAAAGTCGCTCATCACAGCGCCGATGGGCACCGCGCCGACTTTGCGCACGGCATCCCGATATTCATCCATCGGGTGCCCGGAAAGATAGAGCCCCGTTGTCGCCTTTTCCATGGCCATGAGCTCCTGCCGCGTGTATTCCGGCACGTCCGGAAGCGGGAAATCAGAGAGTGGCTGCGCGCCGCTGTCCTCCTCCATGGAGAACAGGTCAACCTGTCCGTCCAGCTTGCCGCGGCTGTCCGCGGCAACGCCTTCCAGCACGGTTTCCGCAATCTGCATAAGTTGCCTCCGCTTTGCGCCCATGCTGTCAAACGCACCGGACTGGATGAGGCTTTCCACAATGCGGCGGTTGAGTTCCTTTCCGTACATACGGCGGCAGAAATCCGCAAAAGAGCTGAACGGGCCGCTGCGCTTGCGCTCCGCCATCAGCTCGCGGATGGCACCGTGGCCGATGCCCTTGATCGCCACAAGACCGAAGCGGAGATTCTCTCCGGCGACGGTGAAGTCCGCATCGGATTCGTTGACATCCGGCGGGAGAAGCGAGATGCCGAGCGCGCGGCATTCGGCGATGTATTCCGCGACCTTGCCGCTGTCGTGCAGCACACTTGTGAGCAGAGCGGCCATGTATTCGCGCGGATAGTGGTATTTCATGTAAGCCGTGCGGTAGCAGACGATGGCATAGCACACCGCGTGCGCTTTGTTGAAGGCATAGCTGGCAAAATCCAGAATCTCATCATAGATGCTGTTGGCAACGGCCTCGGGCACGCCGTTTTGCACAGCGCCGGGAATGCCGCGCGCAGCATCGCCATGGATGAAAGCGTCACGCTCTTTTTTGATCTCTTTTTCCTTTTTCTTGGACATGGCGCGGCGGATCATGTCGGCCTGTCCGAGGGAGAAGCCCGCCATCCTGCGGAAAATCTCGATCACCTGCTCCTGATAGACAATGCAGCCATAGGTGACGGAGAGAATGTCCTCCAACAGAGGATGCTTGTAGCTGATCTTTTCCGGATGCGACGCGCACTCCAGAAAGCGGGGGATGCTGTCCATCGGACCCGGGCGGTAGAGCGCGATGATGGCGGTGATGTCTTCAATGCTCTTCGGGCGGAGTCCAACGCAGACGGAGGTCATGCCCGTGCTTTCAAGCTGGAACACGCCGGAGGTTTTGCCCTGAGAGAGCATGTCGAAAACCGCACTGTCATCCTCGGGCATGTCCTCAATGCGAAAACCGGGGATTCGGCGCCGCACGAGCTCGGCGGCATCTTCCAGCACGGTGAGGTTTCGAAGCCCGAGAAAGTCCATTTTGAGCAGGCCAAGCTCCTCAAGCGTCGTCATGGAATACTGGCAGACGACGGACTCGTCGTTTTTGGCGAGCGGGACGTATTCATAAACGGGTTTTTCGGTGATGACAACGCCCGCGGCGTGCGTGGAGGCATGGCGCGGAACGCCCTCCAGGTCGCGCGCGGTGTCGATCATGGTGTGCAGCTTGTCGTTTTGCTCATAGAAGTCGCGCAGCGGCTTTGAAAGGCGCAGCGCCTCGTTAAGCGTCATGCCGAGCGCGGTGGGCACCTGCTTGGCAACGGCGTCGCACTCCGCATAGCTGACGTTCATCACGCGGCCAACGTCGCGTATGGCAGCGCGCGCTGCCATCGTGCCGAAGGTCACGATCTGCGCAACATGATCCGCACCGTATTTTTCCGTGACATAGTCGATCACTTCGCCGCGGCGGCGGATGCAGAAGTCAATATCAATATCCGGCATGCTCACGCGCTCCGGATTGAGGAAGCGTTCAAAGAAGAGGCTGTATTTGATGGGGTCAACGTCTGTGATGTGCAGACAGTAACTGACCAGACTGCCCGCAGCGCTGCCACGCCCGGGGCCGACGGGGATGCCGTGCGTCTTCGCGTAGCGGATGAAGTCCGAAACGATCAGAAAATAATCCGTAAAGCCCATCTGCCGGATCATGTTCAGTTCGTAAACAAGCTGAGCCTCCAGCTCTTTTTCCACACGGGAGAAGCGCTCGGCAAGTCCGGCGCGGCAGAGCTTTTCCAGATAGGCAAAAGCGTCCGTCTCTCCGTCCGGGAGCGGGAAGCGTGGCAGATGATAGTGGCCGAATGTGAACTCAAATGTGCACATCTCCGCAATCCTGGCCGTGTTCTCATAAGCCTCGGGATGGTCGGGGAAGAGCGCGCGCATCTCCTCCTCGGATTTGAGGTAGAAGTCCTGCCCCTGAAAGCTCATGCGGTCTGCGTCCTCGAGGGTTTTGCCCGTTTGGATGCACAGCAGCACATCCTGGCTGGTCGCATCCTGCGCGGTGATATAATGGGCGTCATTTGTAACGACGAGCGGGATGCCGGTTTCCTCGTGGATGCGGATGAGCCCGTTTGCGGCCTTGCGTTCCTCCGGGATGCCGTGGTCCTGCAGCTCCAGATAGAAGCTGTCCGCGCCAAAAAGCTCGCGCAGCCAAAGCGCGCGTTCCTTTGCCGACTGATAATCATCCTCAATGAGCTTTCGCGGAATCTCTCCGGCGATGCAGGCCGAGAGGCAGATGAGCCCCTCTGCATGTTGGGAGAGCAGCTCCCAGTCAATACGCGGTTTGACGTAAAAGCCGTCAACAAAGCTCATCGAGACGAGATAGCAGAGGTTCCGGTAGCCAATTTCGTTTTTGCAGAGCAGGATGAGATGCGTGTATTCCGTGTCCACGCCGTGCACACGATCAAAGCGCGACCGCGGCGCGACATAGACCTCGCAGCCGATGATGGGGCGGATGCCCGCCTCGCGCGCCGCCTTAAAAAAGCTGACCGCGCCGTACATCACGCCGTGATCGGTGATGGCGAGCGCCTCCTGTCCCAGCTCTTTCGCGCGGGAACAGACCTGCCCGATCCGGCAGAAGCCGTCAAGCAGACTGTATTCACTATGAACATGCAGGTGGACAAAGCTCATGGCGGTCACTCATCTCCTTAAGGGAGTTAAATCCTTATCCGTGTTCCGGTGCGGATTGAATCAGGCTTCGGGTGTCGGCGTCGGGTCAGTTGTCGGTTCCGGGGGAACCGTCACTTCGGGGGAAGGGCTCGGTTCGGTTGAAGGCTCAGGTGAGGGTTCGGTCGAGGGCTCCGGCGAAGGCTCAGGAGAGGGCTCGGGCTCGACTTCACTCAGATCCAAATCCGTTCCGATGCTGCAGTTCGGCAGCTTCTTTTGCAGCTCGACGACCTGCTCGGCCGTCACATCACAGCCGGAGATATACAGCGTGACAAGACCCTTCAGGCCATAGAGCGGCGTGAGGTCCGAAACGGCGGTTCCCTCCAGCGAAAGATAGCTGAGGTTTGTGAGGCCGGCAAGCGCGGAAATATCCTCAATGCCGGTGTAGTCCAGCGAAAGCGTTTCCAGCTTGGTCATGCCGGCAAGCGCGGAGATATTGCTGATCTGATTGTCGGAGAGATACAGCTCCCGAAGTCCTGTAAGTCCGGCAAGGGGAGAGATATCCTGCACACCGCAGTTATCCAGCAGCAGCTTGCGAAGTCCGGTCAGCCCGGAAAGCGGACGCAGATCGGAAAAGCGGTTTCCGCCGCTCTGCGAGGCCTGATTGCCCAGCGTGAGCTCCTGCAGATTACTCAGCTTCGCCAGCGGCGAAAGATCGGTGAGCTGGTTGTCGTTAACGACAAGACGCTTGAGCTTTTTGAATTCCTCAAGGCCCTGCAGGGATTTAAGCGCCTTGCTGGGTGCCTGAATGGTATCCGTCTCCGTCGAGCGATATTCCTTGTCGCCGACTTTGAAGGTGAAATAGGGTTCATCGTGCGTGATGGTGCATGCGGGGAGCGCGTGCTGCAAATCTTCAAGCCAGGTGGCGGCGATGTCGTTCTTTTCGAGCGTGAGCTCTTTGAGCTTGGTGAGCGTGCAGAGGATTTCAACGCCCTCCTCGGTCAACTCCGTGTTCTTCAGACCAAGGCGGGTGAGATTCTTCAACTCGGCGAGGGCGTTGAGATTGCGGGGACTGTTGTCGCTGAGCCACAGCTCCTCCAGCTCCACAAGACCCTTGAGCGGGGCGAGGTTCGTGACTTTGTTTCCGTCAAGGTCAAGATAGCGCAGCTTGACCAGCGGAATCAGCGGCGCGATATCCTCAATTTTGTTGTTCCAGAGGCAAAGCCAGTTGAGCTCAGTCAGACCGGAGAGTGCCTCCAGATTGCTGATGTTGTTGTTGCGCAGATCCAGCTTTTCCAGCTGCGTGCATTTTTCCAGAACGCTGATGTCCGTTATGCCTCTACCGGCGAGGTTGAGTTCCTTTACGTCGGACATAAAGGTTTCACCACCGAGCGTGAGCTCTTCCACAATGTCGTTTTCATCGCACAGGATGTTGCAGTCAGGCAGCGCCTCGCGCAGCGCTTCAAGCTGCTTGAGGGTCATTTCCATCTTGCGGAGGCTGAGCGTGGTCAGCGAGGTCATGGATTCAAGCGGGGAGAAATCCTCGATCAAATTGCTGTCCAGATACAGCGAACGCAGGTTCGTCAGGGAGCAGAGCGGGGAAAGGTCGCGAATCTGATTGCCGGAGAGCTGCAAAAAGCTCAGCTTGCTCAGGCCGCTCAGGGGAGAGAGGTCGGAAATGCGGTTGTCCGTCAGCGTGAGGCTCTCCAGCTCCGTGAGCTCTGCGAGGGGAGAGAGATCCTCCAACCCCTTTTGCTGAATGGAGGCGATGGTCGCATCCAGGCGGATTTCCTGGTCGGCAATGACGATGGTGCCAACCTCCGGATCCTGGGTCTCGTCGCCACCGGGCCGCTTGGGAATGCTCTCAAGCAGTTCGTCAATGGCCTCGCTGTCAAACTTGTCGCCGGCTGAGCGAAGCGTCTCTTCCGCGCGCTGGGTGTCGTCTATGGCGAGATAGCTCTTTGCCAGGAGCAGATAGGCATCCTCGGTCTCTTTGAGTCTGAGGGCCTTGTCAAGCGCCTTTGCGGCCTGCTCGTAGTCACCGGCAATATACAGCGCCTCGGCCTGATCATACTGCCGCTCGTAGCGGTTCGTCTTTGAAAACGGCCCGAGGAAGAGGATCAGCAGAATGCAGATAACAGCTGCAGCCGCGATGCCGCCAAACAGGAGATAGCGCTTCATTTCGCTATCAAGATTCTTTTTCATAGTTCTACCTCTGAAATCAGAATATTATATTGGATTGGCCCGAGGACCCCGTTTGCTATGTATACGGGCATTATACAGCGAAATTGCATCAAAAGTCAAACATGCGGGCACTTTCCGGCAAAGAAATGAAAAGAAATATGCAGAAACAAAATCACAGCCCCAAAACCTGCAAAAAACAAGAGGATCTGCGCAAAAGCAAAGCCGCCGCCCGGCATTTTCCGGGCGGCGGCTTTGTGAATTTTCAGCGGCGTCGCAGGTTGGAGGAGATCTCCGTAAGCGCGGAAGCAGCCTCCATCTCGCAGTTGGAGTTGCGCGCAAGGTCCGAGAGCGCGACGATGCCGACAAGGCGCCCATTGTCCAGAACGGGTAGGCGGCGAACCTGATCCTGAGACATGAGCATGGCGGCCTTTTCCGCATTGTCAAAGGGTTGCGCTGTGAGGATGCCGCGGGACATGATCTCCTTGACGGGCGTCGTGTTGGGGTCGGCGTCCGCGGCAACGCAGCGCAGCACGATGTCGCGGTCGGTGACGATGCCGCGCAGCTTTCCGTCTCCGGAACATACCGGAACCGCGCCGATGTTGTGACTTTTCAGCAGCCGCGCAGCCGCGCTGACCGGTTCATCCATGCCGATGGAGATGACGCGGTCTGACATGATGTCGCAGATTTTCACGAAAAAAAGACCTCCCTTGTGATGATACAGGAAGTATCGGCACAGGGAGGTTATTTTATACGGTTTGCATCAGCCGAAAAGGCTCATCTGGCTGGTCTCGGGCAGATCTCCGAGCGCCCCCATGGCGCGCAGCGTCTCCAGATGCGTCTGGCTGACCTTGGGACAGGCCGCGGAGAGCTCCTCAACGGAGAGGAAACTCTTGCCGCTTTCCCGGCAATGCATCAGATCGAGCGCGGCGGTCTCGCCAAGACCGGAGATCGCCACAAAGGGCGGACGCAGCGCATCGCCGTCAATGACAAAGCGCGTGGCGTCGGATTTGTAGAGATCAATGCCGGCAAAGGAGAAGCCGCGCATATAGAACTCATAAACAGCCTCAAGCGTGGTGAGCAGATCCTCTTCCTTGGCGGTGGCAGCGGGGTTTTGCTGGATCTCTTTGATCTTGTTGCGTACTTTTTCCGCGCCGCCGAGCATCATGTCCGCATCAAAGCTATCTTTCTGGCTGCGGCGGTAGAAATAGGCGCTGTAGAAAGCCAACGGCTTGTGAACCTTGAACCACGCGATGCGGAAAGCCATCATAACATAGGCAACCGCGTGCGCCTTCGGGAACAGATACTGGATCTTCCGGCAGGACTCAATGTACCATTCCGGCACGCCGTGCGCCTGCATCTCTTCAACAATGCCGTCCGGCCAGGACTTGCCCTTGTGGATTGCGCCCTTACGCACGGCCTCCATGAATTTGAACGCGCGCTTCGGATCGATGCCGACAGAGATGAGATAGAGCATGATGTCGTCACGGCAGCCGACGGTTTCGTTTACGGTGGCCGTGCCGCTGAGGATCAGTTCGCGGATGTTGCCGGCCCAAACGTCCGTTCCGTGTGAGAAGCCGGAAAGACGCACCAGCGTGTCAAAACTCTTCGGCAGCGTGTCCACCAGCATCTGACGTGTGAAGGGTGTGCCGAATTCCGGAACGCCGATTGTGCCGGTTTTGCCGATGATGGGATCGTCGTCGGGCAGGCCGAGCGGGGCGGGGGAGCAGAAAATGCCCATGGTTTCCGGCTCGCCAAGATGGATTTTCTTGGCGTCCAGGCCGGTGAGGTCCTCCAGCATGCGGATCATGGTCGGGTCATCGTGGCCGAGCTCGTCCAGCTTAAGGAGATTATCCTCCATCTTGTGATAGTCGAAATGCGTTGTGATGATGTCGCTGTCTTTGTCGTCCGCGGGGTGCTGGACAGGGCAGAAATCCGTCACGTCCATGTCCTGCGGGATGATGACAAGGCCGCCGGGGTGCTGTCCCGTCGTGCGCTTGACGCCGACGCAGCCGGCTGCCAGCCGGTTTTCCTCCGCCTTTGTGACGGTGAGGCCCCGCTCCTCCAGATATTTCTTCACATAGCCGTAGGCGGTCTTTTCCGCGAGCGTTCCGATCGTGCCGGCGCGGAACACATGGTCGCGCCCGAACAGCGTTTCCGTGTATTTGTGGGCGTTTGCCTGATATTCGCCGGAGAAGTTCAGGTCAATATCCGGCACCTTGTCACCGCCGAAGCCGAGGAAGGTTTCAAACGGGATGTCAAAACCGTCCTTATCCAGCGGCGTGCCACAAACGGGGCAGAGCTTGTCCGGCATATCCGCGCCGCAGCCAAAGTCCTTGCCGCTTTCAAAGTCCGAATAGCGGCAGCTTGGGCAGCGATAGTGCGCCGGGAGTGAGTTGACCTCCGTAATGCCGGAGAGATAGGCAACCAGCGACGAGCCGACGCTGCCTCGCGAACCGACCAGATAGCCGTGCGCAAGAGAATCGGCAACGAGCTTTTGCGCGGACATATAGATGACGTCGTATTTGCGCCCGAGAATGTCGCGCAGCTCCGTCTCCATACGGGAAGACACGATCTCCGGCGGATTGTCTCCGTAGAGCGCGTGCATTTTCTCATAGCAGAGCGCCTGCAGATCCTCAGCGGAGTTTTCAATTTTCGGCGTGAACAGTCCGTCGGGCAGAATGTCAAACTTCTCAATGCGCTCGGCAATGGCGCGCGGCGCGTCAATGACGACCTCATGCGCTTTCTCCTCGCCGAGATAGGCAAACTCCTCGAGCATCTCCGTTGTAGTTTTGAAGTAGAGCGGCAGAGGCCGGTCGCAGTCGCTCATCTTTTTCGATGCGAGCAGGATGCGGCGATAGACCTCATGCTCCGGCTCGAGGAAATGCACGTCGCCCGTTGCGACGACAGGTTTTCCAAGCTCGGCGGCCAGTTCCACAACGCGGCGGTTGAGATCAAGCAGCGCCTCCTCGTCCGGAACTTTGCCATCTGCGAGCAGAAAGGCGTTGTTGCAGCGCGGCTGGATTTCCAGATAATCGTAAAACGAGGCAAGTCGGCGCTGCTCCGCTGCGCTGCGGCGGCCGAGAATCGCGGCAAACACCTCGCCCGCTTCGCAGGCGGAGCCGATGATCAGACCCTCGCGGTATTGACTGAGCAGACTTTTCGGGATGATGGGGTTGCGGCGGAAATGCTCCAGATGGGAGCGGGAAATCAGCTCATAAAGGTTTTTCAGGCCGGTCTTGTTCTGCGCGAGCAGGATGATGTGCCGCGTGCGTCGGCTTCTGTCGCCCACGCGCAGGTTTGCGATCATGGGCTGGATGTCGTTAAAGCACGAAGCGCCCTTTTCCGCAAGCATGGTGAAGAAACGCTCGCACAGGCGGGCGCAGACATAGGCATCGTCGCTTGCGCGGTGGTGGCGGAAATCCGGCAGGCCGAGCCGTCCGGCCACAACATTGAGGTTGTGTCGCCGCAGGTCGGGCAAAAGCGTCTGCGAAAGCAGGAGCGTGTCAACATAGACCGGGTCGTAGGCATAGCCCTGCCGCGCACAGGCATTCATGAGAAAGCCGACGTCAAAGTCTGCATTGTGCGCAACCAGCGGGCGGTCACCGACGAAGTCCAGAAAGGCCTTCAGCGCATCCTTTTCGCTGGGCGCATCGAACAGATCACGCGGCGTGATTCCCGTGAGCTCCGTGATGTTGGAGGGCAGCGCCCGCTCGGGGTCGACAAAGCTG
Organism: Oscillospiraceae bacterium; assembly: GCA_015068035.1. Lineage (GTDB taxonomy): Bacteria > Bacillota > Clostridia > Oscillospirales > Oscillospiraceae > SIG483. The sequence goes on along the minus strand of SVLI01000007.1, from coordinate 90,957 downwards.
TTGAAGCTTGCAACCGACTCGCCTTTGCGGAAGATCACCGCGCCGATTTCGATGATGCGGTCTTTTCTCTGGTCGAGTCCCGTTGTCTCCAGATCGAAGGCAACAAATTCGTCGGTCAGCGCACGCGCATCCTCGCCGTGGACGGCGAGCTTGTCGTCCACATCATTGACATAGTAGCCTTCCAGACCGTAGATGACCTTGATGCCGGCCTTTTTCGCAGCGAGCCAGGCGTCCGGAAAAGCCTGCGCAACGCCGTGATCGGTGAAGGCAATGGCCTCGTGTCCCCAGCGCGCTGCGGTCTTGATGGCGGCGGCGGGGTCGCTCAGTGCGTCCAAAGAGGAAAAACGGGTGTGCAGATGCAGCTCCACGCGCTTTTCGCCGGGGTGGTTATCCTCCCGCTGCGGCCGCGCCGACTCCTGAATGGCGGAGGGCTCAAGCGCGATGTCCTCATCATAGCGGTTGTAGTTCATGTTGCCCTTGATGGCCAGATACATCCCGTCCTTGACGAGCTTGATGATGCCGTTGTCATCTCCCGGACGGATGTATTTGCTCACGTGCACAGAGCCGGTGTAATCCGTGATGCAGAAGCTGAGCACCGCGCCGCCCGTCCGCTTGATCTCCCGGCTGTCCACGGCAAAAACCTCGCCCCGGACGGTGACGTTTCCGCTCTCGCGCGTCAGTTCGCCGATCGGCGTGAGGCCCTGTTCCCGGAAGCTCTTGCCAAGCAGCACGCTGCCGCTGGACTTTTTGTCGGCACTTTTGGCCGGCTTCTTTTCTTTGGCTGCGGGCGCAGCGCTCGTCTGTGCGGGGGTGGGGGAGAGCAGCGCAACGCTGCGCAGCCCATATTCCGCCGCGATGCAATTTTCAAGCGCCGTCCGCTCGGAGGCAAGCGGTGTCTGGGCAAACACAACATCCGCAACCATGGACATCCGCTCCCGATTGACGGTCACCTGATGCACTGTTGCCTTTTCCAGCCCGCCGCAGGAGGCCGAAAGTGCTCCGCAGCAGGAAAAAATATCTAAAAATGGAGTGATTTTATCCATATGTACCTCACTCGTCCGATTCGATCAAATCCAGAAGCGCTGCGCAGAGCTTGTCCGCCGGCACTTTTCCGATGACAACTCCCTTGCGGAAGAGAAGCCCCTCGTCTTTGCCGCCGGCGATGCCGTAATCCGCCTCGCGCGCTTCGCCCGGGCCGTTGACGACGCAGCCCATAACGGCCACCGTCAGGCTTTTCTTCACATGGGAGAGCGCTTTCTCCACCTCGTTGGCAAGCGGGATCAGGTCAATCTGCGTCCGTCCGCAGGTGGGGCAGGAGATCACGCGCACGCCGTCCCTGCGCAGGCCGACGGCTTTCAAAATGGCGATTCCGGCGTGGATTTCCTCCATCGGGTCGGCCGTGAGGGACACGCGCAGCGTGTCGCCGATGCCCTCCATGAGCAGGGTTCCGATGCCGACGGAGGAGCGGATGATGCCGTTATAAGCGGTGCCCGCTTCCGTAACGCCGATGTGCAGGGGATAGTCCACGCGTTCCGCGAGCCGACGGTAAGCCTCCACCGTCTCCGTCACGTCCGAGGACTTGAGGGAAATGCAGATGTCGGAAAAGCCGACATCCTCCAGAATGCGTACGTGCCCGAGCGCGCTTTCCACCAGCGCCGTCGGGCTGCGGCCGTATTTTTCCAGCAGTTCTTTTTCAATGCTGCCGCTGTTCACGCCGACACGGATGGGGATGTTCCGCTCGCGGCAGGCGTCCGCAACGGCGCGGACGCGCTCGCGCGAACCGATGTTGCCCGGGTTGATGCGTATTTTGCTCACGCCCGCCTCGACGGAGGCCAGCGCAAGTTTGTAATCAAAATGAATGTCTGCCACAACCGGAATCGGAGAATTTTTGCAAATTTCCCGCATGGCTTCCGCAGCGGCAGTGTCCGGCACGGCGCAGCGCACAATATCACAGCCGGCCTCCGCAAGGCGCGCGATTTGCGCGAGGGTTGCGGAAGGGTCGCTCGTTTTTGTGTTGGTCATGGACTGCACGGAAACATCCGCGCCGCCGCCGAGCGCCACGCTGCCAATGTGAATTTGTCTCGTCTGTTTTCGCATGCCGTTTCGCCTCGCTTTTATCCTGTAATAATGCGCACAATATCGTTGTACATCACAAAGAGCATCAGTCCAATCAGGAGCACAAGCCCCGCTGCGTGGATATAGCCCTCGTATTTGGGATCGAGCTTCCTGCGGATGATACGCTCGATGCACCATGTCAAAATCAAAAAGAGTATCCGTCCGCCGTCAAGCGCCGGGATGGGAAGCAGATTCATCACGGCCAGATTGATCGCGATGAAAGCAACCAGATAAGCGATGTTTTCCAGCGCCGCCGTGACGCTTGGAGAGGACTGCCCGACGTCATTGATGATGGAGACGATTCCGACAACGCCCGAAAGATCCTTGACACCCACCGCCCCGGAGAACAGGTCCACAAGACTCAGCCGCACCATGCGCACGAAATCCATTGCCTGATACCACGAGTATTTGAGCTGAGAGCCAAAGCTGCGCTCCTGCACCCGGAAGTTGAAACCGTACTTGAGAGATGTGTTTCCGTTTTCGTCCGTGAGCTCCAAAGTGGGGATAAGTTCGTCAAAATGCAGCGTGACTTTTTCGCCGCCGCGCTTGACAACGACCTCAATGTCGCGCCCGCCGGCGCGGGAGATAAAGGTTGTCACATCGGTACTGATGTAGCAGCGCTCGCCGTTGACCGAATAGATCGTGTCGCCGGGCTGGAGCATGTTTTCGCCCACATAGGGGCAACCGTCCATAAAGCTGTCTACGGTGTTTGTGCCGTATCTGGGGACGGAGGAGAACAAGAGACAGATGAGGATGAGGCCTATCAGAAAGTTCATCGCCGCGCCGGCGCAGAGAATGATGATGCGTTTCCAGGCCGGCTGCTGCGTGAATGCGCGCGGGTCGCCGGTGTCCTCGTCCTCGCCTTCCATGGCGCAAAAACCGCCAATGGGCAATAAGCGCAGCGTATAGAGCGTTTCCTTGCCCTGCTTTTTCAGCAGCTTCGGGCCCATGCCGACTGAGAATTCCAGAACTTTCACGCCGCAGAGCTTCGCGGCAATGAAGTGTCCGAACTCGTGCGAAATGATCAGCACGACAAAGGCGATGATTGCAACCACAATAAACATGTTTCACCTCATGGAAATCAAGCTTGAAAAGCTGCCGCAGCCTCGCGCGCGGCACGGTCCGTTTCTAAAAGAGCATCCAGCGTCGGATTCTCTACTATGTCTATGCTGTCCAGCGCGGCGGCAACACATTCATAGATTGCGCCAAACGGAAGTTCCCGGTTCAGGAAACGGGAAACGGCAAGCTCGTTTGCCGCGGACATCGCAGCAGGCAGATTGCCGCCGCGCTTCGCGCAGTCGATCGCAAGGGCAAGGCAGGGCGTATTTTCCAGATCCGGCGCCATGAAATGCAGCGATGCGAGCTTTGCAAAATCCAGACTTCCGGCCAGAGAGGGCATACGCGCGGGGTAGGTGAGTGCGTATTGGATCGGCAGGCGCATATCCGCCGTGCCGCACTGCGCCAGAACGCTCCCGTCCGTATATTCCACCATAGAGTGTATGACACTCTCCGGGTGAATCAGCACCTCAATCTGCTCCGGCGTGACGCCGAACAGGTGCATGGCCTCGATAAACTCCAGACCCTTGTTCATCATCGTGGCGCTGTCCACGCTGATTTTTGCGCCCATGCTCCAGTTCGGATGGGCAATTGCATCCTCGGGCGCGGCATAATAGACCTCCTGCAGCTTTTTCCCACGGAAAGGGCCGCCGGAGGCGGTAAGCAGGAGCTTTTTGACCTCTTTGGGATCGTGCCCGTCCAGGCACTGAAAAATGGCGGAATGCTCGCTGTCCACAGGCAGAATCTCCGCGCCCTGCTTTGCCGCCTCGGCCATCACAAGCTCGCCGGCGCAGACAAGGGTTTCCTTGTTTGCAAGGCAGATGCGCTTTTTCTCCCGAATTGCGCACAGCGTGGGCTGAAGGCCGACCGAACCGGAAACGGCGGTTACAACGGCTTCCGCCTCCGGCAGCGACGCGGCTTCCATAAGCCCGTCCATGCCGGAAACGACGCGCACATCGGTGTCCGCCAGCGCGATGCGAAGATCTTTGGCATTTGACTCGTCCCAAACCGCAAGAAGCGCAGGACGAAGACGGCGCGCCTGTTCTTCCAGGAGCGCCGTGTTGCGGTTTCCGGCGAGCGCGGCCACGCGCAAAGAAAGGTGCTGCGCGGCCTCAATGGTCTGACGCCCGATGGAACCGGTTGAGCCGAGAATGGAAATTGTTTTCATAGTTTCCCCCGAAGGAATGATCAGAGAATTGCGGGAACCCACAGCAGGAGCACTTCAACCAGCGGCGCAACGAAGACCAGGCTGTCGAAGCGGTCCATCACGCCGTTGTGCCCAGGGATGAGGTGGCCAAAGTCCTTCACGTCGCAAAGCCGCTTGACAGCAGAGAAGAACAGGTCACCGAGCTCACAGGCAAAGCTGCCGAGGAAGCCGTAGATCATCAGCACGACGAAGCGAACCTCCACACCGCAAAGGTGGAGGACAACGCCATAAAGCAGCGCGCAAACAATTCCGGTCAGAAAGCCGCCGATATAGCCTTCGAGCGACTTGTTGGGGCTGAGCTTCGGCGTGAGCTTGTGCTTGCCGAAGGCAATGCCGACAAAGTAGGCGCCGGAATCGCAGGTGAACGCGATCAGGAAGGGGAGCAGCAGCCGGGCCCTGAACCATTCCCCGGCGGTGCCCACGCGCACGAGCGCGCCGAGCATAAACGGGATGAACGCAACGGAGAACACATAAGCAAGGATGCCCTGCAGAGAGAAGGGCTCCTCCCGCTGGAAGGAGAGGACCACTTCTGCAGCGAGGTACAGCAGCGAAAGCATGATTGCCGCTGCTGTTACGGCGTTATGTCCGCCAAAAGCGCCCGCAAAGGGCACAATGCCGGCAAAAACCATGCCGACGATGCGCATGCGAAGCGGAAGCTCCGGCGCGGCACAGCGCAGAAACTCGCGCACGCACAGTGCGCAGATTGCGCCGATGAAAATGGCAAACACCCAAAGCGGGCAAAGAAACACAACCGGGAGCAAAACGGCAATCCCGACCGCGGCCACAATCAGTCTGGCCATCATTTGGACTGGACACCTCCATAACGGCGGCTGCGGTGCTGATAGTCTACGATCGCGGCGTCCAAATCCGCGGTCGTGAAATCCGGCCACAGCGTGTCTGTAAAATAAAGTTCTGCATAAGCCGACTGCCAGAGCAGGAAATTGCTCAGCCGGTACTCTCCGCTCGGGCGGATGATGAGATCCGGGTCGGGAACGCCGGCGCTGTACATCGCGCCGGAGAGCGCTTCGGCGGTGATCGGAAGACCTTTTTCCGCGCAAAGATTTGCAGCGCGCACGATTTCGTCCCTGCCGCCGTAGTTGATGCAGATGTTGGCCTGAAAGCCTTTGTAATTCTGAGAAAGGTCGTCTGTTGTGCGGATGAGCGATTGCAGCTCCGGAGACAGAACGCTGGTGTCGCCCCAAATGCACAGGCGGATATGGTCACGCTCCATCGTCTCGATGGCCTCGCGCAGGTATTTCTCCAGCAGCTTCATGATGCTGCGAACCTCGTCCGCGGGTCGTGACCAGTTCTCTGTGGAAAAGGCGTACACGGTCAGGTGCTCGATTCCGAGGTCGCGGCAATGCGTTGCGATCGTGCGGAAAACCTCCGCGCCGACACTGTGTCCGGCGCTGCGGGGCAGCCCGCGCTTCGTCGCCCAACGCCCGTTGCCGTCCATAATAACGGCAATATGGCGGGGGAGATCGGTCAGCCCGAGCTCCTCCGCCTTTTGTTTACGTTTGAACCAGCGCATTTTACAGGTCAAAGAGTTCTTTCTCTTTCTTCGAAGTAAGTGCGTCGATTTCCTTGATGTATTCATCCGTCAGCTTCTGAAGATCCTTCTCCACGTCCTTGAGATCGTCCTCTGTGATCTCGGACTTCTTCTGCTGCTTTTTGAACTTATCCATTGCATCGCGACGGATGTTGCGGATGGCGACCTTGCCGTCCTCACCGTACTTGCGCACGACTTTGGCCAGCTCCTTGCGGCGATCCTCGGTCAGCTGCGGGAAGACAAGGCGGATGATGCGGCCGTCGTTCTGCGGATTGATGCCGAGGTCACTGGTGAGAATCGCTTTCTCGATGCCCTTGAGCGCGTTCTGATCCCAGGGCTGAATGGTCAGCGTGCGGGCGTCGGGCGTTGCCACGGATGCGATCTGCCGGATGGGCGTCATCGTGCCGTAGTAATCCACGCTGATCTGGTCAAGTACACCGGCGTTGGCGCGTCCCGCGCGCACAGTTGCAAACTGCTGGGAGAGCACCTCGGTCGTCTTTTTCATTCTGTCTTTGTATTCCTGGTATTCGGCTGCCATAATTCAAGACCTCCTTATGGAATTTGAGTTCGTTGATATTCAATCTGCGTCCGCAGGGAATTAACCGACGATCGTGCCGATCTTTTCACCGCTCACGACACGGATGATGTTCTGCGGGTCCTCCAGCGCAAAGAGGATAACGGGGATGTGGTTGTCCATGGAAAGGGAAGTGGCGGTAGAGTCCATGGCCTCCAGATGACGGGCAAGAATGTCATCATAGCTGATGCGGTCATACTTGACGGCAGAGGGGTCGATGCGCGGGTCAGCGGAATACACGCCGTCAATGTTCTTGGCCAAAAGAATGGCATCGGCGCCGATCTCGGCGGCCTTGAGCACAGCGGCCGTATCCGTAGAGAAGAACGGGCTGCCCGTGCCGCAGCCGAAGATGACGATGCGGCCCCGGCGGAGATGCTGCATGGCACGTAGGCGGATGTACGGCTCGGCGATGGCTTTCATTTCAATCGCGGTCTGTACGCGAACTTCCGCGCCCATGTTTTCGAGCACGTCGGCAAGCGCAAGGCAGTTCATCACGGTTGCGAGCATGCCCATGTGGTCGGCACGTGTGCGCTCAATGCGTCCGCTGCCATCTTTCACGCCGCGCCAGAAGTTGCCGCCGCCAACGACGATGCCAACCTCGACACCCATATCCGCACACTGCTTAACCGCGGTGCAGACCTTTTCGATTACGCCGAAGTCCAAACCTCTCCGGTTGGCTCCGGCAAGAGCTTCTCCGCTGATTTTCAGCAGAATGCGCTTATAAACGGGCTTCACGCCCTCCATATCCAGCATTTTAGATTCCTCCAAAAAACATGTTCCCTGCTATTCTAATATAAATTAACAGATTTTGAAAGAGTTTTTCGCAAAAAAAGAAAAATGTTTACAATGTGCGTTATTTCCAACCGGATCGGAAATAATACTACTCGTCTGCCGAAGCGCTACATAGCCCGCCTCACCCCGGAAAAGGCGGCGAAAAAGAGAGAGGTGCATTCTATGGCAGGCAGCGGCAAAGTGGAGATTTGCGGCGTCAACACGGCCAGACTTCCGGTTTTGCACAGCGATGAGATGCGGCAGCTTCTTGCGCGTGCGCGTAGCGGAGATGAGCAGGCGCGGCAGGAACTCATCAACGGGAATCTGCGCCTGGTGCTGTCCGTGATCCAAAAGTTTTCCGGACGAGGGGAGAATATGGACGATCTGTTTCAGGTGGGCTGCATCGGTCTGATCAAAGCCATTGACCACTTTGATGTTACGCAGCCGGTGCGCTTTTCCACCTACGGTGTGCCCATGATCGCGGGCGAGATCCGGCGCTACCTGCGCGATAACAGCGCCATCCGCGTCAGCCGCAGCATCCGGGATACGGCTTACCGTGTGCTGCAGGCGAAGGAGAAGGCGACCGGGGAGCTGGGGCGCGAGCCGAGCGTGGAGGAGCTGGCCGAGCGGCTGCAGATCCGGCGCGAGGAGATCGTCTTTGCCATGGACGCCATCAGCGATCCCGTGAGCCTTTACGAGCCGGTTTACAGCGACGGCGGGGAGAGCATCTGCGTGATGGATCAGATCCGCGATCCAAACAACTCCGACGAGAGCTGGCTGGAGCGGCTGGCAATCTCCGACGCGGTGGAAAACTTGGGTGCGCGTGAAAAGCGCATCCTCGCCCTGCGCTACTATGACGGCAAGACGCAGATGGAGGTTGCCTCGGAGGTCGGCATCAGTCAGGCGCAGGTGTCACGGCTGGAAAAGAACGCCATCGCGCAGATCAAACGCAGCATATCGGATGCCTGAAAATGGCGGAAAATGTGACAAAAAGGCAGCAAGTTTGACAACGAAGCACGTATTCGCTATAATATAATGCGCAAAAGCTTTCTTTGAAGAAAGAGAGGTGCGGTGCTTGAAAAAATTTTTGGGGCTTCTTTTGGCCGTCACGATGCTGCTTGCCCTCGTGCCTGCTGCGTATGCTGCGGGACGCTTTACGGATGTGCCGGACGGCATGTGGTTTAGCGAAGCGGTTGCGTTCGTGACCCAGCGCGGCTATTACGTGGGCGTGACGGAAACGGAATTCGGCCCCGATATCACCATGACGCGCGGGATGGTGGTGACGGTGCTTGGGCGCATTTCCAACGTCTCGAATGCGCTTACAGACAGCGGCATGATCACCAAGAACGGCGTGAATTTCCGCGCGGAATCGAACACGAACTCGCAAATTCTTGCCGTGCTTAACAGCGGCACGAGCGTGGAGATTTTAGGAACGGAAAACAACTGGTACAGAATCCGTGCAAACGGCCTGACCGGTTATGTCCGCAACGACCTGATGACGAAAACGAACGGGACATTTTCGGACGTTCCGCGGGCTATGTACTACACGCCCTATATTGAGTGGGCAGCGCGGGAAGGTATCGTCAGCGGCATGGGAAACGGTATCTTCGCGCCGGATATGTCCATCACCCGCGAGCAGCTCTGCGCCATCTTTTATAACTTTGCAAAGCGTTTTGACGTGCCGTTGCAGCGCATCCAGAACGCGGGCAAATTTGCAGACGATGCCGAAATCAGCGGCTGGGCGAAGACCGCAGTGTATACGATGCGCGATGCGGGCATCATCACCGGCATGGATGCAACGCACTTTGCGCCGCAGGGCCAGGCCACGCGTGCGCAGGTTGCTATGCTGCTGATGCGGTTTATCAACACAGTCGGACAGAGTGCGCTTCCCAATGTCGGCGTGCAGTACGGCGTTCCGATTCCGGAGAGCAGCGCGGTTTCCGACGGTTGGTTTGCGGGTAGCTGCTTCATTGGCCATTCTATGGTTGTCGGCATGTCGAATTACTTCAACCTGCCGAATGCGGATTTCCTTGCGGTCAACGGAGCCTCTGCCGCGGGCCTGTTCAAATTTGACTACTTCGACCTTGAAGAGATGACCACGGACGAGGACGGGGAAGAGGTTCCCGTGCGCGGAAACATTGAGGATATTTTGCAGGAGCGGGAAGCCAGCTACAACAAGGTCTACATCATGCTCGGCACAAATGACCTTGGCCCGAAGCCGGAGCATATCAACAGTTTTGCGTCCTATATGAAGCAGCTCATTGCCCTCGTGCGGGAGACGCAGCCGGGCGCGCAGATCTATCTGATCAACATTCCGCCCGTTACGGAAAAGTGCAGCGAGGATAGCGAGATCTTCAATCTGCAAAACATCCGTGCCTACAATGAGCGGCTTGCCGCAATTTCGGCGAGCGAGAAGGTCTATCTGCTTGATGTGTTCAGCATACTTGTCGGTGAGGACGGTTATCTGCCCGAAGATCACGCTTTGGCGGACGGCCTCCACATTCTTGCTCCGCAGTACGCCATGATCAAGAATTATCTGAAAACGCACGTTGTGTAAGCCGCCTTTTGGCGTTAGAGTCATAGGCCCTGCCGCTGAGTTACAGCGGAGTTCTTAACGGAATGTAAAAGATGAACCCTGTGCAGCGCGCAGAATGCTGCACAGGGTTTTCTGCATTGTGGTGGGTGGATGAAAACGAGAACAGATGTTTTCGTTCTGTGCGATATTGAATTCGCGTGACAGTCGTGGTAGAATCAGGATATCAAACCAATCGAATAAAGATGAAGCATCGTCGCAGGGGGAGCATACCCTTTTGCGTTTGTGCCCGGAATTTGTTAAAAATGCAAATTCCGTCGGCATGAATGCGGTGATGCTTTATATTGATGAGTGAGAAAGAAGGAAGCAACAATGAAAAAAGCAGTTTCTCTGATTTTGACCCTCGTGCTGTGCTTGTCCCTTTGCGCCTGCGGTGGCAAGGACACCCCTGACAAAATGACACCCAAAGAGGCAGTTGTTGATGCAGCCGAATGGGATGTCCAATTCACGCTTACTGCAAGCGGATGCAAGGGATTGCCGAGCGTTCAAATCACGTCCATTGAAGAAGTCGGTGAAAACGAGTTCGAGTTCTACGGCACATACTCTGCAAAAAATGAGTTTAGCGAAACCGTGAACGGAAAGTTTACGGGAACGGGAACTTACAATCCCGAAACCGAAAAGGCTTCCGTTGACGTTGATATGGACTGACCTGTGTTTGGAGCGATTGTATGAAATATTGCACGCATTGCGGAAAGGAACTGATGGACGAAGCTGTCGTTTGCATGAATTGCGGTTGCGCAGTCAATGGCGCCAATAGTATAAAAGGTGCCATCGCCGGCGATGATGTGCCAAACGGCGGTTTGAATATCCTGTCATTTTTTATTCCTTTGGCCGGTTTGATTATGTTTTGCACGATGCAGGGGAGAACACCACGCAAGGCAAAGCAAATTGGTATATTTGCATTGGTCGGTTTTGTTATCAATCTGGTTCTTATAGTGGCGCTGTCAATCTAAGGAGAAGTCGATATGAAATACTGTGAAAAGTGTGGCAATCAATTGCTGGATGAGGCGGTCATATGCCCCAAGTGCGGCTGCGCAGTTGCGGGTAAACAACCAAGCAAACAGCAGGATGAGTACGCAAAAAAACAAGCCAAAGGCGCGGTTATGATCATCGCAGCCATTGCAATTGTGGTTTTTGTAATTGTCGCAGCAATAATCCAGTATAACGGATAAGGAAACGGGAGCGGACGTAAGTCCGCTCCCGTTTTTGTTTCCCCAAGGCATATGCGTTTGTATGCTGCGGGTCTGTTCGGCGCATTCTTTCTGTCTTCCCAACTCCGGACAGGGAACGGAGCAGGCGTTCTGCGGGAAGATATGGCTGCGCGCCGTGTTCGGCAAGCGCCCTTACCTTACAAAACCGCTTGAATGGCCGCTTTGGCGAGGTCATAGTCGGTGGCTTTTACGTAGATTACCGTGGGGACGGCATCGTGTTTGAGAAAAGGGGATGCGCGGTAGCGACCGGCGGAAAAAGCGGGTGCGCCGGGCTTTGCGAAATGCGGGATTTTGGCATCGGTTAACGCAGATTGAATGCGAAACAGTTCCCGGTCGGAAAGCGTTGTGATCAGGGCCTTTCTGTTGAGAAGATGAATCACCGGAAAACCTCCTTTGTCAAATTCGGATTTGCCAAATCACATCAAACCGCACTGCGCATAGAATTCTTCGATGCAAGCTGATTTGTATTCCATGTATTTCTCTATATCGTTTGGGAAAAGCTTTGCCGCTTTTTCCTTCACCAGACTGTATTTTCGGATCGCTTCGCGGTTATTCCGCAAAAAATTCCGAAATGTAATATGGCGGCGCAATTCCTCAGAATATTGTGGGCATACATACAAATGGTGCGTCTGCAAATGAGGTTTGTGCCAATACTTAAATGCCTCTCTGTCCTTGATTCCGAGGTCGCCTTCATGTAAATATCCAATCGTTTCCAATCTTGAGACAATAGTCTCAAATACCGAATAATCTTTCATTACTACATCAATATCGATGCACGGTTTAGCAGAAAGTCCTTCAACCGCAGTGCTGCCGACGTGCTCGATCCCGACAATCAAATCACCGATCGCGCTTTCAAGCTCTTTTTTGATTTTCCCGAATGCGCCTGCCCATGCGCTGTCGTAAGGCAGGACGATCACGTTTGCTGTTCGCATATAAACCACCGCCAAGTTCCGGAGCATGAATTGCATACAAATATTTTAGCATACAAACGCGCGCCGGGCAATAATTTGCCCGGCCTTTCTTTGCACCGAAGCCGGGCGGCGGAAATTGACAAAACGTATAAGGAAATGTTACAATATACAGTTAGAAAAGTATGCTCCTAATACCGGGAGGCGAGGGTGTTTCATGAAGAAAATCTATCTGATCCGGCATGGCTGGACGCGCGCGGACAAGCACAGGCTTTACTGCGGCGCGACGGATCTGCCGCTGACAAAATCCGGCGCTGCCGAGCTGCGCAAGGCGGCGGAGGAATTCAGCTATCCATCCGCGGAAAACTGCCGCATTTATACCAGCGGGATGCTCTGCGCAGAGCAGACGCTTAAGCTGATCTGGGGCAAACAACCGCATGAAAAGCTGCCGGCGCTCAGAGAGATGAATTTCGGCGATTTTGAGATGCATTCCTATGAGGAACTCAAGGATGACGCTGCATTTTCTGCGTGGCTGAGCGGCGATAACGAGGCGAATGTCTGCCCGAACGGAGAGAGCGGCGTGGAGCTGAAAAAGCGCGCGATCGCGGCCTTTACGGCGCTTGCCGGCGCGGCCGGAAACGCGATTGTTGTCACGCACGGCGGCGTGATCGCGGCGATCATGGCGCATCTCTTCCCCGGCGAGGGCAAGAACCGTTATTCCTGGCAGCCGTCTCCCGGCTGTGGCTATGCGATCAGTTATGAGGGCCTGCGCCCCGCGTCTTATACCCGCCTGCCCGCCGTGCGCGCGCTGCGCAGCGTGGCTGCGTCCAGTCAGGAGGATTGGAAGACAAAGCACTATTCTTTCTTCAGCCACAAGGAATGTGAATTTTTCCCCTGCCACAAGACGGATGACCCGGACAATTTTAACTGCATGTTTTGCTACTGCCCGCTCTACGTGCTCGGCGACAAATGCGGCGGGAACTTCTCCAAGACGGATTCCGGACTCAAGGACTGCAGCAAATGCCTGCTTCCGCACCAGCGCAACAGCTTTGGGTACATATCGGAAAGCTTTTCCCGCATCGTGGCGACAATGGAGAGACAGGAGGACTGAGTTTTATGCACAATGAACAGACCTTGCGTCTGCTGCAGGAGGTTGCCTCCGGCTCGGTCACGCCGGAGGATGCGCTGCTCTCCCTGCGCATGGAGCCGTTTGAGGAGCTTGGCTACGCCAAGGTGGATCTCCACCGCAGTCTGCGACAGGGCCGGGCGGAGGTTATCTACGGCGCGGGGAAAACGCCGGAACAGATCGTGGGCATCGTCCGCGTTCTGCATGAGGCCGGAAACGACAATATTCTCATCACACGCCTGAGCGCGGATGCGGCGGCAAGCGTTGCCTCCCAGGTTGAGCTTTGCTATCATGCCGATGCCAAAATCGGCGTGGCGTATCCGAAGCCGGTCAAAGGCGTTGGCAATGTTGTGATCGCAACCGGCGGAACGAGTGATATACCCGTTGCGGAGGAGGCCGCCATCACGGCGGAGACCCTCGGCAGCCGGGTGACGCGGCTTTACGATGTCGGCGTTTCCGGCATCCACAGGCTGCTGGCCAATACGGATAAGCTGATGAACGCGCGCGTGATCATTGCCGTTGCGGGCATGGAGGGCGCGCTGGCCTCCGTCGTGGGGGGGCTGACGGATTGCCCGCTGATCGCGGTGCCGACGAGTATCGGCTACGGGGCGAGCTTCGGCGGCGTTGCAGCGCTTTTGGCGATGCTCAACTCCTGCGCTTCGGGAAGCTGCGTTGTCAACATTGATAACGGCTTCGGCGCCGGATTCCTTGCAAACCGCATCAACCGGATGGAAAGTCCGGCGGACGAACAGGGGGCAGAGGAATGAAACTGATTTATTTGGACTGCGGCATGGGTGCTGCCGGCGATATGCTGATGGCCGCGCTTTATGAGCTGCTGCCGGATGGCAGCGCTTTTCTGGACGCCATGCACGGCGCCGGCATTCCGGGGCTGACTGTCGAGGCGGAAAAAGGCACTTCCCGCAGCATTGCGGGAACGCGCATGAAGCTGCGTTTTCACGGCGCGGAGGAGGAAGACCATCCTGTGCAAACCGGTCACGGCCACCATGAGCACCACGAAGACCATGACCATCACAGCCACCATGATCACGATCATGGACATGACCACGACCATGACCATCATGGGCATCATGAGCACCACGATCATCACGATCACCATCACCACCACGGCATGTCGCCGGAGGAGATTTTCCGTCTGCTTGATACGCTTGCGCTGCCGGAGGCAGTTCTCGCGCGGGCCAAAAAGGTCTATCACCGCATTGCGGAGGCAGAGGCCAAGGTGCATGGGACGGAGATTGGACACATTCATTTTCACGAGCTTGGCTCGCTGGATGCGCTCGCGGATGTCGTCGGGGTCTGCCTGCTGACGGAAATGCTCGGCGTGGAGAAGATCGTCTGCTCGCCGATCCGGCTCGGTACGGGACAGGTTCGGTGTGCACACGGGCTTCTGCCCGTTCCTGCGCCCGCAACGGCGCAGTTGCTGCTGGGTCTGCCTTGCTACGGCGGCGAGATTCAGGGCGAGCTTTGCACGCCGACAGGCGCTGCTTTGCTTGCGGAACTCGTGCAGGAATTCGGTGCGCAGCCCGACATGATTCCGCAGCAGATCGGAACAGGGCTCGGCAAACGGGAGTTTGCGGAAGCGAACTGCCTGCGCGCAACGCTCGGCGAGCAGCGCGGTGGGCAGCGCGGCGAGATTACAGAGCTCGTCTGTAATCTGGACGACATGACGCCCGAGTCGCTTGCTTTCGCGCAGACTGTGCTGCTGGAGCGCGGCGCGCTGGATGTGTACCTCCAGCCCGGAACGATGAAAAAGGGAAGACCGGGGCATGTGTTGACGGTGCTTTGTGCGCCGGAGGACGAGGAGGCGCTTGCACGCGCGATTTTTGAGAACACCAGCACCATCGGCCTGCGTGTGCGCCGCTGCGGCAAATATTTCCTCACGCCGTCGGCGGGCAGCGTGGAGACGAAATTCGGCACGCTCCGCACCAAACGTGCCGAGGGCTGGGGTGTTTCCCGGGAGAAAGCGGAATTTGACAGCGCTGCAGCACTTGCAAAGGAAAACGGCGTTGCGCTTTCGGAAGTCTACAGTGAATATTCCGGATCATGAGACGGATTTGACTTGAATCAGCAGAAAAAGCTTCGGGCTCAATGCCCGAAGCTTTTTTGTATGCAGCATATAATTTTCAGCCGTACATCTTGCCGATGATCCAGTTGACGAGGGAGGTCGGCAGGAACTTGGCGATCATCACAAACAGGCGGTATTTGGCGCCCGCAACATAGAAAGGACGCGGGTGTTTTCTCGTTGCCGCAAGATAAATCTTCTTAGCAACGGTTTCGGGCGGCATGCCGCCGCGCTCGTCCTTTTCCATGGCGGAGACGGCGCGCTCAATCGCGCCGCCGTAAAGCGCATCACCCTCAGATGCCTTTTCCCGGTTTGCGGTGAAGCCGGTTTGCGCGTCGCCCGGCATCACGGCGCTCACCTTTACGCCGAACTGCCGCAGCTCGCATCGCAGCGCGAGCACAAGATCGTTGATTGCTGCCTTGCTTGCGGAATAGAAGGCCTGATAGGGGATGGCAAGGGGCGCTGCCACGCTGCTCAGGCAGACGATGCGTCCGCTTTTCTGTGTGCGCATAACAGGCACAACTTTGCGGATGCAGCGCAGGACGCCGAAAAAGTTGACGTCAAACAGCCGCTGCGCGGCCTCCGTCTCCGTGAATTCCACCGCGCCGGAGATGCCCCATCCGGCGTTGCAGACGAAAATATCAATCCTCCCGCACTCGGACAGAATCCGGTCAACAGCGTCGGAAACGCTCTGCTCATCCGTCATATCCGCTGTGATGTGGCGGATATTCTCCGCATCGATGCCGCTGCGGCTGAGTTCATAGGTGCGGCAGCCGCGCCCGGCAAAGAGCGCCGCTGCTGCCTTCCCAATGCCGCTGCTGCCGCCGGTGATGACGACAACGGGCTTATTTTTTGAGCTCATAGTGGGAGAGAACATCGACAATGATCTCCGTCGCCTCGTCGATGAGTTCCTTCGTGTGCGTTGCCATCAGCGTGCAGCGCAGCAGGCACTCACCGGGCGCGCAGGCGGGCGGCAGCGTGGCGTTGACGTATACACCGCGATCGTAGAGCTCCTTCTGCGCCTGCAGCGTGACGATCGGATCATATGTAAAGATGGGGATGATGGGCGTCTCCGCGTCGATGATCTGAATGTTGTTGGCGCGCAGCTTCTCACGCATATACTGCGCGTTGGCCAGCAGGTTGACCGGAAGCTCGGGATGCGCGGCAAGATAGCGCAGGGAAGCGTTTGCAACGGCAATGCTTGCGGGCGGAACCGAAGCGGCAAAGATGTAGGGACGGGAGTTGCAGCGCACATAGTCCACAACCTTGGCGTCCGCCGCCATGAAGCCGCCCAGCGAGGCGAGGGACTTGGAGAAGGTGCCCATGATGACGTCGACATCCTTTTCCAGACCAAAGTGGCTGGCCGTACCGCGGCCGCCCTTGCCGAGGATACCAAAGCCGTGCGCATCGTCGACCATGACACGCGCGTGATATTTCTTCGCAAGCGCCACGATTTCGGGAAGCTTGGCAATGTCGCCGGCCATGGAGAACACGCCGTCCGTCACGATCAGGCAGCCGGCCTCTTCCGGAACACGCTGAAGCTGCTTTTCCAGATCCGCCATGTCGCTGTGGCGATAGCGGAGCATCTTGCCGTAAGAGAGCTTGCAGCCGTCATAGATACTTGCGTGATTTTCCTTGTCGCAAATCACATAGTCATTGCGGCCGACAAGCGCGGAAATGATGCCAAGGTTGGACTGAAAGCCGGAGGGGAAGGTTGCCACGTCGCCTACGCCAAGGAATTCAGCAAGCTCCTTTTCAAACTGCAGGTGCAGAACCAGCGTTCCGTTGAGCAGACGGGAGCCGGAGCAGCCGGTGCCGTATTCGTCAAGCGCTTTTACGCCTGCGGCGATGATCTCCGGATTCGTGGTCAGACCGAGATAGTTGTTGGAGCCGAGCATGATGCGGCGCTTGCCCTCCATGATGACTTCCACGTCCTGACGGGATTGCAGCTCGCGGAAATAGGGGAACAGATCCTGCGCGCGCAGCTCATCTGCCTGCTTGTAGTTGAAGCATTTTTCGAAAATATCCATCTGTGCTCTCTCTCCTTTTATTCTTTATCCTGTAAGAGCGCATGAAGCGCATTCGACATCTGATTCCAAAGCGTGTCCCAGTACAAACGGTAACATATCAAATAATTTATCACAGCAGTCGGGAAAAGTCAATTTTTGTGTGCATATTGAGAAATGAATAGAAAAACAGGGCTTCCGAAAACCGGAAACCCTGTTTCTCTTAGGCACGATTGCCTTACAGACGCTCTTTGACCTTGGCCTTCTTGCCCACGCGGTCGCGCAGGTAATACAGCTTCGCGCGGCGAACCTTACCGCGGCGGATGGTATCCACGGAAACGATCGTGGGGGAGTGGACGGGGAACACCTTTTCGCAGCCGACATTGTAGCTGATGCGGCGCACGGTGATCGTCTCGTTGATGCCGCCATGCTTCTTGGCGATGATGATGCCCTCGAAGGCCTGGGTGCGCTCGCGGCTGCCTTCCTTGACGCGGACGGTAACGCGAACGGTGTCACCGACGTTCAGTGCGGGAAGCTCAGGCTTCATGTACTGCTCGGTGAGGGTTTTGATGAGATCCATAAAAAATCCTTCCTTTTCTACAGACGTTCATACCGTGGCACACAGCACAATCCGGCAGCGGACCGCCTTGATATGCGGGCTCAGCCCGCAAAATGCGTTGGCATTATATCACAGCATTTCTGTGATTGCAAGAAAAACTTTCAAAAATTGAGAAATAAATCAGCAAATCCGTCGACGGATTCGATGCCCGGCGATTCCTGCTTGTTTTGCGCGTCGGGATGCCTTATTCCGCGACGGTCCAGGCCGTCTCGAGCGCCACTTCCATCATGTCCGTGAAGGAATTTTGCCGCTCTTCGGCGGAGAGGGATGCCCCGGTGAAGATGTGATCCGAAATGGAAAGCAGGCTCAGGGCTTTCTTGTGTGAGGCCATCGCTTCCCAGTAGATGCCCGCCGTCTCCATCTCCACAGCCAGCAGGCCCATGTCACGGTACTGCTCGTTGGCGTGGGGATTGGCATTGTAGAACTGGTCGGAGGTGAAGACGCTGCCGACCCGGGTTGGGATGCCCTTCTGCTCGGCGATCTCCACGGCCGTGCGAAGCATTGAAAAGTCCGCCTGCGGTGCCAGAAGGCCCGGGAACTGGTACTGCCGGACATAGTCGCTGTTGGTGGAGGCGGTCATGGCAACGACCAGCTCACGCACCTGAACGTCCTCGCCGAGGCCGCCGGCGGAGCCGATGCGGATCACGGCGTCCACATCGAAGAAATGGAAGAGCTCGTGGATATACAGCGTGGCGGAGGGAACGCCCATGCCGCTGCCCATGACGGAAATTTTCCGCCCCTTATACAGGCCGGTGTAGCCGAGCATATTGCGCACGGTGTTGAAGCAGACGGGATTTTCCAGAAATTTCTCCGCAACCGTTTTGGCGCGGAGCGGATCGCCGGGCATCAAAACGACCTTGGCGATCAGGTCGGGATCCGCCACAATGGAAGTGGAGGGAGAGGAACGAAGCTCTGACATGGTAAATTCTCCTTTTATCCTTTTACTCGTTCCGGGTTATGGGTGCGAAACCCGTCGCGCGGGAGGGTGCGGCCACGAAACCCGGATGTGTATTTACTCAAAAAGCGCCTTGAGGCTTTCCGTATATGGCGGGCGGCAGATGCCCTTTTCCGTGATGATTCCGGAGATGAGGCTGTGATCCGTCACATCAAAAGAGGGATTGTAGCACTTTACGCCCTCCGGCGCCATCGGCTCGCGATACCATTTGCTGCGGATCTCATCCGCTTCGCGCAGCTCGACGGGAATGTCCTTTCCCGTGGCACAGGCCATATCAATGGTGGAGGAAGGCCCCAAAACGTAAAACGGGATGCCAAAGTGCTTTGCCAGAATGGCCACGCCGTAGGTGCCGATCTTGTTGGCGGTGTCGCCGTTGGCGGCCACCCGGTCGCAGCCGACGAAACAAAACTGGATTTTTCCCTGCGACATGACGGTCGCGGCCATGTTGTCGCAGATGAGCGTGGTGTCCACACCCGCGTTTTGGAGCTCCCAGCTTGTGAGCCGCGCGCCCTGCAAAAGCGGACGCGTCTCGTCGCAAAAAGCCCGCAGGCGGATGCCGCGCTCCTGCGCCATGAGGATGGGGCCGATGGCGGTGCCGTAGCGCGAGGTGGCGATGGGGCCTGCGTTGCAGTGGGTCAGCACGCCGTCTCCCTCTTTCAGAAGGCTCAGCCCATGCTCCGAGATGGCGGTGCACATGGCGATGTCCTCGTCCAGAATGGTCTGACATTCCGCACGGAGGGCGTGCAGATCGCCGCCGCTTTCCTCCGCCGTGCGGGTCATGCGCCGGAGCGCCCAGCTCAGATTGACCGCTGTGGGACGGGAAGAGTTGAGATAGGCCGCGTCTTCCCGGAAGCGGGATAGAAATTCCTCTCTGCTGTACTGCTGCGCCAGAACGTACATGGCGAAGCCCGCAAAGATGCCGATGGCGGGCGCGCCGCGCACCTGCAGCTCCTTGATTGCCCGGAAAAGCTCCTCTCTGCTGCGCAGGCGGAGATAGATCCGGCGGTTGGGAAGCTGCGTCTGGTCGAGAATGATCAGTTCCTTCTCGTCCTCGCTCAGATGGACATGGTCAACAGTCTGCATGGCGATTCTCCTTCCAATATCCGGGGCGGTTATTTTGTGTCCATGCTATCATAGAAATGTGCTGCTGTAAAGCATCAAGCAGCGAAGTATCTGACGATGCGGCTGCTTTCGGGCATGAAAAAAGCGGAGCAGTTTTCTGCTCCGCTTTGCTGATCGTGCTTACCGCTCGCTGAGCGGGGTGAAAGGACGTGCCTTGGTGATGTTTTTGTAGGCCGGACGGATGATTTTGTTGGCGTTGCAGATTTCCTCAATGCGGTGTGCGCACCAACCGGCCATGCGCGCCATGGCAAACAGCGGCGTGTACAGTTCCACCGGGATGCCGAGCATCTTGTAGACAAGGCCGGAATACATATCCACATTCGCGCAGTAAACGCGGTTCTCGTCGCGGTGGCTGTTGAGCACGGCGGGAGCAAGACGCTCGACGGCCTCAAACAGATCCAGCTCATCGGTCATGCCCTTGCTTTCCGCAACGGAGCGGACAAAACGCTTGAGGAGAACGGCGCGGGGATCGGAGAGGGTATAGATGGCGTGGCCGACACCGTAGATGAGGCCGCTGCCGTCGCCAATCTCCTTGTTTGCGATCAGCCGGAGATTTGCGGAGATCTCGTCTTCATCCTTCCAGTCGCGGATGCGCGCCTCCAGCATGTCGAACTGCTCCATGACCTTCATGTTCGCACCGCCGTGCCGCGGCCCCTTCAGAGAGCCGACGGCTGCTGCGATCGAGGAATAGATGTCCGTGCCGGAGGAAGACAGAACGCGGCAGGCGAAAGCGGAGTTGTTACCGCCGCCGTGCTCGGCATGCAGCACCATGCACAGGTCGAGCAGCCGCGCCTCCTCTTTGGTGAACTGATTGTCCGGCCGCACGGCGTGCAGGAAGTTTTCCGCGATGGTCAATCCGGCCTTCGGGCGGTGGAGAACCAGACTCTCGTTGTCGTAATAGTGCTTTTTGGCGGCAAACGCGTGCGCAACCAGAGTCGGGCAGCGGGCGATGAGATGCAGCGCCTTTCGCATTTGCTCCGTATAGCTGTTGTTTTCCGGATCCGGATCGTAGGAATACATGGCCATCACCGAGCGGGCGAGCTTGTTCATCACGTCGCGGCTCGGCGCGGCGAGGATCATGTCCTCCGTGAAGCGGCGGGGCATCTCCCGGTACTCATCCATAATGTCATGGAATGCCTGCATCTGCGCCTCTGTGGGCAGCTCGCCGAACAGCAGCAGATAGACGGTTTCCTCATAGCCGAAACGGTCTTCGCTCATGAAGCCGTTGACAAGCTCCTCCACATTGATGCCGCGGAAGAACAGCCGGCCGGGCATGGGATAGCGCTCACCGTCCTGCACATAGTAACCCAGAACGTTGCCGATCTGTGTGAGTCCGGCAAGCACGCCGGTGCCGTCCGCATTACGCAGACCGCGTTTAACCTCGTGTCGGCGATAGCCCTTCGTGTCGATATGATTGCCGGCGGCATACATGCTGCAAAGCGCAGCGAGATTCTCATCGGATCTTGTGCAGTTGATCGCGTCCATGTCACAGCCTCCTTGGGATTAGATTTTTATATGATAGTATAGCTTTTGTTTTTCGTCAATGGACACATTCCCGAAAAAACAAGGCGGAATGCATCGAATGACGGGCAATTTGCAACATATGAAGAGGGAACTTGCAAAAATTACGAAATGAAAACCAAAATAATAGGAAAGGGAGAACAAAAAAGACGGACAGCATAACGCTGTCCGTCTTTTAGAAGGCGTGCTTACTTCGCGTTGGGGTTGGTGAGCACGACGAGCATCTTAACGGTCTCGGTGCCGTTGTTGTGGATGGCCTTGTTGGTGCCAGGTCCGCAGTGGAAGGTGTCACCGGGCTTGAGAACGGTCTCGACGTCCTCGGTCTTCAGGGTCAGCTCGCCGGAGATGACGTAGTAGACGGACTCCATGGCGTTGTTGCCGAACTCGCAGCCGCCGCCGGGCAGGAAGTGGGACAGGCCAACGGTCAGAACGCCGTCATTGACATCGACGGGGTTGTGCAGGCGGGTGGCCAGCATGTTGTAGTGCTTGGCAGCCTCATAGGGATATGCATCCTCTTTGCGAACGATCTTGTAGCTCATAGGTATACTTCCTTTCAAATTTGATTCCTGTGGCAACTTTTCAGTATGCTCTTGCTTAATTATAACAGCTTGTGCAAAAAATGCAAGCGTTCGCGAGTTTATTTTGACATTCCCGTTCGTATTTGTTAGAGTATTCCCGGTAGGAGCGTGAAGTAGAATGATTCTGACTTTGGATATCAGCAACACCAACATTGTCATCAGCGGTATGGAAGACGGCGAGGCGAGGTTCACCTTCCGCCTTTCCTCTGACCTGAGCCGCACGACGGACGAATATGCAGCACTGGTCAGCTTCTCGGCCGCGGCCTGCGGAGCGGAGCTGGGCGCAATCGAGGGTGCCGTGATCTGCTCTGTCGTTCCGCAATTGACGCAGACGCTCTCGGCTGTCATCCAGCGGCTGACAAAGCAGGTGCCGCTCGTGGTGGGTCCCGGCGTCAAAACGGGGCTGAAAATCCGCATTGATGACCCCGGTGCGCTGGGTGGGGACTTTGTTGCAGCCGCGGTTGCGGCGCTGCAGAGCCTGCCGCTGCCCTGTGTGACGATCGATATGGGCACGGCAACGGCCATCGGCGTGCTTGACGAGAACGGCAGCTACATTGGCGGCGCGATCTGTCCGGGTGTGGCCGTTTCCGGAACGGCGCTGGCAAGAAGAACTGCGCAGCTTCCAAACGTCGGGCTTCAGCCGCCCGCGCATGTGATCGGCAAAAGCACCATTGACGGGATGCGAAGCGGTTTGATCTACGGCACCGCCGCCATGCTTGACGGACTGATTGAGCGCATTGAAGCGGAGCTGGGCAAGCCGGTGAGCGTTGTCGCGACCGGCGACTTTGCCGCGAGCGTAACGCCGTTTTGCCGCAGAGAGATCACGGTGGACGAGCAGCTCATCATGCGCGGACTTTGGCTGATCTATCAGCGTAACCGTCGCGGATAAGAAAATATCCGGCAATTCCGTTTGCTGATCGGACGGAACCGCCGCAAAGAATCACCTCCATCCGCCAAGGCTGATGGAGGTGATTGCTTATGCGCTCAACGGCGCTGTGATCTGCCGCGCGGAGAAGCGGCGATGGGAGCTGCGCTGCATCAGAAAGGGGCAGGAAGCTTCAAAACCCGGGATTGCTTTCGAGTTTGAAACGTGCTATAGTATAATAATGTATTAGTAAGGAAAACAACAGTGCTGCGCAGGCGCGCGAAACAATTACGAAACAGAAAGGCGAGACGATGCGGATACTCGGTGTGGATCCCGGCATTGCAACAATCGGCTTTAGCATCCTGGATGCGGACAGGGGAAGACAGACGCTTCAAAGCTGCGGCGTGATCACTACGCCCGCGGGTGTGATGCTCTCGAGCCGGCTTGAGAGCATTCACAGAGACTTGAGTGATCTGATCAGGGCCTATTCGCCGGATTGTATGGCGGTCGAGGAGCTGTTTTTCAACACGAACATCACAACGGGCATTTCCGTGGCGCACGGCAGAGGCGTGATCCTGCTTGCGGCTTACCAGCTCGGCGTGGAGATCTTTGAGTATACGCCTTCGCAGGTGAAGCAGGCCGTTGTCGGCTACGGAAAGGCAGAAAAAAAGCAGGTGATCGACATGGTCACGCGCATTTTGCATCTCAGTGCGCCGCCGAAGCCGGACGATGCGGCGGATGCGGTTGCAATCGCGTTGTGCCATGCCCGCAGCAGCACATCCCTGCTGCGCAGAGGAGGATTTGACCCGTGTTCTACCATATAGAAGGAAAAGTAACCGATATTCTCAATATGCTGGCCGTGGTGGACTGCGGCGGCGTTGGCTATGCGCTCAACACCACGACAAACACCCTTGCGGGGCTGCGGGTTGGCGAGCGCGCGAAGCTTTATACATACCTGAATGTGCGGGAGGATTGCTTTGACCTCTACGGTTTTTTGACGCTGGGCGAGAAGCGCTGCTTTGAGCAACTCATCGGTGTTTCCGGCGTCGGCCCGAAGGCGGCGCTTTCCATCCTTTCATCCAGCACGCCAGACGCGCTTGCTATGGCGATTCTCACCGGCGATGAGCGGGCGCTGACCGTCGCCCCGGGCATCGGAAAGAAAATTGCCCAGCGCGTGATTCTGGAGCTGAAGGACAAAATGAGCAAGCAGGCGCCGGAATTTTCCGGTGTGTCCGGCATGCCGTCGGGCGCGGCGCCCGTCGGGAGCTCGAAAGCTTCGGATGCCGCCGCTGCGCTGGCGGTTCTCGGTTACAGCAGCGCGGAGATCAGCGCTGCGCTCAAGGGCATCGACGCGCAGGATCTGGCGGTCGATGAGATCATCAAGCTGGCGCTGCGGCGCATGATAAAGTGAGGCAGCTATGAGCATCGAATTTTCCAACAGCTACGCTGAGAATCTGGTGACCTCCGCAAGCATTTTGCCGGAGGATGTGAGTGAGGGTTCTCTGCGTCCGAAAAACATTTCGGAATACATTGGCCAGGAGAAGGCCAAGGACAATCTCAGCGTGTTTATCGAGGCAGCGCGTAAGCGCAATGAGCCGCTTGACCACGTGCTGTTGCACGGCCCTCCGGGCCTCGGCAAAACGACGCTCGCGGCGGTGATTGCAAACGAGATGGGCGTGAATATGCGCATCACGAGCGGGCCTGCCATTGAAAAGGCGGGCGACCTTGCCGCGCTGCTGACGAATCTGCAGGAGAACGACATTCTGTTTGTGGACGAGATTCACCGGCTCAACCGCTCGGTGGAGGAGATTCTCTATCCCGCGATGGAGGATTATTCCATTGACATCATCATCGGCAAGGGGCCGAGCGCGAATTCCATCCGGCTCGATCTGCCGAAGTTTACGCTGATCGGCGCGACAACGCGCTCCGGTCAGCTTACGGCGCCCCTGCGTGACCGCTTTGGCGTGATTCTTAAGCTGGAGCTGTACACGGTTGAGGAGCTGCGCCGGATCGTGGAGCGCTCGGCGGGCATTCTGAACATTGCCATTGAAACGCAGGGCGCATACGAGATCGCCGCGCGTTCTCGCGGCACACCCCGTATTGCCAACCGCATGCTGCGCCGCGTGCGCGATTTTGCGCAGGTGCGCGCAGACGGCGTGATCACAAAAGAGGTTGCGGACGCTGCGCTCACGAAGCTGGAGGTGGACGACTGCGGCCTGGACGCGACCGATCGCCTGATGCTGCGCAGCATCATCGATTATTATAACGGCGGCCCGGTTGGATTGGAGACGCTCTCGGCCACGATCAACGAGGAGACGGTGACGCTTGAGGACGTTTACGAGCCTTATTTGCTGCAGCAGGGATTCCTGATCCGCACGCCGCGCGGCCGCTGCGTGACGCGGCGCGCCTATGAACATCTCGGTCTGGCCTATCTCGGCCAGGAACAGTTGGATATGTGAGGGGGAAACAGCTGTGGGTAAATATTTCGGTACTGATGGCATCCGCGGCGTAGTCAACGCCGGGCTGAATGCAGAGCTTGCTTTCCGCGTGGGGCAGGCGGCGGCCATGGTGCTGGCCGAAGCCGGGCATGAGCGTCCGGTTTTTACGATTGGAAAAGACACCCGTATTTCGGGTGATATGCTGGAATCCGCCCTGGCGGCGGGACTGTTCACGGCGGGTGCGGATGTGATTCGTTTGGGCGTTGTGCCGACACCGGCGGTTGCCTATATCACGGCGCAAAGCGATGCGGATGCGGGCATTGTGATCTCCGCCTCCCACAATCCGTATCCGGATAATGGCATCAAAATTTTCAACGCAAACGGATTCAAGCTTTCCGATGAGCTGGAGGCGCGGATTGAAGCGCTGCTGGACGGGGAAGAGGAACTGAAGATCTGCCGTGGCGGAGAGATGGGTCGGTTTATTGACCGCGGCGGGGAATATACTAAGCAGTACATCGAGCATATCGTTTCCTGCGCGGAGGGAGAGATTGCCGGGCTGAAGGTGATCATCGACTGTGCCAACGGCGCGGCTTCCCGCACGGCAAGCAAAATTTTCAGCCGTTTCCCGATTTCCCTTGAGCTGATTCAGGATCATCCGGATGGCTGCAATATCAACGACGGATGTGGCTCCACGCATATGGAGCTTCTCAGCCGCATGGTTACGGCCGGCGGCTATGATATCGGTATTGCCTTTGACGGAGATGCTGACCGCTGCCTCGTGATGGATGAGTGTGGCGAACTGGTGGATGGCGACAAAATCATGGGAATCATCGGCCGCAGTATGCTGCAAAAGGGCAAGCTCAAAGGCAACAGCATCGTGGCAACCGTGATGTCGAACCTCGGATTGCACGTGTTCTCGGAAGAAAACGGCATCACGCTGCACTGCGCGGCGGTCGGTGACCGCAACGTGTTGGCGAAGATGCTTGAGGGTGGCTACAATCTGGGCGGAGAACAGTCCGGCCATATGATCTTTTTGGACGATGTGACCACCGGCGACGGACAGTTGACCGCCGTCAAGTTCCTCAGCGTCCTGTGCGCGAGCGGCAAAAAGCTTTCCGAGCTGGCTGCCGAAGTCCCGGCCTTCCCGCAGGTGCTCCAAAACATCCGGGTTGAGGGCGGAAACAGCGTCAAGGAAGCGATTATGAAAAATGAGCAGCTGCTGCGCGAAATCAAAGAAGCGGAGGCGGCCATCCCGGGGCAGGGAAGAGTGCTGGTTCGTCCCTCGGGGACGGAGCCGCTCATCCGCGTTATGGTTGAAGCGCAGACGCAGGAACTTGCAGAGCAGACGGCTGAATTTTTGACAAAATTAATAAAAAATCACATGAATCCATAAGATCATTCAAGATATTTTACAAATATTCTTGACAAGTGGCAAAAACACGCATATAATGGCGCTAAGTGATAAGAAAAATGGCAGAAAAGTACAATAAGCAGGAAGAGCAAGCGCTGTTTGCGTTGGTCGCGGCCGGAAACCGGGAAGCGGAAGAGGCTTTGGCTCTGCGATACAGCCGATTGGTGCGTGCATGTGCACGGCCCTATTTCCTCGCGGGCGGCGACAGCGAGGATCTCACGCAGGAGGGCATGTTTGGTTTGCTCTCTGCGATACGCGAATATGACCCGAGCGAGCAGGTTCCCTTTCAGGCCTATGCAGAAACCTGTATCCGCAATCGCTTGCGTTCTGCGATTCGCGCAGCTTCTAGATTAAAACATCAGCCCCTGAATCAAGGCGTTCCGATTGAAGCTATGATGCTTGAGGATGAGGGTTCTGCAAACAAATCCAAGATAGCGTTCCGCCGTGGTCCTGAGGAAATGGTACTGGCCAGAGAGCGCGCAGATGAGTTTAATGAGAATATCGCACAGCGTTTGTCCGCTTACGAGCAAGAGGTGCTGGAGCTGTTTTTGAGAGGCTTGTCCTATCAGGAAATGGCTGAACGGACGGGAAGGTCCGTCAAATCGGTGGATAACGCGGTGCAGCGTATCAGGCGCAAGTTGGCCCGGTACTATGACCTTGGCGAATTCAGCGAAAGCTGACGCAATATTTCAGCCCGAAAGGGTAGGCTCTCAAAGTAAAGTGAGGATGTAAAATGTTCGAAGACAAGAAACTGGTTTGCAAAGAGTGCGGCGCAGAGTTTATCTTCTCCGCCGGTGAGCAGGAGTTTTACGCTGAGCGCGGCTTCCAGAATGAGCCCCAGCGCTGCAAGCCCTGCCGTGACGCCCGCAAGAACGCTGCCCGTGGCCCCCGTGAGTTCTTCACGGCTGTCTGCGCGAATTGCGGCGGCGAGGCTCGCGTTCCGTTCGAGCCCAAGTCTGATCGCCCTGTTTACTGCAGCGATTGCTTCGCTCGCATGAGAGAAGGCCAGTAAGACTTTATCTGTCTGGAAAAAGGCGCTCATTTTGGAGCGTTCACTTAGGGATTATTAAAAACATCGATAATTTTTGAGTGACGTCATCGAATGGCGCCAACGAAAAGACCACACAGCAGGCTATATAGCCTGCTGTGCGGTCTTTTCTGTTTTAGACATCTTCGCCGCTGTCCATCAGTTTGGTAAGCATAAGAAGTCTACCGCCGAGACGGAAAGCATAGGAGAATATCCCCAGTTCGATAAAGCCGTACTTTTCATTGACGCAGTCATCGTATTCTTTGGGCATCTTTCACTATTGCGGTGGATAAGATCACGGCGCTGTATTGCAGACTCTCCCGTGACGATAAACTGTAGGGCGATAGCAATTCCATTTTGAATCAAAAGGCTATCCTCCAGAAATACGCCGATGACAACGGCGTTGGAAATACCTTGTTTTTGTAGATGGTGCTTAAAGCGGTATGAACTCTGATCGCCCGGACTTGCAGGGCCTTATGCCTTTGCGGACGTAGACAAGGGCGCGCGGACATCGTAAAGGACATGATCAGACTAGGCAGAGATTACCTCAAGACAGGTTACTACACCGAGGTGGTGCCGCTCGGAGTAGATGTCTGTTTTATCGTCATCAACAATGGCGTGGACGGTGCCAATCAGCAGGACAGTTATTTTACTCCGTTCCTCAATATCATCAACGAATGAATGGTGCGCCAAAGACACCAGTAAGAAGATTCGCGCGGGGTTCAAGGCAAAGGGCGAATCTGGCAAACCGCTGTGCACCAACCCACCCGTTGGCTAACTCAAAAACCCAGACGATAAGCATCACTGGATCGTGGATGAGGTCGCAGCTAATGTGGTCAGGGACATTTTCAAAATGTGTGTAGCTGGAAAGGGGCCTTCGCATATTGCGAAGGAGCTGTTGTAGAAGCAGATACCTGCTCCTGCAGTGCATCTCCGCCGCGTGGGTATCAACAACATCCCTAAGAGATGGAGGACATTTGCGCATGTCAACATCGCACAGTGGCAGATATTCTAGTGAAGATGGAATACCTGGGTCACACGGTAAATTTCAAGACCCAGAAGAAATCCTGCAAATCAAAGAAAAAGGTCAGCAATGGCCCGTCTGAATGGGTGATCTTTGAAAACACCCACGAAGCCATTATTGACCAAGAGACCTTTGAAATTGTCTAGAATATCCGCAACGGCAGACGCAGACTCACGCTGATGGGCGAAAGCCGGTCTTGTCGGGAATGCTGTTCTGCGCTGACTGCGGTACGAAACTGTACCAAGTCCGAGTCAGCGGGTGGACATACGAGCAGCAACATTTCGCGTGCACCACCTCTACCGCAAGTAGCAAGGAAAATGCACATCCTACCAGATACGCAATGTGCAGGTGGAGCAGATTCTGCTGACAGAGATAAACAGGATGCTTGCCTTTGCGCGTGAACGGTAATCCGCTGTTTGCGATTGAACCCCTCCGGCGTGTCGGCATGAATGGTAAAGCTGGAAATGCGGTTGCTGCAGCTGTGAATGCCGTTGACGGTCATGCCCTTGGGCTGCAGACAGCATAGTCCGAAATAACTTCTTCGTCCATGAGCGCGTCAAAGTCGTCTAGATGGTAGAACACACCATTGTTGCAATAGATGATGTCATTGACAATGATGGCGCTCTCCGGATGCCTCAACTCCACATGGGGGAACTGGCCCGGAGTGCGGTCAATAACTGTGCGAATCACATCAAAGCCACAGGAACGACGGAACAGCAGATGCTTCATGCAGCCGCCGGTACGGGTACAGAACTCCAGAACCGATACATTTTCGCTGTCGATGATCACCTGGACAAGCATAGGCGTGTTCTTCAGTCCAAAGGCACCTGCAATCTGCTAAGCAACGTGGTGGATCTTTCGGTAAGTGCCGGGGAGACATTAGCGGGGAAACGTCCGTGGAAAATGATAAAGCGGTCATCCACGCAAAGCTTTTCGCGGTTGGAAACGCGGAGAAGCTTCGCTTCACAGTCTTCCACGTAGCGGCCCAAGCTGAACTTATCACCAACGCAGAATTCCTCGATAATGACACCGCCGCTACGGCTGATCCCAAAGCCCTCCCGGAAATAGGTTTTCGGCTTCTCCCTGTTCCGGACTTTGCGGACATCCTTGGAACTGCATGCGTCCACCAGTTTGACAACCAGCGGATATCAGAGGGGATTGATCTTTTCCCACTCGAGTTCCCAGAACTCAACATAGCGGGAACTGGGAATATCGTCCTCTAGGAAGATGTAAGTCTTGTCGGAAACGAGCTGAACCATATGGTAGTCAATGTAGCAGGGGAGGCCGAGCATTTCATAAACCTGAGCCGCTACCCACAGAACCTGACCAGCGCAGACGGTGGTGAGGAAGTCTGGCTTTTATGAGAGGGCGATTTCTTTTATCATTTCCACATTGAAAATATCCACCTGATAAAAGGTATCCGCATAGGGAAGAACAACAGGCTCTTTTGCCCCATCCACCAAGATAGTGTATATGCC
Source organism: Oscillospiraceae bacterium (assembly GCA_015068035.1). Classification (GTDB taxonomy): domain Bacteria; phylum Bacillota; class Clostridia; order Oscillospirales; family Oscillospiraceae; genus SIG483. The sequence goes on along the minus strand of SVLI01000007.1, from coordinate 60,723 downwards.
GCAGTCCTCCAACTGCTGGATAAGATCAATCTGTGGCAGACTGCCGGCCAGAATCAGTGCTTTTATGAGAAACTCCTAAGTTGATTATTACTTTGTGCATTACAGAGGGAAAACTCTCGCCGTAATGGTCATGTTTTTTCCGTACTTCCTACACGGTCTCTCGAACGGAGATAGCAGCCGCCCATGAGGATCAGCACATAATGTAGCATACAGAATGTTCCGTGTGATTGTGCATCAACAAACGAGAGAAGGATTGTAATGATCGCAATCCATCTGTAAGCGTGTTTTGTATAGCAGGCGCAGAGCAAATAGTAAAGGTAGGATATCACGGTGCCGATGATTCCGTATTTAAACATGGTTGCAAAGAAGCCGGGTTTGGGGAAGTCATAATTCGCGGGCAAAGTATCGCCTACGCCGGTGCACAACTCGGATGCAGTCATTTGCTTTAGTCGTATAAGGGGCCATTCGGTGCGCCCGGAAATTGCCGTTGAAGTGCTTGGTGTAGCAGTATTATCTGAAAGACCTGCTATTTCAGTAGAAGTAGAGGGGGACATAGAAGTGGATATTTCATCAAAAGCCTTTGTTCTAAAATCCGCCAACGTTTGACTTGTCTTTGGCATGATATCAGCAAGCTGCTTGTCACTGATAACACTTCGCAAGACAGCATAGCGAAGGGACGGCAGGATAAAGCAAATCATACAGAATACAATCAAAAAGGCAAAACAACGCAAGATGCTCTGTTTACAAAATAGATTTTTAAAGGCCAAATGGTTTTCCTTACCGTTCGAAAAGCCAAGCTGTAGCATCCATACACCGAGCACCAACATGATACCCATTCCTGAGGTGGACAGTATCAGTCCGAGGGAGATAATTACCGCACCGATGCGTTTTATACGCGTCATCTGTGGGGTGAGCAGCAGAACAAAGAGAACCGGCATGCTGTACATCAGAAGGTGAGACGGTTCAAGAAAAAAGGCGGATGGGCGATAGAGCAGACCGGCCTTTCCGGTAATGCCGATAATTCCTGTCTGCGCAAGGGCAACCCACTGCTCACTTTCCGCCAGCAGAAGGCCGGTTGCAGTTAGCTGGAGATGAGTGTGAAACACAAAGTACGAAATCGTTTGTACTATGACCAAAAAACCCGCCATAAGCGAGATAACGCAGGCAGACAGTGTTACATAGCGCAGATTAATACCACCGAGCGCTATCGCAATGAAATAAGCGCTCAGCACCACACCGTGCATAAACTCGATAAAATCTGTTCCATGCGCAACTACACGGTAGACTTGAAACAATACAAGGGGCAACGCATACCAAAGATTTTTCCACTCCAGCTCCCGGATGCGTAGCAGCAGCCGGATGCCGATATAGGGGATGCAAACAATAAGAACCAGAAAACCGGCATGGAAAACGGAGATCCCCTTATAGTACTGTAGCAGAGGTGCTGTTGCGAGCACAAGAGCCACAAGCTTATCCAATGCATTGGTATTGTTTTTACCAAGCGCGGGAAAACCCGTCAAGCTGTTGCTTGAGATTATTTTCTGAAAGATTTTCATCAATGTCTCCCCGTAAAACTTGAATTGCGCTTCTTGCACTTATTTCTGTTCCTTCTCCTGATCCTGAAGGAATTGCGCAAAGGTTCTTGTATCGTTGAGATTCGTGCCGTCATACCGCAGACGGTCACCGTTGGTGCGCATTTCGTTTTTTGCAAAGATAACCTGAAGCGTTTTCAGAACCATCTTTACATCCATAAGAAAACTGACATTTTCCACATAGTAAATATCGCTTTCAAACTGCGCATTCCAGGTCCACTGATCGGCGGTGAGTTCCTTGTTTTCTCGCAAATCCCAGCAGGCCAGACCGGGACGCACACTGTGACGATACTGATGTCGTTCGGTGTACAGGGGCAGATAATCCGCAAGAAGAGGGCGGGGGCCAATTATAGACATCGTACCGTTAAATACATTAAATAGTCCGGCGAGCTCATCCAAAGAGTAACGGCGGATAAAGCGCCCAAAGGGCGTAATGCGCAAATGTGCATACAACAACACACCATTCTCATCTGTTTTGTTGTTCATGGAGCGGAACTTATACATATCGAACAACTTTCCATCCTTGCCCGGACGGCGCTGCACGTAAAAAATAGGCTTTCCGTGATAGATGAGCTCCAAAATACAAAGCACCAGCAGTACGGGGCTCAATACCACAATTGCTCCACCGCTGAGAATGATGTCCAGCAGGCGTTTGATATATCGGGTATAAATAGTATCCTTCGGTTTGGGGATATTAGTCTGGATTTCGGGTACTGGTGTGGAATTCTCGCACATATTGCCTCCAAAACTATGCAATCAGTTTTTAAAACAGCATCGAAGTGTTATGTTGCAGGGAAGAAAAACTTACGGGAGATGGCAGCTTCCAGACGTCGGTTAAGGCTCCGCTGGCATAGGAAGGACGCCTTATTTTCTGTCAATAAACAGCTGACACCAGGTTTCCGTGCTGATTGCCTTCCACATGCTGGTGAACTCTCGGGAAGTGATGGTTGCAGCGCGGTCAAAACGGTCCATCACCATCTGTGCATCGAACATCCCGCGGTCTTTCATACGGGGGAATACCTGATCGTGTGCGTATTCCACAAACTGCGGGTCGGTGAGCATGCTGCGCTCGTCCAGATTCATAATGGCCTTTTTGCGGTAGGCAAAGTCACGGCCGAAGTGCTTGGCCACGATCTCCTTGAGTATCCACTTGCCCTGCATCCAGGTAAAGGGATCGGTACCGAGATTCATGGGGGAATGATCCACAAAACGTACGAGATAATCCTCACGCATGGTCATAAGCAGTTCTACCAGTTCGTTATCCAGAAACGGAGCGCGGTTCTGGATGGAGCTTGCCATGGTCATCTTGTCCTGCCGGAGTGAAGCTTCAGGCAGACATTCGCGGATTTCAAATTTCAGGTGCTTGGTAAAGTTGGTGCCTTCGGATTTGTTGAAGATATCCATTCGCTCCTGAAGCAGACCTTCCACGTTGCCGTAGCCGAGAGTGGTGAAATCCGTGATGGTTTCGCCGGCCATAACTGCATACTCGGCGTAGCTGTGGTAGCTCTTGACAGCGTTGTTGGTAATTTGCAGCTTTGAGAGAAAAGGTACCATTGCGCCGCCAGCAAAACGGCTGTATCCGCCGGCAAATTCGTCCGCGCCTTCACCGCAGAAAAGAACATCGGCGTTTGCCTTGGCGAGCTCGCCAAGACGCATGAAGCATGAGAAATAGGGACGATAGACGGGGGCATCGTTGTGCCACACCATCTTTTCATAGTTGTCAGCAAAGTAATTCGGGTTCATCTGGAAGGTATGCAGATTTAGACCCAGCTTGTCAGAAACAATGCGGATGTAGCGCTCCTCACCGGCATCACCCATTCCGTCAACAATACCGACCGCCTCGGTGAAGTTATCGCGTTCCAGCTTTTTGGCAAAATATGCCGTCAGCGTCGAGTCAATACCGCCAGAAAGCTGGATGCCCATGCGCTTTTTCTCCAGCTGACGAGAGACGATCTTTTCAAAAACCTCTTCCGTTGCGGCGATGGCATCCTCTGCGCTTTTGAACATGTCGTTGTTACGCTGATAGGAATCCCAACTGAAGAATGTGCTGCTGCTGACGTTACCTGCGGTGGCGGTCAGTATTTCCGCCTGAGCCAGCAGTTTTACACCTTTGAGGAGGACTCGGCTGCCGGTGCGTGCAAAAATCAAACGTGCGTTGCAGGCATCGAGGTCGAGTTCCCGGTTGAGAGCATCGATTTGGATGAGACCCTTCAATTCAGATGCAAAATAAAGCTTGTCGTCGGACACTGTGTAATACAGGGGCTTTGCACCATACCGGTCGCCAACGATGTGCAATACGTCCCGGTTCAGATCAAACAGCACAAAAACGAAGAGACCATTGAGCTTGCGAGACATCTCCTCAATGCCGTATTCCACATAAGCGCACAGAAGAACTTCTTCATCCGTCTCCGATCGGAAACGGATGCCCTTTGCGGTCAGCTCGGCCTTGATTTCAGCAATGTTGAAGATTTGCCCGTCATAAGCAATGCCTATGGTTTTGTCTTCGCTGCAGAAGGGATGGAAAACGGGGGCTTTTTCCTTATATATCCACAAAAGATTGTGCCCAATCAGGCTCTTGATTGCAGAATTGCCATTGAACTGCGCGGTGCTTTCCGCAAGTATAGTCTTTTTATCAAAGCCCAAAGCGCAGAAACGTGTAGCGCAGGGGCCGCGGTGCTTCTGTGTACGCATGACTTGATCAAACTGCAATACTGTTTCATAAGGAATTCCTGCTTGATTCAAACTGATGACACCGCTGATTGCACTCATAAAACATCCTCCATAAATTTGTGCCTATGGGCTGGGACCGATAACATTCATATCGCCTTAATTTAAAAAGACCGGGCAATCCATCCGGCCAGCATTTGCAGGATCTCCTGCCGCCACTTTTCATCAAGGGAGGGAATCGAAACAATAATCAAGTTGATTTTCATCGTCCTGAGCTTCTCAGGAATCTCATCAATCCAGCCTTTTACCGGAATGTTATGTATGCGATGGCTCTGCTTTTCAGGAGCATCGTCGAAAAAGCACCTTACATCACGCTGACTGGCTGGGATCATCTTTAGAACAAGCAGTCCCGCCGCACGGCACCAACAATCGCCACTGGTATGGCATTGTACGCTTATTTCCAGATTTTCCTGGACAATAGCGGTAGATGAACCGGGTTAGAAGTATCCCCAGCACACAGGTGCGCAAAACATCACTCATTATGTGGCTTAAAACACAAAAGGGCAAAAACTCCAATATTACGAAAGTATTCTACACCATATTAAAATATACGTCAAGATTACATCGATGGCATGCAATTCAATACAAAGATTTAGTCAGCACGCATTTCAAACAGCAAAAGGGCACTCCTTCGTGAGTGCCCCTTTGCCGTTTCTTTTTGTTTTCGGATGTCAGACAGCTTTACATTCCCAGCTCTGTGCGGCGGATGAGGTCGTCCTGACAATTCTTGAAGGTCTCCACAAAGTAAGCGGAGAAGCCGGCGATGCGCACAACGAGATCCTTATAGTTCTCGGGGTTCTTCTGCGCGTCGCGCAGCGTGTCCGCCGAGACAATGTTAAACTGCATCTGCATGCCGCCCAGCTGGAAGAAGTGCGCCTGCATCAGATTCACCAGCTTATCAAAGCCGTCCTCGCTGGAAAGCACGGTCGGGTGGAATTTCATGTTCAACAGCGTGCCGTTGGAAAATTCGCTGTGGTCAAAGCAGTCCACCGAGCACAGGATGGAGGTGGGGCCGTTCTTGTCCATGCCCTGCACGGCGGAGATGCCGTCTGCCAGCGGCTCGCCGGACAGACGTCCGTCGGGCGTTGCAGCCGTCTGCTTGCCGAGCGCGATGTTCATCGTGACCGGATACAGACCCGCAGAGTAGCGGCCGCGGGGACCGGTCTTGCTGTTGGCGATGTCGGCATAGGACTTGGCGATCCACTCGCAGTAACGGTCAACCTCCGGCACGGCGTTGCCGTAACGCGGCAGACGGTTGTTGATGTAGTCACGCAGCTCCTCATAGCCCTCCCAGTTGTGCGTGAGGGCATCGTAGAGCTCGCGCGTCGTGCACTTCTTATCCACGAAGCACAGGCGCTCAGTGATGTAGAAGCAGTCGGTGACGTTGCCGAGGCCGATGGCGGACAGGCCGGTGGAATTATAGCGTGCGCCGCCCTCCGTGACGTCCTTGCCCTTTTCCATGCAGCCCTTCATGGTCGCGGAAACCACCGGACGGGGCATATACATCGGCGTCACAGACTCATAGATATTGATCATGTTCACGTTCCACTGCACCCAGTATCTGAGCTGGGTGAGGAAGGCCTCCTTGACCTCCTCTATGGAGTTCATCTCGTAGAGATAACCGGTGCGGGGGCCAAACTGCGTTTCGTTTACGGTGCCGTCAGCGCGGACCAGCGGGTTCTTGCCGTCGTTGATGGCCATCATGAAGACGTTGACGAGATTCATAAAGGAATCGCCGCCGGTGCCGCCGCAGGCGGGCCACTCCGCGCCGCCCAGAGAGGGCTCCACGCAGCCGACAACGCAGTAATCCCAGACTTCGTCCTCGGCAATGCCGCGCTTGACGAGCGCCTTCATGATCACGTCGTCGGAATAGTAGCTCGGCAGTCCGCCGCCGCCCTGCTGGTTCACTGCCAGCGCGCAGGCCCAAAGCTCCTTCGGGGCGTTGCGGTTCATGCGCAGCGCGATGGGAGGCGTGACCATCTTCAGACGGCCGACGGCCTCGAGCATCATGTAGGTTGCGGTGTTTGTGGCGTCCTTGCCTTCTGCGTCAATGCCGCCCACGGTGATGAGGCTGCCGTTCGTGTAGCTGGTCTTGCCCTTGATCTTGCCGCAGTTGGTGGGGCTGCAGAGCTCCGCGGTTTTCATCACGTAGAGATCCATGAGTTCCTGCGCCTCGGCGCGCGTGATGGCGCCGGAGGCCAGATCCGCCTCCAGATAGGAGCCGAGATACTGATCCACTCGGCCGATGCTGCAGCCGTGGAGGTTGGCGTTGAGATAGACGCACATCTGGTAGAACCAGAGCGCCTGAATCGCGTCGCGGAAGTCGCGCGCGGGGTTCTCCATAACCCAGCCCATGGTGTCCGCCATGCGCTCCAGCTCCGCCTTGCGGACGGGGTCTGTCTCCGCTTCGGCGCGGCGCGCACACTCGGCGGCATAGCGCTTTGCAAAGAGCATGATTCCGTCGCAAACGATGCAGATGGAACGGTAGAAGTGATAGCGGCTGGCGTCTTCGCCGGCAAAGCCGGTTTCCTCCAGCTGACGCATATAGCCTTCAGCCTCGGCCTTGATCGCCTTGAAGCCAACGCGGATGGCCTTGTTATAGTTGGTGCAGAAGTGGCCGACAGGCATCGAAGCCATATTCTGCGGCGCGAAGGAGATAACGCCGCTGCCCGCGATTTTCTTGTAGGCCTCGGGGATGTAGGCATCCAGCTTGGAGCTGGAGCAGTGCACCTTCCAGAAATCCGCGGTGGAAAGGATATAGTCAATAACTTCCGGCGTTGCGCGGAAAGAGCTCTTCTCATCGCCGCGCTTGAGGTCTTCCACCATGCTGATGATCGAATAGATGCCCAGCTCCGGATAAAGGGCTGCGCCGATGTAACCCTCGGCATAGCTTCCGACAATGAGCTCCTCTTCCTTCATGATGATGGGAAGCTTCTCGCAGAGGTTCTTGAAGCTCATGGCGCGCTTGAGAATGCCGTCGGTCTGGATGTTCTCCTGATAGAACTCCGTAACGATGCGGTAGCGCGTGACATCCAGCCAGGGGCGCGTGGCGCGATACTTTTCGCGGACACGCTTCAGCCTCGGGGAAATGGGGGACAGCTCATACTTCATAAGGGACTCTCCTTTCTGATCCTGTTATATTATTATTTTACTTATCAATATTTTGACGGCGCGCGCCTTAATGAATCACGGTGGGCACACCGGCGCTTACAAACATATCGCGGATCTCCTCCACCCACTTCGGGTCGGGCGTATAGCTGGAGAAGACACCTTCCGTCACGCCCAGACGCGCATACTTGGAAAGGCCGAGCTCATGGTAGGGGAGAAGCTGCACGGAAGTGACCGCTTCGCCAAGGCTGAGACAGAAATCAAGCGTGGCGCGCAGGTTTTCCTCGTCCATGTTGACCTCCGGAATCAGCGGGATGCGAATTTGCATCTTGCCGCCCTTTTCCGCAATGTGCCTGGCGTTGGACAAAATCCGCTCGTTCGGCACCTTGATGACCTCTTTGTGCCGCGCGCTGTCCATGAGCTTGAGATCGTACAGGAACAGATCCGTATAGGGGAGGACGCGGTCGATGATCTCCTGCGCACAGAAGCCCGTTGTATCCAATGCGGTGTGGATGTCCTCCGCCTTTAGTGCCTTGAGCAGTGCAAGGGTGAATTCCGGCTGCGCCAGCGCCTCTCCGCCGGATATGGTTACGCCGCCGCCGGAGGATTTATAGAAGGGGCGGTCGCGCAAAACGCGCTCCAAAACACGCTCTACCGTATAGTCTTCGCCGCAGATGTACATGGCATTGTGCAGGCAGGCCTCCGTGCATTTCCAGCAGCTGTCACAGACGCTCCGGTCCACCTTGACGCCGTAGGTCACTGTGCCGTCCGGGCCGGGCGGCTTCGGATCGCCGCGGGTAATTGCGCTCTTGGGACAGCTCATGGCGCAGCGGCCGCAGCCGACACAGCGTGCCGCCATCCAGGAAAGCTGCATCTCAAAGGACTGGGATTCCGGGCTGTGGCACCACGGACAGCGCAGCGGGCAGCCTTTCAGAAACACCGTTGTGCGGATTCCGGGTCCATCCTGCACGGAAAAACCCTGTATATCGTAGATCCTGCCGTGAATTGTTTGTTCCATTGCTTTACCTCATTTATTCTTTTCGGATGTGCGGTATAAATATAATTTTACCACATCGCAGCAAAAAGCGTTTGTAAAATTTGCGCTGCAAAAAATGTGAAAAACGCACACATGATCTATGCAAAAAAGCAGTGCGGAGAAAAGCTAAGCCGGAAGCTCCGATCCCGGGGCTTCCGGCTTGTTTTTGCTGAAATACGCACCAAAAGCCGGAAAACTTATTTGCCTGCTTCTGTCATGGTCGCGCCGTGGATGACCTTGGTCATATACGGGCGGGGGACAAAATCGGCCGGACGTTCCGCCATCCAGGCCGTCGAACCGCAGGAGGTTTTGTACACCGCGGTTCTGCCGCACCAGTTGCCCGAAACAAGAACCGCAACATTGTCTAAATCATTAAAGGGTTCAAGCAGAAGCCCGGGCCTGCAGTCCTCCTCCCGCAGACGCCCCCACTTGCCGTCAATGACCTCCTGCCGGAACTTCGCCCGCGCTTCCTCACTCATCTTATCCCAGTTGATGGCAGTCATGTCATAGATTTTCTGCACAAAGGAGCGCCGGTCAAGGCCCTGTTCCGCAATCTGGTGGGCGAAGGTCGGATGCAGCACCACAATGTAGCGCGGGGCATCCGTGCCGGGGGCCTTGCCGCCGACGGAGCCGTAGAGATCGACTTTGTTCACGTCGAAGACTTTTGCGATTGCCCGCAGCGCGGCGTCAAAAGAGGCGGTGTGTGTCTCGCGGAGGCCGTAATGCATCTCAAGGAACTCACAGGCGGAAACAATGCTCTCCTCCGCCTTGTAGCCTCTGGATACGGCGTAGGATTCCTCCCACGGGCCGTAGCGCAGGTTTTCCGGAATCAGATAGTTGGTGAAGTTGTCCGCCTTGCCGGTGCCGCCGGGAGAACCGTAGACGCTCAGATCGCGCCATCCGATGTTGATCTGGCAAAGGGCGACGGCTCTGGCGATGGTATTGTTGACCTTGTTGCCGGGGCCGAGATAGTTGATGTCGTTGTTCATGCCCAGCTCTTCAATGATCGGCCCGCTGATCCAGTAGACCGGAAGAATGCCTGCCGAGATGTGGAACTGGTTAAAATCCCGGTCGGAGATGCATTCGAGCATGGCGATGATCACGGGCAAATATTCGGGCTTCGCGCCCGCCATGACCGCGTTGATCGCGATCTTCTCCACCGTCGCGATTCCCCCTCGGGGCATGACGATGCCGATCTCCTTGTCCGGCGCGTAGCTGGTGCCCCGCAGCATCTCGTCCACGCGCTTGCGCGTCGGCGGGATGACGGGGAAACCGTCGCAAAGCTTGTTTTGGATGCAGTAATCCTGATACTGCTCCAAAACCTCGTCATAGCTATCGCCGGTAAAGGTCACCGGAGAATCGTCATATTCCGGCTGCGGCGGATTGATCTCTGCCTCCGTGAGCGGGGAGGTGAGGGCCTCCACGATCTCGTCGATCAGAGATGCGGCCAGATCTTCCATCAGCGCCGGATTTGCTTTCGCTTTGGAATAAGCCAGCGAGGGAACGGAGATCAGGCGGATCGCGCCGATGCCGTTTGCCTCGGCAACGGCGGTTTTCTGCGCGCAAAGGCTGTCCACGCTGAAGGAAACGCCGGGCTTGCCGAGCTTTTCCATCGTCACATCCCCGTCGAACCAGCTGTTCGTTGCCGTCTTTACGCCCTGCAGCCAGACGTCGCAGTTCGCGGCAACCTCCTGCGTGTTATCGCCGATGAGGGGATTGCAGTAGGACGGGAAGGAAACAAGGGAACAATCCGGAAAGCGCGCTTTCAGCAGCGCGCCCACAGCCTTAAAAAAGACTACGGCGTCCGGTCTTTCGCTGAGCAGAGCAATCCGTTTGCCGTTCAAATCTGCCGGGCGCGGCGCATGAAGCCCCTCCACTTTCGGAGACGCCAAGGCGCCCTTTGGGTTGAGAACCTCAATGGAGACTTTTTCAACACAGTTGAAATCCTTTGACATCTGCAACACCTCTGTCATTATTTTTACGGGAACATTACTTTGCCTGCTTACAGTTTACCATCGCTTTACCCGGATTGCAAGCATTCTCCGTGCCGCAAAATGCGCTCTTTGGATAAGAGCGGGTTATAAGCAAAACGGAGCTGAAACAAAAATATCCCCCGGGATGCCGGACGCTTATCCGGTATCCCGAGGGGATTTCTTTGCTGTTGCCGGCACGGTTGTCTGGCTTTTTGCAGCGTAAAGGTCATGCCGGCCGGAGAAAAATCCGATGCCCGGCGCGACGCTTCGCGCCTTTTGCGGAAGCTGCTGCGCGAAACTCAGTCGGCATAGGCCGCGCGGGCGGCATCCTCACGGAACTGGCTGTGTTGAAGCTCGTAATAGTAGCCCTTTTTTGCCAAAAGCTCCGCATGCTTGCCGCTTTCCACGATTTTTCCATCCCGCACTACCAAAATGATGTCCGCATCGCGGATGGTGGAGAGGCGGTGCGCGATCACAAAGGAGGTCCGGCCCTGAATGATTTCCCGGGTGGCGCGCTGGATCTGCTGCTCTGTCAGCGTGTCGATGGAAGAGGTTGCCTCGTCCAAAATCAGAATCTTCGGCTTTGCCAGAATCGCGCGGGCAAAGGAGATCAGTTGCTTCTGTCCGGTGGAGAGCAAATCACCGCCCTCACCGACGGGGCTGCTCAGGCCCAGTTCCATAGAATCGAGTACGAAGTCCGCGCCCACCAATCGCAGCGCCTCGTGCAACTCTTCCTCTGTGGCATCGGGATTTCCGTAACGCAGGTTTTCGGCGATGGTGCCGGAGAAAAGGTGCGGGGTCTGGAGCACATAACCGATGGCGCGGTGCATCCAGAGCTGGCTGCGCTCACGCAGGTCACGGCCATCGACCAGAACGGCACCCTCCGTGGGCTCAAAGAAACGGCAGATCAGGTTTGCCAGCGTGGATTTTCCCGCACCGGTTTCGCCGACGATTGCAACGTTCGTGCCGAAGGGAACTGTCAGATTGAAGTGCTCAAGCACGTTTTCCTCGCCGTCGGGATAGCGGAAGGTCACATCCCGGAACTCAATGTCACCCCGCAGCTCCTCCCAGTTTTCTGTTTTGGGCGTGAAAGCGTCGCCATAACGCGCGATGACCTCCGCCGTGTCTTTCACGCAGGAATCCTCGGACAGCAGGGCGGTGACGCGCTCAATGTTGACTTTTTCGTGAATGCAGTTGGAGATGATCTGCACCAGCGCGCGAATCGGCTCACCAATGTTCATGGCATAGGTCATGAAAACAGAGAGCGTTCCGATCAGCATGAGGCCGTCCATCGCGATGATGCCGCCGCGCCAAAGCACCAGCGCCAGCGCAAAGCTTGACGAGAAGGAGACAACCGCGAAGAAAATGCTGTCCAGCCGCTGCTTGCGCACGGAGAAAACGCGCATGTTTTTCGTATCCTCGTGGAATTCGCCTTTCATCTTTTCCTCAATGGCGAGCGTCTTGATGGTTTTTGCGCCCGTGATGCCCTCGTTGAAGTCGCCGGTGATGATGGAGTTGAGCTCGCGGATCTTCCGGTTGACGCGCACGAGTTTGCGTTCAAAGAACACAGCGAGCACTGCCATCACAGGCAGAATTGCCACCGTGACCAGCGCGAGTTTCCAGTTCATCACGAACATCGCAATGGCGACGCCGAGGATATAAACGCCGTGCCAGAGCCCCTCCATAATGCTCCACACCGCCGTTTCTCCGATGGTGGCAATGTCACTCATTACGCGCGAGTGGATATAGCCGACGCTGAAACGGTTGTAGTAGGACAGGGAGAGTTCCTGCAGATGTCGGTAGCAGCGCTCGCGCAGATCGTGTGTGATGTTGAGCTCCACTCTCTGCGCAATGATGATGGACACCAGGTTGAAAACAACCTGCGCGAGCAGGAACGCCACGTAGATCAGCACAAAGCGAGCAAAGCCGCTGAGTGTTTCTCCGCCAATAAAAGTGTCAAGGGCGTATTTTTGAAATTGCGGAATGAAAATATCAAACAGGGTGCCGATGAACGCGATGATCGTCATCCAAACAAGGCGTTTGGCATAGGGACGCATGACGGGGACAATGCGGTTAAAGCCGAAAAAGCGCATGGGACGGCGGAAATATTCTTCGTCCGTGCGTCGGGGTGATTTGCTCATGCGCCCGTCACCTCCTCCATGTTCTGATTCTGGATGTCATGGATCCGGCGGTAAACGCCGCCACGGCGCATCAGGTCGCCGTGCGTGCCGGATTCGACGATTCGGCCCTTGTCAAGCACAAGGATCAGATCGGCATCCATCAGCGTTGTAACGCGGTGGGAGATCAGCACGACGGTGCTGCCCGCGCATTTTTTGCGCAGCGCATCGCGGATCTTCGCGTCCGTTTCGGTGTCCACGGCGGAGAGCGAATCGTCAAAGATCATCACAGGTGGCTTCCCGGTCATCATGCGCGCGATGGCGGTGCGCTGTTTCTGCCCGCCGGAAAGGGTCACGCCGCGCTCACCGACAACGGTATCCAGCCCGTTCGTGAGCTTTTGTACCGTTTCGTCGAGGCTTGCGGTTGAGACCGCTTCGGCAAAGGTCTCCTCCGGCATATCCGCACAGGTGATGCGGATATTTTCTCCCAGCGTCCGCGAGAACAGATAGGGCTCCTGCAGCACAATGCCGATGTTGCGGCGCACATACTGCCGTGGGATGTTTTCCAGTGGCACACCGCCGACTGTGATGCGGCCTTCGTCGGGGTCATACAGACGCGTGAGCAGGTACATAAGCGTTGATTTGCCGCTGCCCGTGCTGCCGAGAATGCCAACGGTCTGGCCGCTGCCGATGGAAAAGGAGACGTCGTTGAGCGTTTTGACGCCGTCTGCGTAAGAAAAGCCGACGTGATCGAAGACGATGTCCGCGCGCATATCGGGCATTTCGGGGCTTTCCGGGTCTTTTTCCGGCTCCATGAGCAGAATGTAACGGATGCGGTTGATGGAGACGTTGGCCTTGCTCATTTCGCTGATTGTCCGGCCGAGATGCCGCACCGGCCAGATCAGCATGGAGTTATAAGAGATAAAGGCGATCAGATTGCCCGGCGTCAGCTCGCCCCGGACGCAGAACACCGTGCCGCACAGCACAACGGCCATCACCTGCAGCGCGGAGAACAGGTCACCAAAGTTCCAGAAAAAGCTCATCAGATCTGCCAATTTGATCCAGCTGTCGCGAAAATGGTCATTTTTGGCGCGGAACTTATCCAGCTCGTACTTTTCCCGCCCAAAGGCGCGCACCACGCGCACACCGGTGAGGTTTTCCTGCACGACGGTGGAGAGCACGCCCTCCTCCTCATCGCAGCGGCGGAAATTGCGCTCAATCCGGATGCGGAAAAACAGGGAATACAAAACGATGACCGGGATGAAAGCGGCGGCGATCAGGCTCAGTTTCCAGTTCATCCGGAACATGAAGAAAAACGCCAGCGCGAGCAGGATGACGATCCGGACGATCGAGGTGAGCTGCTCGGAGATAAAGCGCTTAACGGTGTTGACGTCCGAGGTGCAGCGCTGGATGAGATCGCCGGTCATGTTTTCGTTAAGCATGGCATAGGGCAGGCTTTCAATATGCCCGTAAAGCGCGTTGCGGATGCGCTCAACAAAGCGCTCGCCGCCCCTGGCATTGAAAACACGGTAGAAATACCGGAACATCACAGCCAGAAACGCGATGAGAATGATCATCAGCGCGATGACCCACATATGCGCGCGGAAATAGTCCCTACCGCCGATTTTCGCAATGAAATCCAGCAGAAATTGCGGAAATTCCGTCGGCTCGATGGAGTCGATCACCGAGTCGATGGCAAAGCTGATGATCTGCGGGTTGAGCATTTCCAGAACGGATACGAGCGCAAGCGTCAGAATGCCCCAGAGGAAATATCGCTTACAGCCCTTGAGAAAGTGCCAGATCAGGCGGCTGTTGGACCGGTACGGCCCGGAAGCGGGCGGTACGGATTGGTTTTGTTTTTTGGACATGGTTTCCTCCGTTGGATATTGTCGCAGGCAGCCATGCTGCGCTGCAGTGAACTATTCAATGGCGCGGACGTAACCACCGAGGATTCTGCGCAGCACTCTGGCGGTGTAGCGGCCCAAGATGGCGGCGTGGCCGGAGATCAGCATGACATCTGCCGCCTGGGACACAAACATGTTCATAAAGTCCGCGCAGAATTCACCCACGGGGATATAGAAGTTGCCCCCCAGAAGAACACTCGGCTTGCGCATGGAGCGGAAGCGTCCGTTGTATTCAACCAGAAGGGAGTCGGACCGGAAGATCGCAACATTCCCATCCGGGAATTCCACAACAGCACAGTCGCCGGAATCAAGATAGCTGAGTTTGGCGCCGAAGGCGGCCACGAAGAATTCCACCGGAGCAAAAAGCGCAGGGGTTTCCATCATTTCGTTGGGGTCGACCACTTTTTTATACATGCTCATGGTCGGGTCAAGGAGACGCACAACACCGGAGTCAAGCTCCGTCATCTGCACGACCTTGTTGCCAACAAAGGCATTGCGGCTGCCGAGCGCGATGGCAACGAGGTCTTCGTCGGGCGTGAGCGGATCCTCAAAGTCTCTGCGCACAAGCTGCCCATCCACGCGGATGTATCCGGAATACAGTGTGTCCCAGTAAACCTGCGCCATGTCGGCGGGTTCTCTGTGGCCGCAGCCCACGATCTCCCAGTTGATGAGGTCGGCCGTCTCGCCTTTGAAGCGCATGAAGTTGTCCTTCCCGCGCAGCGTCAGAAGCGGAAGCTCGTCCAGTTCGTTCACATCCTGCCAGAGTTCGCGGTTAAAGTCGTTGATGTTGTAGCGGATCTCATATTTATCGAGTGGCTCGGCCTCCGTTTGCTGGGAGAGGAGGTCAAGCTCGCCGCGCATCTGGATGGCGGGCAGGGCACCGACCGGGCGCTCGTCATCCACATACATGTGTGCGGAGGGGCCGGTGGAGTATCCTGCGGCAGCCAAGATCTCCGGGTGCTGCATGGTGAAGGCAAGCGTCATCATGTCACCATTGGACATGCCCTGCATGTAGATCCGGGTTTTGTCGATGCTGTATTTTTCGCAGACGAGTGCGATGAGCTGATAGAGAAATTCCACATCGCGGTCGTCGCAGCGCCAGGTGCCGTAGTCCGGTGAGTTGGGATAAATCACGATCAGTCCCTTGCGCTCAGCCAGCACATGCCAGACTGTCATATCGGCCCAACGTCTGCCGTCCATACCGCCGCCGTGAAGCTGCACGATCAGCGGCAGAGGCGTATTTCCATCATAGGATGCGGGAATGTATTCGTACCAGACGTTCATCATGTCCGGAACGATGCTTTCGTGGCAGATGTTGAGTTTCTCAACAGGGGGAACCTTGTTCTTTGCCATGAAGTCGGCATATGCGATCGGGGCGGGGGAGCCATACTTAAAATACTTCATTTTTGACACTCCTTTTCTCTTCCTATGAAAATTTAACCTATTATAACATCATTGCCGCGGGGTGTACAGTACCGCGGTGTGCAGTTATGAAAAAAGCGTACAAAAACACCCCCACCGGGAAACGGCGGTTTGCCGTATTCCCGGTGGGGGTGTGATTTATGCGGATTTGTCCTGATTTGGAACAGACTCCAGCGTACTGTCGTACAGGCTGACGATTTCGGAGAACAGTTCGGCGTCCAAACGGTTCGTCCATAGCGTCCAATCCAGGTTTTGGGCGACATATGCGTTCTTTTCGTTTTCCTCGCAGGCCTCCAGTCCCGCATAGAAATCATCAAGATAATCCACTGCGTGCTGCGAAGCATACACGTAGCCGTGTCCGCGGTCCGTGTAGCGGATGAAGCGGAAGCGCTCGGAGTCGGCATACTGTTCATAGTAGAGCTCATAGCCGATGGAGATTGGAACCCGGGCATCGTCCTCGCTGTGCACGATGAGCACGGCCGCGTCGGAGGCTTCAAAGCCGTCCAGAGCGGCGGCGGAAGCGTATTTCCCAAATTTCAGGCGTTCATACAAATCTACGTACGGCATGGAGATGTCCGCAAAGAAGCCGGCGGCCTCTTTCCCGTAGACACGCATCAGATCGGCTGAGCAGTTCATGCCCGCGACCGAGGCAACCGCCTTCACATCCGGGTGATATTGCAGCACGCTTGCCGCCGCGTAACCGCCCCAGCTGTGCCCGAACAGCATGACAGGCAGATCGGAAAAGGTCTCCTTGACAAAGGAAATCGCGTAGTCAAGGTCAATCACAGCCTGCGGCAGACCGCGCACGTCCTTGCCCTCGCTCTCGCCGTTGCCCGTTCCGTCATAGGCGAAGACCCAGTATCCGTTCTCGGCAAAGCAGTTTGCGCAGTCCAGATAGTCAATCTGTCCACCGCCGCCAAGACCGTGGCAGATCACGACGACGCCCTTGGGCTTCTCCGCGCCGCGGCGGAAAAGATAGCCGACCAGCGTCTGCCCTCTGTCCGAGGGGAAGCTGTAGCGCGTGCGCTCCAGACCGGGGAAATCCTCCATGTGAAACATCAGCGGGGCATAGGGCTCGTAGCGGTCGCCGAATATGGAATTGTAGACAACAATGGCCGCAGCCTCCGGAATCACAAACGCGAAAAGCAGCACCGCGGCGGCAATCATAATGACCAGTTTTTTGAACCTTTTCGGCATAAGCAGCCGTTCCTTTCTTATGTACGAAGCCTTTGATTCCCGCCATGCAGCAGCATGCCAAACTTGACTTGTGATTTGTGGCCTGTTATACTGAAGCCACACTCTATGTGAAGGAGATATGAACATGAACGAGCAGAACAATCTGAACGAAACGGTCGAGTCTGCACAGCAGCCTGTCTACGAACAGCAGCCCGTGCAGCCGCCTGTTTATGAGCAGCCTGTCTACCAGCAGCAGTATCAGCAGCCCGTCTATACACAGCAGCAGTACACCCAGCAGCCCGCGCAGCCGCAGTATCAGCAGCCGGTTTATGTGCAGCCGCCCGTGCAGCAGCAGTATGCGCAGCAGCCCGTTTACGTACAGCAGCCTGTTTACACGGCGCAGGTGGACGATTCCAGAAAGCTGGGCATCACCGCAATGATTCTCGGCATCCTTTCCCTGTGCACGTGCTGGACCGTCGTGGCCGGCTTTGTTTTGGCGATCATCGGCATGAAGAAGTCCGGCTCCGCAAAGGAAAGAGCTGTTACCTTTGGCTTTACGACAGCTTTTGCGAGGGTCGGCAGGATCACGTCGATCGTCGGACTGATTGCGTCCATCTGCATGATCTTCTATTGGATTGTTATCATTATTGCCGCGGCGTTCGCATATTAAACATACGGCAGAAATAAACTAAAAAACTGTTGCAGGAGTTTCCCTGCAACAGTTTTTTGCATTTACAGCATTTTTCAGGCCGTCGTAACGGAAGCCGGCGTGAGCGTAAAGTCCGCGCACGCCTCCGTTTCGGGACTGAGGTGATAGACGTTTATGCACTCGAGCGACTCGGCGGAAACGGCGATCATCAGCCCATCAAAGGCATTGTCCCGAAAGCAGCGGGCGGATTCCGTCAGTGTGTTGATGCTGCAGGGAGAAAAATGTCCCGTGCCGATGCGCTTAAAAACGCTCTCTTTGAGCGTCCACAGGCGCGCAACGTCCTCCCGGGAGGGAGCAGCTCCAAGCGAAGAAAGCTCCCCTTCTGTTGCGATGCGCTCATAGAGCCTTTCCTCCATGCGCAAATCCGGCAGCTCCTCAATATCAACGCCGACAGGCATTTTCGCCACAGCGACCGCAACGAAATTGGGAGAGTGGGAGAGGGAGAAGCAGGCGTCAGAGCAGATCCACTTACCGCTCTCCGTTTTATGAATGTCGCTTTCCCGCATGTCGATGCTGCAGGTTTTTTTCAGCGCGAAGCGCAAAACCTGCCAGGCGTATTGCCTCTGCCTGCGGACGTTTTCGTTGCCGCAGGCGTCCAGCTCTGCCTGCCGTTCGGGCGGGAACAGCGGGCAGGGAGGGAGAGAAGCGGGAATTTCCGAAATGTACAGGTCAATATACGGGATGCGCCGGAAAGTGTTGCGCTTGACCTTGTCGACCTGTTCGCTGAACTTTTTGCCGAAAACACAGTCGTTTACAAAGTGCTCGCAGTTGTTTTCCAGGATGTCATATCCGCCCATGCCGATCTTCGAGCGCGCATAGGCGATGACATCCGCCGGCTTGCGTGCCTTCTTTTTCTCCTGAAAGCTCAGGGAAGCGACCTCCACAAACGCACCGCGGCAGAACGCATCAATGTCGGATACGCAAATGCGGATGTCCTTCCCCTGCAGGTCTTCAAGGGAGGTGGGGGGCATGCCGAACTGGATGATCTCCTCGTCAGACACATAGATGCCGAAGTGCATGAAAATTCCGCTTTCAACCCGAAGAATATCGCCCGGCTTCGGGTCCTTCATAAGCCATTTCATAGATTGATCTTCTTCTCCAGATAGTCAATGACGTTTTTGACGGTTTTGAAATCGTCAAATTTGGCATTACTCATGGAAATTTTGAACATCTCCTCAACGGAGATGACGATATACAGCATACCGACTGAAGTCAGGCCGAGATCCACGTATAAATCCGAGTCCTCCGTGACGATGGGCAAAATCTCGTCCGCGTTCGAAAGCGTGTACTTCAGAATGTATTTCAGCTTTTCAAAAATTTCTTCTCTGCTCATTTCTGATCCCTCAAAATCTTCATGCTCGGGCTGCGCTTGAAGTCTTCCTCGCGAATCACAACGCGGCTGACGCGCTTGATTGACGGAAGCGTGCTGTTTGCCTGGGCGATCTGCTCCTGCAGAAGCTTTCCGGCGTCACCCTCGACCTTGGCCATCTCTGTTCTTCTCGGCACAACCTCCAGAACCAGCGCGCCGTTCTCATCGCAGTACACGAGGCTGTCCTGCACCAGATCAATGGCGTTGAAGCAGGCCTCAACCTCCTCCGGGGAGACGTTCTCGCCGGAGGGAAGCACGAGAATTGCCTTTTTGCGGCCGGTGATGTAGAGGAAGCCGTCCTCGTCCAGACGGCCGAGGTCACCGGTCTTGAACCAGCCGTCCTCATACGCCTCAGCGTTCTCCTCCGGCTCGCCGACATAGCTTTCCATCATGTTGATGCCCTTAAGCCAGATTTCGCCGTCGACGAACTTGATCTCCTGGCCGGCATAGGGGATGCCGACGGAGTCCGGATGTCCCATCGCATCCGGGTTGCCGCTGACGAGGTTGGCGCTCTCCGTGAGGCCGTAGCCGGGCGCCATCTGTACGCCCATGGCGTGGTATTCCCGCACGAGGTACTGCGGAACCGGCGCGGCGCCGCAGATGATGTATTTCAGGTCGTCACCCAGCATGTTCCGTCCGAACTGCTTGGAGAGGGTGAGCGCCATCTCGGCCAGCGCGGGAACAAGGACCATAATGGTCGGCTTGAACATGGCGATGTCGCGGAACATGTCCTTCGTATCCTGGCAGATGAACAGGCCGCTGCCGGAGTACAGCGAGGTCATCAGATTGCGGATGAGGCCGAAAACGTGGGACAGCGGCAGAACGAGGACGTAGCGCTGTTCAAACGCGGGGTTGACGCCGTAGCAGCCGTTGCGCGTGCCGGCCATCACGGCCTGATGCGAGAGCAGCGCGCCCTTGCTCTTGCCGGAGGTGCCGCCCGTGAACATGATCGCGCAGGGATCTTTGGGCAGCACTTCGCCGGCCGGCGCGGTGCCGTCAAAGGCGGCGTCGCTGTCCAGCAGCAGGCAGGACGGATTCATCTTCTGCAGTACCGCGGTTTTTTCCGCGAGGCCGGGCGCATATACCAGCCCTTTCATGCCAAACTTCATCGCGCAGCCAAATACGGCCTCCGCCGGAAGCTGCGGCGGCAGAACGGCGGCCACGGCGCCCAGCGTTGTCAGCGCAAGAAAGACCTTGGCAAAGGCGTAGCTGTTCGGCAGCAGCATGCCGACACAGTCGCCCTTCTTAACGCCCTGGGAGAGCAGAAAGGCTCTGTAATGCGCAACGTCGCTGTCAAGCTCGGCGAAAGTGTAGGTTTTCTCGCCGTATACGATGGCGGTGTTCTGCGCGAACTGCTTGGATACATAAGCCCACATTTCGCCGACTGTGCCGTAATCGACAATCTTGGCGAAATTCTCCGGCTCGGTGTAATCTTTGAACTTGTCGTACATGTTATCTTTCCTGCCTTTCTGTATCTATCAATTGTTTAAGCTCCAGTTCTTTTTCACGGATTTTCTGCGTGGCTTCCTGAATCGCAAGCATGGCCGGCTTGTCCTTGCTCAGCTCGTCCACGTGAATCGGTTCACCAACCGCGATGCGCAGCCGCTGGAACACGTTTTTACGCTCTGCAATGAAAATGGGCTGAACGGGTGCGCCGCTTTTCATCGCCATAAGCGTTACGCCGGATTTGAACGCGGAAACACCCTCGTCCGAAGCGCTCACCTGTCCTTCCGGGAACAGCCCCACGACACAGCCGCCGGCAAGCCGCTCCTGTACGGTGAGGAAGGTGTCATAGTTGAAGTTGTCCTTGTCCACCTTGATGCACTGGCACTGCGTGTAGAACCAGTTGGCGAATTTGCTCCGCTCGAAGATATCTTTTGTTGCGATTATGTGCAGCCGCCTGTACCAGACTGCGACAAGGAGCTTCACGCAGTCAAACTGTCCGGGATGGTTTGCAATGACCAGCGCGTTTCCGCGCAGTTTCCTGCGGGCGGCCGCATTTTCATAGTAAAACTTCGGCCTGAAATAAAGCAGGACAAACGGACCGGCAATCACTCTGCCGCTGTCCAACACCAAATAACGGAGGCTCAGAAGCTTTGCGCGGAGCTTCTTTTCTTTTTTTTCTTCATTTTGTGTGTTGCATGGATTCATTTGCAGCGCTCACTTTTCCTTCTTCTTTGCTTTCAGGCTTTCAAGTTCCTGCCCCATCTCTGCGATCTTCTTCCGAAGCAATTCCGTGACCGAGGCGAGGTTTTCTTTTTCGCTTTTCGTATCGTCCCAAAAATCCTGCACATATACCGGGCCGTCCAGCAGGACATGCGCCCGCTTTTTTTTGAAATAGCAGCCGTCGGTATACATCAAATAGATGGGAGCGCGGCTGCGCGCGGCGATCAGCGTGGGGCTCTGCTTAAACGGCAGGGGCAGTGCCTCGCCCGCCAAAGGGATGCGGCTCTCAGGAAAGACGGCTACAACGCCGCCGTTATCCAGAATCTCCAGCGATTCCTCCACAAAAGAGAAATCAAAGCTGTCCCGATTGACGTAGATGCCGCCCATCGCGCGCAGGAAAGGCCCGATCACCGGCTTGCGGAACATCAGCTCCGCGATCTGGCAGCGGATGTATCGCAGCGGATAGGTAAACAACAGCACCGCGTAGTCAAACACCGAGGTGTGGTTGGAAATGATGATGGCGCTGCCCTTAGGATGACGCAGCGCGCGGTTTCCGTTCGCGCAGTGAACCTTCGTTTTGAAACACAGCGCGTAGGGAATAAGGCCGGTTATGCGCACGAAGGCCATAAACGCCTTGCTGAGAAAGGTAAATTTCATTCTCATTCTCTCCCTTCACAGGGGGATTTGCTCATTTGGCGAGGTAGGCGCGCAAAGGCTCTATGGCGGCCTTTCCGTCCTCATAGCCGAGATAATAAATGGCGCCGAGCTTTTCCATATCCCGCATGACCATGTCGAACCCAAGGTCTCTGGACGGGCAGATCATAAAGATCCGGCCTTCGTCATGCAGACGCTGCATCTCTTCAAACTCTGCGTTGCCACGCGGTTCGGTAGCCATAAGCTTGCGGAGAAGCTCCGGATATTTCCTGTAAAACAGGCCCATCAGCAGCGGCACCTTGTCGGTATACATGCGGGGCGTGACGCGGTTGCGATAGTCCGCAGTCAGCGTGCGGATCACGACGACTTTTTCATAGCCCTGCTCCAGCGCCCAGGCATACGGAACTTTGACGGAGCAGCCGCCATCCAGATAGGGATCGCCGTCGATCATAGTCATCTTCGAGGCGTAGGGGATGGAGGAGGAGGCCTTCACGGCCTGAAAAATGTCCGAACAGGTGTCGCGGTCAAAGTATGTGGGCTCGCCCGTCCGGCAGTTCGTTGCAACGGCAACAAAACGGCGCGCCGGGTCAAAAAAACGTTTTTTATCGAGCGGGTATGCCTTGTTGATCTCGTTGTAGATGTAATCAAAGCCGACGATGCATTTGTTGCGTCGATAGGCCTTGGGCCCCATGAATCTCGTGTCGCGCGCATAGCGCAGGCTTGTCGCGGCGCTGCGGCCGATCTGACCGGAGACGTAGTTGATTCCGGTGAGTGCGCCTGCGGAAATGCCGACTGTGCACTGGAAGTTAATGCCGGCTTCCATAAGGGCATCCAGCACACCGGAGGTGTAGACGCCGCGCAGTGCCCCGCCCTCCAAAGCCACACAACCGGGCGTGATCTCGGTCGATGCCATGCCGTGCGGCAAACTGTCAAGCCCCGAGTAGACTTTTTTTGATTTTCGCAATGTCAAACGCCTCTTATCTTTCTGGATTCACCGCGGCTGTTTCCGGCTGCAGCACAGCCTTTTCCGCAAGAAATGCCGTTATGGCATCGTCATATGCTTTCTCGGCATTGATGCGGATGCGCGAGTGCTTGCCCTTTTCAAACCAGACAAGTCTCTTCGGCGCGACGCATTTGCCGTAAAGCATCTCCGCAATTTCGGGAGATGCATATTTGTCCTCTTTTGTATAAAGGAAAAGGATCGGTTTTTTGAGTTGATCGATGCAGTACATCGGGCCGTTGTGCATCGCATCGACACCGACCAGAATCCGCTCGATCAGCATAACTTCCCAAAGGAACGGAAAAGCCGGATGTCCGCGCTCCACGATATGCCGCCGGTAGGACTCAGCAAAGGTGGAATACATGCCGTCTGCGATGATGGCCGTGAAGTTTTCGGGAACATCCGCTGCATTCAGGGCATAGAGCGCCGTGGCAGCACCAATGCACATGCCGTGCAGCACGATCTCTTTCACGCCGTGTGTTTCTGTGAGGAATTTTCCCCATTCGATCACGTCACGGTATTCCCGAAGTCCGATGCCGCTGCGCTTCCCGTCAGAAAGTCCGTGCGCACGGCTGTCAATCGTCAGCACGTTGTAGCCGGCGTCTCTGTACGGCGCTGCATAATACAGGGAGTAGAAGCAGCTTTCCATCCGCCCGGGGATGATGATCACGGCCTTGTCATAGCCAAAATCGAAATACTCGCCCCAAAGATTGAGTTTCTCACTGACAATATGTACATCTTTCTTAAAAGAAATATGCGCATCCCGCCAGGCGAGGCCCCGCTGAAACATATCCATCGTCTCGGCGTCCTCCGGCTCGCTGCAGGCCCGTCCCCAGGATTCTGCCGATTCGCGCACCAAAGTCCGTCGATACAAAACGGCGGACACCAAAAATGTCGGGAAAAAATAGAACAGCAGCGGCGCGGCCAGAAGGCCTACGATGATCCATAAGACGATTTCCATGATTCAGATCACTCCGATTATCAGTTCGCTGGTGCTTTGCCCACCGTAAATCAGCAGGAGCTCCACATCGGGGAACTGCTCTACAAGCCTGGCCTCCAAAGCATCGTTGTCCCCATAATCTTTACCGGTGAAGACAACCACGGTGTCCCGCTCGTTGGCGTCCATGCTTTCCAGTGCGGATTCAACCGCGGCGAATACATCTTCGCCACAGAACTTCACATCTCCGTTGATAAGCGTGACGACCTGACCGATGCGGCACTCCACGCCGTTATAAACAATATCACGCGTGGAGCGGCTGATCTCAATCACATCCACGCCGTCGCAGCCCTGGCGCAGACAGGCAATGCGCTCGTCGATGTCATCGCAAGGCATATCAGAGGCCAGGGAGAAATATCCCTGCACCATGTTTTCCGTGTCAAGAAATTCCAGTGTTTCTTCGCCGTATATCTGCGCGGCCTGCTTTGCCGTGCGGGCAATGTTTTTGTCATTCGGCAGGATCAGGATGCGATCGGCAGACAGTGACTTATAGGCCTCGATGAATTCCCCGACCGACACGCTCATGGTTTTTCCGCCCATGAGAACAAGATCACAGCCCAGGCCCTCAAATAGCTCGGCAAAACCTTCGCCATCCGCAACGGCGAGAAGAGCCAAAGGCTTGTGTTCTTTCTTCGCAGCGCTGAATTCATTATGCTGCAGCTGCATATTGTCAAGCTTAAAGGTCAGAAACTCTCCGTATTTGCGGCTGAGTTCCATAACATGTTCGGGTTTGAAGGTGTGGATATGAACCTTGATGCGGTCCTTCACCTGCGTAACGATCAAAGAATCGCCGAAAGGCGTAATTCGGGCGGTGTAGTCGTCCACGTTAAAGTTCTGCACGTCGGTGCGGTTATTCATCAGCTGGAGCAGAAATTCCAGGCAATAGCCGTAGCCAAACGAGGAGTCGGCGGTGAAGGAACTGTCGTCAATGGGGGGCGCGACCGCCGATGTTTCAAACGATTCATCCAGCTGGAGCATCTCCCCGTGCAGCGACATGAGCATGCCCTCAAGAATGCGGATATAGCCGAGCGCGCCGCTGTCCACAAGGCCTGCACTTTTGAGAACGGGCAGCAGGGCAGGGGTGCGCAGCAGGGAAGCGTGCATCTCTGCGATATACAGGCGCAGAAGTTCCTCCACAGAAGCGTCGGATGGCATCTGTGCTTTTGCGCTTTCAATACTCTCGCGCACGACGGTCAGAATCGTGCCTTCAACCGGGTTGAGGACGGCATCGTATGCGGTTTTATAGGCGCGGGTGAGGGCATCGGCAAACTCCGAAGCTCCGGCTTCCGCCGTGCCCGTGAGCGCCGAGCTGATGCCCTTGAAGATCTGGGACAGGATGACGCCCGAGTTGCCGCGCGCGCCAAGAAGGACACTGTTTTCAAACGAAGCGAGGTAGCCACCCAACTCCGGGCAAGGCTCCGCCTGCCGCAAGCCGTATTCCAGCGTGCTGCGCATGTTTGTGCCCGTGTCTCCGTCCGGGACGGGAAACACATTCATGTCGTTGATCTCACTTTCGCAGAGCTTCAGATTCTTCAGTCCGTTCCAAAGCATCTGCGCAAAAACAATGCCGTCAATGCAGAAATGTTCCATAAATCAAATCGTATCCTTGCAGTTGTTTGTGGTTTATCCGGCGGTTTCTTCGTCCGGCGTTTTTCCGATCATGCCGAGTTCCTTCGGGAGCAGGAACGTAAGGCCGAAAGACACAGCAGTTCCGGCAATGGCAACAACCGGCAGCAGCCATGTCAGTCCGGCACCTTTCAGATTAACCCACACAGGTCCCGTTGCGATCGCCGTGGCGATTGCGGAGGACAGCCCCTGCACGGCAAAGAACATGGTCGGATGTGTGATGCCGGTTTGCCGATATTCTGCATCCGCGAGCGAAGAGGGGACCGTGTAGTTGATGGAGAAAAAGCATCCGATGCCGAAGGATGAAATGACCGATCCGATTGCGGCAACGACGAGCCGGAGTGTAACGTCTTTCAGAATATCGGCCCGGCAAATCAGCATGAAGACCATGGCGATGGTGAAAGCAGAAAGCGAAAACAGATAACCTGTCCGCAGGCCGCGCTTTCGGACGATGCGGTTATACAAAATCAGGGTGAACGGAACCGGCGCATAGACACATGCCATCAGAATCGTCATCTGAAAACCCTGAAGATTCATGATGCCGGAATAGTATACGTTTTGACCGGTGATGTAAATTTGCAGGCCGAACTGCAGGAAACAGTAAATTACCATCCAAATCACGAAAGACTTGTTGGCAATGCAGTATTTGAAGGACTGCACCATGCCCACATGAATTTCTTTTTTCTGTGCATCATTGCGGTCCTTGTCCAGGGACGAGGGTTCTTTGATGAGGGAAATCGGGATGAGCATCAGCAGAACCAGCGGCAGGAAAATGTAGCCGACGATCCGGATGTTGATGCGCGCAGAGATCATCAGCGGGATGAGTGCATAACCCATCACGTAGTAAACAATGTCAAAAACGGTTTTGAAGTTGGAAAGGGAGAGACGATCACCGTCATTATCCACGATCTCGGAGAACGTGGCGTAATAGGTGCCCATGGTAAGCGTGTAAAACGAATAGAAAATGCAGAGCATCACACCGCACCAAATGGTGTTGACAAGGCTTTTGACCGGCCCCGCGATGGGATTGAGAAAGCCGATGTAAGCCAGGATCATCGGAAACAGACCAATTAGGAGGGCGGGCCGCCGTCTGCCCCATTTCGATTTGAGGTTGTCCGCAAAAGATGCAAGCGGAATGTCAATCAAGCCATCAAGTATCTTGGAGACCGCAATCAGAACAGACCAAATTCCCGCCACGACCAGCGTCGTGTTGGCATAGGTCCAGTATTCAATCTCCTGCGCGAAGCCCTCGGTCATAAGCGCGTCGCAAAGATAGGAACCGACAATGAGGTTGAGCATGTTGACGCCCATGGCGCCCATGCCGTAAAAAAACAGTTTCCATTTTGATCGAATAATCCGCATCAATATCACCTTCGCATATATCTTAGGGGGTCGACTGTGCGTTTGTTGAAATGTTCGCTTACGCCTTGGAGTTGAGTTCAATCGCCTTGTTGATGGCCTCGGTTTCGGCGACGAGACCCTCGGTTATGGGCTTGCCCATGAAATATGCCGCCATCAGGCCGGGGCCTACGTTCACGCCGGTGAGCGGGAACACATCGCTGATATAGACGGCTTCCGGATGGAAGCGCTCTTCAATCATGCGCTTATAAATTTCGGCCTGCTTTCTCCGGTTCGACTGGGAGATGACGATGACCTGATTGCCCAGATCCTCACCCACCAGTTCCATATAGGACAGAAGAACCTTGAAGGCCAGCTTTTCACCCTTGACTTTGGCGATAATCGTTGTCAGGCCGTTGCTGTCCAGCTCCCCGATGGGTTTAAGGCCGATCAGCGAGCCGAAAAAGGCCTTGGAGTTGGTCAGACGGCCCTGCTTGGCCAGATAGGAAAGATCGTCTACCCAGCCGGCCTGGTGGAAGCGGATTTTGTTCGCCTCGATGTAATCCACGGTTTCCTTCAGACTCTTGCCCTCGCTGCGGAGCATGGAGGCATGAATGGCCAGCAGGCCGATTGCGCAGGCGTAGCGCCGGGAGTCAATGCAGTAAACCTCCGCATCCGGGTAATTCTTCTCAATATTCTGCTTCGCCATCAGAACAAAACTGTAGGCGCCGGAAAGAGCCTGAGAAAGCGACAGCGTCATGACACCGTAGCCCTGCTTGACATATTTCTCAATCTCGCGGTAGCAGGCCTGCGGGGAAACCGGCGCGGTTTTGAAGCCGGTCGGATTCTTTTTGAGCTGCTCATAGAAAATTTCCGAAGTGCAGTTCGGGATATGCTGACAATCGGCCCAATCGAGGAAACCGACCTCCTCAAAACCGTCGGGATAGGAAAAAACTCCGGCCATATACTCGATGTCATATTTTTCGCGGAGTTCGCGGGTCAGGTCGCAGGATCCGTCGCAAAGAATAACAAATTTCTTTTCCATTCTATTCATCCTCACTGATCAATATAAAAATCATACATAGCCGCTTTGCCCTTCTGGAAGATCGGATTTACGCGTTGGCTTTGATGTAAGTCACGATCTCGCGCACGGTTGCAGCGCCCGTTCCATCGGCTGCCAGGAAAGGTACGCCGTATTCGTTTTGTATATTCGTCATGGCAGCAAAGTAGTCCAGACTGCTGCCGCCAAGATCAAGGAAGAAATCCGTGTCGGGGGTGATCTCATCCGCAGAACGGTCCAGCGCTGCGGCAAGAATCTGTGCCACTTCCTTTGCCAGCTCCCGGTCTTCCTCTTCCATTGCGCGCGAATCCTCGCTAAGGTCGATCAGCCGGAATGCGCCGGCCTGAAAACGTCTGCGGATTTTCTTGCGGTTGAGCTTGAAATCGTCCGCTTCCAGCAGGGGAGTGGAGGTAAACACGATGCCGCTGATGACGCCGTCGAGACGAAGCGTGCGGATTTTCTCGGTCAAATTCTTGCGCACCGCAAGCAGAGCATCTCTGTTTGCAAAACGCTTGACCTTGCACAGAAGGACCGCCTTGCCGGAGACATTCTCCGCGGGGATCAGGCAGACCTGCTCAATCCCGTCCGCCGTCAGAAGCGGTTCAACCAGATTGGGGTTGAGATTTTCGCCGTTGCTGCAGACGATGAGATCGTCTGTCCGGCCGTCAATGTAATAATCGCCGTTTCGCTCCGTGAACAGGTCCTGCGTGTTGAACCATTCATCTGCGGACAGCTTGCGCCAGACCCCGTCCTGATAGATTTCGCTCGCAAGGCAATTCCCGCGAACCAGAAGCTCGTTTTCGGCGTTGAGACTGTACTCAACCGAGGAGAAAGGCTTGCCGACAGAACCCAGAACTATCTGCTTCGTTTTCTCGGAGAGCTCCACCGAGGTGATGCCGATTTCCGTCATACCGTAGCCGTTTACGAGATGGTAGCCGATGCTGTTGATAAACTTCATCGCCTCAGCCGAGATGGCGCCGCCGCCGTTGATCATGCACTGAACACTCGGCCCGAAAATGTTGTCCCGAACCTCACGGAAAGCAAGTTTGGAAAACAGCTTTCCGAGCGGGGGAACGGCGTTAAGTTTTTCGGCAAGGTGCATGCCGTGCGTGAACTTGCCGTAAGTTTTTTCGCCGCGCGAGCGGATCTCCCGCATCGCGGACTGATACAGGCGTTCCCAAAGCACGGGAACGGCAAAAATATGCGTAACCTTATGCTTTTTCACGGTGCTGAGTATGGTCTTCGGGTTGAGATCCCGAAGGAAAACCAGCGTCCGGGAGAAGAAACAGAACCAGAGATACACGGCCGCCAGACCGAAAATGTGATAAAACGGCAAAATCGTCAGTTGCTTCAGGTTGCCCTCGTAATGCTTCTGGATGGAGCGGCCCATCTGCAGGATTTTCGCGCTGTTGCAGACCTGCCAGTAAAACCGCTCGCCGGTGTAGCCGCAAACTTTGAGATGATTGGAGGAGTTTGAGGACATCAAAAACACTTCGTCCGCGAAAACATCGGGATCGGGCGCAATCTCCGGCTTGCCCATTTCCGCAATGTCCGCAGCGTGAAGATTGCGCACAGAAAATGCCTTGTCCTGCGAGATCACGGCCTGCACGTTCAGCTCCCGGATCACGCCTTCAAGCGTTGCATCATCGAGCCGCATGTTCATCAGAAGCGGCTTGTAACCGGCCTGCAGGATGGCCCAAAAGTATTCAATCCAGTCCAGCGAATTTTCCATATACAGCCCCACCGGCGAAGCGAGCGGAATGCCTTCAAGCAGCCGGATGAGCTTTGCTGTTTTGATATGGACCCGCTGCAGACTCTCGCCGTAGGTCGTTTTGTGTACACGGTAACCGTCCGTGCTCTCGCACATGATGTTGTTCGTTTCGGAGAACATGAGCGGGAACATGTCGCGCATCGTCCGATTTGTATCGCGAAGTAGGGCAATTTTCCATTCCACGTATTCGCGGAGTGTGTTTTTGCCGCCCAAGGTGTCTTTCAGCACTTTGCAGAAAACGCTCCTTTTTTGGAATTTGGCACAGTAATTCACCAATATATATTTACAATCAATCATAGCAGTTCACCCGACAAGTTTCAAGAGAATTTTTTGGATTTCGACGGCTTCCGCGCCTATTCATCTGCTTCGGCTTCTGTTTGCTGTTTGATATTGGAGCTGCGCGCGAATTTCCTTTGACTTTTGCCAATTTATGTTATATAATGATAACCGACTATGGAGTGGAGCCAAAATGCAAATATTAATGGTGCTCCATGCAAATATTACGGTAAGGAGAACAGTGCCATGTCCGCGAATTCCGAACACACCCATCACCATCATCACCACGAGCACACCGCTGGGGAACATGACCCCATGAAGGAGCTTTTGGCCCTGATGAAATATATGGTCGGCCACAATGCCCAGCATGCCAGCGAACTGGCCGGACTTGCCAAAAAGCTGGATGATCGCGGCGAGCATGCCGCCTATGAACAGGTGATGCAGGCCGTTGCTGATTTTGAGAAGGGCAACGAGCGCCTTTCCGCCGTGCTTGCAAGCCTCACCGAATAGGATTGGCAGCGCGATGAAATACGAGGTTGTGCGTAAAATCGAAAACGACTGCGCACGCAATCAGATGCGGGACGTGTTGTTTCAGGAAGTGGATGTGGAAAGTCCGGAGGCCTATGTGCGCACCCTGCTGCGGGATCGGGATATTTGTCTGACGGTTGAGGAACTGGCGGATGGATGCCAGGTCATCACGGCGGAGGGCGTCGGCCTGCTGCAGATTTTTCACTTCACCCCGCTGGACTGAACGGGAACGTATAAAAGGGGAATGATCCATGTTAACACAGACGATTGCAGTCGCCGGTAAGGGCGGCGTTGGAAAAACCACGATCAGCGGCATGATTATCGATCGGCTGATCCGGCAGAAGAAGGGGCCGATTCTGGTGGTGGACGCGGATGCCAACTCCAACCTCAACGAGGTTCTTGGTGTTGAAGTGGAAACCACTTTGGGCGCGATCCGCGAGGAGATGGCGCAGTCCGAGCTCAAGGGCACGGTGCCTGCCGGCATGACCAAGGCAGACTATGCCGAACTCAAGTTTGCCGATGCGCTCATCGAGGAAGACGATTTTGACATGCTGGTCATGGGCCGCACGCAGGGACAGGGCTGCTACTGCTATGTCAACGGCGTGCTCAAAACGCAGATCAACAAATATGTCGGCAACTACCGTTATCTGGTCGTGGACAACGAGGCGGGCCTGGAGCACATCAGCCGCGGCACGCTGCCGCATGTGGATGTCATGCTGCTGGTCAGTGACAGTTCCCGCCGGGGTATTCAGGCGGTTGGGCGCATTGCGAAGATGGTGGACGAGCTGGGTCTCAAGCCCGGGAAAATGCTCCTCATTGTCAACCGCGCGCCGGGCGGCGTACTCAGTGACGGCGTGAAGGAAGAAATCGCGCTGCAGGGACTCACGCTTGCCGGCGTCCTTCCGCACGATGACACGGTTTATGAATACGACTGTGACGGCAAACCCAGCTCCAAAATTCCGGAGGATTCGCCCGTCAAGCGGGCGCTTGCCGCCGTGATGGAAAATCTGGGACTGTAATCAAAGCAATACTTTGCGATACCTTCTCCGCAAAGCGGAGACTTTAATAAAGAAAAGGGGATGTATACTTATGGCCTTTGCGCCAAAGACCCAGGTCTTCGGCTCCCGCATCAATGAGGTGACGATTGGAGTCGGTGACAAGAGCACCGTCATCGGCGGTGTGAATGTGCTTCCGTTCTACAACTTTGACGAGCAGCAGACGATCCAGCCCAAGATCGGTGCGGAGATTTCCGACCTCTGGCCGGAGAGCTTTCCTGCCCCCGGTATAGCGAGCTTCTATGCCGGCTGCACCGGCATGGCCGAAATGGCTAAGCGGGCGGAGACGTTGGAAGGCGTGTCCTTCCTCTGCCTGGCCTTCGAGGGCGCCGATCCCAACGGACTGAACAAGTCTGTGGCGGACTGCGTCGCGCAGGCGAAAGAGGTTGCCGCTGCGGTCGAGATGCCGCTGGTGATCATGGGCTGCAAGAACGTGGAAAAGGACGCGGAGCTGTTTTCGGCGATGGCCGAGGCTCTGCAGAGCAAAAACGTGCTCATTCTCTCCGCACGTGAGGAAAACTATAAGACGGTCGGCGCGTCCGTTGCGCTGGCTTACGGTCACAAGGTGGGCGCTGAGTCCGCCGTGGACCTTAACCTGGCAAAGCAGCTCAACGTGATTATGACCCAGCTCGGCGTCAAGCCGGAGAGCATGGTCATGAACGTGGGTTCTGCCGCTGCCGGTTACGGCTTTGAATATCTGTCCTCCACGCTCGACCGTGTGCGTGCCACCGCACTCGAGCAGGGCGACGAGATGCTGCAGATGCCGATCGTCACGCCGGTTTCTTCCGAGACCTGGTCGGTGAAGGAATCCATGCTGCCCGAGTCCGAGGCTCCCGAATGGGGATGCGCCGAGGAACGCGGCATCGAGATGGAGATCACCACCGCCTCTGCCTGCCTTGCCGGCGGCAGCGATGCGGTCATTCTGGCTCATCCCGAATCCATCGCGGCGATCCATAAGATGATCTCCGCGTTGATGTGAGAAAGGAGGCACAAGTCTTATGGCATTGAAAGGTTTGGATATTTTTAAGCTCTCTCCGAAGACCAACTGCAAGGAGTGCGGCTGCCCCACTTGTATGGCCTTTTGCATGAAGGTTGCACAGGGCGCGCTGCCGCTGGAGAAGTGCCCCCATTTCAGCGCTGAGTCGCTTGCAATCCTCGGCGAGGCCACCGCGCCCCCGATGAAGACCGTCGAATTCGGCGCCGGCGAAAACGCCTATAAGCTCGGTGGCGAGACTGTGCTGTTCCGCCACGAGAAGACCCTTGTTTCCCGCAACCTGTTCGCGGTCGATCTGTGCACCGGCCTTGAGAACGATGTGATTGACGCGAAGATTGCCGAGATGGCCAAGGTGGATTATGAGCGCATCGGCGAGCGGATGCACGTGGAAGTTCTCCACCTCAACTATGCCGGAAACGGTGCGGACAAATACGTATCTTTGGTGAAGAAGGCCGTCGCGGCGGGCCGCGCGCTGGTGCTCGGCTGCACCGACGCTGAGGTCGCCAAGGCTGCGCTGGCCGAGTGCAAGGGCATGGCGCCCATCCTCAACGGCGCGAATAAGGACAACTGGGAAGCGATGAACGCCGCTGCAAAGGAAGCCGGCGCGATTCTCGGCGTGCAGGGCGAAACGATTGAGGAGAGCTACGAGGTGATCTCCAAGCTGGAGGCCGCCGGCAACAAGAACCTTGTTGTTGACGTCACCGGTGCGGACATCAAGAACACCTATCGCAACGCCGTGCTGCTTCGCCGCACTGCGCTGAAGGACGGCGACCGCAGCTGCGGTTATCCCTCCATTGTTAACCTCAACAAGCTGGCGCATGGCGACATGCATCTGCAGACGGCGCTTGCTTCTCTGTTCACGGTCAAATACGGCTCCATCCTTATCATGGAAGAGTTCCGTTATGCCGAGGCGCTGGCTCTGTGCGGCCTGCGTCAGAACATCTACACCGACCCGCAGAAGCCCATGAAGGTCACCCCGGGCATCTACCCGATGAACGGCGCCGGCCCGGACGATCCCTGCATGACGACGGTGGACTTCGCGCTGACCTACTTCCTGGTTTCCGGCGAGCTGGAGCGCTCCAAGGTGCCCGTCAACCTCATTATCACCGATGCCTCCGGCATGTCGGTTCTGACCGCATGGGCAGCCGGCAAGTTCTCCGCTTCCACGATCCAGAAGGGCTTTGCCGAGCTCGGCGTGGAGGAGAAGATCCGCAACCGTACCCTCATCATCCCCGGCAAGGTTGCCGTGCTCAAGGGCGAGATCGCCGAGAAGCTGCCCGACTGGAACGTCGTGGTCGGCACCCGCGAGGCGGTTGAGATCACCAAGTACCTCAAGGACGGCGAGCATGTCAAGGCTGCCGAAGCTGCGGCGAAGACCAAGTCCAAGGAAACTGTTAAGGCTGTCGAGACGCAGGAAGAGGGCCCGGTGGACTACTCCAAGCTGGTCTATCCCGAGGTCAAGATCATCCCGCAGGAAGTCTCCTATAAGCACCGCGACCCGTCCTCCAAGAAGTTCGTGGTCATCGGTGAGCGCATCCACTGCATCAGCCCCGTGATCCGCGAGGCGATGGCCAACTTCGATCCGGAACCCATCCTCAAGCGCGCTGCCGAGCAGATCGCTGCCGGCGCAACCTATCTGGATGTAAACATCGGCCCCGCCGAGAAGAACGGCCCCGAGCTGATGACCTGGGCTGTGCGTACGCTGCAGGAGAACTTCAACAACGTGCCGCTGGCGCTGGATACTGCCAACAAGAAGGCCATCGAGGCCGGTATCCGTGTCTACAACCGCACGAACGGCAAGCCCATCATCAACTCCGCTGACGCCGGAAGCCGCATTGACAACATCAATCTGGCAGCCGCCAACGACGCCATCGTTGTCGCGCTGTGCTCTGCCGACGGCATTGCCAAGGACAACGAGGAGCGCATGGCGCATTGCCAGACCATGCTTGACCGCGCGCTGGCGCTTGGCATGGATGCGGACGACCTGTGGTTTGACCCGCTGTTCCTGGTGGTCAAGGGTATGCAGGACAAGCAGATGGATGTTCTCCACGCCATCCGCAGCATCGCCGATCAGGGCCTGAAGACCACCGGCGGCCTTTCCAACAACTCCAACGGTGCACCCAAGGCGCTGCGTCCTATCATGGATTCGGCTCTGGTTGCCATGGCCATGATGCAGGGTCTGACCTCCGCCATCGTCAACCCCTGCGATCTGCGCCTGATGGAAACCATCCGCACCTGCGATATCTTCAAGAACAACGAACTGTATTCGGATTCCTATCTGGACATCTGAGCATCACGCTTTCCCCCCGCGTAATGCGGGGGGAAATGACATATTCTTTATAAAACATTTATAAAATATAAGGAGGAAAATAGCATGAGTGCACTTACAGATCTGATCTTTGCCGGCTCCAACGCGGTTGCAGGCCTGACCGAAGGCGCGGTAAACGACGCCATTGCCAAGTACGGTGCGGACGCGAAGATCGCGTTCCCCGACACCGCTTACTTCTTCCCGACCATTTACGCCGCCACCGGCGTCAAGGTGCAGAAGCTGGGCGACCTGCCTGCCTGTGTAGAGGTTCTCAAGAGCCTGATTTCCAACAAGCCGGAGCTGGGCGATGCCCTGAACGCCGGCCTGGCCACTGCGGTGGGCGCGGAGATTCTGGAAGGCCTGAAGTTCGCTGACGGCGCGCAGCCCTATGCCGACGAAGCCGGCATTGGCTTTGTGCCCGATCCCATTATCCGTTCTCTGGGCGTGCCGCTGGTCACGGGTGACATCCCCGGTGTTGCCGTTGTGCTGGGCAAGGCGGACGACGCCGCCGATGTGGCGAAGGTCGTCAAGGACTATCAGTCCAAGGGCATCCTGACCTTCCTGGTGGGCGAGTGCATTGATCAGGCCATCGAGCAGAACGTGAAGATGGGCCTGGAGCTGCGCGTTGTGCCGCTGGGTCATGACGTCACTTCCGTTATCCATGTTGTTACCGTGGCGATCCGCGCCGCGCTGATCTTCGGCAACGTCAAGCCCGGCGATCTGGCTGCGCTGCTGACCTACACCAAGGAGCGCGTGCCTGCGTTTGTCAACACCTTCGGCGCGCTCAATGAGGTCGTCGTTTCTGCCGGTGCGGGCGCCATCGCGCTCGGCTTCCCCGTGGTTTCGGACCTCGATCTGGGCGACCTGCAGGTTCCCGGCGCGCTGGAGTCCGTCACCAATCATGACGAGACCGTCAAGCGTTCTCTGGAGCTGCGCAACATCAAGATCAAGGTTAAGGAACTGCCTATCCCCGTGGCTTTTGCCTCCGCCTTCGAGGGCGAGGTTATTCGCCGCGCCGATACGCAGGCCGAGTTCGTTTACGGCAAGAACTACACCTGCGAGCTGCTCACCATGCGCGCCATGGATGAGATCGAGGATCACAAGATCACGGTTGATGGTCCGGACATTGATTCCGGCGCCAAGGAATACTCTCTGGCAACCTATATTGAGGTGGCCGGCGCCAAGATGCAGAAGGATTTTGAATCCGTCATCGAGCGTAAGATCCACACCTGGTTCAACTATATGGAAGGTGTTATGCACACCGGCCAGCGCAACCAGTTCCGCATCCGCATCAGCAAGGATGCTTACGATAAGGGTCTGCGCCTGAAGCACTTCGGCGAGGTGCTGTACGTCATGATTATGGACGAGTTCGACGCGGTTGTTGACAAGTGCCAGGTCACGATGGTTACCGATCCGGAGAAGGTCAACAAGATCCTCAACGAGGAGGCTCTGCCTGCTTACGAAGCGCGTGATGCCCGTCTGGAATCCATGACCGACGAGTCCGTCAACCAGTTCTACACCTGCATCCTCTGCCAGTCCTTCGCGCCTGCCCACTGCTGCGTGGTCACGCCCGAGCGTCTTGGCCTGTGCGGCGCTGTCTCCTGGCTGGATGCCAAGGCGACCTTTGAGCTCAACCCGCAGGGTCCCTCCCAGCCGATTCCGAAGGAGGGCTGCATTGACGAGAAGACCGGCCGTTACGAGGCGGTGGACAAGATGGTGCATTCCGCAACGCACGGCGCGGTGGATACCGTCACGCTCTACTCCATCATGGAAGATCCCATGACCTCCTGCGGCTGCTTCGAGTGCATCTGCGGTATCGAGCCGCTTTCCAACGGTTTCGTAATTGTCAACCGTGAGTTCGGCGGCATGACGCCCACCGGCATGACCTTCGGTGAGCTGGCCTCCATGACCGGCGGCGGCGTGCAGACGCCCGGCTTCATGGGACACGGTCGCCGCTTCATCGCCTCCCCGAAGTTCGCAGCGGCGGAGGACGGCATCAAGCGTATCGTGTGGATGCCCAAGGAGCTCAAGGACGACGTGGCTACCAGACTCAATGAGACCGCGCTCAAGCTCTACGGCATTGAGAACTTCTGCGATAAGATCGCGGATGAGACGATCTGCGAGGATCCCGAGGCTCTGATGGAGTTCCTCACGGAGAAAGACCACCCCGTTCTGTCCATGGATCCCCTGATGTAAGTTATGCCGGAAGTCATCTTTCAATATGAAGCCGGCGGACTTATTCAGGTGACAGCAAATGCGGGCGATATCCTTCTGGATGTCGCCCGCGCTGCGAATGTGCCGATTGATGCGCCCTGCTCCGGCAACGGCGCATGCGGCAAGTGCCGCGTTCGGGTGCTGGAGGGCGAGCTGGACAGCCTGCCGTCCCAGCACATCTCCGATGCTGAGCTGGCTGAGGGCTGGCGTCTCGCCTGCGGGAGCCGCATTGCCGGCGATGTGACCGTTCTGGTGCCGGACATCGCCTCTGCCTATCAGAGCCGGATGAAGACGGCGGACCTCTCCTCCGGTGAGGAAGTAGAAATTTTTGCAAAGCTCATGACTGACGTCAAAGGCGCGGGCGTGGACTTTTCCAACGAC
This sequence comes from Oscillospiraceae bacterium, assembly GCA_015068035.1. Lineage (GTDB taxonomy): Bacteria > Bacillota > Clostridia > Oscillospirales > Oscillospiraceae > SIG483. The sequence continues at coordinate 23,222 of SVLI01000007.1, read as the reverse complement.
TTTGAAAGTGTCCGGCTGGAGATGGATGTCCCCACGCTGGATGATACCCGGCCTGATAACGAGCGGCTGACGGACGCCTTGTGTGCCACCTTGGGCGTGGAGCAGGTGGAGATCAGCTTCCCGTGCATGTGCCGCCTTGCGCAGGTGCTGCGGGAGGACGATTTCCGCGTATATGTTTCCGGCCTGCGCAAGGGAGATTCCTTCATTGCGCTGGATATTTCGGCGCTGGACGAGCCGATGTGCACCGTTGCCATCGATATCGGCACCACAACGGTTTCTGCGGTACTCTCCGATCTGAAGACCGGGAAGCTGCTGGCCAAAGCCTCCTCCGGCAACGGACAGATCCGTTACGGTGCGGATGTTATCAACCGCATCGTGGAGCAGACCCGGCCCGGCGGACGCGAGCGGCTGCAAAAGGCCGTGATTCATGAAACGGTCAACCCCGTGCTCTCTGCGCTTTGCAAAAGCGCCGGCGTGGAGCCGCGGCGAATCCTGCGGCTGGCTGTCGCGGGCAACACCACGATGAACCATCTTTTTGTCGGCGTGTCTGCCGAAAGTGTGCGCATGGAGCCCTATATGCCGTCCTTCTTCCATTGGGACGGGCTCCGCGCGGGCGATCTGGGCCTTACGGCCAATTCCGCTGCGCGGGTGGTGCTTGCGCCCAACATCGGCTCTTACGTGGGCGGCGACATCACCGCCGGCACACTCGCGGGCCTGCTGTGGGATCGGGATGAGTTTACGCTGTTCATCGACCTTGGCACCAACGGCGAACTGGTGTTCGGCAACCGCGATTTCATGATCTCCTGCGCCTGTTCGGCAGGCCCTGCGTTTGAGGGCGGAGATATCTCCTGCGGTATGCGCGCAACGGACGGCGCCATCGAGGGCGTCAAGCTGGACACCTCGAGCATGGAGCCGGACTTTTCCATCATCGGAGAAGCCGGGCAGAAGCCGGTTGGCCTGTGCGGCAGCGGCATCATCGACCTCATCAGCGAGCTTTACCGCGTCGGCGCGATTTCTTCCAAGGGGCACTTTGCGCGCGAGGGCAGACGGATTGCGTATGACAAGCACGGTTCGGGACGTTATATCCTTGCTTTCCCGGAGGAGTCGGAAACCGGGCGGGAGATTTCGCTCAATGAAGTGGATATTGACAGTTTTATCCGCGCCAAGGGCGCCATTTTCTCGGCCATTGACACCATGCTTAAAAGTCTTGATATGGACGTGAGCATGATCGATCACGTGCTGGTCGCCGGTGGCATCGGCAGCGGTATCGACATGAAAAACGCCATCAACATCGGCATGTTCCCCGACATTGAGCTGGAGAAGTATGCCTACATCGGCAATTCCTCGCTGGCGGGCGCGTATGCCATATCCCTGTCCGAACACGCGGAGGAGAAGACCGTCACGCTGGCGGCGAACATGACCTATCTGGAGCTTTCCACCTATCCCGGATATATGGATGCTTTTGTGGCGGCCTGTTTCCTGCCGCATACCGACATTTCGCTGTTTCCCCACAGCGTGCAGGAGGCCTGACATGGAGAAGCGGAACAACAAGGAGGAAGTACCTTTTGCGCATTACGCCGCGCTCTGGCGGGAAATGGATCCGGCCGAGGCGTCGGTGCGTTGCCAAGTGCCCTTTGATGCGCAGCAGCAGGTCTTCCGTCTCACCATGCTGGGAGAGGAATATGTGCTCGCCTGGCCGGAATTTTCCGTCCGGACAGGGGCAGGGGAGACCGCGAAAATCAGCGTAGCGGCGCAGATTTTGATGATGCGCTTTCTGCTTGCTCCCGGCTTTGCCGCCACTACCGGGCGCTTCCTCTCTTTTCGGGAGACGCCCTGGGGCGATACCTATATCCAGCCCTTCACCGGCAGATGTCTCAAGCGCGCAGCCTTCACCTTTGGGACGCGGCTGGCGGCTTTTTCCGCCGCGATGCAGAGTCTTGGCGCAAGCGAAGTGAAGCACGGTGATGCCGGCTGGCAGGCGGAGTTTCTGCCGGGGCTCTTCATGCAGCTTTTTGTGTGGGAGGGGGACGAGGAATTCCCGCCCAATGCGCAGATTCTGTATTCCGACAATTTCCCCGCCGTCTTCACGGCGGAGGATCTGGTGGTCTGCGCGGATGTGCTGATTGACATTGTCAAAGCTGCGATGACAAAGCCGCAACAGGCCTGAGATAAACGAACAATAAAAAAGCTCCCTCTGTTCGAGGCTGTGAAAACACAGTCCCGAGAGAGGGAGTTTTTGTTGTATTTCGCAAGGCGATGGCTTCCGGATTCGGAAGCCATCGCCTTACCTGTGCAGACAATAAGTGCAGAGGCAGAGGAAGGCGATTAAAGCCGTCCGATATCGAGCGCGGCGAAGAAGCCGCCGTGCACCGCACCGTCCACTTTGCCGACCTTTTTCGCATCGCCAATGAGGGAGAGCCGCGCATTCACCTTTTCCAGGTCGAAATAGAGCGCATCTTCGCTCGTCATGCCAACGGCGTAGAAAATCTTGTCCGCCTCGACGCGGCAAAGCTGGCCGTCCTTTTCATAGACGACAGCACCGGGCTCGACCTCCTTGCAGCGCGCACCGGTCACGGCGGTGACGCCGAGCTCGCGGAATTTGCGCAGCAAACCGGCACGGTAGACAAAATAGACATCGCGCGCAATATCGTCCTGCAGCTCCAGAACGGTGACCTCTTTGCCGAGGTTGCGCAGGTGCATGCCGGCCTCAACGCCCATAAGACCGCCACCAATGATGACGATCTTGTCGCCTTCGGCCGCTTCGGGATTTGCGTAAATCTCGGTGATGTGCTGCGCGTTTTCAATTCCCTTGAGATAAGACGGAACGATCGGCTTGCTGCCGGTGGCGACGATGATCTCGTCCACGCCAAGCTGTGCAGCAAGTTCGGGCGTGACCTCCGTGTTCAGCATGATGCGTGCACCGGATTTTTCAACAAGACGCACCATTGTGTCTTTGTAGCGATGCAGGTCATGCTTGAGGCTGTCGTTATTCGTGAAATTGAGCATACCGCCAAGCTTGTCCGACTTTTCGCAGAGAATGACCTCGTGCCCGCGCTTTGCAGCGGTGACTGCAGCCTGCATGCCGGCGGGGCCGCCGCCAACAACGAGCACTTTGCGCGCAAATTTGGCTTTTTCCATATCCTCGCCAAAGCCAAGGCGCGCCTCGCGCCCGATGAGCGGGTTGACCGAGCAGATGAAGTGGCGGGAATCATTGTCGCTGCCCGTGCAGTTGAGGCAGCGCACGCAGGGGATGATGTCCTCTTCCTGACCGGCATAGGCCTTTTCGGGCAGATAGGGGTCGGCAATCAGCGCGCGGGACATGGAAACGCCGTCCGCCTTGCCGGATGCGATAATCTCCTCCGCCTGTCCGGGATAGAGGATCGCGCCGATGGAGTAGACCGGGATATGTACACGGCCGGAATTCTTGATCGCCTCCGAGAGGTCCGTGTTCAGCCCGAGGGGGAGATAGGTGCAGGACATGAAGTTTGTCATCTGCTCCGCGCTAACCTCGACGAGATCAATATATTCCTGCGCCTGCTCGACAAAGGAGATCATATCCTCGACGGTGAAGCCGCCCTCCACACGCTCGCTGCCGGAGATGCGCATCATCAGCAGCTGCTTCTCTCCGACGCGCTCGCGCACGGCCTTTGCAATCATCAGCGGGAATCTCATGCGGTTTTCAAGGCTGCCGCCGAACTCGTCCGTGCGGGTGTTGATGATGGGGGAGAGGAACTGCGCGGGCAGCCAGCCGTGGCCAAAGTGCAGCAGCACGGTGTCAAAGCCCGCGTGCAGGCAGTATTCCGTTGTGTCCGCATACTGCTTGCAGACCAGCTCGATATCCTCCAGCGTCATCGCCCGGACGGGATCCCCGCGGGAGCTGATCGTGTCCACGGGACCCATGGGCTGCATCTTGTTATAAACGGGCTTGACATTTCCGCCACCGTGCGTGAGCTCCGCGCTGGCAAGCGCGCCATGCTCATGGATCGCCTGCGCAAGCTCGGAAAAGAGGGGCAGCGCGTTATCGGTCTTGTGCATTTCGGGCGTGTGATTTGCGCCGTCGCCCACCGAGACCTCGCCGAGGTTGACGATGGCCGCGCCGCCGCGCGCCTTATGCTCCAGATAGGCGGCGTAATAATCGGTCGGCTTGCCGTCCACCGTGTGAAAGAGCATGTTTGGGGCGGACATGATGCGGTTTTTCAGCACGACGCCCTTCACCTTGAGCGCTCTGTATAGGTTCGGGTACTTTTCGGAGTACATGGTATCCACCTTTCACACAGAGGCGGGGAAATCCCCGCCTCTGCCTACATATTGATTGGGAAATTACGCGTCGTAGCCAATATCCGTGCAGCTGAAGTTATACTCGCGGAACAGCTCGAAGAGCTTTTCCTTGTCCATCTCGGCGTCGGGATTGTTCGCCTTCCAGCTCTCCAGCTCCTCGCACAGATCCTGCACTCTCGCCGGGCAGTCGAGGTCATACATGTGCGCCTCTTCCACGACGGTGAACTTGAAGGGCGTGTAGGGCGGGATGAAGACGATGTTTTCCTTCTCAGCGTCGAACTCATAGGTCTCGGTTGCGGAGGTCTTGACGGAGCAATGGATCTTGCCGCCGGTGACATAGAACATCCGGTATTCGGGCAGGAAGTTATCCCACTCGCAATAGAAGCCGGGCTTGAGGAACAGATCCCAGACCTCTTTGACGCCCATGGTCTCATAGCGGGCAATCTTGAGGTGAAGCTTCGCGCCGGGGAACTCATGCTCGCGGATGCCGGTGCCGGCAAGACGGAGCTGAGAAACCTTGGAGGGGTCGACGATGTTCGCGGCCGGCGGTGTGCGGGTGTTCGCAGCGGCATTGACGGGCGCGAAGGTCTTTTTGAATTCCTCGCTCTCATACACGCCGGGGAAATTCTCCTGCAGACGCTTGCGCACGCGGGTGATGCCATACTGCTGGTTGATGCCCATGAACATGATGTTCAGACGGCTGTTGGGCTCGACCGGGTTGAAGCTGTGCCCCATCCAGGGCTGGATATGCAGAATGTCGCCGGGGTTCATGTAGAAGCCGCTGCCCATGCAGTAGCAGAGGAATTTGCCCTGGCTGACCATGAAGGTCTCGGTGCCGTAGGTGTGCTCATGGTAGTTGACCTGGCGGACGGACGGCTCATTGAAGTGCATGCAGTCCATCTCGTCCTTGAGCAGCGCCGTGACGGGCTCGTTGAACATGCGGTAGTAGATGCCGTCCCGATCGGAGACGAACATGCAATCCTCGGGGTTTTCCATGCGAACCAGATAGGGATTTTCTCTCATTTTCTGTACCTCCATGATATGATTAATTTTGACTTGCTAACGTTTTTCAGGACATGGCGACTTCCGCCATGACGGCAAACAGCCTTGCGTTCTCGTGATCGCCGAGCTGAGACAGCGCCATGCTGCAATTCCGGCAGCAAGCGGCATAATCCCAGTTCTCGCCGAAGATGAGCTTGGTTATCTCGGCGGCCAGACGGAAGTATTCCGCCGAACGCGCATAATCGCCCGCGAGGTAGAGGAAGGTGGCATAGGTGTTCAGCGCGCCGGCATAGTGCGGATTCTTGCCGTCGTCAATCTTCTCAAAGATGGCCAGCGATTCCTCAATGGCGGTTCTTGCCTTATCGGTGTTGCCCATGCGGTGATAGGCCAGGGCGATGTTGGACAGAGCGGTTGCGATCTCGGCCTCATTGTCATCCACGCGGCGGGTATATTCCAGCGCCTTTTCAAAATGCTCCGCCGCCTTGGGCCACTCCCGCTGATCCTGATAGACGAGGCCGCGGTTGTTGTAGAGACTCGCGTAGCCGTAATCGTTGGAAGAGCCGAGCTGATCAAGAATGCCCTGCGCAAGATCAAACAGCTCCAGCGCGCGGTCAAATTCACACAGCAGCCGGTAAGCGCCGGCCATATTGATCACGGCGAGGGCATATTGCTCCGTGCCATTCAGACCGCAGAATTCCATTTCCGCCATCAGTGCTTCAAAAGCTTCAATGCAGGGCTTGAAGCGGCTGATGCCGCGATAGAAGCAGGCGGTTTCGTTGAGCACGGCGATGCGCGCTTCGCTGCGCTGAATCAGAAGTTTCCGCTCCTGCTCGGTGAGCTGATCGTCCTCCTCTGTTCTGCAGGCGGGGCAGCCGCCGCCGACGCCGAGAAGAATGCCGAGCTCATCCACACGCTCAAGCTGCGCTTTCAAAAAAGCCTCCGTTGCAGCGTTGTCACAGGCTGTGTAGTGCTGGTCGAGTGCATCGTAAAAGGCCTGAATATTGAAATCAAACATAGAAGAAACCTCCGTTCACAGTATACATTTTTCCCTATTTTAACATTGACTTGCCAATCAATCAATAGGTATAGACACTATTGACAGAAGAAATCGGGGTTGTTACACTAAATCCATAGGAAATATACAAGCTGAGAGGTGGCGGATAGAACCGTGAAAGGACTGGAACTGTCCCGACAATATTTTGAAGCCGTGGGTCTGCCGATGCTGGAGGCGCAGTTTGCTTCCGAGCTTCCCCGCATCGCGGCGGGGCTGGTGGGCGAGGGCTCTGAATGTTTTGGCTTTGACGATGAAATCTCCCGTGATCATGATTGGGGCCCGGGCTTTTGCCTGTGGCTGAGCGAGGAGGATTATGCGGCTTTCGGCGCGCGGCTTCAGGCCGCTTATCAGGCGCTGCCCCGCAGCTTTGCGGGCTTTCCGCCCCGCAGTCAAAGTGAGCAGGGGGACGGACGCGTGGGCGTTTTTCCGGTGGGGGCGTTCTATGCCCGCTTCATCGGCCTGAATCGTGCTCCGGAGACTATGCGGGAGTGGCGCGCCCTGCCGGAGAGCTATCTGGCCACCGTTACAAACGGCGCGGTTTTCCGCGACGGCTTGGGCGAGTTTACTGCGATCCGGGAAAAGCTTCTGGCATTTTATCCGGAAGATCTGCGCATCAAAAAGATCGTTGCCCGCGCGGCGATTATGGCGCAGTCCGGGCAGTACAATTATGTGCGCTGTCTGCGGCACAACGAGCCGGTGGCGGCGCAGCTGGCGCTGGCGGAGTTTATCAAAACCGGCATCTCCATGATCTTTCTGCTGAACAAACGCTATACGCCGTATTATAAATGGTGTCACCGCGGGCTGCGGAGCCTGCCGCTGCTTTGGGAAACTGGCGGACGCTTTGCTGATCTTGCCACCGAAACCTCCGGTGTGCGGAAAGCGGCGCTGATCGAGGAAATCTGTGCCGATGTGATCGGGGAGCTTGTGCGTCAGGGCCTTACCTCCGGCGGAAGCGACTTTTTGCTGGATTTGTGCCCCGACATGATGGCGCGCATCCGGGATCCGGAGCTCCGGCGGCTGCATATTATGGCGGAATAGAGGGGATGAAACAAATGGACGAAATGAAGCGGATTCAAGAAATCGTGGCGATGGAATGGGATATGTTTCAGTTGGTGCAGAATCAAGGGGGACGCGCATCCTGTCAGGATGATTGGGTCACCTTTGAGATCATGCGTTCATCCCAGTTCCGCGCCTGGGATGACAGAACGCGCGAGAGCTATTGGCAGGATCTTCGGGATGCACGGGAAGCAGGGCGCAACCTGCTGATGGAAAAATATGCCCGCATGATGGAGCGCACAGCGCCCGCGCAGTATGCAAGAATAGAAAAGTCGCTGCCCGTGCTTTCGCAGGCGCAATGGGAGCTCATTGAAGAGATCGTCGCCATCCAGGTGGATTGGGAGAAGGAGTCAGCCCGAAAGTATCCGAGGCTGATTCTCGACGGCGGGCGTCCGGTCACGAAGGAAGAAGAGCGGCCGGGCGAGACCTCGGCGGAGACCTATCTGCGCGGCGAGCTGGCCACGTATTCGGCGTACACGCTCTCCTGCTATGCCCAGCAGCTCAAGGATCTTATGGAAGCCGGAAAGAACATCTGCGAGATGATTCTGGAAAACACAGTACAGAGATACGGCTATGAATCCATCGCGCAGTATGAAGCGCTGGTCGGCGGCAGATAATCTGCTGCGCCGATGTGAGATGTGTGCTGTTGCATGAGATGCGCTGCAAGTGGCGGACAGAATGTGCGTTATAAAGGGTGCAGGAAAGTGCAACGCTGGAAAAGGGAGATTTTTGCATGGAACCGAAATTGATCAAAGCTTTTGAAATCCGCGCCCGTGTGGGTGCGCCAACCTTCATCGGACAGGACGGCAAGTCCGGCCGGCGGCAGCTGATCGCCATCACCGGCGGCGAGATTGTGGGCTTTGCGCTGCCCTTCGACGGGGTGGTTCTGCCCGACGGTGTGGACAGTCAGGTCGTCCGTCCCAACGGGCGCGCCGAACTCTCCGCCCGTTACGGCGTCCGGCTTCACGACGGACGGAGCTTTTACATTCAAAACGACGGCATCCGCACCGTGCCGGCAGAGTATGTGGAGACGGTGCTCTCCGGAGGAATTGCCCCGGCGGAGGTTTATTACTGCGTCACAAGGCCGCAGTTTGAGGTCTATGACGAGAGTCTGGAAATTCTCAACGAGCGGGTGTTCATCTGCAATGCAACGCGCTACCCGGACTCCATTTCGCTGGAATACTACATGGTGGTCGTGGAATAGGGCGACGGGCAGGGGAGCGGTGTTGGCTGCGTGACCTGCCAAAACAGCGCGGACTGTAATTGAAAATGTAAGCGGGAGAGGCAATTGGCCTCTCCCGCTGTTTTTGTTATGAAATTTTGGTTGCCTTGCGGGCTTCATCAGGCCTCCGCTGCGGCTGTCTCTTCCGCAGGTTCTGCCTTCTCAACGAGCAGTTTTCGCGTTCGCCACTTTCCGCTGATGAAATAACCGCCGCAGATGATCACCGGCCCAAGTCTGGCCAGAGCGCTGGCGAGGAAGTAGCCGACGACCTCAAGCCCCATGAGATTTGCAAACAGATAGCTGAACAGCAGCCGGAAAATGACACCGTCAAGAATGCCGACGGCAAGGCCGAGCATCGCAAATCCGGAGCCGGTCACCATAGCCTGCGTGGGCCCCATCAGCGCCGAGAGATAGAAGATGATGATGGAGACCTTCATGAACACGACGCCGAGCTCGATGACCTCGGGATCAGCCGTGAAGATGCTGTAAATCTGCCGCGGGATGGTCAGCGCGAGCACGGAGTTGATCGTTGCAAGGACGAGTCCGAACACGAGGCCGGTGTAAACAACCTTTTTCGCGCGATCCTGCTTTCCGGCGGCCAGATTCTGCCCGATCATAGAGGAACAGCCCATGTTCAGCGAAGAGGTGATCGTGTTGGCGAGCTGGGTGATCTTGGTTCCGACGGAGTTCGTTGCGGAGGCGACGAGACCGTAGGCGTTGATGAGCGAATTGACATAGATGAGCGTCAGCTGGATGCACGCGCTGCGCACGATCTCAGGCAGGGCGAGCTTGAGAAAAATCTTCAGATGTTCCCAGCGGATTGCAAAGCTCTTCGGCTTGAAGTCAAAGCCGAAACTCTCCTTGCGCCGATAGAGGAAGGCAAGGGCGAAAAGGAAGCTCATTGCCTGACCGGCTACGGTCGCAATTGCCGTTCCGGCGGCGGCCATGTCGAAGCCGGCAACCAGAATGAGGTCAAAGACGATGTTGCTGACTGCCGCGATGCAAATGAAGATCAGCGGACGGCGGCTGTCGCCCATGCCGCGCAGAACGGCGCAGACCGCGTTATAGCCGAAGATAAACGGAAAGCCAAGGAAGGTGATGCGCATATAATCCGTCGCTTCCGAGACGGCCTCGGGAGGCGTTTTCATGAGCGTGACAATCTGCTTTGTAAAGCAGATGCCGACAAGCATCAGCACAACGGAGAGAAGCAGCACAAAGCTCAAAAGCGTTCCGATCGAGTCATTGATCTTGCTCTTTTGCCCGGCTCCGGTCAGCTGCGAGATGTATACCTGCCCGCCGACGGCCATGCCCATCGAGATCATGGTCAGAAACTGCGCGGCCTGTCCGCCGACCGACACGCCAACCGTACCCTCCGCGCCGACGAAATGCCCGATCACGATCATATCGACGGTGTTGTAGAGCTGTTGGACGATGTTTGCCGCCAGCAGCGGCAGCATAAAGAGGATGAGCCGACGCAGGATGCTGCCCTGCGTCAGATCCATTCCGTAACGTTTGGGTTTTGCGCTTACCAAGAGGGATTCCCTTCTTTCATGCAGATGGCTGAAGCGGCTTTGCTTCGGATGCGGGATTCATAAGCCCGTCAGGCGCGATTATTCCCCGGCGGGAATCAGATCGTGGCGCAGCGGAAGAAGCTCGTTAAAGGCCTTTTCCAGCGTCATATCCCAAAGATCCCACCAATGGCCTTTTCCGGGCACCTCTTCGGCATAGAGCTTCACGCCCTGCGCGCGGAGGAATTCAACCGATCGCAGCGAGCCGCTGCGCGCAATGTCATTCTCGCCCCAGATCATGAAAAACTCGGGGATGGGCTTGCCCTGTGCGATGGCGGTTTTGAGAATCTCACAGTTTTCCTCCATCTCGTTGGGCTTGTGCGGGGGCATCGGCATGCCGGTGTTGATGCGTCTGGGCGGCGCATCCTTCGGGCGGACGTCAAAAGATCCGGCGGACATGGCAAGCACGGCCGCATAATTCTCCGGATAGCGGATGGCGACTTTCTGCGCGCCGTTCGAGCCCATGGAAAGACCGCCGATGAAGTTATCCTCCCGCTTGTCCGAGAGCGGGAAAATGCTGCGCATAATATTCGGCAGCTCCTCGCCGATGTATTGGCACATTTTCATGCCGGGCTCAAAATCGTCGTAATTCATGTTGTAGCCGGAGGGCATCACAACAGCCAGCATGTGCTCATTGGCGTAGCGCACAATGTTGGAATAGGAGATGTAGTCCCAGTCGTTGCCGTTGCCGCCGTTTAAGAGCCAGAGCGTCTGATATTTCTTGCCGGTGGGGAAGATGTCGTCACGTTTTCCGTCGGCAATGTCATAGGGGGAATAGAACGGAAGCACGACCATGACGTCCGTTTTCATCCGCAGACAGCCGGACATGAGATTGATACTGATAACAGCCATGTTACTCCACCTCCGTTGTCTTGATCGCCGCGTGACGAAGCGGCAGCCAGTCCTTCAGCGCCTTGCGCAGCGAGAGATCCCAGAAATCCCACTCATGCTGATAGCCCGGCACCTCTTCATAGAAATAGTCCAGCCCCATCTTGTCATAGAATCGAAAGGCCTTGTGTACGTCATCAATCAGGAAGTCGTCCCCGCCGCAGGTGAAATAGAATTTCGGCAGAGCGGCCTTTTTCCCCGGATCCCTGAGTATGTTGTAGAACGGAATGGCCATCTGCACGTCGCGCTTCGGATCCTCCACCGCGGGGTAATCGGAGATGTCCTCATCATTGACGACTTTCTCGAGGAAACCGGCAACCCACTGATCTTCCGGGCGGTGCATCCGCATGCCGGAGCCGCTCATGATCAGCGCCGCAGAGTAAAGATCCGGGCGCAGCATCGCGCATTTCATCGCGCCGCCGGAGCCCATAGAGTGTCCCGCAATGAAATTGTCCTCCCGCTTATTCGAGAGCGGCAGGATGCTGCGGCACATGCGCACCAGCTCGTCCGTGAGATAGCTGAAGTATTTTCCGCCGTTTTGGATATAGCCGTCCGTGTAAAAAGCGTTGTTATCTTCGGGGAGAATGACGGCGATTTTGTTTTCCAGCGCATAGCGCACGACGTTTGTGTTCTGGATGTAATCGTTGCAGTCGTCAGAGCCGCCGTGCAGAAGCCAGAGAACCTGGAAAAGCTCCCGCTCCCGCTTGACAAACTGCGGGTTCCGGTCTGTCGGAAGAATGATGTTGACCTTTGTGTGGATTCCCAACTCAAGCGAGTGGAAATTCAGTTTCATGACCTCCACTTGACATCGCTCCTTTTCTATGTTTGCCGGGGAAAGTGCGCATTGTATTAAAAAAGATTGTAACACGTTACAGACGGAATGCCAATCCCATTCGGAAACAAAAGTAAAATATTTTGCAGCCTTAGTATTTTCCCTTCGCGCGATGTGCGGAGGGATCATCACGTTGAAAACCTTGCATTCACGGCGGGAATCCGATATGATTGTTATACTAACATGAATAAGAAAGCGAGGATATGAGGATGCGCAAACAGATTCTGGTCATCGGCGGAACCTACTTCGCCGGAAGAGTTTTTTCCATTCTGACTTCGCGCGGCGACTCCGGGCGCGACGATCTGGAGCTCCACGTGGTCAACCGGGGACGTTTTCCGCTGAACAATTTGCAGCATGTGACGCAGTATGTCTGCGACCGGCATGAGAGCGAAAAGCTTGTCTCCATGCTGCCCGACGGGCTGGTATTTGACGCGGTAGTGGACTTTTGCGCCTACGAACCGGGGGACATCCGCACTTTGACGGACGCGCTGGCCGGGCGCTTCCGGCAGTATATCTACCTGAGCACCTGCACCGTCTATGTCCCGGCGAGCGGATGCCTGAGCGAGACGGCGCCTGTGATCGAAAATTTCGGGAGCAGTCCGGAGTTTGAATACGCGGGCAAGAAATATGCATTGGAGCAGGAACTGATCGCCGCCTGCCGGAATGCGGGCGTGCCCTATACGATTTTGCGGCCCGCTTTCATCTACGGCCCGTTCAACTATGCCCCGCGCGAGTCCTTTTATGCCAAGCATATTGCCGCCGGGCAGCCGGTGCCCGTGCCGACGGACGCAAGCGGCCGCTTTTCCTTTGTCTATGTCTACGACGTGTCGGCGATCATCAACCGCTGCGTTGCCAACGAAAAGGCCTTTGACTGCGTGTTCAACCTCGCCGCGCCGGAGATCGTGGATTATACGAGTTTCCTTGATACCTTCCGGCAATGCTATGGCAGCGATTTTCCCACATACCCCGTGACGGTGCGTCAGGTGATTGAGCAGAACATTCCGCTGCCGTTTCCGCTCGACGAGGATCAGCTTTACAGCGGCAAGCGCGCGGAGGAGCTGCTGGACTTTGCCTATACGCCTTTTGCCACCGGCATGAAAAAGACTGTGGAGCTGCTCAAGGACCTCTACCCGAAGAAATGAGGTTGTGAATAGGATAAAAAGAAAAGCAAGGGTTTTGCTAAAACCCTTGCTTTTTGTGTTGCCGATTTCTTTCGGAAATCCCGTTTGCTGCTGCAATAGAATAGAGTTGTATTCAGGGCCGAGAGGAGAGCGTTATTTTTAATTTTTAATCTCTATCTCTTGCCTTGTTCCATCAGAGAAAGAAAAAGATATTTTTGTTATATCTATTCTACCAATGCTTTTGCCAACCCAACAGGGAGTCCAAGTGTGTGTGTAGGTTTCGCCTTCTTTCAAGGTGTTCTTATACCAAAAAACCCGGTCAGCATATGGAGCATCATTCGTATCTCGGGCAACGGCATGAATAAAAATATCATGTGCAGATTTTGCGGCTAAATATTTGATTTCGGATTTAAAGTCCCAAATACCATGATCTCCTACCTTGTTTGCTATCCAAATTCTACCTGAGCCAGTTTCCTGCCAATGCCCAATTGAAAAGTCAAAAGACGCTATCTCGGTGTCGACATGTGTGAATACTTTGTCCCGTGCTATAGGTTTTAGAGTTGCAGTTTCAATGTTTTGCTTTGCCTTATCTCTGACAAAGACAAAGTTCTTTCCGCCAAATTTTCTGTGTACGATCCAACCGCCTATGGCTATAATTGCACCCCATGTGATTACCATACTATCTACATCTGGACCAATCGAATTGATTCCAATGCATATCCCACAAATAATTATCCCTACAATAAAAAAACAAAATCCGATTATTGCAATTGTTCTCATGGTATTCCACCTCTTATTTCTTCTTGAAATAGACAGTACGTTCAATAACTGGCTTTTCTTGAATTTCTATGATTTCAAAACCATGTTCTGCGACTCTACGGGCCAAGGCCGATCCGTTCTTTATGTAATTCTTGTCCTTAGGCAGCGGAATGCCAGTCTTTTTCTCATATTCCCTTGCGGTTAGATGAAAATCAACGCCTTTTTCAAACAAGTATTCAAGTTCATTCAAATTTGGATGTTTTCCCACTTCGTTATCCCCCTTTCGTTAGTAAAATAATGTGCACAACCTAAACAAAATAGTTGCAGTTTGCAACTAAAAACCTTCTATAAACACTTTTGTTAATTGTTTTCAATCTCAATAACATTCAAAAACTCGTGACGGTTAGCATATCCGGAGAGAATCAAGTAGTGATTCCCGTAAATATCGACCACATCTACCGCGTTGCCGTAAAGAATGCCCTCTTTTGTGTAGCCTTTTTTGTAACGAGTTCCTTTATAGTACAATTCAAAATAAGTCTCCGTAGTCCAGGATGGCAATTCATCGTAGAATTTTCCCCCGCTCCACTCATATCGTCCTTCGTCATAATTATATCGAGTTGCACTCAATATTGCATAGTCTCCATAATATTCAACTATTCCCCTGTCGGTTCGGGTTTGGGTATGAACATTTTCTCCGGAACTATTATAAAATTTTCCATCATGAGAAACCTGAAATGGCTGAGGTTCCGCATCGGGGTGTTCCGTATAGTAACCTTCACTATTTTTCGTTTCTGCATTTATGTCATTCATCTCTATTTTATTGTATTTGAGTGCGAGGTTTAATAGCGTTGTCAACACTTGGCAAGCGCACTCGTGTTCATAATCTTTGTGCCAATACGCCTCGTCAATTTTGTAGGAGGGATAATAACGACTATAATTTTTTTGATTGCTCAAAAAAGAAGCCAGTTTAAGAGTATTGCTCAAAAGCTCTTCTTTTGTGTGCGTTTCTAAATAGTTTTCAACAAAAGCCTTATCTAATGGTTCTGCCTTTATCTCATCGTGATCATACACGTTAACCACAATGCCAAGGCTCTTTAGTTTTTTCTCTGTTCTAGGCCAAAGTGATGTTGTGTTAGAATTCTCCATTTTCTCAATATTTAATATAATATCATCGAATATATCAACAGGGTCGTTTCCACATCCGGAAAACGATAAACATATCACGCAAAAAATAACCAAACAAATAATTCTTTTCATATTCTTTTTCATCCTTTCTGTCTTTCAAATGTGGGCGAGGTATTAATTTAGATTATAAAGCATAAAATGCATACTGTCAATCGCATATGCAGAACGTGAATCTGTTCATGTTTCCCTTGAGTTTAAGTAAAATATAAATAAAAGGGGGCGGTAATTTTGAAAGACGAGTATAAGGGCTTATACCAGCAATTTGGGCTGAATGTTGTTTATTACAGAAAGAAAAAACGGCTGTCGCAGACTCAACTTGCAGAAATGGTTGATATTCATAGAACCTATGTCAGTTCTATTGAATTAGGCAAGGTGAGCGTCTCTTTTGATATTCTCTTTAAGCTTGCCGAAGCCCTTGAGGTGCCCGTCAATAAACTGTTTGAATTTAGAGAATAAAAAAGCGTAAAGGTCAAACAATCGACCTTTACGCTTTTTTGCGATTTAATCTTTTTGCATCAATGTGGAATAAAGCTTACGAACTGTTGACCTTGCTGCGCTACAGCCAATTCCAAATTTCTCAGAAAACAAACAAAAAAGACCGAAAACACTCTGTTTTCGGTCTTTTTCCTTGGTGTGCGAGGCGGGGCGTGAAACCGAGTTTTGTCAACCGACCTGTCGGCCCGAGCCTTGGAGTTCCGAGTTTGGATACCGCAAACTCCGACGCCTCACCGACGAAGCCGACGGGAGGGCATAAAGCTTGCGCGCTCCGGACAGGTCAAGACGGGCGCCTGTGGCTTAATACTCTCATCAAAGAGTCGAGGCATCAAAACAGTTGCCCCTTGCGATAGGTGTGCTTTCATTATATAATTTCAATTGATAATGCTTCGTTGAGGCGAAAATTTGATGATAATAGAATGAGGTATACGAGAGAATTATGCCTGAAAACGCCTGCATAGCATTCCTGGTAAAATGAATCCATTTTTTCATTTCATGTAAGAAGGTGAATTTCGTGCATTATCCAACCAATAAAGAGGAACTCCGCCAATTGATTTTAGATTCGCGGCAGCAAGGAAGAGCGCTTGTTGCACAAAGCTCAGGTGCACCTCATTTTCACGGCGCATCGGAAAATGCTGATGCTGAAACAGTAGATTTCAGCAGGATGAACGCAATACATGTTATAAACCGACACGACAGATATGTGCGCGTTGGAGCGGGTGTTACCTTCGGTCAGCTTTTACCTGAAGTCAAAGCGGCAGGATTGCGGCTTAATATGCCCTTCCTTCCGCGTGCGAATAAATCCGTGCTGACAGCTGCGCTGGAAAGAGAAGCCGTGTTGATCCCAAAGTATCAGTATGATTATACAGACCCATTGCTCAACCTCGAGCTTGTGCTTGGAACCGGCGACGTTTTCCGTACCGGTTCCGCAGCGGGTCCGGGACCCGCCGAGGAATTAAAGTCGGACATGGTTACACCTTGGGGGCCCGGAAGCATCGACTATCTTCGTTTCTTTTCGGGAGCCCAGGGGACGATGGGCTTTGCAACCTGGGGGACGCTAAAGGTCGAACTGCAGCCGACTATGACAGAACTTTATTTTGTTGAGAGCAGTGAGTTGTCCGAGCTATGCTCATTGGCGGCGCAGCTATTGAAATACAGGATTCCCGAGGAGTGTTTTATAATCAATGCGTCAGGCCTTGCCGAAGCATTCAGTGACGGTGCGTTGGAGGCTGGCGATGTCAGGCACAAGCTGGCACCTTGGACAATGATTTGCCGAATCGCAGGTTTTGACCGCTATCCCGAGGAACGCCTGGAAATCTATCGCGGATATTTGTTTGAGCAGTGCGGACATTTTGGTTTGAAGCCCATACGTGAACTGTCTGTAACGAACCTGACGGCGCGTATTGATTCCATGCTCGGTGATTGTGACCGCAGAACTGAAAGCTGGAAGCTTCGCCGTGGCGGTACCAAGGAAATAGATTTTCTGGTACCTGTAAGTGCTGCCGCAAAGTTGACCAAAAGTTTTGCTGCCTCTATTGGTGGTTTTAACGACAGTAACATGAGCGTTATTGTATTACCGCAGGTTCAGGGGCGTGCGTTCCGTGTTGAATGCAGCCTTTCCCACACTGCCGACAGCGAAAACGAAGCAGGAGCTGCGATTGAAACCGCGGCATGTGAGCTTGCGGCAGCGGGCGCATATTTTGACAGACCTTATGGCAAGCTTTCCGGGCTTGTTTATGGGGCGGATCCGGCATCCACGGAAACACTGCGCGGTTTGAAGAATATTTTCGACCCGGATGGAATTCTAAACCCGGGTAAACTCTGCTTCTGAGGAGGTGCTGTATGTCACGATTGAATGACTTTGAATATACCATGAGTTCTTGCAATCACTGTGGTCAGTGCAAATGGATATTGCCGAGCCGAATGCATGGTTGGGATTTCTCGGAGATCTGCCCTATTTATAAGCAATTTGGTTTTGATGCATATTCGGGTCAGGGGCTGATCAATATCGCAAAGGAACGCATGAACGGTGTCCTTGAATACGGCGACGGACTTGAAGAAATGCTGTATACCTGCAGTGCCTGCGGAGCGTGTGACGTTAACTGCAAGAGTGTGCGCGATATGGAATTGCTGGAAACGATCTATGCGCTGCGAGAAGATTGCGCCGAGGCGGGATACATACCGGAGGTGCTTCAGGAAACTGCGAGAAATATTGAAGCCGAGCATAACATCTACGGTTTGCCTCACGAGGAGCGTTTCGCCTTTTTGGATGGTATTGATATAGAAGAAAATGATTGCGATGTCGTGCTTTTCGCGGGATGCTCTGCATATCGTCATCCCGAAAATATACTTGCAGCCATAAAAATATTGCAAAAGGGCGGAGTTAGGTTCCGGTTGCTTCGTGAAGAAGAGTGGTGCTGCGGCGGCGGTCTCTGGCGTACGGGGCAGCGAGCCGAAGCGGAGAAGCTTATTCGACGCAACTGTGAAACATTTGGCGCTCGCGGCGTAAAGAAAATCATTACGGTCTGCGCTGAATGTTACGGTTCTTTCCGCTCCATTTATCCTCGTTTCGTTGATACTGAATTTGATACAGTGCATATAAGCGAAATTGCAGCTGAGCTCCTGCGTAGTGGTAATCTTCAGCCAAAAGCGCAAGAAAAGGTGCTTCGCGTAACATACCATGACCCGTGTATGCTTGGGCGACTTTCCGAACCTTATGTTCACTGGGAAGGAATCATTAAGCCCTATGGCATACATGAGCCCGAAAAGCAGTGGAGACGCGGTGAACACGGGCAGTATTCCGCGCCACGCGAGGTACTTAAAGCCATGCCCGGCGTGGAATTGCTTGAAATGCCGCGGAATATGGAAGAAAGCTTCTGCTGCGGAGCAGGCGGGGGAACCGCTTCCGTAAATCCTCGGCTTGCTGTTAAGACCGCCGATGAACGCCGCCGCGAAGCCTTGTCTGTTGACGCGGAGCTGCTTGTGTCCTCTTGCCCGTTCTGTCAGGATGCGCTTGACGCGAACGGTGAAAATTCTATCCCTTATGCCGATTTGTCTGTTCTTTTGGCGGATCGTCTTTAAGGAGGTTGCGTATGAGAATTTCTGACACAGCATATGCTGCCCTTGAAGCGGTTGTAGGAGCGGAGAATATCAGCGCCAAGGAATTTGTGCTTGCGGGTAACCGTGTAAAAACTCCCGAGATACCTTTTGAGTATCATTCCGCAGATGCGATCATTATGCCGCGCAGTACCGAAGAGGTTGCGGAAATCATTAAGATTTGCAATCAATATGGGATTATTTTTGTTCCTACGATCTCGGGTGCGAGCGTTGATGCTTTTGCCAATCGTGAAGGCAGTATTCTTATTAATCTTTGCAGAATGAACCGCATTCTCGAGATAAATGAAACCGACAGATATGTACTGATAGAGCCAGGCGTGCGCCATGTTCAGCTGTACCCGGAACTGCGTAAACGCGGTTGGAGCTATACCGCGGCTTCGGTAGGTCCCGGTGGCAGCGTTGTATCCAACTTTACGAGCACTTCGGGCGACCATCATACCCAGCACGCAAACTCGCGAGCCAACCGTTATCTTTTGGGTGTTGAAATGGTACTTCCCAACGGAGAAATCATCCATACAGGCTCTCTCCATGCGGGTAGTGGTTGGTTCTGCCCCGATGGTCCGGGTCCGGGTTTGCGAGGCATAGTCAAGGGTTATTGCGGCAGCCACGGACAGATGGGGATTATAACGAAAGCGGCGATTGCCATTGATCCGTGTAAAGGACCTGCCGAGTTTATCAGTGAGGGAATCAGTCCGCATTTCCGTACTCGTTTTGAGAGCAAGTGCAGCAAAGTATATGTATATAACTATACCGACATTCGCAATGTCTGCGAGGCGATGCTTCGCCTTGGCGAAGCAGAAATCGGTTCCACAGTGCAGAAATACTTCTATGTTCCGCTGACGCTGCTGATGACGGACAGTGCAAATGAATTCTGGCAGAAGTGGGAGAGTGGATACAGGGAAGCAATGAGCATGCCGCTTATCGTGCATCTTGCACCCCGTTCGGAGCGTGAGCTGGCTTATGAGGAGCGAATTCTCGAGGATATTGTTGCGGAAACCGGCGGCAAACGTCTGCCGCGTGAATTGGAATCCTGGTGGGAAGATAACATGGACTTCTTCATGATCGTCGGAAGGTTGCAGAGCGTTCTGCGTCTCGGCGGCGGTTGGATGCCCGTAAAGCTGGCGAGTGATTCCGTTACCCACATGGGAGAAATCGGCGCATCCCTCGGCGAATATTTCAGCGACTATATGGGAGATGGCAAGCTTCTTTGCGCACCTGAGAATTATCAGATCATTCCTATGGAATACGGACATTTTGCACATATTGAGGTCATGATAATGTGGGACCGATATGATCAACGCAGCGGAAAGGCTCTTGCTGAATTCCGTGCCCGCTCACGCAAAGAGGACATAGAACGCCATTTCCACGGCGAAACCCCCGGATGCCTTAATGCAACTATGGAAGAAATAGGCCCTCTTTGGTCAGATTGCAATGTTTGGATGCGTAAGATAAAAGAACAGTTTGATCCCAATAATGTTGCAAATCCAATGCTGTAAATATAGCAGCCTGCGGAACAAAACTTCCGCAGGCTGTTTTGCTCGTCAAAGAACCCGGGTTTTCAGGAAAGGAAAACGCGGGTTTTGGTGTAAATTGGTCTGAAAATTTCAGAAACGGCTGAAGGGAAAAGGAGTTGTTCCAACTCCAAACTGCCGGTATTTTGAGATTCATGGCAGCGTATTTAAGCTTGACCCAAGAAGCAATTTCGCGCTCCAACCGACGAACCGCTGACAAAACCGATGGCATTAGAACTTAATATTTGTAACTGGATAATCCTAGATGCTAAATATCGAAAAGCCCCTGATATTCCGTTTTGCTGGAAAATCAGGGGCTTTCATGCCTCTTGGCGACGCTCGACTTGCCAAAGGGAACAAAAAAGAGACAGTCTTTCGACTGTCTCTTATGGCAACAGTTGATAATAATGATACGGTTTCATAGGGTTTCATAGGGTTTCAAAAGGTTTCACCTGGAAATGAAACCATAGCCGAAAAAAATGAAACCTCAACAGCGTAGAAACGCTCAAGGACTATTTCTTGTTTTTGCGTCTGCAATTTTTACAATGGATACCTTGGCGGAGTCTTGATTTTATCTGCATATGCCATTCTCCATTTTCTCCAAATCCACATTCCTGGCATATCCAGTATACTTCTTCGTGTGAACCAGCCTTGAATTGTGTTGGTTTGCGATTGCCATTCATTGTTGGATGCCATTCCAAGGCGTGTTGAGGATGTGTGGTAGCAATATCATTGATACCAATAGCGATTGTCGCACGTCCAGTTGTCTTGTGGTATGTCTGATCGAAATAATTGTAACCACAGATTGGACATCCTGATTTCTGGTTAGTTCTGGAATTTAGAGTGTTGTGCCATTCTCCATTTTTTCCATAGTGACATTGAGTACATTCCCAATATACATCCGTATGTGAACTAACAGTTACATTATCCTTAGAGATATGAACATTACGTGTTGGATGCCATTCAGAAAGAATATTTCTGTGCTCTGTAGAGGCAATATCATTGATCCCAGGAATCACATCAGTACTTCCGTTCTTCTGATAAGTGCCTATATACCAATTGTAGCCACATACAGGGCAACCAGTTTTATCCTGTACTCGAGAGCCTACGGATACTTTCCATTTTCCATCGGTACCATGTCCACATTTGGTACACCTCCAGTATATGGGCTCTTTGGAACTGGGCTTTAATTGACTGGGATTAATATCCTTATTCAATTCGGAATGCCATTCTTCCATTAGTTTAGGGTATTTTGATGCCACATCAGATACACCAGGAACTGCTATGGATGTGCCTGAAGTGCTGTGGTAGGTACCATCAAAGCAATTATAACCGCAACCAGGACAGCCAGTTTGTTGGCCTACGCGTTGTGTTAATTGTGTACTCCACTCACCATCTTTTCCGTAATGGCATTGAGTACACTCCCAGCAAACACGTTCATGACTATTACCACGTAAGGAATATGGATTTAAATGAGCGTTACGTTGGCTATGCCACTCTTTGAACAATTCGGGGTACTGCGACGGAAAATCAGTTTTGCCAGGTATTGTTATCGGGGAGGAAGAAGGATGAATTTCTCCATCATACCAGTTATATCCACACGCAGGGCATCCCGATTTCTGAAATGACCGATTTGACAAAGTTACAATCCATTTACCATCCTCTCCATAACCGCAATTATGACATAGCCAAGAAATAGGTTCAGGTGAATAAGGCGTAAATAAGGATGGTATTTTTACACCATTTGCTGTTAGATGCCATTCTTTGGAAAGATCAGGAAATATATACTCAACAGAGTCTTTATAGGCAATTATATTGTGCGAACGCAAAAAAGCCAGTTCAGATATTTCCTCAAAGTCAAGATCAACAGTATCTGTGACACCTAATATTGATAACATACTGAATACAACAGGCTTTAGCGACTCATCCCTGCGACGATAGTCCAGCGTAAAGCAAATCTCATTGTCACGTACATAATGTTCCATCTTTCCCTTTGAATCATCAAATACGGAGATAAATCTAATTCCGTTTTCGGCACATAACTGAGCCTTGGCAGCATCGGATTCTTCTTTATCACTATGGGTAAAAGTCGATCCGTATTCGATAAAGGTGTTGATACTGGGAAGCATTATGTCATACTCTACACCTTGATATTTACCTCTGCTTATTGCATCGGGGAACACATATTTCAAAGAATGATAGAGAAACTGTTCAGGATAGGAAGTGCTCCTTTTGTTACACGCTGGACAACCACGCTTATTTTTGCCCGTTCGGCTGGACGGAGCTGTAGGCCACTCTTCTCCGCACCGACTGCATCTCCAAATAAATGGCTTACTCGATCCTTTCGCAACTTCATCAATTGGGAAGTATTTCCCCTCTGGATTATAGCCTGTCCATTCATGTTTTAAGTATTGACCGTATTCTCCGTGATTGTTGCACCATGTAAGTAAATCATTTTTACCAATACGAATAGCAGCTTTTCTACTTCGCTCACTTCTGTTTAGTTCACTGCAGTGACGACAGCCGGTATTTTTACCCGTCCGATTGTGAGGAGACGTTTGCCATTTATGACCGTTGGAACACACCCACCATACTGGGGTGTGGCTACCATAGGTGATTTTATCAGGATATAGCCCAAGTTTGGTATTCTTCTCCCAATCCCATTCTGCCATCAGTTGAGCACTATCGCTCACATATCGTTTTTCATTCTTTTCTGCCACAATGCTCACCTCGATTTTGTAAAAAAGTTGTTATTTTTATTTATTATACCACAAAAAGGGCAACTTTTCAATCACGCTGAAACTTTTATAGTCACAATGAAACTTTTCCAACCACAATGAAACTATTCTCCCAAGAAAAGTTTCGTTGTGATATATATGTGTCATAAATATGTGGGTTTAAGTCCTCCAACTTCAACTCTCGTGCAGTAAATTTTGATACAATGAAACTAATATACTGTGCCAACGCAACGAAAAGCCTTGTGTCGCAAGGCTTTTTAGATAAAGAAAAAGCACGATGGTTTCGTATCAAAACCATCGTGCTAATATGGTGCGCGAGGCGGGACTTGAACCCGCACGCCCGGAGTGAGCACTAGAACCTGAATCTAGCGAGTCTGCCAATTCCACCACTCGCGC
>SVLI01000017.1 GCA_015068035.1 Oscillospiraceae bacterium | reverse complement strand
CAAATTGGAATTTGAGGCATTATGATTGCGTATTTTGGCCGAAATTGATACGCTGTATCAATCCAATAATTTGCCCCGAAAGGATGACCGTCAGAAGTGAGTAACCAATTCTGCTTATCGGAATATAGCTCAACGATAATGCAAGCACAGTAATATCACTAACAAGATATGCCCATTCAACTCTCATATGAAACACATGGGACACGCACATTGCAAGAGCATCATCTCCAGATACTGCACCACCAACCTTAACACAAAGCCCTGCGCCAATACCGACAAATACCGCACCGATAATCGAAGCCAGTAAAGGTGCGTTGGCGAGTTGCGGCCATAAGGGTTCAAACTGCTCAAAAATCGAATAGGAAACAGAAAAACTTACTGTTGCGACTGCTGAATAAATAATAAATTTTCTTCCCAGAAGTTTCCATCCCAATGCATAGCATATTACATTTGCAATAAAGTTTGTAATTGATGGCGAAATATGAAACCAATGGTCTAACAGAAGGTTTAAGCCAATTACACCGCCCTCGGTTACCCCCGAAAGAGAATGAACATGATACAATCCAAACGCAAGAAAAGCACTGCTCAGTACAGCAACTATACAATATTTTATCCTAATGCCTTTGAACATTTTTTGCAATGATACCCCTCGTTAAATTCAAGTTTATCTAACCGATCCAATGCTATCACAATTTGGCCGGAGATACAAGAACAGGCACAGCAGTACGAGCTGCTGTGCCTGTTAACTGTTTTGTGAAGCTCCACCTTTTAGGCGGACTCACATAGGGATTTATACGGTTTTGAATGAATCTTTTCCTCCACAGCGAACCCCATCACTTTTGGAATACATCCAGTATTCCTGCAATCGCTGGTGTCCACTGTGAAGAAAAATCTTCTATTCAAAACTGCAAAGCACTCCAAGGCGAGAGATTTTTTCTCAAGACAAGATAAAATGCCACGGCAAGGCTGTCGCCTGCCGTGGCATTTTGACGCAGTATTGGGGAAAAAGATCCGTTTTGGAGCGTATAAATCCCTATGTGAGGCCGCCCTTGGCGGCGTTCTTTTTTTAAGTGTTGTTTTCCTCCGGATCACCCGTCGGCGGAGGTGCTTCAGTTACTTCCGGCGGTGGTGGCGGCGTGGGCGTAGGTTCGGGTGTGGGCTCCGGCGTGGGTGTGGGTGCAGGCGTGGGCGTCGGCGTCGGAGTCGGAGTGGGTGTCGGAGTCGGAGTGGGGGTAGGTGTCGGTGTGGGCGACGGCGACGGCGACGGTGTCGGCGTGGGTGACGGAGTCGGTGTGGGCTTGGGTGTGGGTGTCTCCTTCTCCAGATCGCCGAAGATCTTGGTCGGCGCGCCGATCACCGGGTAGGGGAAGCCTTTGTATTCCAGACCTTCGTGGATCGGCTGCATGATCGACCTGAAAATCTGGCAGGAGGGGTTGTTGTAGAAATACATACGCTCCGGGATCTCATATCCGCACCAGACCGCGCAGACATAGTAACCGGTGTAGCCGACGAAGTAACGGTCGGTGTTGTCGTGACCGGTTCCGGTCTTGCCGCAAACCTGCTGGCCGCCGAACCATGCAGCGCCGCCGGTTCCGTAAGCGACCGCGTTGGTGAGCATGCTGGAGATGTTGCGCGCGGTGTTTGCCTTGAAGGCCACGATGGTTTCCGGCGCATTGTCCAGCAGAAGTTCTCCGTTGGCGTTCTCAACGTGGGTGTAAACACGGGAGTAGGTGAACACACCGTCGTTCGGGAAAGCGGAGTAGGCCTGCGCCATCTCGCGCACGGTGATGCCGTCCGTCAGCGCGCCGAGCGCCATGGGCGCATAGGCAACGTCGGATTGGATCTGGCCGGTCTCGCCGACCACGCGGTATTCAACCGCACTCGTGACGCCGAGCCTTTTCGTCAGGAAATCGAAGGAGGTCTGCGGGGAGAGCTTGTCAACAAGCTGCGCGGCAACGGTGTTTCTGGACATACGCAGCGCATCCGCGATCGTGATGACGCCGGCATAATCGTAGTCATCGTTGAAGGGATACCAGTACGTGCCGTTGAGGTGGACCTCATCGGGGGGGCCGTCGTTGACCAGAGTGGTCTGCGTAATAAGACCAAGCTCAAGCGCGGGAGCATAGGCCGTCAGCGGCTTGATAGAGGAACCGGGAGAACGCTTGGCGTCGGTGGCGTGGTTATAGCCGAAGTTGCGGACCTTCTCGCCAACGCCGCCCTGCAGGGCCTTGATTTCTCCGGTGTAGGGGTCAAGCAGCACGCAGGCGCTTTGCAGCTGCTGCGTCTTGCTCGGCTGCCAGCTCACCGGAAGATTTTCCGGATTCGTGTAGATCTCGTCCACCTGATTCTGAATGTCCATATCCAGGCAGCAATAGATCTTCAGGCCGCCGTTGTAGAGCAGATGGCGCGCGGCCTCGCTGGAGTAGCCCTTGACCTCAATAAGATCATTGAGGACGTCCTGGATGACGACCTCCTCGTAGTAGCTGTAGATGGGAACGGGGGCAGACTCGTTTTCGCCGCGGCGGAAGACAAGCTTCTCGGCAACGGCCGCTTCGTATTCCGCGTGGCTGATCATGTCCTGCTCGTACATTTCGCGCAGAATGATTTCCTGTCGCTCCTTGTTGTTGCCGACGGGATCTTCCACACGCTCGGAGTAAGGACTGTACAGGGAGGGGTTGTTCGTGATGCCGATGATCGCTGCGCACTCCGCCAGCGACAGATCGGATACGTCTTTGCCGAAATAGAGGTTGGCCGCCGCGCCGACGCCATAATGGCCCTCGCCGAAATAGATGGCGTTGAGATACCATTCGAGGATTTCTTCTTTGGTATAGGTTTTTTCAAAATCCAGCGCGCGGAAAATTTCCTGCAGCTTACGCTGCACGGTGGCGTCGTCCTCTTTCGTCAGGTTCTTGATGAGCTGTTGGGTGATGGTTGAACCGCCGAAATCGTTTTTCATGCCGAGGAACATGTTGACGAAAGCACCCGCCGTGCGGTACCAGTCAACGCCCTTGTGATCCTCAAAACGCTTGTCCTCAATGGCGACTGCGGCTTGCTTGATATGCTTGGGCATCACGTCATAATCCACCCAGAAGCGGGTCTCGTCGCTTTGCAGAACGGTCAGCTCCTGATAGACGCCGTCGTTGTCCTTATAATAAATCTTGCTGGAAAGGGAAAGCTGATAGTCGGCCAGCGAGATGTCCAGATTCGTGGACAGCGTGTTTTTGGCGTACACCGCGAAAATGCAGGTGAACAGCAGCCCGGTGCACAGAAAAATCAGCAGCACGGACAGCGCGACCTTCAGAACAAGGCGAAATGCGCCGCCGACGGTCTCTTTTGCTGCGTGCGCACCGAAACGGGCTGCGCGCCGAAGTTTTTTCTTTTTGTCAGGTGTCATGATCCATACCTCTGTGTGTTTCCGGCAGTAATCAATATGCCAAGTATAAGTTTAGAATAACAAGGCTGAAAAACTTGTCATAAAAGCTTGTTGTTCTTTCGTGTGCGGATGAAAAAAGTACCGTGCGCAGGCCTGCGCGTATGCCGGAACAGGCACTGCAAAATGGCGAAGATTTTTTCGCAGGATATATTATAGCACATATTGGCAGAAAGCTGCATCTTTTTTGTAAAAGTTTTCTTGTTTTTTTGCAGGAATGGGTTGGAAAAGACGGGCGCTGGGGAAAATAAGAGAGGGAGATGGCTTCCAAACTGTGGGAAACCGGGGAAATCGCCCGACCTGAGCGCGCAAAACCGCGCGTATTTCTCTTTTGGAGGGAGGAAAAACATTGAGACTCAGAAACAGAATTGCCGCTTGCGGCCTGCTGCTTGCAACGGCGGCGCTCTGCGCATCCTATACCATTGCGGATCTGCGCGGACCGCAAAGCCCCGAAGCGGCGCAGGAAACGGCGGCACCCGTGACGGAGACGGAACACTTCACCCTCTGCGCACGAAACGGCTGCGTTGCGGTGCTGGATCCGGCTCTGGGTGAAACAGCGGTCGTAACGGACATTGAGCTTGCAACGCTGCGGGAGGCCGACCGCAAACTGATCGAGGCGGGGCTTCCCGTGGAAAGTCGGGAACAGCTGCTCGTGCTGCTGGAAGATCTCGGTTCCTGAGATCGTCATTTTCGCCGCGAAAACGCCTGGATACATCCCGGGCGGCGCCGAAAATGTGATTGCATTTTCGCTTTTCGTGGGGTAAAATACAAAGCATAGAAGGCCAAAAGAAAAGCTTGCACTCCGGAGGATAAAGATATGAGCGAAGAATTCGGCAGCGATTTCATCACCGTCACGGACGACGAAGGCAACAGCTTTGAGCTGGAACTGTTGGACACCATGGATTTTGAGGGCGAGACCTACAGCGCGTTTCTGCCCGCCGATATGGATGAGGATGACCCGGATTACGGCATCATCATTCTGAAGGTCATCGAAGAGGATGGCGAGGAGCTCTTTGGTTCTGTGGACGACGAGGAGGAGCTCGCGCGCGTCTACGATCACTTTATGGAGATCCTGTTTGACGACGAGGATTCTGACGAGAGCGAAGAATAACTTTCTGCGGTGTTCGTTACGCCCCTTTTTTAGGCCCACATCATTTATAAGGGACGTCCCGCTCCCGCCGTGAAGCGCAGGCCTCCCGGCCCGGCTCGACCGAGGTTGGACGTTGGAAGCACAGAAACGGCGGGGAGACGACCCACCTGCCAACCGTGCAGGTTCTAATCGGGGGCGGACGGCACACGCGGGAGAGGCTCAGCTTCGGCTGAGCCTTTTTATATGCCGGGTGCGGGGATGCCCGTTCTTTGCGCCGGCACAGCAAGTGCATGACAGAAATAACAGAGAAATGAGGGATACATATGCCGGAGAATGCCATTTCCTGCATCGGCTGCGGCCGCTGCTCGCTCGTTTGTGCGCGGGATATTGCCATTCCGGAGTATTTTCGGCTGTACAACGAATATGTCGGCAGCGAAAAGCTGATTGCGGAAGGGAAAGCCGCCTATCGGGAGGCTTCAAACGGTCGTGGCCTGGCTTCCGATTGTATTTATTGCGGAAGCTGCGAAAGTCGCTGCCCGCAGCGCATTGAAGTGACCGTGTGGCTGATGCGCGTTGCGGAGACCTTTGAATAAGTCTGTTTTGCTGTCTGGGAAATTCCCGAAGGAAGCGGACGCGTGAGAAGAAGAAACCGCGCAGGAGATCTCTCCTGCGCGGTTTCCTGTTTTTCGTTTTGCGATAAGGCGATGATTACACAAGGCCCTGTGCCAGCATCGCTTCGGCAACCTTGAGGAAGCCGGCGACGTTCGCGCCGAGAACAAGGTTTCCGGGCTGTCCGCACTCAACGGAAGCGTCATAAGCGTTGTGGAAAATGTTCTTCATGATGCCCTGCAGCTTTTCATCAACCTCTTCAAAGCTCCAGCTCAGGCGCATGGAGTTTTGGGACATCTCCAGTCCGGAGGTGGCAACACCGCCGGCATTGGAGGCTTTGCCGGGGGAGAAGAGCAGGCCGGCCTCGAGAACGGCGGCCGTGGCCTCGGCGGTCAGCGGCATGTTTGCGCCCTCAAAAACGCCCATGCAGCCGTTGGCGATCAGCGCCTTCGCGCCGACCTCGTCCATCTCGTTCTGCGTGGCGCAAGGCAGCGCGATGTCGCACTTGACGTTCCAGATGTTCTTGCAGCCCTCGGTGTAGACGCTGCCGGGAACCTGCGCGGCATATTCGCTGATGCGGCCGCGGCGCACAAGCTTGATCTCCTTGATCAGGTCGAGATTGACACCCTTGGGATCATAGATGTAGCCGTTGGAATCGCTCATCGCAACGACAGTTGCGCCGAGCGTGGTGGCCTTCTCACAGGCGTAAATGGCCACGTTGCCGCTGCCGGAAACGACAACGGTTTTGCCCTCAAAGCTCTCGCCGCGCATGCACTGCATGGCCTCCTGCGCGAAGTAGCACAGGCCGTAGCCGGTTGCCTGCGTGCGGGCCAGGGAGCCGCCGTAGGAGAGGCCCTTGCCGGTGAGCGTGGCGCCCTCAAAGCGGTTGGTGAGCTTCTTGTACTCGCCGAAGAGATAGCCGATCTCACGAGCGCCAACGCCGATGTCACCCGCGGGAATGTCGGTGAACTGGCCCATGTAGCGGTACATCTCGTTCATGAAGCTCTGGCAGAAGCGCATAACCTCGGCATCGGACTTACCCTTGGGGTCAAAGTCGCTGCCGCCCTTGCCGCCGCCCATGGGCAGCGTGGTCAGGCTGTTTTTGAGCACCTGCTCAAAGCCGAGAAACTTCATCACGGAGAGGTTGACGGAGGGGTGGAAACGGAAGCCGCCCTTGTAGGGGCCGATGGCAGAGTTGTACTGAACGCGGTAGCCGCGGTTGACGTGCACCTTGCCCTTGTCGTCCATCCACGGAACGCGGAACTCGACCACGCGCTCGGGCTCCACAAAGCGCTCGATCAGGCCGGAAGCCTCATATTCGGGATGTTTGTCCAAAAGGCATTCCAGGCTCTCCAGCACTTCAATGACAGCCTGCTGGAATTCCGGCTCGCCCGCGTCGCGGCGCAGGACGGACTCGTATACACTCTGCAGGTAGGGGTTTTGCAGCATAATTACGCACTCCTTTTCTGATTTCCGGCACGCCGATACGCACAGACGCTGCGCGCCGGTAATGCATTGCAAATTTAGAATATGCAACATTATATTTTCACCCGCCGCATTTTGCAATAGCGGCGGAAAAATTTTTCCGTTTTCACAAAAAATGAGCCCTCCGAAAGAGGGCTCATTGGGCTTGTGTTTAGTTTTTGAAGAATTCTTCAAAGTAATCGCGCTCGGCAGGGGTCAGCTCCACTTTGCCGGTAACCTCACCCTTCGGCTCTTCCGGCCAAAATGGCTCTTCCGGCACGATGGCGGGTTTGTCATCGACAAAGGCGCGCCGCTGTTCTTCCTCTGCCGCGGCCCGCGCTGCCGCTTCCGCTGCGCGGCGGTCACGCTCCATGCGTGCAGCCCTGACAGAACGGAGGTGTGCCCGGCGCAGAATGTGATAGCGGACGACCAGCGCGGCATATCCAAGCACGATCAGAATCAGAATGATGAGGATGATCCGCACAACCGTGCTGCGGAAGAAACCGCGGACCTCGCTTTTGATGTACTCCATGCGGGAGAGCGTGATAGATTTTGTGGAGATGAGTGGCGTGCGGCCGTAAATTTTCCCATCGCGCGAGACGACGATTTCGCCGAGAACGTCGCCCGCGTTCAAAGGCGCAACGAGCTCTTCGCCGTTTTCCTCGTGGTAATAGGTAATGCTGCGGTCAAAAACGCTGGTGGACAAATCGTTGGGAATCAGCGCGAGTATGGAATTCTGCGGGCGGACGCTGACCATATCCGTTGTGCCCATCTCGATCGGCAGATCCGCAACGACCTCCGTCGTGCGCAGAATTTCCCGATAGCTGAAGTTGGCAAAGGCCCAGTCGTAAAGCTTGACGGTGTCTTCAAAACTGCCGACATCCAGCCAGCCGTTTCCTCGCTCCGTGGCCTCGGCACCCATGACGATGGAGAGAAGCTCAATGCCGTCGCGCTCCACCGTTGCGGCCAGACAGTAACCCGCGGCGCTGGTGTGGCCGGTTTTCAGGCCGCTGGCGCCCTCGTAGTAATAGCCCGTGTAGAACTGGTTGTCACCAAGCAGGGCATTCGTGTTGCGAAGTGTGCGCGACTCTGAGCCGTCCGTTGCGGGAACGGTGACTTCCTTCATGCCGCAGATGTTTTTGATGATCTCGTGGGAAATCGCCTGGCGGCTGATGAGGTAGAGATCCCATGCGGTTGTGTAATGGTTCTCGTTCGGCAGGCCGTGCGTGTTGGCGAAATGCGTGTCCGTGCAGCCAAGCTCGGCTGCGCGCGCATTCATCATGCCCACGAATTCTTCAATGCTGCCGCCGATGTGCTCGGCAATCACGTTGCAGGCCTCGTTTGCGGAGGCGACCAGCGCGCACTGGAGCAGACCCTCGAGCGTGAGGATCTCGCCGGCGGTGATGCCCGCCGTGCTGCCGTCGATCTCCAGATCCTTCGTGATGTTGCCGGAAGCCATAACCTCTGTGGTGAGCGTGGTCTCTCCGCGCTCAATCGCCTCAACAGCCAAAAGCACGGTCATGATCTTCGTCAGGCTTGCCGGATAGACGCGCGCGGTTTCGTCGCGGGTGAAAAGAATTTCGCCCGTTGAAGCTTCCGCCAGCACGATGTTCGGCGCTTCAACTTCCGGGTCCGTCAGCGCAGAGGCACTTGTAGCACAAAGTAGGGAGACCAGCAGGGCCACCAGCAAAAATATAGCCGCAAACTTGTTTTTTTTCATATCCATCTCCATGAATGTGTGATATAATAGCTGTCGGATGCCGACTATATGGTACAAAAGCCGCATAGTGCCGTCATCCTGCGGAATGTACGGGAGCATTTTTGCGGGTGAAAGCAATAAATCCAAGCGAACCCGTGACATCCCAATATGATTCTATTATAGTTTCTGGCACGGGGAAAAGCAACTTTTTTTTCGCGAAAGGGGTGCCCGACGCTTGAGTAGGGGAGAAAAGATCGTGCTCGTGCTGACGGCGCTGCTGCTCTGCACGGGATTTGCATTTCTGCTCCTCGGGGAGCGGGATGCCGGGCACTACAGCATTTCCGCCTTGCCCGAGCCGACGGAGTCGGCGGCGCAGGAGCCCGGCGGGCGTATCAACCTCAACACTGCATCGGCGGAGGAGCTTGCGCAGTTGCCCGGAATCGGCCCGTCGCGCGCATTGGACATCGTGCGTTACCGGGAGGAGAACGGCTCTTTTCGGGAGACGGCGGATGTGATGCAGGTGCGCGGCATCGGCGAGAGCGTGTATAAAGAGATGAGGGAGCTTGTCACGGTGGAGTGACAGGCGTGTATAGAAAACGAGGTGAAAGCATTGAAGATCCTGGTGGTGGACGATGAGCAGCTGCTCGTGAAGGGAATTCGTTTTAATCTGGAAAACGAAGGCTATGAGGTAGGGGCCTGTTATGATGGCGAGGCTGCGGTTGAGGCGGTGCGCACGGGGGGATATGACCTTGTGGTGCTCGACCTGATGATGCCGAAGCTCGACGGGCTGGCGGCCTGCATGCAGATCCGCACTTTTTCGGACATCCCGATCATCATGCTGACTGCCCGCAGTGAGGATATGGACAAGCTCATTGGCTTTGAATACGGCGCGGATGACTATCTGACCAAGCCGTTCAACATTTTGGAGCTCAAAGCGCGCATCAAGGCGCTGCTGCGGCGCAGCGGCACGCCCGGGTTTGCGCGTGAGGCCGAGGGACTTGTCCGCGGCCACATCCGCGTCAGCGCGGAGCGGCGCACCGCATATAAAAATGAGGTGCCGGTGGACCTGACGGTTAAGGAATTTGACCTTGTGGAGCTGCTGATGCGCAACCCCGGTAAGGTGTATTCCCGCGAGAACCTGCTCAATCTGGTCTGGGGCTACGAATATCAGGGTGACGTGCGCACGGTGGATGTGCACATCCGCCGCCTGCGTGAGAAACTGGAAAACAATCCCGCCGAGCCCGAGTTTATCTGCACAAAATGGGGCGTCGGGTATTATTTCAAAGAGGAATAGGGCGCGTTTTGCGCCCGGTTTGAAGTAAAGGGCATGGAAGAGAACAAAAAAGAGAAACGGACAATCAAATTTGGCGTGCAGCTTAAATTGGGGGCGCTGTTTTTCGCGTTCATCGCTTTGCTGATTATCTTTCTGAACACCTATCCCCTGATTGCCTCCCGGGATCTCGTGTTTCGTTCCAAACGGGACACGCTGCAGAGTCAGGCGGCCCTCGCGGCGTCCTCGCTCTCGGCGCTGGATGTGCTGCAGGAGGACAGTGTGCGGCAGGTTATGGAACTGCTGGATCTTTCGGGGTTGACAAGAGTGATGATTGCCGCGCATGACGGAACGCTGCTGTATGACGCCTATGATTTGGGCGCGCAGCTGGATCCGGACGCGGAGGGCGAGCTTGCACGTGCCCTCTCCGGCGAGGCAGTTTTTCACGCGTGGTTTTCTGACGGCGTGTTCTTTTCCCACGCTGTGCAGCCGGTGCGAAGCCGGGGTGCAACGATCGGGGCTGTATATCTTTATGAACACGATCCCGAACAGGGCGAACTGCTGCTCAATCTGCAGGGAACCTTGCGCAGCATCTCGCTGATCTTCGGCGTGACGGCGCTGTTGCTGCTGATGATGTTCACGCACGCGCTCACCGGACGCATGACGGATCTGGTGCGTGCGATCCGCATTGTGCGAGACGGAAGCTATGATTATCGCCTGAAAACGCGCGGACACGATGAAATCACGGAGCTTGGCGAGGAGTTTAACAACATGACCGCGCAGCTGCAGCAGACGGAGGAGCTGCGCCGGCGCTTTGTGTCGGATGCATCCCACGAGCTGAAAACTCCGCTGGCCTCCATCCGATTGCTGTCGGACAGCATTGCCCAAAGCAGGAATATGGATGCGGAAACGATGCGCGAGTTTGTCAGCGACATCGGCACCGAGGCCGAGCGCCTGCAGCGCACGACGGATAAGCTTCTCGGCCTGACGCGGCTGGACGCCACACCTCGGGATGTGCCGCGCAAGAGGTTGGATGTTGCGCGCGTAGCGGAGGATACGCTGCGTCTGCTGCGCCCGCTGGCGGAGCAGCAGCACATCACGCTGCGGCCCTTGCTGCAGCAGGGCTGCCTGATCATGGGCAGCGCGGACGATCTGTATCAGATCATCTTTAACCTCGTGGAAAACGCGATCAAATATAACTGCCCGGACGGGCTGGTCGATCTTGTTGTTGGTAAACGCGGCGGCGAAGTGTACATCTGCGTGGAAGACACGGGCATTGGCATTCCGCAGGACGATCTGCCCCACATCTTTTCCCGCTTTTACCGCGTGGACAAGGCCAGAAGCCGCGCCTCGGGCGGCAGCGGCCTGGGCCTGTCGATTGTGCGCGATGCCGTGCTTTTGCACGGAGGCAGCGTGACGGCGGAGCGCCGGGAGGGCGGCGGCAGCCGCTTCGTGGTGGTTTTTCCTGCCGCGCAGGGAACAATGGATGAATAAAACTTTCCGACATGAAAGGAGAACTATATATGCAGAGAATGGGCACAAAATGTGTACAGGCGGGCTATACGCCGAAAAACGGCGAGCCGCGCCAGATCCCGATCGTGCAGAGCACGACCTACAAATACGACAGCAGCGACGATATGGCCAAGCTCTTCGATCTGGAGGCCGAGGGCTATTTCTACAGCCGCATCCAGAATCCGACCAGCGACAGCGTGGCGGCGAAAATCTGCGCGCTGGAGGGCGGCACGGCCGCCATGCTCACCGGAAGCGGCATGTCCGCTGTGTTCCTTGCGCTGTTCAACATCGTTTCCTGCGGGGATCACATCCTCTCCTGCGCCACGATTTACGGTGGCAGCTTTAACCTCATGAGCGTGACGATGAAGCGCATGGGCGTGGAGTGCACATTCATTTCTCCCGACAGTACGGAGGAGGAGATCCGCGCCGCCATCCGCCCGAACACAAAGCTGGTCTATGGCGAGACCATCGCCAACCCCGCGCTGTGCGTGCTGGACATTGAGAAGTGGGCGCGCGTTGCGCATGAGGCGGGCGTACCGCTGATCATTGATAACACCTTTGCAACGCCCATCAACTGCCGGCCCTTTGAGTGGGGGGCGGACATTGTCATCCACTCCACGACCAAGTATATGGACGGCCATGCCTCCGTGCTCGGCGGCGCGATTGTGGACAGCGGCAAGTTTGACTGGAACAAATATGCCGACAAATATCCCGGCCTGACCACGCCGGACGAGAGCTATCACGGCGTGATCTACACCGAGCATTTCGGCATCGAGGGCGCCTTCATCAACAAGGCGATCTGCCAGCTCATGCGCGACTTCGGCTGCACGCCCTCGCCGATGAACAGTTTTTTGCTCAATCTTGGGCTGGAGAGCCTGCATGTGCGTGTCAAGCGCCATTGTGAGAATGCGCTGGCCGTGGCGCAGTTTTTGGAGACGCATGAGAAGGTGTCCTGGGTCAACTACGCTTCTCTGCCCGGGAACAAATACTATGAACTGGCGCAGAAATATTTGCCCAACGGGAGCTGCGGCGTTGTGTCCTTCGGCGTGAAGGGCGGCCGGGAGGCGGCAAGCCGCTTCATGGCGGAGTTGCGCGTGGCCTCCATCGCCACGCATGTGGCGGACGCGCACACCTGTGTGCTGCACCCCGCGGGGAGCACGCACAGACAGATGACGGATGAGGAGCTCGTTGCGGCGGGCGTTGGCGCAGACATGGTGCGCTTCTCCGTCGGACTGGAAGATGTTAACGACATCATTGAAGATCTTGCACAGGCGCTGGATAAGTGCTAACATCAGGATAAGAAAAAACATTATTTACAGGGGGACAAGTTTATGACCAATTTACAGAGATTGCAGGCAGCGCTGCCGGCCACCGGTTTGGATGCCATGCTGCTCTACACGATGAAAAACCGCGCTTTTGCCACCGGCTTCCGTTCTTCGGACGGCATCTGCATCGTGACGCCGAAGGAGGCCTTCTTCATCACGGATGGCCGTTATATCGAGGCGGCAACCGCGCAGATCAAGGGTTTTGATATTACGCTCAGCTCGCAGGAGATGACGCAGAAGGTCTGGATCGAACAGGTCGTGCGCGATTGCGGCATCAAAACGATCGGATTTGAGGATGCGGATCTCACCTGCGCTGTTTTTGAAAGACTGCGTGAGCAGGTTCCGGCCGAGATGCGCCCCGCGCAGGCGCTCATGCGCGAACTGCGTGCGTCCAAGGCTCCGGAAGAGCTGGAAAAGATGCGCGCTGCGCAGAAGATCACGGACGCCGTTTTTGCCGAGATCGTGGAGTTCATCAAGCCGGGCATGACGGAAAAGCGCGTTGCCGCCGAGCTGACCTACCGCCAGCTTCTGCACGGCGCGCAGGGCAACTCTTTCGAGCCCATCGTGGTCGCGGGCAAGAAGAGCTCCATGCCGCACGGTGTTCCGGGCGAGTACGTCATCCAGAAGGGCGATTTCCTGACCATGGATTTCGGCTGCCTGTGGGGCGGCTACTGCTCGGATATGACGCGCACGGTTGCCATCGGCTATGCCACGGACGAGATGAAAAAAGTTTACGACACGGTGCTGCGCGCGCAGCTTGCAGGCATTGCAACTTACCGCGCCGGTGTGATCGGACGTGATGTGGACGCTGCCGCCCGCCGCGTCATCGAGGAAGCCGGCTACGGTCAGTATTTCAGCCACAGCTTTGGACACAGCCTTGGTATGGACGTCCACGAGGCGCCCAACGCATCCCCGATGGAGACCAACCCGCTGCCGGAAGGCGCAGTGCTCTCCGCTGAGCCGGGCATCTACATTCCGGGACAGTTCGGCGTGCGCATTGAGGACGTGTGCGTCATCACGAAGGACGGCTGCGAGGACATCACGAATTCCCCCAAGGAGCTGCTGGTTCTGTAATTTGGCGTAAAAAAGCGGAAGTCCGGCGCTAAACAGGGCAAAAATCGACGCATGGCGTATATTTTCTCTTGCAATATGGACCGGAATCGTGTAAACTATATAAGCTAAATTTGAACTATTTTTTCACATAGGAGGATATTCATCATGATCACAGCAGGCGATTTTCGCAACGGCGTGACCTTTGAGATGGACGGCCAGGTTATGCAGGTCGTCGAGTTCCAGCACGTCAAGCCCGGTAAGGGCGCGGCCTTTGTCCGCACCAAGATGAAGAACGTCATCACCGGCGCTGTCACCGAGACTTCTTTTAACCCCACGGCGAAGTTTGAAAACGCGTTCGTCGAGCGCCGCAGCATGGAGTACAGCTACGCGGACGGCGATCTGTACTACTTCATGGACCAGGAAACCTACGAGCTCGAGCCCATCGACAAGAGCCAGCTGTCTGACGGTTTCCGTTTTGTCAAGGAGAACATGGTTTGTGTCGTCAGCTCCTACAAGGGCAAGGTCTTCAACGTTGAAGCGCCGAACTTTGTGGATCTGGAGATCACGCACACGGAGCCCGGCCTGGCCGGCAACACCGCCACCAATACCCTCAAGCCCGCTGTCGTGGAGACCGGCGCGGAGATCAAAGTCCCGCTGTTCATCAACATCGGCGACCGCATCCGCATTGACACGCGCACGGGTGAGTATCTGGAGCGCGCGAAGGGCTAAAATCGGAAACACATGGATAACGTATTGAAAAAGGAGGACTGCATCATGACGACATCGGAAAAAGTGGCTTACCTGAAGGGCCTGGCAGAGGGCATGGAGATTGATAAGGACACCAAGGAAGGCAAGCTCATTGGCGTCATCATTGACATTCTGGAAGACATGGCTCTGGATATTGAAGATCTGGGCGAGAACGTTCTGGAGTTCTCCGAGGCGCTGGATGCAATTTCCGACGATCTGGCCGAGGTCGAGGAAGTTGTCTTTGAGGACGAGGACGATTGCTGCTGCTGTGATTGCGATGATGACGACTGCGACTGCGATTGCGATTGCGACTGCTGCTGCGACGATGAGCCCCTCTTCTTTGAAGTGAAGTGCCCTGCTTGCGGCAACGAGATCACCATCGATGAGGACGTTCTTGAGCTTGGCGGCATCGAGTGCCCCAACTGCGGCGAGAGCCTGGAGTTCGATCTGGATTCCATCGAGGACATCGAAGAGGAAGACGAGGACTAAGTTCCGTTAAAGCGAAAAGAATTGCCCGCCTGCTGATCAGCAGGCGGGCGATTTTGCTATTAAGAGATAACGGTTGGCATGGCGGGCGGTTTTGCCGAAAAGAGAAACTTGGCAGGCTGGATTTCGGCTTTGCGGAATGTGTCCGCAAGCCGGAGCTGCGCTTTTGTGACGGCACGCCTTGCGGAGAAAATAAAATGCCGGATGCATGTTGCATCCGGCATTTTATTTGCGTTTTGAAGGGCTTACCTTCGTGCGGCGTTTACTTGCCCTGCGCCTCGAGGAATCTGGCGATTGCCCCGACGGTGGTCAGCTCAGTGGCCTGCTCGTCCGTGATCATCACGCCGTATTCGTCTTCCAGAGCCATGATGAGCTCCACGACGTCCAGAGAATCCGCACCCAGATCATCCACGATGTTGGTGTCCATGGTGATGGTGTCGGGATTCACATCGAGCTGCTGCACGAGCATGTCGCAAATTTTTTCAAACATGGTTTGTTCCTCCTGATGTTGTCCGCGGGGACGATTCATTTCCACTCTCTCACGGTGGAACGGCTGCTCGTCTGCGGTTTGACATACGAGACAACAACGCGCCGGTTCGGCTCTGTTCCGGTAGAGGCGGTGGTGACGCCCTCATAATTTTGAAGGGCAGTGTGGATCACATGGCGTTCATAGCTGTTCATCGGCTCAAGCGCCATGCTTTTTTTGTACTTCATGACCTTGGCGGCCATCTTCTCCGCGAGGCTTACCAGGCTGTCCTCCCGCTTGGCGCGGTAGTTCTCAGCGTCCACGCTGATGTGGATGCGCTTGTCCGCACCGCGGTTGACCGCATAATTGGTCAAGTGCTGCACAGCGTCCAGCGTCTCGCCGCGGCGGCCGATGATGATGCCCATATTCTCGCCGTTGAGCGCGATGTTCAGAGAGCCGTTCTCCTTTTCGGTAACGGTCATTTCTGCCTCAACACCCATGTGCGCAAGCAGTCCGGTCAGGAATTCCTCCGCGCGGTCACGCACGGAAGCTTCCTTTTCCTCATAGCTGACGCGAATCACGGCGGGGGAAGCTCCGATGCCGAGAAAACCGGATTTGGATCGCTCGACAATTTCCACGGAGACCTCATCCCGGTCCAGACCAAGCTGAGCGAGCGCCGAAGCGACGGCCTCTTCCTCGGTCTTGCCGGTTACTTCGATCGTTTTAAGCATAATAGGAAAGTCTCCTGTTTTAGTTTTTGTCCGACTTGTCGCCTTCCCAGGGATCCGGGCTTGCCGGAGCTTCCCAGGGATCGCTCGCCGTGCTTTCGGCGGGCGCTTCGGGCGCCTCGAGCTCGGAAGCCTCGACCTCGGCGGTCTCGGTGATTTCCGCGGTCTCAGCGGCGGATTCGATCAAGTCCGCAGTGTCCGGAACCGTCTCATCGATGGACGCAGCGCCCTCGCTCTCCTCGGCGGCGAGACGTGTGCGCTCCGCGGCGGTTTCCGGATTGGTGAAGCGGTCTGCAACATAGGCGCGGCCGCGAGCATAGCGGCGGTTGCCGACCTGCGATTCAGGCTTCTCCTCCTCCGGAGGCAGGCCCATTTCAATGCGCTTCTGGCGCATTTCCTCTTTAAGCTTGGCAGCTTTGCGCTGCTCTTCCTTGTTGCGCTCCTGTGCCTGCAGCTTTTTCTTGCTGGTGTTGGCGTTGGCCTGGAGCTTGCCCTCGGCGCGAAGCCGCTCGGTCTCCTGGCGCTTTTCTTCCAGAATTTCCTCTTTGATGCGCCAACGCTCTTTGCGGATGGCCTCCTCGGCGGCAATCTTTTTGCCGTAGTACTTGTTGAGGATGACTTCCTGAATGATGCCGAACACGTACTGCGCGATCCAGTACACGCCCAGTGCAGCGGGCATGCTAAAGCCGATGTACAGAGAGAACAGGGGCATCATGAACGCCATGCCCTTCATCTGCGCGTTGGCCTGGTCGTTGGCCGTGGAAGAGGGCATGGTCTTGCTCGTGACATACGACTGCAGCCAGCTCAGCACGGCGGAGAGAATCGGGATCAGCAGCATGCCCAGCAGCGGCAGATAGACCTTCGGGTCACTGTAATCCCACTGCCAGAACTTGAAGTCGGGCCGCTGGCCGAGATTGATGCCAAGGAAGTTGTACTTGATATCCAAAACCTCGGGAAAGGCTTCTTTAATCGTATCGAAATTTCTGGAGATGATGTTTGTCAGCGTAACCTCGGCGTAGGGATCCGCCTTCTCGGGGATGGTGTAAACGCCCATGCTGACAAGCTTGTCCGTCAGTTCGGTGATCCGCTCGGCGGACATGCCCATTGCATGCTTCAGCGGCTGACGGATAACGCCGTACAGTGCGATCAGGATGGGGAGGGGAATCAGGTTCCACAGGCAGCCGCTCATCGGCTTGATGCCTTCCTCACGGTAAAGCTTGGTGGCTTCCTCCTGATACTTCTGCTTGTTGTCTGCGTATTTCTTTTGCAGCTCCTGGAGCTGCGGAGCGATGCTGGCCGTGCGCATCATGCTGTGCTTGGATTTCATCTGGAACGGCAGGAGAATGATTTTGACGATCAACGCGAAAAGAATGACCGCCAGGCCGTAGTTGTGGACGAAATTGTAGAGCGTCATGAGCAGCCAGTTGAACGGCACGGTGATAAAATTCATCAATTTGCTCCAATCTGGAACCCCGGATTAAGGCACGGGGTCATAGTAGTCGTGCTCACCTAAATGGAAAGGATGGCATTTGGAAAGGCGCTTGACTGTGAGCCAGAAGCCCTTGGCCGCACCGTATTTTTCCAATGCCTCCAGGGCATATTCACTGCATGTGGGGACAAAACGGCAGCTCGGTGGGAACTGCGGCGAGATGCGCTTCCTGTAAAAGCGGACAAGCGCGATGAGAATACGCTTCATCTTTCGCCTTCCTGTCGCAACAAATCAAGGCGCCTGCACAGCGCAAGGAAATCCCGCTCCAAATCCTTGTAAGCGGCGTCCCTCGCGCGCACACGCGCGACAATAACCACGTCCCGCCCCGACAACAGCTGCGCTTCGTTCAGGCGGTAAATCTCCCGCAGACGACGGCGCACACGATTACGCACGACAGCTTTTCCAAGCTTCGTGCTCACGGTGATGCCGAGGCGATTCCTCGCCCCGAGGCGGTTTTTCAGGACGTAGACGACCAGCAGCGGCGTTGCAGCGCTTCTGCCCTTGGAATACAGACGGCGAAAAGCATAATTCGCTTTCAAAGAAACGGAAAAATTCACAGTCCTCACCTCACAGGCAGCGGCGCATGTTTGTCCGAGCGCATCCTAACGTCAGGGATGAGAGCCCCACATGGGTGTGCCCATCATTCCTCTGACATTAGTAGGAGAGCTTTGCGCGGCCCTTCGCGCGGCGGCGGGCGAGAACCTTGCGGCCGTTGCGGGTGGACATTCTCTTGCGGAAGCCGTGTTCTTTCTTGCGCTGGCGCTTCTTCGGCTGATAGGTACGGAACATGTCTTGCACTCCTTTCTTGATTCACATTACGCCGGATTCTTGTTCATCCGGCTATACTCAACAGCGGAGATTTCTCCCCGCAGTAGTTGACTTTTCTGTGGCAGTCAATAAGACTGCCGCAGTATTATACAGTATTTCACATGCATCTGTCAACAAGAAAAGGAAATCTTCCCTTGTTCCCTAATTGTGGCTAAATAATCTCCGGCGATTTCACCAAACCAAGACCGAAAAGGGTGCTACATTGAAAGAAACACGAAAGTATTATAAAGTATAAACTATGTGGAACATTTTGATAAAATTTACGTCTATATAGACAAAGACATAATTTTGGAGGAAGTAATCTCTATGAAAAGAACCATCATTTTAGTCCTCCTCATGGTATTGACTCTCTGCGGTTGCAATATGGAGTCGCAGCAAATCGTTCAAACTACTAACCAACCTATGAAAGAGTCTACTCAGACGCCCGCTCTGAAAAAAACTCTATTGGAACTGAAGCAATTTGACATGGATGAGTCATCATATGAAGGAGAGGAAGCAGAAACCGAAGAAGCCTTTGTCCTGCTGGAAAATCTTTCACTGCCAGAAACATCGCTGAAATCATACGAAAATGATGATTATTTAGCCCCAATCGCCGCAACACTGGAAGACGAGTTGGGCTTGATTTTGGACGGTCGGTGGAAATTTTACATCCACTATTACACCCCGGAACAGGATGTGGGCATCTTGTCCATAACTTATTGGGTAGACGGCATCATCGCAACCAACAGAGCCGTGACCATCCCCATTGAAAACGGCATAGTTCGCACCGTGATTTACTCTTATTTGGACTACTCGTTGGATGAA
This sequence comes from Oscillospiraceae bacterium, assembly GCA_015068035.1. Taxonomy (GTDB): domain Bacteria; phylum Bacillota; class Clostridia; order Oscillospirales; family Oscillospiraceae; genus SIG483. The sequence goes on along the minus strand of SVLI01000017.1, from coordinate 7,612 downwards.
CAGACCTTGTTGGATAAATACGAACAATTCCGGGACACTCATGAACAGGAACGAAACAATGTCCTCGGAGAGGAATTTGAAATTGGCGGCGAGTCTATCCTCTACTCCTATAATTTCCGTACCGATTCGTTGAAGTACACCTACAACATCTTCTATCGGCATATTAAAACCGGAATCATCGATAATAGCTACGGTACGGAAATGGTCATTGAATAGAGAAATAGCATTCTAAAACAAGCAAAATCAGGCACCCCAAGATTCAAAAGTCTTAGGGTGCCTTGATTTTATACGGATTTCCGCCAAATCGACGAAGGGGTATGGGATTTAGGCTCTCAGCCACAAAAAAGGAAAAAGGGAGAGAAAATCCCGTTTTGACGCGATGTTTTTGGGCATCCGGGCGCACTTCGTGCCGGGAAAGAACCGCGATGAAGGCGCTTTGGGGCGCTTTCCGGCGGTGGGGGGAGGGCAAAGCGGAGGCCCTTTCCGGGTCTCCGCTTTGCGCAAGCTGTGGAATCGGCTTATTTTGCCTGTTCCACCAGGTGTTCATATTTCTCTTTTGCGTTTTCCTCGGCCTTGGTGAAAAGCTCTTCCGCGCGCTCCGGGAAGGAGAGCGTCAACGAGCTGTAACGCACCTCATTCATCAGGAAGTCGCGATAGCTTGCCACCGGCGGCTTGCAGTCGAGCGAGAGGGGATTCTTGCCCTCGGCCGCGGCGCGCGGATCAAAGCGGAAAATGTTCCAGTATCCGGCGTCCACGGCGTTCTTCTCGATGGTGATGGACTTGCCCATGCCGAGGCGGTTGCCGTGGTTGATGCAGGGCGCGTAGCAGATGATGAGCGAGGGGCCGTCATAGGACTCCGCTTCGGTGAAGGCCTTGAGCGTCTGCTGATAGTTTGCGCCGAGCGCGCACTGCGCCACGTACACGTAGCCATAGCTCATGGCGATCTGCGCAAGATCCTTTTTCTTGACGTTCTTGCCCGCGGCGGCGAACTGGGCAACCGCGCCGATGTTCGTGGCCTTGGAGGCCTGACCGCCGGTGTTGGAATAAACCTCCGTGTCGAAGACGAGAACGTTGATGTTTTCGCCGCTGGCCAGCACGTGATCAAGGCCGCCATAGCCGATGTCATAGGCCCAGCCGTCACCGCCGAAGACCCAGAAACTGGGCTTGGCGAGCACGTCGGCATTCTCCAGAATGTCACGCACGATGCCGCAGGCCTCACAGGGGCACTTTTTTCCGTTGTCGAGCCACGCTTGCTCAAAGGGCGTTCCGGTGAAGTCGCGCGCATCCAACTCGCGGCACATTGCTTCCAGCGCGTCGCCGGTTTTTCTGCTTTCGGCCGCGTCGTCCATGGCATCGACCCAAGCCTGTGCCAGCGCGACGAGATCCTCGTCTGCATAGGGGATCTCCGCAAGGCGCGCGACCTTTTCCTTGAGCGCTTTACGGCGCTGTTTGACGCCGTGGAGCATGCCGAGGCCGAACTCCGCATTGTCCTCAAAGAGACTGTTGGCCCAGGCCGGACCCTTGCCCTCTTTATTGACGGTGTAAGGCACGCTCGGCGCGCTGCCGCCCCAGATGGAGGAGCAGCCCGTGGCGTTTGCGATATACATGCGCTCGCCGAAGAGCTGGGTGGCGAGCTTGGCATACGGCGTTTCGCCGCAGCCCGCGCAGGCGCCGGAGAACTCCAGCAGCGGCTGCTTGAACTGGCTGCCCTTGACGGTGTTCTCCGCAAAGGGCACGTCCTTCTTCGTGACCTTGTCAAAGGCATAGCTGAAGACGGCCTGCTGCGGCAGCTCCTGCTCGATGGGCTTCATCACGAGCGCCTTTTCCTTGGCCGGGCAGACGTTTGCGCAGCTTCCGCAGCCGGCGCAGTCGAGCACGCTCACGCCGATCATGAAGCGATAATCCTCGCAGCCCTTGCCGATCATTTTCACACTCTTGGTGTTTTCCGGCGCGCCGGCAAGTTCCTCGGCATTGAGCACGAAGGGGCGCACAACGGCGTGCGGGCAGACGTAGGCGCACTGGTTGCACTGGATGCAGTTTTCGGGGATCCAGCAGGGGACATCCACGGCGATGCCGCGCTTCTCGCAGGCGGAGGTGCCGGAGGGCAGCGCGCCGGTCTGCGTCTCGAGGAAAACGGAAACGGGCAGCTCATCACCGCGCATGGCGTTGACGGGCTCGAGAATGTCGTTGGCGTAGCGCGCAAGGTCGCTGCGCTCGGAGACGTGCTTCGTGCCGTCATAGCCGCCGTCGGCCTGCGCCCAGGATGCCGGAATCTCGATCTCGATCGGATTGAGTCCGGCGTCAATGGCAGCGATGTTCATGTTGACGATCTGCTCGCCCTTGCGGCCGTAAGTGGTCTTCACGGCCTCCTTCATATAGCGCACCGCGTCGTCAAGCGGCAGAATGTTCGCCAGCTTGAAGAAGCCGGCCTGCAGCACGGCGTTGGTCTTGTTGCCGAGACCGATCTCGCGCGCGATGCGAATGGCGTCGATGGTGTAGACGCGTACGCCGTTTTTGGCGATGTAGGCTTTTGCCTCGCCGGGCAGAACCGCGCCAAGCTCCTCAGCGGTGCCGTAGGAGCAGTTGAGCAGAAGCGCGCCGCCGGGCTTGACGTCCTGCGCCATTTTGAACTTGGGGATATAGCTGGGGTTGTGGCAGGCGACGAAATCCGCCTGAGAGATATAATAGGTGCTCTTGATGGGGCTGTCACCAAAGCGCAGATGGCTGATGGTGACGCCGCCGGACTTCTTGGAGTCGTACTGGAAGTAGGCCTGCACCTTTTTGTCCGTATGGTCGCCGATGATCTTGATGGAGTTCTTGTTCGCGCCGACGGTGCCGTCAGAGCCGAGACCCCAGAATTTGCAGGAGATGATGTCCTTGGGCGTGGTGTCCGGGAACTCGGTCATGGGGATGGAAAGGTGCGTCACATCGTCCACGATGCCGATGGTGAAGCCGTTGACGGGCTTTTCGGACTGGATGTTGCGGAAGGCGGAGAGGATGGCGGCGGGTGTGGTGTCCTTGCTGGACAGACCGTAGCGTCCGCCGTAAACGCGCACGCCGGAGAAAGCCTCGCTGCCGGCAAGGGCGGAGACAATGTCCAGATACAGCGGCTCGCCCAGCGCGCCGGGCTCCTTGGTGCGGTCAAGCACCGCGATAGCCTTCACCGTTTCCGGCAGCGCGGAGAGCAGATGCTTCACGCTGAAGGGACGGTACAGATGCACTTTCAGCAGGCCGACCTTTTCACCCTTCGCGCAGAGATAGTCCACTACTTCCTCGGCGGCCTCGCACATGGAGCCCATGCCCGCAAGGACATACTCCGCATCCGGTGCGCCGTAGTAGTTGAAGAGTTTATAATCCGTGCCGATGCGGCGGTTGACCTCGTCCATGCAGGCTTCCACAACCTCCGGCAGCGCAAGATACTTGCCGTTGCTGGCCTCACGCACCTGGAAGAAGATGTCGCCGTTCTGAGCGCTGCCCTTCAGGTGGGGGTGATTGGGGTTGTTGGCGCCCGCGCGGAACGCGGAAATGGCGTCCATATCCACCATCTCACGCAGCTCGTCGTAATCCCACACGGCGACTTTCTGCATCTCATGCGAGGTGCGGAAACCGTCAAAGAAGTGCAGGAAAGGCATGGAGCCCTTGATGGCGGCCAGATGCGCGACCGCACCGAGGTCCATCGCCTCCTGCGGGCTGTTGGATGCGAGCAGGGCATAGCCGGTCTGGCGGCAGGACATCACGTCCTGCTGGTCGCCGAAAATGCTCAGCGCATGGCTCGAGAGCGTGCGCGCGGAGCAATGGATGACGCCGGGGAGCTGTTCGCCGGCGATCTTGTACATATTCGGGATCATCAGCAGAAGACCCTGGGAAGCAGTGTAGGTCGTGGTCAGCGCACCGGCAACCAGGCTGCCGTGCACGGCGCCGGCGGCGCCGCCTTCCGACTGCATTTCCACGACGTTAACGGTCTGGCCGAAGATGTTTTTCAGACCCTCCGCGGACCACTTGTCCACATATTCCGCCATTGTGGAGGAGGGGGTGATCGGGTAAATCGCAGCAACTTCCGTAAACGCATAGGAAACATGCGCCGCAGCGGTGTTGCCGTCCATCGTTTTCATTTTTCTTGCCAAGGTGATTTGCTCCTTCCATATTCGAATGTCTCACATGACAATATATACATGCAAATCGCGATTCACGCGCTGACAATAAAATATTTTATCATGGATAATAAAAACTGTAAATAGATATGCCGCATGAAAATGCATCGCGCGGAAAAAGGAAATCCTTGCGCTCTGCATATTTTTGCACCGCGTGCGTACTGAGATTCCTGTCTTGTGACAAATAAATTGACAGATTGGCGTTGAAATAGTACAATGTACTGACTGCGTTGATTTTTGCCCGGAATGGGCAGAATATCCGTGTCTCATGTGAAAAAAAGAAATGCGGAGGTTTTTCCTCCGGCGCTGAGGCAATCGAAAGGAGCGATATAGGGTGAAAATAGAAAACGAGAGCGGCGTGATCAGTATCGCGAGCGAAGTTTTTATGAACCTGGCGGGCGACGCGGCTTCGCGCTGCTTTGGCGTGAAGGGCATGGCCGGTCGCGCAAAGGGTGACGGGATCGCCGTGCTCCTGCGGCGGGAATCCATGTCCAAGGGCGTGGCTGTCAACTTCCCGGAGACGGGCGGGGTGGACATCCAGCTGCATATCGTTGTGGACCACGGTCTGAATGTCAGCACGCTGGCTCGCAGCATCATCAGCGAAGTGAGCTACAAGGTGGCCGAGGCCACGGGTGTGAAAGTCAATCGTGTGGATGTGTTTGTCGATTCCATGCTGATCGACTGAGAATCTTCCCCCAAAAGCATCCCAGCAGGAGGTATAACTTTTGAGAGAAATCATTGACGGAGCTGCTTTCCGGGATATGCTGCTCTGCGCGTCCGACGCGCTGGAAAAGCACAAGCAGCCGATTAACGAACTGAACGTTTTCCCCGTGCCGGACGGCGATACGGGAACAAATATGAGTCTGACCATGCGCAGCGGCGCGGATGCGCTCCGCAGCAAGAAGCTTGAGGGCGTGACCGCTGTGGCTGACTGTGCCGCTTCCGCGCTTCTGCGCGGCGCGCGCGGAAACAGCGGCGTTATTCTGTCCCTGCTGTTTCGCGGCATTTCCAAGGCCGTCAAGGGCATGAACGAGCTGACCGCGCATTCTCTTGCCGATGCCATGCAGGAGGGTGTTGACGCGGCGTACAAGGCCGTGATGAAGCCTGCAGAGGGCACGATTCTGACGGTTTCGCGCGTTGCGGCAAAGGCGGCGATGGATTTTGCCGAGCAGGGCAGCGATGTGGAGTTGCTTTTGGTCTGCGCGCTGGAGGCGGCGAAGGACGCGCTGGAGCTGACCGTGGAGCAGAACCCTGTGCTCAAGCGCGCCGGCGTTGTGGATGCCGGCGGCAAGGGCTACGTTGTGATCCTTGATGCGATGCTCGCGTCCCTTCAGGGCCGCATGTTCTCCGATTATGAAGAGGAGAAACTGCCCGATCCGGCTGCGCTCAACGAGGGCGCGGATTTTGGCGCGTTTTCTTCTGAGGACATTGAGTTTGCTTACGATACCGTCTTTATCGTGCGCAGAACGACGGATAGACCGCTGGAAGAATACCGCGAGTATTTGGTCAGCATTGGCGACAGCCTTGTGATTGGCGAGGATGACGAGTGCTTCAAGGTGCATGTGCACACGAACGAGCCGGGCGCGGCAATCACCGAAGCGCAGAAATACGGAACGCTGGAGATCGCCAAGATCGAAAACATGCGCAGCCAGAGCGAAGATCTCGCCGCGGGGCGCAAGGCGACGAGCGCGGACGCGCTTGAGGAGGAAGAAGCTCCCGTCAAGCCGGAGAAGCGCTATGGCTTTGTCACCGTCTGCGCGGGCGAGGGTATGGAAACGCTGTTCCGTGAACTCGGTGCCGATGGCGTTGTCACCGGAGGACAGACCATGAACCCCTCCACGGAGGACATCCTCCGCCAGATCGAGAAGACGCCGGCGGAGACGGTGTTTGTTCTGCCGAACAACAAAAACATTATCATGGCGGCGGAGCAGTGCGTGCCGATCAGCGACCGGAAGGTCGTTGTCGTCCCGACGAAAACGGTGCCGCAGGGTATCTCTGCCATGCTTGCTGTGGATACTTATGCCGGGGAAGAAGAGCTTGCCGAGGTGCTGCTCGAGGCGGCTTCGAATGTCCACACGGCTCTGGTTACCTACGCTGCGCGGGACAGCGAGTTTGACGGCCACCACATTCTCGCGGGTGAATATCTGGCGCTGCTCGACGGCGCGCTGCTTGGTAGCTTTACCGAGCTGCCGGCGCTGATGGAGGCCGTGGCCGAGGGGATCGCCCCCTTTGCGCCGGAGCTTATCAGCGTGTATTACGGCGAGGACGTTGCGGAAGCGGACGCTGAGGCGGCGGGCGAGCTGCTTGCCGGGAAGCTTGGCGATCCGGAGCTGAGCGTCATCAACGGCGGTCAGCCGGTGTATTATTTCATGATCGCAGCGGAATAAAACGGAGAAAAATCAGTCCGGCGGAAAATTTGATTTTCCGCCGGAAAATTTTTCTTGACAAATGCCGGGAATCTGCTATAATGAACAAGCTGTTGTGCGGCCTTAGCTCATCCGGTAGAGCGCCACCTTGCCAAGGTGGAGGTAGCGAGTTCGAGCCTCGTAGGCCGCTCCACAAAATCCCCGTTCGCAAGAACGGGGATTTTTCATGCAGAGCAAGGCGCGCATTGCGTGGCGCGGGTGTTTTTCGGGAAGCATTTTGGCATTGAAAAATAAAAAATGCATATTGCGAAGAAAAACACTTGCAATCCGCGAACGCTTGTGTTATAGTAAGCGGGCGAAAAAGAGAATATCCGGGTGTAGCGCAGATTGGTAGCGCGCTTGAATGGGGTTCAAGAGGCCGCAGGTTCGACTCCTGTCACTCGGACCAAAAAATCCAGACCGTCAGAGACGGCCTGGGTTTTTTGCATTTCGGCGTAGTGGGACGAGAACCTGCGGCCTCTTGGGCGCGTGAGCGCCGTGCAAACCGCCGCCGGCCATGCCGGCCGCTTGCGGCGGCATGGCCGCAGGTTCGACTCCTGTCACTCGGACCATCTCCCTATGGAATCATGGATACATGGTTCCATAGGGATTTTTGTTTTTTTATGATAGAAACATGAATTTGTGTATGATATAATCAATTCAGCAAACTTGAATTTGCGGAGGAAACGCATATGAAATACAAAGGAACGCTTATTGTTGTTAAAGATTGTAACCGTGCGTTAAAGTTCTATAGTGATATGTTTGGGCTTCAACTGCTTCAAGACAACGATGGGAATATGGAATTGACGAATAATTTATACTTGCAGGAATCGGGATACTGGGAGCAATTCACAAAAAGAAGTGTAATTCCATACAGTAATCAGTCTGAGTTATATTTTGAAGAGTCCAACATAGAACAATTTGTAGAGCGTCTTGAAACACTTTACCCTGAAATTGAATATGTCAATCACCTGATGACACACAGTTGGGGACAGAAGGTGGTCAGATTCTATGACTTTGACGGAAATCTAATCGAAGTTGGAACACCTGTATAAC
>SVLI01000002.1 GCA_015068035.1 Oscillospiraceae bacterium | reverse complement strand
TCGGTGAGAGGAAGGTGTTGCTCGCACTTTCCGGCGTCGTTGATTCGTCGGTCGTTGCCGCACTTCTCATCAAGGCAATCATAAAGCAACTCACCTGCGTTCACGTCAACCATGGACTGATGCGCAAGGGTGAGTCAGAGCAAGTGTTTATAACGACTATTATCCCAATAGAGAGGTATGTGAGAGCTGCATCGTAGAAGAGATTAGTTGTGACTACGGTATGCTTCCTTGTGAATTGTATTGTGATGATGAATTGACAGGCGAGAAATTTGAAACATTGTAAAGACAAATAAATTCCAATTTGTCGGGCGGTTGCATACACTTCTGCGGTTGCATTTCAATGCAACTTTGCAGCCACTTGCAACCCGTATCAAAAATTGCGTTATAATGCAAAAAATCCAGACCGTCACAGACGGCCTGGATTTTTTGCATTTAGCGCAGCGGGACGAGAACCTGCGGCCTCTTGGGCGCATAAGCGCCGTGCTTTGATGTGACCGGCGGCTTTTCTGTATGTTAGTCGTAATCCTCTTCGCGCAACAGCAAGTGTTCATAGTTTGGGCTTTTTCTCCAACTGTTGTTATGGTGTTGAATATACGCCTTCTTCGAGCCAAACTCATGCCACACATTCCAGCCGGTTTGTCCCTGAGGATATTTATCAGGAACAATCACCACTGTAATGTCTAATATCTTCTGCGGATTTCCATGCGGTACAAATCGAACAACAATACTATGCTCGCTTAGTTTGCGCATCCGTTTTGCTATTGGAATTCGATCGTCCATTTTAGGCATAATTTTATATCCGGGATCGTGATAAAAATAAGCCCACTGTCCGTCTGGCAATTGCACCTTCTTTAATTCGAATGGAACGGATTCCGCTTGATTGTTCTTCCATTTAACAAAACACACATCAGAAAATGTTATTTCTTCATTTTCTACATAAGGACCAACAAAATAAACCGACAGGCCTTTGGAGGCACCACCTACATTGATCGCACTTACTATACTGGGCTTTTCCAAGAAGCACGGCATCCCTGAAGCCATGTACTGTACAAGTTTTGGCGCATCCTGTGTTTTCGCTACTTCCGGAAGTTTGAAATACAAGTATGTTGCCCGTTTGCTCAAATCATAATCAGAAAGATACTCGTATGAAGCTGCGCTGTTATTTTGTGGCAGACAAATGCAATGTTCTATCTCCGCAAGAACCTCTTCGGCGAAAACATATTCTTTCTTCAGACTCTCTTTGAAGGCTTCGAAATCACAAACCTTATTCTTCCATGCCGATAGATTTGTCTGTTTCCGAATACCTAATCCGGCAGCGCTGCCAACGCCAGCCCATGCGTCCACATTATTTTCAGCATCAATTAGATTAAGATAGAGAAAATCGCTATCAAAGCAGGATATGCCCAAAATATCTGTTTTCAATTCGTCAGATATAGGGGTTGCATAGTCAACAAACTGTTTGGGTTCATCAAAGGAAAACAGATCAGAATAAACGGAATACCAGTCCGATTTTTCGTCAGACACAATCGCAAACGCACCGTCCGCTTCATCTTTGGATGTGGCCAACATGTATTGCTTTTCAGCCATCGCTTTGCCGATGTAATCAGCGATTCGTGTTACGTTTACCGAATTACGTTTCCGAATGTGCAGATTAGAAAACCAACTTCCCAGAATGGCACTCCCCCTTTTGTGTTTAGCATATCATATACAACACAAATACACAAGGTTGCCATTGGCAGCATCTGGTTACATCTGTATCCATAATTGCCACTATACCAAAAAAATCCAGCCCGTCAGAGACGGGCTGGATTTTTTGCATTTCGGCGTAGTGGGACGAGAACCTGCGGCCTCTTGGGCGCATAAGCGCCGTGGAAACCGCCGCCGGCCATGCCGGCCGCTTGCGGCGGCATGGCCGCAGGTTCGACTCCTGTCACTCGGACCAAATAAGCACGATGGTTTTGATACGAAACCATCGTGCTTTTTCTGTATTGGTTGATATTTACACAGCAATTTGATACAATCTATTCGACAAACTTGAATTAGTGGAGGCATCAATATGTTAGTGTTTTCCATTATTATGTTTCTGGTTGCAGCTCTGTTTACGGTATTGGGTATTTCAATTTACAAGGGCAAAACCGATTTGATTCATGATTACCACCAAACAAAAGTCACAGATAAATCAGCCTACGGAAAAGCCTTTGGAAAAGCAATGCTTGTTATCGCAACTGTAATGCTGCTCAGTGGCATTATAGGATTATTTGAAAATTTGCTTATACTTGCCGTTGCTATACTTATCATAGGCTTGGTGATTGGCATAGGCTGTATTGTTGCTGTACAAAGGAAGTACAATAAAGGAGTTTTCTAAATTCTAATTTGACAAACAGATCAGCATAGTTTCAGTCCCAAAAGAGAGTTTCACTTCCCGCTTAATAGTTTCATTTTTTGAGTGAAACCAAATGAAACTATTTGAAACCGTATCATTATTATCAACTGTTGCCAAAAAATCCAGACCGTCACAGACGGGCTGGATTTTTTGCATTTAGCGCAGTGGGATGGAAATCCGCATCTTTGTGTGGTATAATCTGCGCAGATGACTTGAATTTGGCAAAGGAGCGTGACTGTGTGAGCATTTGTAGATTTATTGCTTCTGATATGCCCTTGACAGAGTTTGCGCCATCGCAAGAATATCCTGTCAAAATAGACATTGACAAAGGCACAATAGATGATGGTGGTGCCGATGACAACTATCATTTGCTAACATTTGATAGCGTCAAAGACTACTCAGACAAAGACTATGGTGTATATCTTGAATGGGATTATACGGATGGCAGGGCAAAACAAATTGTTGAATATATAAGAACTGTCTTACAGAAAACGGATAGCGTTGAGTTTTGGAATGTGTGGTTGAGGAGTTATTATGAATATGAGGAAAGGCCATTCATTCACAGAAAAACGATTTCCATTGAAGAACTGACCACAGAACATATTAAAGAGATTAACGATGCTGTTATTTGGAATACGCCCGACAGGCTGTATCCCGAAAGACCATCATTTTATTGTTTGACAATAACAAGATAAGCAAACCCCAATTCGGCGAGGCGGTGTATTTATGAGCATCACGATTGAAAAAGCAACGAGTGCGGATGCGGCTGAAATATTGCAATTTCTGAAACAGATCGGCGGAGAAACGGACAATTTGACATTCGGGGGAGAGGGGCTGCCGATCACCCCGGAATCCGAAGCGGCATACATTTGTCAGATGGAAAGCTCCTGCGATGAGATTATGCTTGTTGCGAAAGAGGATGGAAAAATCGTCGGCAATGCCAGTTTGAGCCGCTTGCCTCGCAGGATGCGGCATCGTGGAGAGGTCAGCGTTTCCGTTTTGCGGGAATGTTGGAATAAAGGGATCGGAAGTCGGCTGCTGCAAAGCATCATCCGGTTTGCCGAGGAAAATTCCTTTGGAGTCATTGATCTTCAGGTTCGCAGCGACAATTTTTCAGCAATACATCTGTATGAAAAGTTCGGTTTTCAAAAAATTGGAACGCATCCTGCGTTCTTCAAAATCGGTAAGGAAGAAATTGCCTTTGACTATATGTACTTGAAAATACAGGAATAAGCGTGAAAATATCACACTAACAAAGCAGCATCCCTTGATTCAAGGGATGCTGCTTTGTTAGGCCGTGTAGGTTTTTGGTTTGGGCGGGCTCAGAACATGCCGAATTTTTCCATATCCACACGGCCGTCCTCTGTGAAGCCGACGCCCTCGGCCTCCAGCAGTTGGCGCTGCTCGTCCGGCCCGCCGAAGGCAAAACCGGGCGCGAGGCTGCCGCCCCGGAACACAACGCGGTGACAGGGGATAACTCCCGGCTGGGGATTGCGGTGCAGCGCGAAGCCCACCGCCCGCGCGCCGCGCGGATTTCCGGCAAGACGGGCAACCTGCCCGTAGCTCATCACGCGTCCGCAGGGGATCAGCTTGACCACCTCGTATATGCGCTCGCTGAATGCACTCATCGCGCGGCGTCTCCCTTCTCAATATACGGGCTGCTTCGCCAGTCTGAGCTGCCCGCACGCTCCGCCACTGCGCCAAAGCCGAGGACGTACAGATCCTCTGCCTTCGCGCCGAGCGAGAAAATCTCCTGCCCGCGTGCGTCCAGCTCCTTCGCCGCCGCGCTTTTGGTCAGCACGGGGATCTGTGCGCGTTCGGAAATTCTGCGCAGCAGCGCCGTTCCGGCGGCATTGGCCGCGAGCACCCGCGCGTAGGGCGGGATGCCGTCTGCCTGTCCGGCGCGCAGGCCGAGCGCTGCGCCGAGCAGCATCCGGCGCAGGCGGGAGAGGGGATAGCGCTTCACCGCGGCCGCAGCCAGCACGGCGTCGAAGCTCGGCTCCGTTGCCGCAGCGCGGTAAAGCCGCTTTTCCACGCCCTCCGATGCATCCGGCAGCGCCGCGAAATCCGCCTCCGCAAGGCCGCGCAGACGCGCCAGCAGCGCCATTTCCAGCGCCTGCATCGTCACGGGGCCGCGACCCTGTTCCGTCTCGCGGCGATAAACTTCCGCCGCAGCCTCAGGGAGAAAAGCGGATATATCCTGCCCCGCGGCAAGCAGGGCGCGCAGTTCGCGCGCAGCGCGCGGCGCGTCGGACTCGGGCGCGGACATGCGATCGTGTCCCGTGCCGAGGCGCTCCACTACAATCGGCGTGATGGAGAGGCGCTGCGTGTCGAGCGCCTTGAGATATTCAATGGCCAGAATGTTGTTCGGCTCGCGCACGAGCTCGGCAAGTTCCCCGCCGAGGGCACGCTGCAGGGCGCGCTGCCGCGCCGCGGCATAGGAATCGCCCGCTTGCAGCTCCTCGCCGATCATGGCATCGACCTCCGGGTCACACAGCGCCGTCGCCACGGCGGAGAGCTGCCTGAGATCTGCGCATTCTGCGCCGAAGCTCATATGCGTCACAACGCCAAGCGCGCCGAGCAGGCCCACGCAGCCGCGGGCAAATCCCTCCGCGCTGCTCAGCGCCCAGGGCAGCGGCAGCTCCAGCACGAGATCCGCACCCGCGCGCACAGCCGCTTCCGCCCGCGCGTGCTTGCGGAACACCGCGCATTCGCCGCGCTGCACGAAGCTGCCGGACATCACGCACACGAGCGTGCCGCCGCCGAGCATTTCCCGGCTGCGCTCCAAATGATAAAGATGGCCGAGGTGAAAGGGGTTATATTCCGCCGCGACGCCGATCACGTTCTCCATGCGCCGTCTCTCCTCCTTTGCAGGGGCGCAAAATTCGCCCGCTGGATTTGCTTTTTTCAAAAAACTGCTGCTTTTTTTCGTATTCAGAATACAAAATCGAGGCATTTTTCCTAAAAAGGGCTTGCGTTTTCCAAAAACAGGGTATAAAATAAGCCATTAGTTTTTATCGTGGATGTTTACGCGGTTTCCCGCGGAAGCTTCACATAAAAAGTAAGATACACCTATTATTTACCGGGCGGAAACGCTTGTCAATATTTTGGAGGTTGAACAAATGAAAATTCTCGTAATCAACGCAGGAAGCTCTTCTCTGAAGTACCAGCTCATCGATGCGGAAAGCGAGACTCTGCTGGCCAAAGGTGTTTGCGAGCGCATCGGCATCGGCGGAAAATTTACCTATAAGCCGCAGCTGGAAGGAAAACAGCAGGTGAAAGCGGTGGACGTGCTCATGCCCACGCACAATGAAGCCATTCAGACCGTGCTGGATGCGCTGGTTGACCCCGTCAACGGCGTGATCAGCAGCATGGACGAGATCGGCGCTGTCGGCCACCGTGTCGTGCACGGCGGCAAGAAGTTTGGTGAGAGCTGCCTGATCGACGATATGTGCATCGCCGCCATCAAGGAATGCATCCCCCTCGGGCCGCTGCACAATCCGGCCAACCTTATGGGTATCGAGGCCTGCACCAAGTGTATGCCCGACAAGCCGCAGGTTGCCGTGTTCGACACTGCTTTCCATCAGACCATGCCGCCGAAGGCATATCTCTACGCCATCCCCTATGAGTATTATGAGAACGACGATGTGCGCCGTTACGGTTTCCACGGCACCTCGCACAAATACGTTTCCGGCCGCTGCATTGATCTGCTCGGCAATCCGGAGCACAGCAAGATCATCTGCTGCCACCTCGGCAACGGCTCTTCCCTCTCCGCTTGCGTGGACGGCAAGAGCATTGACACGACCATGGGCCTGAGCCCGCTGGCCGGTTTGCCCATGGGCACCCGTTCCGGTGACATTGACCCCACCATTCTGGAGTATCTGTCCGACCGTTATGGCTACAGCCTGAAGGAAATGATCGAAATCCTCAACAAGAAGTCCGGCGTGCTGGCGCTTTCCGAAGTCTCTTCTGACTTCCGCGATCTCGAGGATGCATCCTGGCATCATGGCAACGAGCGCGCGCAGCTCGCGCTGGACAAGTTCCATTACGAGGTTCGCAAGTATATCGGCGCTTACGCGGCCGCCATGGGCGGTGTGGACGCCATCGTCTTCACGGCCGGTGTCGGCGAGAACGGTCCGGAAACCCGCGCCGCCATCTGCGAGGGACTTGATTTTATGGGCGTGAAGATTTGCGAAAAGCGCAACTTCGAGCGCGCTGACGAGCACCTCATCTCCACAGATGACAGTAAGGTCAAGGTCTTCGTGATTGCCACGAACGAGGAGCTTATGATCGCCCGCGACACGTACAGACTCGTTACCCGCAGATAACAAATGTAACAGCACCCCCTGAAAGAATCAGGGGGTGTTGTTTTTTGTGCCCCGCGGAATGCAAAGGAGCCGGACCATTTTAGGTCCGGCTCCTTTGCTGCGGGTTGAGATATCCGTTACGGATGGCTGATTTTGATGGCGCTTTCGCCAATATATACGGTGTCCACGTCGTCGCTGTTGATGGGCGCCGGGAATACATAGGTGCAGTAATGACAGTTCGAACCGGGAATCAGCTCGCCGTTGCTGATTTCTGCTGTCTGCCCGGCCTTGTCCGGATAGGCAAACAGCTCGCTGCCGTCGTTCATAACGAATCGGATGGCGCCAAAGTCGCCGGCTTCCTGCACTTCATGCGCATCGAGCGTGTAATAAACCGTAGCGCTCAGGCCTTTCATCATTACGGAATGGATGGTGGCCTTGACCTGTTTGCCGGAAATCTGGCTGTAAGAGCCGGAAATCGGGCTTTGCAGTAGCTCGGTTTCGCTGTTTCCCGTTGCGGTGAATGCAAACTTGAAAACCCACGGGCCTTCTGCAACGTGACGGAAAGCGTAGGGATATTCGGTTTCCACATATCCAATATCGGCAAGGTGCAATGTTCTGCTTCTTCCATCCGCCAGTGTGAAGTTGCTTCCGGGCATGGCATACACGTTGTATTCAATGTTCAGCGATACGGTGTTTGCCTTTCCGTCGTGGTCATCCAAATGCAGGAACGTGGCCCCGACAGAGCTGATGCCGTGCTGATCTTCATAGCATAAACCCTTCATTGTCAAGTCGAAGCCGGGAGAAACCGATTCCAGATCGATTCCTTCCGGACCGACGATATCGACCAGAATATGGGCGGTGGTGCCGTCCGTCAATGCGCCTTTTAAGGTGACCGTGTAGCCGTCGGCGCTTACGCTGTCTCCAATGTCCGCCATGTGCGTTTCAATGTAAGTGTTTTGCGCTTCTGAGAGTGCGTTGCCCTGTTGACTCGAAAAAACGGAGCGGAACAGCGCGCCGATATCCAGCGTTGCGGCCAGCACGCCACCTACGCCGAGGATGGCCGTGCACAAGACTGCGGCGGTGATCACAGACGCCCTCCGCCAGACGGCTTTGCGCCGGGATGTTATTTCCTCCAGATATGCGTCCCGCCGGGAGAAAACAAGCTGTGCCATTTCTTCAGGACTCTTCATTGAACAGCGCCTCCTTGCATAATTCGGATTTCAGGGACTTCTTTGCCTGATACAACAGGTTTTCGATTTGACGCTTGCTTTTTTTCATAATTCTGGCCGCCTGCGCGTTGCTGAAGCCTTCAAAGTAGGTTAGGTACAGAACCTGCGCGTAATTGCAGTTGATGCACCTTAGTGCTCTGCGAACCGCGATCTGCCGTTGCTGATGCAAATATTGATGCTCCAGATTCATTTCGTCTGCGGGGAGGTCTCCGACAGAGTCCAGCGGCAGAACGCCATGCCTGACCTGTTTTCGCAGCTGGTCTATCGCAAGGTTTCGCGCAAGCGTATAAAGCCAGGTTTTGAAATGGGCGCGTGGCGAGAAGAGGGGCTTGCGAATTGCGATCTTCACGAAGGTCTCCTGCGCAAGGTCTTCTGCTGCATAAATGTCATGGGTGAAGCTGTCCAGATAGAAAATCAGCCCGTCCTTATACCGGCGGATGAGTTCCACAAAGGCCCTGTCGTCGCCGTGAACGTAGCGGCTGTAAAGCTCCTCGGAGACATCGATGGGTTTTCTCTTTTCAAAAAGGGCTTCGGCAGCGCCATCGGGAATGTGGAGACAGTTGGATGCACCGTGATCCATAGGCTTGCTCCTTTCCGGCGGGTTTCTGTGTATCCCCGTCACTTATTAAACGAAGCGGGAAGAAAAAACGCTTAGCTTGATTGATCATTTTTTCAAATACATCGTGGCATGGATTTGCATATTTTTTGTTTGGAGCGCAGCCGAACCCCGCGGAATGCAAAGGAGCCGGACCATTTTTGGTCCGGCTCCTTTGCTGTGGGTTTATAGCTACAAACAGTACGTTTGGATTTGCCTAAAAAACATTCCGGAAAATGGCGCGGCGTTATTTCCGCGTGCGCAAACGGTGTTTTCCGATTGCCGCATACCGCAGCACCAGAAGCGCGATTCCGCCAAGCACGGCAAGAATTGCGGCCAAAGCGCCGAGCGGCCAATTTTCTGCCAGAAGCCACATCCAGTACGGCGGGAACAGATTCCGCACCGCCGCCAGAACGGGAGACATGAGCGCAAGATCCGTGTAAATCGGGCACAAGGCGGCAGAGCCGGCAACCACAACAGAAAGCAGCGTGTAGATCAGCCGCACGTTGCGCAGCAGGCCGGACAGGATCAGCCCGACTCCGGTCAGCAGGACGACGTATACCAAAAGCGGAAGGATCAGATCACCGGCGTCTGCCAAAAGCAGACCGATGCACCCGGCGCAGCCGGCCAGGATCATCCGCACGATCAAGCCCGGGATCACGGTTGCAGTGATGGCCTTTGCAAGGCCGATTCTGCAGACAAGCTCCCGGAACGAGGTGTCCGCAATGTCGGCACAAAACGCAAAAATGATGGCGCACAGCAAAATAGCAGATACGCCCATGACGAGGGAGCGCCGGCTTGCATCTTCGGGGCGAATGCCGCCCTCCATAAGGATGTTATCCAAAGAGAAGGCGTAGCCCTCTGCAAACATCTTTTCGTATTCCTCAAAGACTTTTTCATGCGGCACATCGGTGCCTTCAAAAAGCTTCGCCGTGATAAACGGCGTGTGCTCGCGAAAGACCGCGGCGGCAACGTGGTCTTTATACAGCTCGGGAACAAAGGCGGTCGGCGATTCGATCCACGAGATATTCCCGTCCAAATCGTTTCGGACCATCAGCTCAACCAGATTTTCGGGGAGGATCACACCGCAATCCAGTTGCCCCTCGCGAATCAGCGCAATCATCGCCTCCGGACTCTCGCACTCGACAAAGCCGTTTGCCGTCAGATACGAAACGATCCGGCCGGATTCCTCAGAGTTTGATCCGTCATAAACGCCCGCGGGCGGCAGGCTGATTTCTTTGCCGACGTTTCCGGCAAAGGCAACCGCGAGGATATAAATCAGCAGCATTCCGACAAACAGAGGACGCCGGACAAGCCGTTTAAGCGCAAACACGAAAGGACTCATGCTTCATCGCCCCCTATCCGCACATGCTGCAGTCTGGCGTGTGCCGCAACAGCGGTCGCGACCGCATAGACAAGGCCCATGACGCAGGACAGCCAGCTGCATTGCCCGCCCCATATGGGAGACAAAAGGTTTTGCACAACGCCGTACGGTGTGATCGCGCCGACGGTGAGCAGGGCGTCCGGAAGCATCTGGCGCGGAACGATTCCGCCGCACAAAAACAGTCCGGCCAAAGCGATCACGATCAGGGCCGGAACGCCGCGGTGGCCAAGCATCATAAGGAAGCCACAGACCAAAGCGGCGATCACAATGCCCGCAAGCGCGCAAAGCACGGGAAACACGCGAATGCTTGGCGCAATTTGGCTTCCCGCAGCGAACAGGATCACCGCGATCACGATTGCCTGAAACACCGCCGGATACGCGATTTTTCCAAGCAGGAACTGCCTGTCGCTTATGCCAAGGCCGCGCAGCCGGCACAGTACAGGCTTTTTCAGATCGCTCGTGTAGAGCCGCGCGAAGAACAGGGGCAGCAGCATCAGCAGCAATGCCGCCCAGCTTACCACGTAATAGGCTTCTGTCGTCATGCTCGTTTTGGCATAATCCAGAATCTGCACGTCGAAATAGGTAGAATTTGCGCTGATGGCATCGCCCAGCAGCAAAGCGTTTGACTCAACAAGGAACTCAGAATAAAATTGCCTGTCAAGGCCGTATTCCCGAATCAGGTGTTCTCCGCTGAACACGCCGTATTGCCCGGAGGCCAGCAGCAGCTCGCCGAAAGCCGCCACGTTTTTGACGATGTCGGCATATGCGGCAACCGAGGGGGAAAGATAAATTTCACCCTTCGTGGCCGCACCGGAGTTGATCCCGTCCCAGGTTCCTTCGGGAAGCACGATGACGGCGGACAAAGCCCCGGACTCCATGCCTTCCATGGCTTCGTCCATGTCGCAGTAGCTGACTTCCAAAAGCTCCGCAATATAATCCGTTTTGGCAACCGCCCGAATAAGCAAGCGGTTGTAAACAGAGTCCTCCCTGTCTACAACCGCAGCCTTCACAGGGGTATACACGTCTTGCGCATTACGGATCGCAGTCAGCGCCGCAACGGCACACACCGCAGCAAACACTGCGGTAAGTGCCATCGCCGGCAGCAGACAGTGCAGAAAAAGTCGAATGTCCCTTTTCAGCATCTGATAACGCATGGTGTGTAGTTACCCCTCTATGTATATTCGTTTGGGTTTAGCGATTAATAAACCAGATCGCCCAGATCGTACACGACGCTTTCCAGATCGGAAACCAGGTCTTCAAGGTCATCCATGCTCATATCCAGAACGTCGGTGTACTTGGGAGCGGAAGGCATCCGGTCGGACGCGGAAACGGTCAGCGTAATGCCCAGATCCGTCTCATAGGAATCCTCGGAAACGGAATCCAGCACCAGAACCACAGCCTTGGAGCTCACGTCGAGAGAGCCTTCTGCGCCATAGGTGTCGCCCCAGGAGTCGGTCAGCTCGGCTTCAAAATCGCCCTTGGACTTATCCCAGTTAAACTCGCCGACAAGGATGTTTTCGCCATCCTCGCGAACCTTCAGCTCGGCAACCAATTCCTTCTTGGTGTTGGTTTCAACAACATAATTGACGCGGTATTTGGTATATCCGTCGTCCAGGTTAACGGAGACTTCCTCGATCTCCTTGAAGCTCGGGCCGGCAAGCACGGTTGCCTTGACCTCGTCGTTGTCAAACTCCGCGCCGATCAGTTCCTTGCCGGACTTGGTGACATAGAAGGTCAGGGTGAGGTCCAGATCCATATCGCCAAGATTCTCGGCCAGGTCTTCCAGATCGTCATCGGTGATCTCGTCGAGCTGCTCATAGAGCATGTCGAGGGTGTCAACAAAGTCAACGGAGTCATAGTCGAAATCTTCCGCGAGGCTTGCAATCTTGTCGGCGTACTCGTAGAGGAACGCCTTGAGGGCCTTGTTGCTGCGGAGATACTCAACCATATCGACCGCAACAGCTGCTGCGGTTTCGCCGTCGATCTGAACTTCAACAGCCGTGACCTTGACGTCAGTGCCGTTGAAGGAGAGGGTTTCCTTGCCCTTGCTGATTTCAGCATGGTCGTTGACGCTGGTCAGCAGCTCGGTAAGGACAGACTTGATGATCTTCTGGCTGTCTTTGCTCAGCTTGGTGGCGTCATCGCCAATGGAATTTACGCTCTCGGAAAGTTCGATGCCGAGGGAAAGATCGCCGTCCGGGCCAAACACGGAGTTGTTGAACTTCTCGGTAAGCTTGCTCAGATTGATGCCGTAGGCGTTGTCGCCAAGCAGCACGTCGGAAGCAACAACGACGCTCTTTTTGTCAGCAAACAGGCTGGCATCGAGCACGGTGTCGCCTTCGACCTCAAAATTGGCGGTAAGGGCTGCCTTGTCGGTGTCGGTGTACACTTTCGCAGACAGCGTGCCTTCGACCGGCAGATCCATGAGCTCTTCCATATCGCATTCCGCGCCGATGCTGCCGCCCTGGATCACCTTGCCCGCAAAGACAACGGCCTCGTTTTCCTTCAGCGCGCTGACGCTGTTTTCAAAGCCTTTGGTCACCAGCTTGAGCGGGGAGGAAGTGGCGATTGCAATGATGATTGCAACGATGGCAAGCACGACCACGGCGGCTGCCGCGATTATAATCGGCTTCTTTCCGATTTTCTTCTCTGCTACCGGAGCGGGCTGCTCAGCCGCCGCTTCGGGCGCGGGCTGCTCATAGACAGGCTGCTCATAGACGGGCTGCTCGGCTGCAACTTCCGCTGCGGGCTGCGCAACAACTTCGGGCGCTTCCGCGGCTTCGGGGGCGGCATAGGCCTCAGCGACTTCGGGCGCGGCATAGGCCTCAGCGACTTCGGGCACTGCCTCGCCGACCTCGGGGGTCAGGTTCTTTTCTTCTTCGTTCATTTCGGGTTCTCCTCTCACTTTCTTTAACAAAACAAACTTAGAAATTGTTTGTAAAAAACATTCTCATCTGCCGGGTTTCCGGAAAGCTGTTCCCGGGTATAGGTAAGGGTTGTGTCTCCAAAATAGACCAGTTTATCGTAAAATGACGCCACTTCCATCGGGTCGTGGCTCACATATACAATGGCGCACCCGCTGTTTTTCAGGTCGTGCACGATGGAGGTCAGCTCGGCTTTGTATTCCACATCCAGAGCGGCGCAGGGCTCATCCAGAAGCACAAGCTGCGGCGAACCCATCAGCGCGCAAGCTATGCTGACCCGCTTTTTCATTCCGCCGGAGAGCTTAGATACTTTCTTTTTCCACATCTGCTCCACATGAAACGGAAGCGGCTTTTGCATGTCTGCATCCGCCAGTCCCGCAAAAAAGCGCAGGTTGTCCCCGACGGTCATGTCCTCAAACAGCGCTGTGCCCTGCGGAACATAGCCGATCGGGCCGTCTGCATACACCTCGCCGGAATCCGGACGGAAAACCCCGGCCAGGATGGCAAGCGCTGTGGATTTTCCCGAGCCGTTGGGCCCCGCGAGGACGATGCACTCACCGGGATTGACAGAAAAACTCAGACCTTCCAGAATATTTCGCTTCCCGTAAGAGAAATATACATTGTGCAAGCCGGCCATGCAGTCACCATACTTTCCGATTGTTTCGCCCTGACGCACACAATCTACTTATTATAGCATACCATTGTTTAATAAAAATTGAAAGATGATTTTGCGTTTTCCTGATAAAACTTTTTCTGGCGGGGATCGAAAATTATCCGCGAAAGCACGGCAAATCAGCGGATCTTGAAAAAGAAAATAACCGCAACTTATCACAGTTGCGGTTATTCTTTGGCGGAGATGGAGAGATTCGAACTCTCGATACCCTTATGGGGTATACACGATTTCCAATCGTGCGCGCTCGACCAGCTACGCGACATCTCCACGTCTGCTCGACTCACGCATTATAACCTATCCGATTCGTAAAGTCAAGCCCTGCTTTTACAAAAGATGCGATGTGTTTTCAAAATCTATTCCGGGCTGAAAAAGACAGGAAAAGCGCCGCGCGCGGCAAGTGCCGTGCGCGGCGCGGTGCTTTTATGATGGCTTTACAGCATGTTTTCGTTTCTTGCGATGATGTCGTTTTGCAAATCCGTGCCGAGCTCGACAAAGTAAGCGGAGTAGCCGGCGATGCGCACGACGAGATCGCGGTATTCGCCCGGATCCTTCTGCGCCTTGCGCAGCGTTTCGGTGTCGACCACGTTGTACTGCACCTCAAGGCCGCCCTGCTCGAAATAGATCTTCGACATGTCGCGCAGCTTGTCGATGCCTTCCTGGTTGGCCAGCGCGCTCGGATGCATACGCAGGTTGAGCGCAATGCCGTCGAGCATCTTGGACTGGTCGTAGACGAGCGAGGAGTTGAAGATCGCCGTCGGGCCGAACTTGTCGTGACTCTGCACGGGGGAGGCGGCGTCCGCGATCGGCTCGCCGGTCTTTCTGCCGTCCGGCGTTGCCCAGGTGTGATAGCCCTGCGCGATGTGGTCGGCCGCGCCGTACAGGCCGGGCTTGTAATAGGGGGCGCGCACGCTGTACACCTTGCTGCACTGATCGATATAGGTGTCGATGCAGAACTTCATCTCCATATCGGCATAGGGGTCGCCGTTGCCGAAGTGCGGAACCTCGTTTTTGATCTGCTGGCGGAGCGGCTCATAGCCCTCCCAGTTGGCCATGACGGCGTCATAAAGCTCCCGCGTGGTGCACAGCTTCTTGTCGAAGCACATATATTTGATGGTGGTGAAGCTGTCCGCGATGGTGGCAAGACCCGTGGCCGTGCCGCCGTAGGAGTTGTGCTTCGCGCCGCCGGCGACGATGTCCTTGCCGCTTTCCATGCAGCCGTCGACGGAGATGGAAAGTCCCGGCTGCGGCATGAAGTAGGGCAGGAACATCTCGGTGTAGTTGTTGAGCGTCACATGCCAGTTGAAGACGTATTCCGTGATCTTCCGATAGGCCTCGTGGACCTCCTCGATGGAGTTCATCTCGTACAGATAGCCGGTGTGGATCGGGCACTGCTCGCCGTTAAAGGGGTTCTTGCCGTCGTTGAGCGCCATCGCCAGCGCAACGCCGTAGTGGATGGAGGCGTGGGGTGCCGGCATGCCGTTGCCCGCGGGATAGTCATTGCCGCAGCCGACGATCTCCTGGCAGCCGATGATGCCATAGTCCCGGGCGTCCTCAATGTCCCAGCCGAGGTCGCGCATCAGCGAGGGCGTGATGACCTCGTCGTTCTGGAACAGGGGCAGGCCGCCGACGAGTTTGGAGGTCTCCAGCGCGCAGTCCCAAAGTTTATCGGGCGTGTTCTTGTTGATGCGCAGAGAGATGGTCGGATCGTGCAGCAGCAGGCGGCCGACGGTCTCCAGCGCCATATAGGTGACCGGGTTCGTGGCGTCCTCACCCGTGACCGGGTCAACGCCGCCGAGCGTGGTGTGCTGATAGGTATTGCCGATGCCGGTGGTCTGCGCCAGGCGTCCCTTGCCGCCCATGTAGAAGCAGTTGGCCTTCAGGAAGAAGGCGTCGACGATCTCCTGCGCATATTCCTCCGTGATGGTGCCTTCCTCCAGCTCTTTTTTCAGGTACGGCCAGGTGATCTGGTCGAAGCGGCCGAGCGCCATGGCGGGATAGGCATCGAACAGGTGCAGGAAGGTCTGATACATCATGTAAAGCTGCACGGCCTCGTAGAAGGTGCGCGCCGGATTTTCGGAGATCCAGAGCAGGCTCTTGTGCATCATTTCCAGTTCGGCGCGGCGGGCTTCGTCCGCCGTCTCCTGAATCTTCCGCTCCGCGGCCTCGGCATAGCGCAGGCAGAGCTCGCTCGCGGCCTGGCACATGAGGGAGGCGGCCCGGTAGAAGGGATATTTGTAGGCATCCTCGCCCATGAGGTTACCCTTGCGCGCGTCAAGCCAGTCGTCCGCCACCTTGCGGATTGCGCCGTAACCGACGTTGACGATCTTCTTGTAACCGGCGATAAGATGTCCGGCCGAGATCATCAGAATGGGCAGCTCGCCGTAGTCGGAGGCGTTGAGCTTGCGGAATTCTTCATAGCCCTCGGGCGCGGAGGCCTGCGCCGCAGCGCCGATGCCCGTCACCTTCCAGTAGGAAGCGTACTTCTTCAGAAGCTCCACATCCTCCGGGGCGATGCACATCTGGATTTCTTCGGATTCCGGCGTGTGATAAAGGCCGTCCTCCCGCAGCGTCCAGCGGCCGCTTTCCACCTCTTCAAGCGCGAAGGGAATGCCGGAGCTGCGCGGATCAACCGTGCGCCCGCAGAAGTATTTGCCCTTGGAACCGACGATCAGCTCGAAGTCCTCGATGGAAACCTCCATCCGCTGGGCTACATACAGGGAGATGCTGCTTTTTTTGAGGATCGGCATCATGTGCTGGAATTTCTGATCCGCCTCGGTAAAGGTTTCCAGCAGGCTGGCGTCCATGCGGATGCACCTGTCGCGGATGAGATTGCGCATGTGCCAGATTCGGTCTGTCGCAGGTTTGAATTTATACATAGCGATTCCTCCTGTCTCCTGAAACTATATTATGGATGAACCCATTATACAGCATCAAAATGCTGCTGTCTACGATTATTCTGCGCAGAGCAGCCGCACCTTAAAGCCGCCCGCGCCGTCCGTTTCCACGAGGGCATAGGAATGCGCTGCGCTTCCGGGATTGACGAGCGTAAGGCCGCCCAGCTCCTGACAGAGCGCGGTGTGCGTGTGCCCGAAAAGCACAAGCTGCGCGCCCGAAAGCCGACCCGCGAGGCAGAGGGCATCGAGGCCGAACTTGACGCGATAGCGGTGCCCGTGGCAGGCGAAGACGGAAACGCCGTCAAAGACGAATTCCGCGCGGTCCGGCGCGTCCGAGCCGGGGTCGCAGTTGCCGCATACGGAGATGAAAGCCTGCGTGGGGGAAATCTCCCGCCGGAGGTTTTCTGCATCACGGACGCAGTCTCCAAGATGAATGACCGTGTCGGGCCTTTCCTGCTCGATGGCGCGGCGCATCGGCTCGATTTTGCCGTGGGAATCCGAAAAAACAAGAAGCTTCATAAAAAGTCCTTTCACACCGGCACGACCCGGTGAATAGAATGGCAAGGAGAAGTTCAAAGGAGGCGATCACGCATGCAGGACATGAAAGCGCTCTTTGAGGGCAAGAACGGAGAAAAGCTGCGCGCGCTGGCCGAAACCCCGGAGGCAAAGGCGCTCGGGGCGCTGATCGACCCGGCGGAGATGGAAAAAGCAGCCCGCGGCGGTGACGCAGCAGCGCTGCAGGAGATGCTGCAGCGGATCCTGTCCACGCCGCAGGGGAAAAAACTGGCGCAGGACGTATCCGGCGCGATGAAGAAAAAGTAAGAAAGGGGCGTGGCGCGGCGTGAGCGAATTGGAGGACAGGATCAGCAGCATACTCTCCTCACCGGAGGAGATGAACCGTATTACCCAGCTCGCGCAATCGCTCATGGGCGGCGGTGCAGCCCTTCCGGCACAGCCGGATGCATCAGAGCAGCCGGATAGTGGCATGGCGGGGATGATGGAAAAGCTGCGCGGCATGATGGGATCGGCGCAGGCCGTGCCCGGAGGGAAAAGCGATACGCACGCGCTGCTGGAAGCCATGACGCCCTTTTTGGGCGAGAAGCGGCGCAGAAAGATGACCCGCGCGCTGCAGCTTGCCCGCGCGGCAAAGTTCGCCGGGACGATGTTTTCCGAGGAAGGAGGGGAGGGCGCATGATTAACCGATATATTGGTAATTCCGGACAGGTGGAGCGTTTGCCGCAGCCGGGAAACCGCCCGGCCTCCGCGCATCCTGCGCCGCGGCAGAACACCGCGAAGCAGAACGCCCCGCAGCTGAACACCACGAAACAGGAAGAATCCCCGCGGCAGGCCCCGCCTCTGCGGGGAATGTCCGCCCCATCCGGCGCAAGGCCGGCTGGGCAGCGCAGCTCCGGGGGAGTATGGAAACAGCCCGCCGGCGTTTCCGGACAGGGGAAAGCGGGCGGGCTGTTGCGGGGGCTGACGGCAAAGCTGGATCTGAGCCGATTGGAAACAGAGGATCTGATCCTGCTGCTGATTTTATATTTGCTCTACCGCGAAAGCGGTGATGAGGAGATGCTCATCATGATGGGCGGGATGCTGTTCCTGTAGGGGAGAAGAGCTCCGGTGCCGTCTGTGTATAACCGAACATGTAGCAGATTGCATCCGCAATGCGCCCGGAGGCTCGGCCGTCTCCATAGGGGTTGACTGCCTGCGCCATGCGCGCATAGAGCGCCTTGTCCTCCAGCAGCGCGGAGGCGAGGGAGACGATTTTTTCGGTTTCCACGCCGGCAAGCCGGACGGTTCCGGCCTTGACCGCCTCCGGCCGCTCCGTTTCCCGCCGCAGGACAAGCACCGGCTTGCCAAGCGCGGGTGCTTCCTCCTGAATGCCGCCGGAATCGGTCATCACCATGTAGCACCTGCTCATCAGGCGGTGCATCTCAAAGGTGTCCAGCGGCTCGATCAGCTCCACGCGCGGAACGTTCCCAAGCATGCGGGAAGCCGTTTCCTGCACGGCGGGCGACGGATGCACAGGGTAGACAAAGCGCACATCCGGATAAGCGTCGACAAGGCGGCGGACGGCGGAAAAGATCTGTTCCATAGCCGCGCCGTAATTCTCCCGGCGGTGGCAGGTGAGCACGATGTGACGCTCGTTTTCAAAATCAAGCGCGCGCAGCGCGGGGCTGGAAAAGCTGCCGTCCCCAACGGTGTAGCGCATGGCGTCGATGACGGTGTTGCCGGTTACAAAGATGCCCTCTTTGATGCCCTCACGCTCCAGATTGGCCTTGTTCTGCGCCGTCGGCGCAAAGTGAAGAGCGGCCAGCCGCCCGACAAGCTGACGGTTGAGTTCCTCGGGGAAGGGGCTGTAGCGGTCATAGGTGCGCAGCCCGGCCTCCACGTGGCCGACGATGATGCGCTCGTAAAACGCGGCAAGCGCCGCGGAGAAACTCGTTGTGGTGTCGCCGTGGACAAGCACCAGATCGGGCTGTGCTTTCACAAAAACTGCGCCGAGCCCTTCCAGTACGCGCGAAGTGAGCGCAGAGAGCGTCTGCTCCGGGCGCATCACGTTCAGGTCAAAGTCCGGCGTCACGCCAAAAGACTTCAGCACGCCGTCGAGCATTTCCCTGTGCTGCGCCGTGACGCAAACGAGGCTTTCAATTTCCTCGCGCTGCTGCAGCTCCAGTACCAGCGGACACATTTTGATGGCCTCCGGCCTTGTGCCGAAAACGGAAAGAACGCGGATTTTACGCATGCTTGTCACCGTCCTCTTTTTCGTTGTCGGTCTCTTTTCCGGCATGGGCGTGCCCGCTGCCGTGATGTGAGAGCATCAGAAAGCCGACGACTGCCAGCGCCAGACAGAACGAGACGATCAGAATCAGTACCTTGAATTTGCTGCTTGCGGTCATGACCACGGCGGACAGGCCGAGCAGTGCGGTGAGAATGTAGAGAATGGCGACCGTCTGCTTCTGGTTGAAGCCCATGTCGATCAGACGGTGGTGGAAATGGCCGCGGTCTGGCTTGAGGGGGTTCTGCCCCTTGCAGAGGCGGCGGAAGATGGCAAACAGCGTGTCAAAAATCGGAACGGCCAGCACCAGAAAGGGCACGGCAAAGCTCACCACGGCGTAGAACTTGAACAGGCCGAGGATGCTCGCCGTGCTCAGCACATAGCCGAGCAGCAGCGCGCCCGTGTCGCCCATAAAGATCTTGGCGGGGTTGAAATTGAAAGGCAGAAAGCCGATGCAGGCGCCGACGAGCGCAGCCAGCAGCAGCGCAACATTCCGGTCCGCCACCAGCAGCGCGATGATCAGCATGGTCAGGCCCGAGATGGACGAAACGCCGGCGGCAAGCCCGTCCAGCCCGTCGATGAGGTTGACGGAGTTTGTAATGATCACGATCCAGACGATCGTGACCGGAATGGAAAAGCCGTTTAAGGGCAGCCGTTCCATGTTGCCGAAAATAAAGGGATTCGTGAAGGTTTCGATCACGATGCCGTGCAGCACCGCGATGACCGCCGCAACAATCTGAAACAGAAGCTTGACCCATGCGGGGAGATTGAGAATGTCATCCAAAGCGCCGACAATGACGATGAGCACTGCCCCCAGCAGGATGCCCTGTACGGGCTTCGAGATCTCCACAAACAGCACGACAGACAAAATGAAGCCAAGAAAAATGGCCAGTCCGCCCATGCGGGGGATGGGGTGATCGTGCATGCGCCGTGCCTCGCGCGGCACATCCAGCGCACCGACCTTCTGCGCGAAAGCCTTGATGACAGGTGTGGCGGCAAAGCTGATCACAAGCGCAACGCCAAGCGCGATGAGAATGTCAAGCAGCAGTTTCGTGTCTAAAACCATACGGATTCTCCCGTGTTGTTTCTGTGCAGGTACTGCCCCTTTGCGGGGCGGTTAATCGAAAGTCAGCGCGCGACAAAGCCGATTTTCTTGTAAACCTTGCGCAGCGTCTTCGAGGCGATGTAGGAGGCTTTTTCCGCGCCTGCGCGGTAGACGGATTCAAGGTAGGCCTTGTCGGCGAGGATGCGCCGCGTCTCCTCCTGAATGGGGCGCAGCATCTCCACAACGGCTTCGCCGACGGTGGGCTTGAAAACGCCGTAACCCTTGCCGGCAAACTCCGTTTCGATCTCGGCATAGCTTTTGCCGGTGATGGCGGCATAGATGCCCATGAGGTTGGCGACGCCCGGTTTCTCCTCCGGGGCATAGCGCACGCAGTTTTCCGTGTCGCTGTCCGTGACGGCCTTTTTGAACTTGCGCAGGATGTCCTCCGGCTTTTCCAGCAGGAAGACACAGCCCGCGGGGTCGGATTTGCTCATCTTGGAGCTGGGGTTGCCGAGGCTCATGATGCGTGCGCCGACCTTCTGAATGAAAGGCTCCGGAACCTTGAACACGTCGCCGTAGATGTTGTTGAAGCGGATGGCCACATCGCGCGTGAGCTCACAGTGCTGCTTCTGATCCTCGCCGACCGGAACATAGTCCGGCTGATAGAGCAGGATGTCCGCGGCCATCAGCGCGGGATAGGTGAACAGACCGCCGTTGATGTTTTCGCTATGCTTGGAGCTTTTGTCCTTGAACTGCGTCATGCGGGAGAGCTCGCCGAACATGGTGTAGCAGTTGAGCACCCAGCCAAGCTGCGCGTGCTCGGGCACATGGCTCTGGATGAAGAGGGTGTTCTTTTCCGGATCGAGGCCGCATGCGATGTACTGCGCAAGCTGCTCCAGCGTGCGGCGGCGCAGATCCGCCGGTGTCTGCCGGACGGTGATGGTGTGCATGTCCGCCATGAAATAGTAGTTGTCAAATTCGTCCGTGCGCGCAACCCAGTTGCGGATTGCGCCGAGGTAGTTGCCCAGATGAAGATCGCCGCTCGGCTGAATGCCGGAGAGCATAACTTTTTTTGCGTTCTCGTTCATATTACTTCAAAAACTCCCTTATCGTATCTCCGAAAATTTTGGTGCCGGATTCAATCTGCTCCGGCGTCGGCATGGAAAAATTCAATCGGATGCCGGGCGTGTCCCGCCTCTCCCAGGGGTCAAAGGTGCTGCCTGGCACGGTTGCAAGCTTGCGCTCGACCAGCCGCTCGAACAGCTCGTAGCCGCTTTTCTCCGGCGGCAGATCCACCCAGACGAACAAACCGCCGTCCGGCTGCGTGAAGCGCACACCCTGCGCTTCCAGTCCGGCGAGGTTCTTTTTCAGCCCGCTGACCATCAGGTCGCGCTGCACGCGGTAAATATCGCAGCACAGCTTCACGTGCGCATCGAAATCGTAACCCCGGATGTATTCATAAACCAGCATCTGCGGAAGATTCACACTGTGCACGTCCACACACTGCTTGGCCACGGTGAATTTCTGCAAAAGCGATTTGTGGAGCACAAGATAACCCACGCGCAGCCCGGGGGAAACGGTTTTGGAATAGCTGCCGCAGAAAAGAACATGCCCGGTTTTGTCCAGACTCTTTATGCAGGGGACGTCCTCGCCGTAATAGCGCAGCTCAAAATAAGGGTTGTCCTCCACGATCATCACGTCATACTGCACGGCCAGCTCATAGAGCCGTTTGCGGCGCGCAAGCGGCATCGTCACGCCCATGGGATTCTGAAAGGTCGGGATCGTGTAGATGAGCTTGACGTCCGGATTTTCCTGCAGCGCCTTTTCCAGCGCGTCCATATTCATACCCTCGTGATCCATAGGCACGCCAACCATGCGCAGCCGATAGCTGCGGATGGCGTTGAGTGCGCCGATGAAGCTGGGGTTTTCCACAATGACAGCGTCGCCCTCGTTGGTCAGGGTTTTGAGCGCAAGATCCATGCCCTGCTGTCCGCCGGTGAGCATGAGCACCTCGTCGTCATCCCCGCCGACACCAAACTTTTCCCGCATGCGGGCTTTGGTCAGCTCCCGCAGGGGGGCGTAACCCTCCGAAATGCCGTACTGCAGAATTTCCGTGGGCTTTTCTGCGAACAGCTTTGCGCTGACCTCTGCAAGCTCCTGCGCCGGAAAGGTGCGCTCGGAGGGGTTTCCGCCGGCAAAGGAGATCATGCCCGGCAGCCCCGCGAACTTGAAAATTTCGCGGATGGCGGAGGGGTTCATCGGCTTCATCCGCTCAGAGAGATGAGATTCCATATTTTGTCTTCCTCGATTTTGGTCGGGACAAAACCGCGCGCGACGCGGAGCAAAAATGCTGTCTGCGCCCTTGGGGGTAAATTCTGTTGCCCAACCAGGATTATAACTAATTAACTATATCACGCCTGCGCACAAAAGACAACGCAAAAAATGCGTTTTCGCGCCACTTTCCGTGACGGATGCCGCTGTTTTGTCAATTGCGGATTGACAATTCCGCTTTTGTAAAATACTATTAGACAGCAGATGACAGGGCAGGCTGTGCGGTGTGGAAAGCATAGCGCCTGCTGTTTTTTACATAGGACTTTTTATACAGGAAAGGACGGAAAGAATATGGATATGCAGTTTTTCGTCGATATGGAAGCGCGCATCCCCAAGGGGAAGGTGCGCACGCGCTTCGCGCCGTCGCCCACGGGCTATATGCACGTCGGCAATCTGCGCACGGCGCTTTATACATGGCTGATCGCCCGCAGAGCGGGCGGCACCTTCATCTTCCGCCTGGAGGACACCGACCAGTCCCGTCAGGTGGAGGGTGCAACGGAGATTATCTACCGGACGCTTGGCGAGTGCGGACTTCAGCACGACGAGGGCCCGGATATCGGCGGCCCCGTCGGCCCCTATATCCAGACGCAGCGGCGCGATCTCTATGGGAAATACGCAAAACTGCTCGTGGAAAAGGGCGCGGCGTATTACTGCTTCTGCGAGAAGCAGGGCGACGAGGAAGAGTCGGCGGGTTTTGAGCGCGCCGAGGATCCCTGCCGCAATCTTTCCGCCGCGGAGGTTGAAGAGAAGCTCAGCGCCGGGCTGCCCTACGTCATCCGGCAGAAAGTTCCCCAGGAGGGGACAACGACTTTCCGGGACGTCTCTTACGGCGAGATCACCGTGGAGAACAAGACGCTCGACGATCAGGTGCTCCTGAAACGGGACGGCCTGCCGACCTATAACTTTGCCAACGTCGTGGACGATCACCTCATGGGCATCACGCACGTTGTGCGCGGCAGCGAATATCTCTCCAGCGCGCCGAAGTACAATCTGCTCTACGAGGCCTTTGGCTGGGAGATTCCGGAATATGTCCACTGCTCGCCCGTCATGCGCGACCAGCAGCATAAGATGTCCAAGCGCCACGGCGATCCGTCCTACGAAGATCTCAGGGCGCAGGGTTATCTGACGGAGGCGATTTTGAACTACGTTGCCCTGCTCGGCTGGAGCCCGAAGGGGGAGATCGCGGAGCAGGAGGTCTTTTCGCTGTCCGAGCTGGCGGAGGTCTTTGACCTTGCCGGCATCTCCAAATCCCCGGCGATCTTTGACCTTGCCAAGCTGGACCACTTCAACGCGCTCTATCTGCGCGCGATGGAGCCGGAGGCTTTTGCCAAAACCGCCGAGCCCTATATCCGGCAGAGCGTGAAAAACCCCGCCATCGACGTCGCCGCCGTTGCAGCGCTCCTGCAGGCGCGCTGCGAGAAGCTGACCGACATCCCGGAGAAGGTGGATTTCTTTGACGCGCTGCCTGCGTATGATACGGAGCTGTTCGTGCATAAGAAGTCCAAGAGCAGCATCGAGAGCAGCCGCGAAATGCTGGATGCCGCGATCCCGGCGCTGGAAGCGCTGGAGGTCTGGGATGCCGAGAGTATCCACGCCGCGCTCATGGCGCTCGCGGAGGAGAAGCAGGTCAAAAATGCGCTTTTGATGTGGCCGGTGCGCATCGCCGCGGCCGGAAAGGCCGTCACGCCCGGCGGCGCCGTGGAAATCTGCGCAATTCTCGGACGGGAGGAGACGCTTTGCCGCCTGAAAGCGGGCCGCGAAAAGCTGAACTGACCGGGGAAAAAGAAGCAAAATTCACCAGAAATAAAAAACACCTCTTTGCCCAATACTAAGGCAAAGAGGTGTTTTTTGTGTATCTGAAGAAAAGAACCGCAGTTTTGCTTGCCACCTATATCTGCGCGGCGCTGATCGCGCTTGCCGCCTGGGGGCGGACCGAGGCCAGACGCGCCGAGCAAAGCGAAATGTTGGCGCAGGCGGGCTACGAGCGCGCCTTCGGCGAGCTGGTCACCAGCCTGACCGATCTGGATTATGCGCTGCAGAAATCTCTGTATGCAACGAGCCCCACCGTGAGCGGCGCGCTGTGCACGCAGGCCTTCAGCAAAGCGATGGCCGCGCAGATGGCGCTGGGCGTGCTGCCCTTTTCCACGCAGGAGCTTGAGCAGACGGCCGGCTTCATCAGCCGCGTTGGCGACTATGCCTTTATGCTTTCCCGCTCGGCGGTAAGCGGCGAGGGTTACACCGGGCAGCAGCGGGAAAACCTTGCCGCGCTCTCCGAAACGGCAGGCGTCCTTGCGCAGAATATGCGCGAGCTTCGCGCGGAGCTTGCCGACGGTGTGCTCCTTCTGGATGAGATGCAAAATGCCGAGCAGCGCATGGATGAGGCGGACGAGAGTATGCCGCAGACACTCTCCGGGGCAATGCTTCTGGTTGAGCAGGAGTTTCCCGAGGTGCCGAGTCTCATCTATGACGGCCCGTTTTCCGCGCATCTTGACCGGGCCGAGCCGATCTTTCTGCAGGAAAAGGCGAGCTTTTCGGAGCAAGAGGCGCTTGCCGAGGCGCGCGAGATCCTGGAGGGCGGAAAAGGCCTGCACACAGCCGGTCACACCGATTGCCGCATCTCCACGTGGGACTTCACGGCAATGTGTGGGGACGGCGAGAGCTATGTTTCCATCAGCAAGCAGGGCGGAAAGCCCGTGAGCATGCTGTGCAGCCGCAGCATCGGGGAGGCGAAGCTCTCGGATGACGAGGCGCTCGAATGTGCGCAGCGTTACCTGGAAAAGCACGGATTTTCCGATATGCGCAGCACCTATCATATGAAGCAGGGCGGCGTGATGACGATCAACTTCGCCGCCACGCAGGAGGGTGTGCTGCTCTATCCGGACCTTGTCAAGGTGAGCGTTGCGCTCGATGACGGCAGCATCATCGGGCTGGAGACGCGCGGCTATCTGATGAACCACCGCACCCGGACTCTGCCGCAGGCAGAGATCAGCGTGGAGGAAGCGAAGAGCAAGGTCGCCGATGGACTGGAGATCCTCGGCCACAAGCTGTGCGTCATCCCGCGCGAGAGCGGGCAGGAGGTTTTCTGCCACGAGTTCGTCTGCCAAACCGAGCGCGGCGAGCACTATATCGTCTATGTGGACGCCGTAAGCGGCGAGCAGGAAAAAATCCTCATTCTGCTGGAGGATGAAACCGGCGCGCAGACAATCTGACGGGAAAATCGGATTTCCGTTTCTGTCGGAATGCGGATGGGCGGTCGGGGGCCGGTTTCCGGACAGAGAAAAGGGGCGAGCCGCCAGGCTCGCCCCTGTATTATTGTTGATATGCTGATGATTATGCGTCTGCAAGCTCCCGTTTTTTCACACGGAAGAACAGGAACACGCAGATAAGGAAGCCGATGGATGAGCCAAAATACCAGGCCCACAGAACGCCGAGATAGCTGCCCATCGCGGCGGCGAGCACATAGCACATCACAACGCGCACGGTGAATTCGCTTGCCGTTTCCAGGAAGAAGGTCATCGTGTGGCCCATGCCGCGCAGGAAGCCGCCGATCGTGATGATGAAGCAGATGGGCAGATACACCGGCGAGATGATGCGCAGATAGTTCATGCCCACCTCGATGACGCGCTGCTCGGTTCCGGCGTCCACGAACAGACCCATAAGCTGCCGCGGGAAAATCTGCAAAATCGCAACGGCGACGAGCATGCAGGCGAAGCAGAGTATGGTGGAGACCTTGAAGCCCTCCAGAATACGCTTTTTCTTCCCCGCGCCGCGGCATTGCGCCACAAAGCTGCTCAGCGCCGTGCCCAGCGTGTTCAGGCACATATAGACGAAGTTATAGAGCTTCGATGCGGCCTCGTAGCCCGCGACGACATAGGTGTCAAAGCTGTTGATGAGCCGCTGCAATATGGTGTGCGCGAGCGCAACGCAGCTCTGCTGGAAAATGCTGGGCACCATGATCGCGCTCATGTCCTTCAAAATCGCGCGGTCAAAGACCTTTGCCTTTTCCTCCGTGCGGATAGAGATGATTTTTTTGCTGATGAACGCAGCGGACAGGATGGCCGCCACGGCCTGCGAGATCGTTGTCGCCCAGGCGGCGCCGCGGACGCCGAGCTGCAGCGGGCCGACCGCGATAATGTCCAGAATCACATTCAGCACCGAAGACAGAATCAGAAAATACAGCGGTCGGCGGGAATCGCCGAGGCCGGTGTAGATGGCGGTTGCGGCGTTGTAAACGAACATGGGGATCACGCCGACGGAGTAGATGGCCAGATAGGCCGAGGCGTTTTCAAACACACCGTGGGCTTCCGGCGCGTGCAGCAGCCGCATCAGCGGCCGACTCAGCCCGATGCCGAGCAGCCCGAGCACGACGCCGATGGAGAAAAGCGTGATGAGCGCGGTGAACACGGCGCTCTTGAGCTCCCGGAATTTCTTTGCGCCGAAAAGCTGGGAGATCGTCACAGAGCAGCCCATCGCGCCGCCGGTGGCGGCGGCCACGAAAAAGAGCGTGATGGGATAGGCAGCACCGATGGCGGCCAGGCCGGGAGAGCCGGTGAAGCGCCCGATGATCACGCTGTCGGCAATGTTGTAGAGTTGCTGCAGCGCAGTGGACAGCAGCAGCGGCAGAGAAAAGGTGGAGATGACCTTGATCGGTTTCCCGACGGTGAGGTCGCTGAGCATAGTTTCCGCTCCTTCCGCAAGATGTGGCCGAATTCGACGCTTTTGAGTATACACGTTTCCCGCGCAAATGGGAAACGTTTTTATTTTTACACGGAGACAACCGGAGGGTTGTCACGGCCCGAATTGGGTTGTGACGGGCTGCGGCAAAGAGAAACAGCCCTGCCCAAGGGGCAGAGCCGTGATGCCGGTTCGGGAAAATGCATTTCGCCGACCGCGAAAAGGTATTATTTATTCACATTTCTCCCACAGTATGGACAATACTGCCCCGTGCTTCTGTCAAGATATCTTCCGCAGTGGGGACATCTGTAAAATATGTAGCGGAAAACAACAGAGGCAAGCAGAATCACGACGCCAATGACCATAAGCGCGGTGTTCTCAATGGCCAGTCCGAACAAGGCCAGAACGGTGCCGACGGCCAAAATAATCCAACACAGAAGATGAATGTTTTTCGGCGTGAGCTTTTTCATGCGGAATACCTCCTCCCGTCAAATTCTTGGTTGCCTTATATTTCATTCTATCATGTCTTTCTGATCGGGTCAACGTTTTGCCGGGAACGCCGAATCGGCGGCCACCAACACGTTAAGTTAACCGGGACTCCGCTTGCGCCGTCTTGCGGGATGCATCGGGAAGTGGTATAATTATATTTTAACAACAACAATGCTTTTTGAGAGGTACAGAGTATGATTCGCTTATTGGCGGCGCTTTTCATCCGCGACCGGAAATCCTATGGGGACAGCAAGGTGCGCAGCGCGTACGGTGTTCTTTGCAGCGTGGTCGGAATCGGGCTCAATCTGCTGCTTTTTGCCTTGAAATACATAGCGGGTGTGATCTCCGGCTCCATCGCCATCACGGCGGATGCGTTTAACAACCTGTCCGACGCCGGCAGCAGCATCATCACGCTCATCGGCTTTCGCCTTGCGGGGAAAAAGCCGGATAAGGACCATCCTTTCGGCCACGGTCGCATTGAATATGTGGCAGGGCTTGCCGTGTCCTTCCTGATTCTGCTCATGGGCTTTGAGCTGGGCAAGAGCTCGGTTGAAAAAATCCTGCATCCCGCGCCGGTTGAAGCCGGCTGGCTGCCGCTGCTGATCCTGGTTGTATCCATTCTTGTGAAGTTTTATATGTTTTTCTACAACCGCAGCATCGCGAAAAAAATCTCCTCCGCGGCTATGCGCGCCACGGCGAAGGACAGCATTTCCGATTCCGTATCCACGGCCGTGGTGCTTGTGTGCGCCCTCGTGGGACGCTTCACGGGCTTGCAGATTGACGGCTGGGCCGGTCTGCTCGTGGCGCTGGTCATCGTCTATGCCGGATTGAGCTCCGTTAAGGACACGATCAGCCCGCTGCTCGGCGAACCGCCCAAGGCGGAATTCATCGCGGAGATTGAAGAGCTGGTGCTCTCCCATGAGCATGTCAGCGGCGTGCACGATCTGCTTGTGCACGACTACGGCCCGGGCCGCCGCATGATCTCCCTGCACGCAGAGGTGCCCGCGGACGGAGACATTCTGGAAATGCACGACGTGATTGATAACATCGAGCGGGAGCTCGGCGCATGTCTGGACTGCGATGCCGTGATCCACATGGATCCCATTGCCGTGAACGACGAGAATGTTACCCGCCTGCGTGAGCGGGTTTCCGCGCTTGCAAGCGCTCTGGGCGAGGGTGTCACCATCCACGATTTCCGCATCGTGGAAGGGCCGAGCCACACAAATCTGATCTTTGACCTCGTTTTGCCCTTCGGCGCGACACTCACGCCCGAACAGGCGCGCTCTGCGCTCTGTGCGCTTGTGGAGGAGAAGCTGGAAAACTGCTATGCCGTCATTACGGTGGAAAGAGCCTACGTTTGACGGCAGATCGCGCAGAGAAACAGGGAAACGGAAGAAATACGCAGAGGGAAATAAGTAGCGCAAACGAAGAAAGCGAAAGAAAAGGAGGGCGGAGCGATGGCCGGGCTGACCATAATCACGGGCCGCGCGGGCAGCGGAAAAACAACGCGCATCATGCGTCAGATTGCCGACGCGGTTGCGCACTCGGCACCGGGACAGCTTCTGCTGATCCCGGAGCAATACAGCCACGAGGCGGAAAAGGAGCTCTGCCGCGTCTGCGGGGACAGACTGAGTCTTTACGGCGAGGTACTCAGCTTTACGCGGCTGGCCGCGCTTGTGGAGGAGGAGCTGTCCTGCCGCCGCGTGCTGCTTGACAAGGGCGGGCGGCTTCTGGCCATGAAGGTCGCGCTCCGCGCGCTGGAGGGGCGGCTGAAGGTTTACGGCACGGCGCAGCGACGGCCGGAAAATCTCACGGCGCTGATTGACCTGCTCTCGGAACTCAAAAGCGCGGAGATCAGCGCCGCGGCGCTGGAAGCGGCGGCGGAGAAGGAGGGCGGCGCGCTCGGCGAAAAGCTGCGCGATTTTGCGCTCATCCTCGCGGCCTATGACGCGGTGACCGCGCAGGGCGGCGCAGACCCCGCCGACCGCCTGACGCTTTTGGCACAGGATTTGCCGCGCAGCACGGTGGGAACAAGGGGACATATTTACGTAGACGGCTTTACGGACTTCACCGCGCAGGAGATTTCCGTGATTGCCGCGCTGATGGATAAAAATGTGCCGGTTACGGTCTGCCTGACCTGTGACAGTCTCTCGGACGGCTCGGAGGTCTTTGACGCGCCGCGCAAAACGGCGCTGCATCTGATCGCCATGGCAAAGGAGCGGGGACTGCCCGTGCAGGTGGAGCAGATGCAGCCGAAGCCCGGGCAGGATGCGAGCGCCCTGAGCTTTTTGGAGCAGCATTTGTTCACCTATACGCCGGAGCACTGTGACGATGCCTCGGATGCGGTGCGCCTGTTTACAGCGCCCGACGAGATGGCGGAATGTGCGCTGGCGGCGGCGACCTGTCTGGAGCTTGTGCGCACGCGCGCATGCCGCTGGCGGGATATTGCCGTGGCGGTGCGCGGCTTTTCGGGCTATGCCCGGATGCTGGAGAGCGTGTTTGCCTATTACGGTGTGCCGCTCTATATCGGGCGGCGCAGCGCCGTGACGGAAAAGCCCCTGCCGCTGATGCTGGCCGGCGCTTTCGAGGTGCTCTCCGGCGGCTGGGACGGGAAAGCCGTCCTCGCCTGGCTGAAAACCGGCCTGTGTGGCGCGGAGACCACGGAGCTTGACGGGCTGGAAAACTATGCCCTGCAGTGGGATTTGCGCGGCGGCATCTGGACAAGGCCGGAGCCGTGGACACTCTCGGTGGCGGGTTTCAACGAGCGGGAGACGGAGGAGGACGCGCAGACGCTTGCAGCCTTGGATGCGCTGCGCAGAAAGCTCTGCATGCCGCTGAAAAACTATGAGTTGGCCTCGGATGCGGCGCAGACCGCCCGGGAGCAGGCACAGGCTTTTGCCGCTTTTTTGAAGGAGCTGGATCTGGCGCAGACCCTCTCCGACCGTGCAAAAAAGCTTTCCGGGCGCGGCCTCGGCACGCTCGCCGCGGAATATGCCCAGCTTTGGGAGCTGCTGATCGGGGCGGTCGAGCAGTTTGCCTCGGTGCTCGGAGATATGCCGATGGAGTGGGAGGAATTCTCACAGCTGCTGCTTGCCATGCTCGCGCAGTACGACATCGGCACCATTCCCGCTGCGCAGGATACGGTCTCGGCGGGCGAGATGGACCGCATGCGCCGCCGTCACCTGAAGCATCTGATCGTGCTCGGCGCTTCAGACGATCGTCTGCCCGCGCCGGAGAAGCCGGAGCTGCTGCTCACGGCGGAGGAGCGCGAGGCGCTTGCTGTGCAGGGACTGGGCCTGTCCTCACCGCGCGGCGACGGACTTTATCGGGAACTTACATTGATTTACAATTGCCTGACGCTGCCCTCGGAAACACTCACAATGAGCTATCCGCTTTCCGGTGGCGAGGGGGAAACGCGCCCGAGCATTGTGTTCACGCGGTTGGAGCGGCTGACGGGCAAGGAAGCGCGCAGCTGTTCGCGTGAACAGGTGATGCTCGCAGCGCCCGCGCCCGCGATGGAGCTTGCAGCGGAGAAGTCCGGCGCAGGCAGCGCGGCCGCAAGGGCATATTTTGCGAAAAACGAAGCATACAGCGCGCGGCTGCGCGAGCTGGACGATGTGGCGGAGGTCTCGCGCGGCAGCCTCTCCGAGGGGAGCGTCCGCGCCCTCTACGGCGAAAAGGGAAGCCTTTCCGCCACACGGGCGGAGAGCTATGCCCAGTGCGGCTATGCCTATTTCCTCAAATACGGCCTTGCGGCGAAAAAGCGCGCCCGCGCGGAGTTTGACCCGCCCGAGATGGGCAAATTCATGCATTTTGTTCTGGAACACGTGACGCGTGAGGCGATGGAGACGGGGGGCATCGCGCAGCTTGACGACCGGCGGCGCGACGCGCTGGTGCGCAAGTATATCGAGCAGTATGTCCGCGACGTGCTCCACGATTTCCGCGACAAGTCCGCGCGCTTTGTCTACCTCTTCCGCCGCCTGACGGATATGGTGCGTCAGGTGGCAGCGGACATGTTCGCCGAGCTCGCGGCGGGTGACTTTGTGCCCTATGACTTCGAGCTCAATCTCTCCGCGCTCGGCAACACGTTGACGGACGGGGAAAACAGCGTGACCGTCACGGGCGTTGCCGACCGTGTGGACGGCTGGCTGCATGACGGGAAGCTCTATCTGCGCGTTGTGGACTACAAGACGGGGAAAAAGTCCTTTTCCCTCTCCGACGTCTGGTACGGCATGGGTTTGCAGATGCTTTTGTATCTCTTCACGCTGGAAAAGACGGGCGCGCGCCGCTACGGACAGGAGATTGTGCCCGCGGGCGTGCTGTATATGCCGGCGCGGGACGTGCTCGTGCGGGCAAAATCGAACATCTCGGACGAGGAGATCATAAAAGAGCGGGCAAAGCAGCTTCGCCGCAGCGGATTGCTTTTGCAGGATCCTGCCGTGATCGAGGCGATGGAGCACGGCGACTGCCCGCAGTTCATCCCCGTTAAGTTCGGCAAGGACGGCCGGCCCGCGGGGGAGAGCCTCGCGAGTCTGGAACAGCTCGGCAAGCTCGCCGGCCATATTGAAAAGACGCTGCTTGCGCTGGCAAAGGAGCTGCGCGGCGGCAACATTGATGCGTCCCCCGCCTTTCGCAGCGTGCAGGACAATGCCTGCCAGTGGTGCGATTATCGGGAGATCTGCCGTTTTGACGAGACGAAGGACCGCCGCCGCTGGCAGACAAAGCGCAAAGCGGAGGAAGTCTGGGCCAGCCTCAGCGCAGCCGGAGAGGAGGAAAACGCATGAGCCTGAAGCTTACGGAAAGTCAGCGCGCGGCGATCGAGACGCGCGGCGAAGCGATTCTTGTCTCCGCGGGCGCAGGCAGCGGCAAAACGCGCGTGCTTGTGGAGCGGCTGATGTCCTATGTCACGGACGAAAAAGAGCCGAAGGATGTGGACTCTTTTCTCATCATCACATTCACCCGCGCAGCGGCGGCAGAGCTGCGGGACCGCATCTCGCGGCGGCTGGGCGAGCTGTACGCGGAAAACCCTGCCGACCGCCGTTTGCGGCGGCAGGTTGCCCTGTGCGCGCGGGCGCAGATCGGCACGATCCATTCCTTCTGCACAAGTATACTGCGCGAAAAGGCGCAGCTTCTCGGCCTCGCGCCGGATTTCCGCGTTGCGGAGGAATCGCGCTGCGCGGTCATACAGCAGCGAGTGCTTACGCGGGTGCTGGAAAAGGCCTATGCGCATATCGGGGAGGATGCGGAGTTTCGCGCGCTTGCGGACACTGTCGGCGCGGGGCGGGATGACAGTAAGCTCGAGAGCGTCGTGCTGGAGCTTTATAAAAAAATGTCCGGCCACAGCTATCCCGAAAAGTGGGCGGAGGACTGCGCGCGCCGTCTGGAGCTGGATGCGATCAGCGACGCCGCGCAGACCGTATGGGGCAGCTGGCTGCTGACGGACGCGGGGGGATCGGCGCTCGCCTGGGCGGCGCGGCTGGAAACGCTGCTCCGTCAGGCCGCAGAGCAGCCCGATGTGATGAAAGCCTACGGCGGATCGCTTGCGGACACGGTGCAGGCGCTTTATGCCTTCGCCCGCGCCGCGCAGCGGGGCTGGGATGAGGCGCGCGCGTGCCTGCCCATCGTTTTTCCGAGGCTCGGCGCGCTGCGAAATCCGCAGGATCCGGACTTCGTCAAAACGGTTAAAACGCAGCGTGAGCTGTGCAAAAAGGCCATGGAGAACCTGGCAGAGCGCATTTCCGCAGCGAGCGGGGAGGTGCTGGGCGATCTGCGCGCAGCCGCGCCTGCAGCGCGCGCCCTGCTGCGCCTGACGGTGGATTTCTCCCGCGCCTATGCCGCAGAAAAGCGCCGGCTCTCCCTGCTGGATTTTTCCGATCTGGAGCATTACGCGGTGAAACTCCTGCTCGATGAGCAAACCGGCCTGCCGAGCGCCGCTGCGCGGGAGCTTGCTGCGCGCTATACGGAGATCATGGTGGACGAATATCAGGACGTCAACGCCGTGCAGGATGCCATTTTCACAGCGGTTTCCAGAGAGGGCAAAAACCTCTTTATGGTGGGTGACGTCAAGCAGTCGATCTACCGTTTTCGTCTGGCCGACCCCACGATCTTTATGCGCAAATATGAGCAGTTTGGCCGCAATGAGGGCGGCAGACGCATTCTTCTTCAGGAAAATTTCCGTTCCCGCCCCGAGGTTTTGGAGGCGGTCAACCACGTTTTCGGGCGCATCATGTCAAAAGCGCTGGGCGAGATCGATTACGATGAGGAGGCGCGGCTCATTCCGGGCGGCAGCTTCCCGGCGGAGGCTGCAGGAAGTGTGGAGTGCTTTGTGGTGGAGCCGGAGGCGGATGAGGACAGGCCGGACAAGCCGGATAAGCTGGAAGCCGAGGCAGAGTGCGTTGCAAGGAAGATCCGCGAGCTCGTCGACGGTGGCACGCTCATCTCCGCGGAGAGCGGCGTGCGGAGGCTGCGGTGGGACGACATCGCCGTGCTTTTGCGCTCGCCGAACAGCTCCGGCGGCGCGTTTCGCCGCGCGATGGAGGCGCAGGGCATCCCCGTGCATGCCGAACAGGGTGTGGATCTCTTCTCCGCGCCGGAGTCGGTGGTCATGCTGCATCTGTTCATGCTTGCGGACAACCCGCGGCAGGATCTGCCGCTGATCTCCGTGCTGCGCAGCGCGCTGTTTGGAATGACGGCGGACGAACTGGCCGCTGTGCGCGCTGCGGCGCCGAAGGCGTCTTTCTATACGGCGCTGTGCCTGCGGGCGGAGACGGACGAAAAATGCGCGCGTTTTCTGGAAACCCTTGCCGCGCTGCGGCAGGACGCTGCGGACTTGCCGCTCGGCGCCTTTGTGTGGAGCGTTTATGCCCGCACGGGCGCGCTTGCGCTGGCGGCGGCGCTCCCGGGCGGTGCGGCGAAGCGCGAAAATCTGCTGCGGCTCTTTGCGCTCGCGCAGCGATTTGAGGAAAGCGGCGGCGCGACGCTTTCCGGTTTTGTGGACCATCTGAACACGCTGCGCGAACAGGGCATGGAGCCCGCCGCGCCCGCGCAGGGCGGCGCTGTGCATCTGATGAGCATACATAAATCCAAGGGACTGGAATTTCCGGTTGTGTTCCTGTCCGGCTGCTCCAAGCAGTTCAACAAGCAGGATGCCCGCGCGGAGGTGAGCATCCACGCGCAGCTGGGCCTCGGTTTCCGGCGCATGGACATCTCGCGTGGTGTGGAGTATCCGACGCTGGCCCAGCTTGCCGTTTCGCGCAAGCTGCTTTTGGAGGGCCTCGGCGAGGAAATGCGCGTGCTCTACGTCGCCATGACGCGCGCGAAGGAGCGGCTGTTTATCACTTGCGGCGTGCGCGATGCGGACAAAACCCTGGAAAAGCTCCGCGCGGCGCACGGGGGCGCACCCGATGCCTGTGTGCTGGAAACGGCGCAGTCGGTCGCCGACTGGCTGCTCTCCGCATTCTTGGCGGAGGACAGCCCGGTTATGATTGAATTCGCGGATGGGGAGAATGCGCCGGTTCCGGACGCGCCGCTGCGCGAGGAAGTCATCCCGGACGCGGAGGCGTTCGACGCAAAACCGATGCTGGATTACCGCTATCCCTATGCCGCGGCAGAGACGCTGCCGGTCAAGCTTACGGCGACGGAGCTGAAAAGCCGCGCGCGTGAGCGCATTGAGGACGAGGAGGCCGCTTCCCTGCTTCCCGCGCGGGAACAGGTTTTCCGGGAACCGGAGCTTGGCGAGAGCAGAAAGCTGACCGGTGCGGAAAAGGGCACGGCCACGCACCGCCTGCTGCAATATATGGATCCGGAGCAGGGTGAAAATGAGCTTGCCCTCGAGGCGGAAATTGAGCGCCTCTGCGCG
Source organism: Oscillospiraceae bacterium (assembly GCA_015068035.1). Classification (GTDB taxonomy): domain Bacteria; phylum Bacillota; class Clostridia; order Oscillospirales; family Oscillospiraceae; genus SIG483. The sequence continues at coordinate 250,355 of SVLI01000002.1, read as the reverse complement.
GAGGGACGCCTGCGCACGGAGGAGGCCGGGGCGATAGACCGCGCGGCGGTCGTGCGCTTTTTCCGTTCGGAGACGGGGGCGCTGCTGCGCGGCGGAAAAACCGTTTTGCGGGAACAGCGATTTTCGCTGCTCGCGCCCGCGGAGGATTATTTCCCTGATGGTGCGGGAGAGGAGATTCTGCTGCAGGGCATCGTGGACTGCATTGTGGTGGAAGATGACGGCGTGACCGTTTTGGACTTCAAAACAGACCATGTTTGGGCGCAGGCACTGCAGGCGCGGGCCGAAGAATACGCGTTGCAGCTTCGTGTTTATGCCAAAGCGATGGCGCGGCTGCTGCAAAAACCGGTGAAGCGCTGCGTGCTGGTTTTCCTGTTCACGGGCGAGAGCGTGGAGATTCCGCTGACGGGGAAATAAAAAGCCGAAGAAAGATTTTCAAAAAAAGCTTGCAATACCGAAAATGCTGTGTTAAAATGCATTCTGCGCCTTTAGCGCAAGAGTTTTTCAGATAACCACGAAAGAGGTGAATATAGATGAAGGAAGGCATCCATCCCAACTATCAGCCCACCACGATCCGCTGCGCCTGCGGCGAGGTCATCGAGACCGGATCCACCAAGAAGGACATCACTGTTGAGATTTGCTCCAAGTGTCATCCTTTCTACACGGGCAAGCAGAAGCTGGTCGACACCAGTGGCCGTGTTGAGAAGTTCAACAAGAGGTTTGGTCTGTAAAAAGGGCAAAACATTGCAGAGAGAAAATGCCTCTGACGAATATCGTCAGGGGCTTTTTCCCGTTTGTGGGGAAAATCAGCCCCTTTCTGCGTGATTTGAGGCACGCGGCGCGGAATCGGTGCGTTGCGCGGGAGCGCGAGAAGCCGAAGAAATTTTCCCTTGCGGGAAATTTTGCAAAACAGAGAAATGCGCATCGAAGGCGATCGAAAAGCGCCTGCAAAAGGAATTTTGCTTGACACACAGCCGGATGCAATGTAATATAAATAAATGATATTCTGTGGGGCCAGTTCGCGGTCGGGGAGAGACGGCGGGCGCAGCGGACCGGAGCGTCGGAACGCAAGCCCTTTTTTGGAATGCATACAGCAAATATGACACAGGCGACGGGGGCTGTTATATTCCCCGTATAGAAAACACCTAAATTTTACAAAGAATGGAGGTGTATTCTGACTATGCTACCTTGGTGGATCACAGCGATTATCGCTGTTGTAATAGGCATCCTCGCGTATATTGTTGGCTTTGCGATGAGAAAGCGCATTGCGGAGCGGGAAATTTCCAGCGCGGAGGAGGAAGCCAAACGGATCATCAATGAATCAATCAAGAGCGCGGAGAACAAAAAGCGCGAAGTGCTCTTGGAGGCTAAGGAAGAAATACACAAAAATCGCTCGGAATACGAGCGGGAGGTCAAGGAGCGCCGCGCAGAGCTCTCCAAGCAGGAACGCCGCCTGCAGCAGAAGGAAGAGAATCTCGACCGGAAGATGGATTCTCTGGAAAAAAAGAACGAAAACCTCACGAAAAAGATCGCCGAGGCGGACGCACACGTCGAGGAGGTCAAGCAGATCAAGAAGGGCCAGCTGGAAATGCTCGAGCGCATCAGCGGCTACACTGTCGAGGAGGCCAAGGCTTACCTCATCAACAATCTGGCCAGCGAAGTCACGCATGAGATGGCCATGAAAGTCAAAGAGATCGAAACGCAGTACAAGGAAGAAGCGGACGACCGGGCAAGACATATTATCGCCCTGGCCATTCAGCGCTGCGCTGCCGATCATGCAAGCGAAGTGACCGTTTCCGTCGTACCTCTCCCCAACGACGAGATGAAGGGCCGCATCATCGGCCGCGAGGGTCGCAACATCCGCAGCATCGAAACACTCACCGGCGTCGATCTCATCATCGACGACACGCCGGAGGCGATCACCGTTTCCAGCTTCGACCCCGTGCGGCGCGAAGTCGCGCGGCTGGCGCTGGAAAAGCTGATTCAGGACGGACGCATCCATCCCGCCCGCATCGAGGAAATGGTGGAAAAAGCGCAGCGGGAAATCAACGCCACCATCAAGGCCGAGGGCGAGCGTGCCACATTCGAAACCGGCATCCACGGCCTGCATCCCGACTTTATCAAGCTGCTGGGACGGCAGAAATACCGCACCAGCTACGGGCAGAATGTTCTGGCGCACTCCATCGAGGTGTCGCATATCGCCGGCCTGCTTGCAGCAGAGCTGGGTGTGGACGTGGTGACGGCCAAGCGCGCCGGCCTGCTGCACGACATTGGCAAGTCCATCGACCATGAGGTTGAGGGCAGCCATGTCAGCATCGGTGTCGAGCTTGCCAAGAAGTACAAGGAATCGCCCGATGTCATCCACGCGATTGAGGCCCACCACGGCGACGTGGAAGCCCGCACCGTCATCGCCTGTCTCGTGCAGGCGGCGGATACCATTTCCGCTGCGCGGCCCGGTGCCCGCAGAGAGAACATTGAAAACTACGTCAAGCGTCTGGAAAAGCTGGAGGAGGTTTCCAAGAGCTTCCCCGGCATCGCCGGCTGCTACGCCATCCAGGCGGGACGCGAGATCCGCATCATGGTCAAGCCCGAACAGGTCAGCGAGGACGAGATGGTTCTGCTGGCGCGGGACATCGCCAAGAAGATCGAAAACGAGCTGACCTATCCCGGCCAGATCAAAGTCCATCTCCTGCGCGAGACCAAGGCGGTCGAATACGCAAAGTAAAAACGGAAAGCGATTCCCGGCAAGCGGGATGATCTTAACGAAAAACAAAAAGACAGCATGGACGAAATCCATGCTGTCTTTTTGTTTTGAATAAGACCGACGGAAGTGGGGAACGCCTTACATATGCAGCGGGGCAAGCGTCGGGTTTGCAGAGGAAATATTTTTTGCTATAATAAATAAAAACCTGTGCGGAAGGTATTGCTCGTTACGCTGCGTAATGATGTAAAATGGGCAGCGTTGAGGAGGTGAAAGCTATGTCAAAGTACACAACGGGGGAAATTGCAAAGCTCTGCGGCGTTTCTGTCAGAACGGTGCAATACTATGATTCGAGAAATATTCTTGTTCCGAGCGAACTGTCCGAGGGCGGGCGCAGACTGTATTCCGAGGATGATTTAAAGCGCATGAGAATTGTTTGCTTCCTGCGCGAAGCCGGAATTCCCATCAACAGCATCGGGTCGTTGCTTGCGGAGGAGCATCCCGAAAAGGTCATCTCCATTCTGCTCGACCAGCAGGAGCAAACGCTTTTGGAAGAACTGGAGCAGCAACGGAAGAAACTCGGCATCGTTGAAACCATTAAGCGGGAGCTGAAAGAGGTTAAAAATTTCTCCGTTGAATCCATCGGTGATATAGCGTATACCATGAAAAACAAAGATAAGTTAAGAAAAATGCGCCTGGGCATGGTGCTTACGGGGATTCCTGTGACGGCATTGCAATGGGTATCCATTGTTTTGTGGATCACGCACGGTCTTTGGTGGCTGTTCGCGATTTGGGCTTGCGTAGCAGTGCCGTGGGGGATCGTTGTTTCAATCCATTATTTCAAGCGAGTTGCCTATATTTGTCCCGAATGTCACGAGGTGTTCAAACCCAAATTGAAGGAAACGTTTTTTGCATACCACACACCCAAAATGCGCCGGCTGACCTGTCCCAAGTGTGGACATAAGGGACTATGTGTGGAAGTATACGCAGAAAAGGAGGGTGCAAAATAATGGATATGCTGCGCATCACCGATCTGCATAAGCGATTTGGTGATAAAGAAGTTTTATGTGGCCTTAATTTAACAGTGCCGGAGCATAGCATATACGGCTTTATTGGCAAAAACGGTGCGGGCAAAACAACCACGATGAAAACGGTGCTTGGCCTTTTGAAAGCGGATTCGGGTGAGATCTTCGTAAACGGGGAAAAGGTGGTTTATGGACAAACCGCCACCAATCAATACATTGGCTATCTGCCCGATGTGCCGGCGTTTTATCCCTTTATGACCGCGCCGGAATATCTGCGTTTTTGCGGGGAGATCACCGGCATGAAAATAGCAGAGTGCGAGGCTCGCAGTAAGGAGCTGCTGGAGCTTGTGGGACTCGGGGATGAGAAGCATCGCATCAAAGGTTTTTCAAGAGGCATGAAGCAGCGCCTGGGCATCGCGCAGGCCCTGCTCAACAGCCCGAAATTGCTGATCTGCGATGAGCCCACCTCTGCCCTTGATCCTGTCGGCAGGAAGGAAATACTGGATATTCTCTTAACTGTCAGAGAGCAGACAACGGTGCTGTTTTCCACCCATATCCTTTCGGACGTGGAGCGCATCTGTACCGACGTTGCGTTTCTTAATAATGGCGTGGTTGAAATCCAGGGAAAGCTCTCCGACGTTAAAACGAAATACCGCAGCGAGGAATATCTGCTTGAAATCGATAGCGAGGCGGATTTGCCGAAACTCATGCAGGCGTTTCCCGGCATGGAACAGCGCAGCGGGAAGCATTTGGCGTTTCGCGAGGGCGAGCGTTCTGCCTTTGAAGTGCTGCGTTTTCTTTCGGATGAGAAGATCGGCCTGCTGAAGTTTGAGCGGATGGAACCCACGCTGGAATCTTTGTTCGTGGAGGTGACGCAAAAATGAGATCCTGGCTTGCCTTTATGAAGAAGGAATTCACCGAGCAGCTCCGCTCCGGCAAGCTGCTGATCCTCGTGTCTGTGTTTCTCCTGTTCGGCATTATGAACCCCGCTGTGGCAAAGCTTACGCCCTTGCTGCTGGAAGTTATGGAGGAGGCCCTTGCCCAAAGCGGAATGTTCGTAACGGAAGCGAGCGTCAGCGCGATGGATTCGTGGGTGCAGTTCTTTAAGAACATGCCGATGGGGCTGATCGTTTTTGTGCTGCTGGAAAGCAGAATCTTCACGAAGGAATATTCCTCCGGCACCCTCGTTCTGTCTTTGACGAAAGGGCTTGAGCGGTTCAAGGTTGTTGCGGCCAAAGCGCTTGTTCTGGCTGTGCTCTGGACGGTTTGTTATTGGCTGTGCTTCGGAATTACCTGCGGAGCCAACGAATACTTTTGGGATAATTCGGCTGCGCAAAACCTCTTCTTTTCTGTAGTGTGCTGGTGGCTGTTCGGTGTGATGCTTGTTGCGCTGATGGTGCTTTTTTCAACGCTTTTCAATTCCAACATCGGTGTGCTTTTGGGAAGCGGAGGCGCAGTGCTGGCGTTTTATCTGATCGGCTTGATCCCCAAATGCGGCAAGTATCTGCCGGTTTATCTGACGGGCGGAAATTCGCTGATCTATGGCTTGGCAGAGCCCGGGGATTTTGTGCCGGCGCTGCTGATCACGCTGGCAATCAGCGCAGTTTGCTTTGCGCTCAGCTTCCCGGTTTTTAACAAGAAGAAATTATAAGAGTAAGGCGCCGCTTGAAGCGGCGCCTTTTTTGCTGCCGGTGCGTTGGATGCGGGGAATCAGTCCGATTCGCCGAGACTCCGTGCGTACTTCTCCCATTTGGAGAGCTGCTTTTCATCTTCCGCATCGAGGACGACGGCCTCCTTTTCCGGATCGGGAGCAAAGTGCGCGCCGGGGAGCGAAAGCCCATCGGAGAAATCCGTGCCCGCCTCAAACATCAGCTTTTCCGAGAGCAGGCGCATCAGCCTTGCCCGGGAAGTGCAGGGGATTTCAACATGATAGCCGCCGCGCATCGGCGCTTCTGCCGCCGGAGCGGGTGTGTTTGGCTCTGCAGGCGGCTCGAGGGGCTTGCCGTCCCGCCCGTAGAGACGGACGCGGCCGTCGAGTGCATCAAGATTGCAGCGATAGTAGGCGCGCGGCGTGCCGACGTCACACCAGTAGCCGGACATCGGCAGCGCAACCACTTTCTCCCCGGCCTCGAGCAGCCGCGGGAAGAGGTCGCGCGCGAAGTCAAAGGGCTGCTTCGGCGGGACGTAGGACATTGCGCGCGCGGAGACAACGTACACGCCGGTATTGACACGGTCGGTGATGACCTTGCGCCAGTCCGGCTTTTCGATGAAGCGCCGCACAAAGCCCCGGCGGTCGTGCAGCACAAGCCCGTAACCCATGGGCGCCGCCGTTTCTGCCAGCGCCATGGTGACGGCGGCGCCTGTGCGCCGGTGGCATTCGGCAAGGGCGCGCAGGTCGTAATCACACACCGCGTCGCCGCTGAGCACGAAAAAATCCCTGTTTCCGTAAAAATCGGCACATTCGCGAACGCCGCCGGCAGTGCCGAGGGGCGCGCTCTCCACGCTGTATTGCAGGTCCAGGCCAAAGGCGCTGCCGTTGCCGAAATATTCGGTGATCGCGCCGGGATTGTAGCGCAGCGTGACGCGCACGTGCCCCACGCCGTTATGCTTCACCCAGCCGAGCAGATGCTCCATCACGGGCTTTCCGAGCAGCGGAATCATGGGCTTGGGCTGCTCCGGCCAGATGCTCTTAAGCCGGGTGCCTTCGCCCCCGGCCATCAGAATCGCATTCAAAATTATTCCTCCTTCAGCATCCGGGGACGGATTCCCCGGCTCGGGCCGGACGGCAGAAGGCGGCTTCGCTTTCTGTGCCCGGCGCAGACGGAGCGGCAGAATTTGAAACGAATTTCGGATTCTGTCGCCCGGCTTTAGTATGGCCGAAAGAGGGAGAATATAGTCGTTTTGTCCTTTTGCAAAAAAAGAAGCCGCGCGGGAAACACCCGCGCGGCTATGATTTGCTTGCAGAATAAAACTTAGATGAGGTTGAGAACCAGCGTCAGCAGAACGAAGACGAGCGCGACCCACTTGGTCCACTTGGCGAGCTTCGAGTCGAGAGACTTGGCCTTGGTCTTGGTCATAAAGGTGTCCGCACCGCCGGCGATGGCGCCGGACAGACCGCTGCGCTTTCCGGACTGCAGCAGGACGATACCGATCATAACGAGGCAGGAGATAAGCTGGATAATGGTGATGGCAATCATGTATTTCAATCCTTTCGAATAATCAACAGTTACAGATGCGGAGAACATATTATCACATAAAAATCAGGATTTCAAGCCCTAATTTTCATTTTTTCGGCAGAGAATGCCGCCGCCGATGAGACGAGGTCCGTCGTAGAACGCGGCGGCCTGCCCCGGTGCGGGCGCACGTACGGGCTCGTCACACTCGATCTGCGCCGTGCCGTCCGGCGCGGGGTAAACGGTGCATTCCGGCATTTCCCACTTCGTGTGCCGCACCTTGACGCGCGCGCGCAGCGGCGCGCACGGCGTGTCGATCAGCCAGTTCATGTCACGCACGCGCAGCTCCGTCTCAAAAAGATCCTCCCAAAGCGCGGCCCGGATTACATTTTCTTCGGGAAGGATGCTCTGCACATACAGCTTGCGCTCCTGATACAGCCCCGGCAGGCGCTGCCCGACCGTCCAGCGGTGAAAACCCTCGTGCCGGGCGATGACCTCTCCGCGAAAGCTTACATCGCCTTTTCCGGGGGTCGTGCAGCGGCGGGAGAGCCAGCCGATGTAATCCTTGTCGGGGATGAAGCAGATCTCCATGCTGTCCGGCTTTTGCGCGGAGAGCAGGCCAAGATCGGCAGCCAGCGCGCGCACCTGTGCCTTTTCCATGCTCCCGAGCGGCGCAACAAGGCGCTCAGCCTGCTGCCTGAGCAGGCGGCAGAGCATATAGCTCTGGTCGTTTGCGCTCGGCGCGCGGTAGAGTGCGCCGTTTTCCGTGCGCACATAGTGTCCGGTGGCGATTTTCTCCGCGCCGATGGCGTCGGCGTGCGCGCACAGCGCGCGGAACTTCACCGTCGGGTTGCAGAGGATGCAGGGGTTTGGCGTCTCGCCGCGCAGATAGCTTTCGGCAAAGGGCGTGCAGACCTTCTCCTCCAGCTCCGCGCGGATATCCATCACGGTCAGCGGAACGCCGAGCGCCTGTGCGGCGGCTTTCGCCTCCGCTCTGCCCTCCGGCTGTCCGATGTCCAGATACAGCCCATGCACCTCATATTCTTTTTTCAGCAGAGCTGCGGAAACGGCGCTGTCCACGCCGCCCGAAAGCCCGAGTACGATCTTTTGCATCCGAAATTCCTTATGTTCCTGTGTTCTTTGGCTTGTCCAGCCAGACCATCAGCGCGGCAATATCCGCCGGACTGACGCCGGAAATGCGGCTGGCCTGCCCGAAATTAGCCGGTTGGATTTTTGCAAGCTTTTGCCGCGCCTCCAGCCGGACGCCGGGAATGTCCGAATAATCCGTATCCGGTGGGATGCGGCGGTTCTCCATGCGGGCGTATTCCTCCGCCTGCCGGAGCTGCCGCTTGATGTAGCCCGCGTATTTGAGCGAGATTTGCACCTGCTCCGCGACGGCGCGGGGCAGCGCGGGACGTGCGGGGTCGACCTCGGCCAGCGCAGCATAGTCAAGCTGCGGACGGCGCAGCAGATCGGCGAGGGAGACGCCGGAATTCGTCGGCTCCGTGCCGTGCGCCGTGAGAAAGGCCGCCAGCTGCGTGCTCGGGGGCAGGTGCGTGTGCTCCAGCCGCTCGATCTCCGCGTCCACCAGCGCGTATTTTTCTTCCACGCGCCGAAGTTCCTCCGCGCTGACAAGCCCCACGCGCGCGCCGATGGCGCAAAGGCGCTGGTCGGCATTGTCCTGCCGCAGCAGGAGCCGGTATTCCGTGCGGGAGGTCATCATGCGGTAGGGCTCGTTTGTGCCCTTGGTGACCAGATCGTCGATGAGCGTGCCGATGTAGCCGTCCGAGCGGCGCAGGATGAGCGCTTCGCGTCCCAGCAGCTTCAGCGCTGCGTTGATGCCCGCAACGAGACCCTGCGCGGCAGCCTCCTCGTAACCGGAGGAGCCGTTGAACTGCCCGGCACCATAAAGTCCGGGCACGTTTTTGCATTCCAGAGTCGGCAGCAGCTCCGTCGGGTCCACACAGTCGTATTCGATGGCGTAGGCCGGGCGGGTCATCTCCGCATTCTCCAGTCCGGCAATGGTGTGCAGCATCTGAAGCTGCACATCCTCCGGCATGGAGGAGGAGAAGCCCTGCACATAGAGCTCCAGCGTGTTCAGCCCCATGGGCTCGACGAAGAGCTGATGGCGCGCCTTGTCGGCAAAGCGGACGACCTTGTCCTCAATGGAGGGGCAGTAGCGCGGCCCCGTGCCTTCAATCACGCCGGAAAACAGGGGTGAGCGATGCAGATTTTCGCGGATGACGCGGTGCGTTTCCGCGTTGGTATAGGTGAGATAGCAGACGGCGCGGTTTTTGGGCATCTCCTCTGTGCGGAAGGAGAAGGGTTCCATATCCTCGTCGCCGGGCTGCAGTTCCATTTTGGAAAAATCCACGCTCCGCGCGTTGATGCGCGGCGGCGTGCCGGTTTTGAAGCGGCGCAGGGAGAGACCCAGCGCGCGCAGACTGTCTGAAAGCGCCGTCGCCGCAGGAAGCCCGTCCGGGCCGGATTCGCGCAGCACCTCGCCCACAATGGTGCGCCCCGCCAGATGTGTGCCGGTGGCGACGATGGCGGCGCGGCAGGTATAGGTTGCGCCGGTGCCTGTGCGCACAAAAGCGACCTTGCCCTCTTCGTCCGTTCCAATCTCGGTCACTTCTGCCTGCCGGATGCGCAGGTTCTCCTGCGACTCCAGCGTGTATTTCATAATTTCCTGATACCGCCGCCGGTCAGCCTGCGCGCGCAGAGAATGCACAGCCGGTCCCTTGCCGCGGTTGAGCATCCGATACTGGATGCAGGCCGCGTCCGCCGCGCGGGCCATTTCGCCGCCGAGCGCGTCAATCTCGCGCACAAGATGGCCCTTGCCCGTTCCGCCGATGGCGGGGTTGCAGGGCATGTTGCCGATCGCGTCCAGGCTGACGGAAAAGCAGATCGTGTCCAGCCCGAGACGCGCGGCGGCCAACGCGGCCTCAATGCCCGCGTGCCCCGCGCCGATGACGGCGATATCGCATTTTCCGGCGTCAAATATCATGTGTATGCTCCTTCAAAATGAATGGGTGCTTCGTTATTCGGCGGGGGCGAGGTGTACAATCTGCCCGTCGACAGTGAGTCGACCCTGGCAGTAGAGTGCAATGGCCTTGGGCAAAATCTCCCACTCCGCCTCCTCCATGATGCGCCGCTGCAAAGTTGCAGGCGTGTCGTCCTCCAGAACCTCGACGCCTTTTTGCAGGATGATGGGACCGGCGCAGAGCTCCCGCGTGACAAAGTATGCAGTCGCGCCGGAGAGCTTGATGCCGCTCGCGAGCACCGCACGGTGCACCTGCAGTCCGTAAAAGCCCTCGCCGCGGAAAGCGGGGAACAGGGAGGGGTGGGTGTTGATGATGCGCCCGCGGAAGGTGTTGACGAAGGTCACGTCCAGCAGATAAGGGAAGCCGGCCAGCACCACGAGCTCAATGTTCAGATCCTGCAGCTTTTCCAGCAGAGCGCGGCAGAAACTGTAACGGTTGGGAAAGATGCCTGCGTCCACCACATAGCTGGGAACCTTGGCCATCTGCGCGCGTTCAAGCGCGTAGGCTTCCGGGTTGACCGAGATGACAGCCGTGAGCTCACAGTTCGGAATCTCGCCGAAGAGATGCGCGTCAAGAATCGCCTGCAAATTCATGCCTCCGCCGGAGACAAGGATCGCCGTTTTAACCATAACAGATCCACTCCTTTTATAAGAAATATAAAACAAGCCGCCTGCGATTTCAAGCGAAACCGCACAGCCGAAAACCGATTTGAAAAAGTTTTACAGTTTGTGCTTCAAATTGCGCCGGATATATGATAAAATGCTGGGCAAACACTTGGCAAAGGCACGGTTTTTGTATCGATACCCGCGGAAAGAGGGGAAAACGGCTTGGAGGAATTTGATCTTAAGCGCAGCTTGCTGCTGGGCAGCACGCTCGGCGGCATATGCAGCGACGGTGTCATCCCCGGCCACCCCTGGGGAAACTGGATTGCACAGCGCCGCGTGCGGGAAGCGGAGGCTTTCCGCCTGGCGGATCACTGGGAGAAGTGGCGGAAGGATGACATGCTGCTGCACAGCATGGGTTTGGAGTGCTGCCGCTTTGTCCTTGACTGGGCGCGGCTTCAGCCGGAGCAGAAGGGGTTTGACGACGAGGCCATCGCGCATGTGCGGGAGGAAATCCTGTATCTGCGGGCGATGGGCGTGCGTGTTGCGCTTGTGCTGCAGGAATGCTGTGACCCCGTTTGGTTTCAGCGGCTGGGCGGCTGGGCAAAGGCGGAAAATGTGCAGTATTTCCTGCGCTATGTGGAAAAGATCGTGCGCACGGTGGGACATCTTGTGGAGGATTACGTTCCCGTCGGGCAGCCGAATCTATACGCCTGGAATGGCTGGTACAGCGGCATGTGGCCGCCGGGGCTGAAGTCCTTGCGCCAGACGCGGCAGGTGATGGGCACGCTCGTCGCCGCGCATATTGAAAGCTACAATCTGATCCATGAGCTCAGGGAGGAATTTGGCCTGCAGGGAACGCGTGTGGGCGCGTCGATCCATATGCGCATGATGCGTGGCAAAAATAAAACGCCCCTGGGTCTGATTGAGACCGGGACGGTGGACAAGCTGTTTCAGATTGCAATGGGTGAAGCGATGACCTGCGGAAAATTTCCCTATCCGCTGCCGAACTATCTGCACGCCAAGAAGGGCGTTTACTGTGACTTTCACGACCTGTGTTGCTATAGCCTGCCTGCAGCGCATGCGGGAATCCCCGTTTCATTTCGGGAGCCGGATGCAAACGAGTTGCTTTACTGCGCGGCAACCCGCAGCGCCATGCTGCGAAAGCCCATATTCATCACGGAAGGCCCGGGCCTTTCGGCACCGAGCCCTCAGCGAATTTATGAAATTGTCCGCGCGCTCAGCGGAGCGGGTTTGCCGGTGGAGCGTTGGCACGCGCTGCCTTTTGCAGACGGTGCGCTGCCCGGACTCGTGGCGATTGATCCGGAGACCAGGGCGCGCAAGCTTCGCCCGGCGGGCGAATTCCTTTCGCGCATGATCCGCAACCGTGGCGTCACGGCGGATATGTGCCGCGACTATGGGGCAACGGAAGAATAAAGTGGCTTATTTTGCCGCAACTTCTTCTTTCTTGCGGTTGCAGGCCATGCGGATGAGCGGGAAGATCACGCCGCCGACGGAGTTGCCGAGCGTCATCACGATGAGGTAGAGGATGGCCTTGCCGCTCCAGGCCTTCGCAACGGTGAAGTAGAACATGTTGGCAACGCAGTGCTCGAATCCGCAGAGGATGAAGACCATGATGCCGAAGAAGAGGGCGAGGTACTTGCCCAGCTCGTGCTTACCGTTGTTGAAGCCGTCCACGGCGATGAAGATCAGTATGTTGCAGAACACGGACAGAAGGAAGATGCTCAGAAGTCCGTCACCCAGCTTGGTGGCCACGATTCCGGCGGCCTTTTCCGAGAGACCCGCGCCGACGCGCGTGCAGAGCAGCAGGCTGCCGAAGATCAGGCAGCCGATGAGGTTGCCGAGCCAGATGAACAGAAGGTCGAGCGCATAGCTGCCGTCCTTCTCAAAGACGTAGCAGACCTTGCCCGTGAAGAGGTTGAAGCCCTGTGTGACGATGGTGAACAGGCCGACCGTGAACAGCAGCGTGCCGACAATCTTGTTATCCAGGGACAGGAAAATGGCGCCGCCCAGGGAGATGCAGAAGCCGGCCAGGATGCCGTAGACCAGAGTTTTGATGCGTTTCATGCTGTGCCTCCAAATACAGTTTTGACGCGGAAAAAGAGATTCCCCCGCGAATGTTCGTGATTCATTATATAGTACACAAAAAGAAAAAGCAACGGCTATTTTCGCCCCTTTTCAACAGGGCGGAAGAAGCCGGAAACGGAGAGAAAAATGCGTTGGATTGAAGCATCTGTCCCCGCGGTTGGGGATGCGGAGCTGCTGTGTCTGCAGCTGGAGGAACTGGGCGTCGGCGGCATGGTCGTCGAGGACGAGCAGGACTTCCGTCATTTTCTGGAGAACAACAAGCAATACTGGGACTATGTGGACGAGGAGCTTGCCGCGCGCTATTCCGGCGTCTCCCGCGTGAAGTTCTATCTTTCGGACGATGCCGACGGGCACGCGCTGCTGCAGGCCGTGCGCTCTGCCGGCTTTGAGCCGGAGATCACCTTCGTGGAGGACAGCGACTGGGAGAACAACTGGCGCGAGTACTATAAGCCCATCGAGATCGGGGAGAAGCTTGCCGTCGTGCCGGAATGGGAGGACTATCCGGATAACGGACGCAAGGCGCTGCGGCTCGATCCCGGCCTGATCTTCGGAACCGGCTCGCATGCTACAACGCGGATGTGCCTGCAGGCGGTGAGCGAGCTTGCCCGGCCCGGGATGCGTGCACTTGACCTTGGCTGCGGCAGCGGCATTCTCGGCATTGCCGCGCTGCTGTTCGGCGCGGAGGCCGTCGTTGGCTGCGATGTGGATCCCAAAGCGCCGGATGTGGCGAACGCAAACGCGCTGCTCAACGGCTTTTCCGGTGAGCGCTTTGTGATCTATGCGGGCGATCTGCTTTCGGATATGGGCCTGCGCCGGAGACTTGGCGAGGGCTATGGTCTTGTGTTGGCGAACATCGTTTCGGATGTGATTATTCCGCTTTCCGGCTTCGTGCGGCAGTTTATGGCCAAAGGCGCAAAGTTTGTCTGCTCCGGCATCATTGACGGACGCGAGGCGGAGGTTGCTGCCGCTTTGGAGAAGAACGGACTTCGCATTCTGGAGCATCACTGCGAGGAAGAGTGGCACTGCTTTGTCACGGAGGCCGCGGAGGAAGCGTTATGAGTGTGACGTTTTGCGTCCCCTGCCTTTTCGGACTGGAGGGTCTCGTTGCCGACGAGCTGCGGCGTATGGGCATGGAGGAGGTGCGCGCGGACAACGGACGCGTGCGCTTTGACGGCAACGCTGCGTCGATGGCGGTGGCGAATATTTCCCTGCGCTGCGGCGAGCGTGTGCTTCTGGAGCTTGGCAGCTTCCGCGCGGAGAGCTTTGATGCGCTTTTTGAGGGGACGCGTGCCCTGCCGTGGGAACGCTTTATCCCGCGTGAGGGCGTCTTCCCCGTCAAGGGTTACAGCCTGGGCAGCGCCCTGCACTCGATTCCGGATTGTCAGCGAATCATCAAAAAGGCGGTTGCCGCGCGCCTTGGCGCGCAATACGGCGTGGATTGGCTGCCGGAGACGGGTTCCCTTTATCAGATTCAGTTTTCTATTATGAAAGATGAGGCAACGCTGTATCTGGATACCAGCGGCGCGCCACTTTTCAAGCGCGGCTACCGACCGGAGAGCGTGGCGGCCCCGCTGCGTGAGACGCTTGCAGCGGGTATGGTGAACCTTGCCCGGTATCGCGGCAAGGGCGATTTCTGCGATCCTTTCTGCGGCAGTGGCACGATCGCCATCGAGGCGGCGCTCGCGGCCAAAAACCGCGCGCCCGGCGTGGGTCGCGGCTTTGCTGCGGAAAAGTGGCCGGCGGTTCCGAATAAAGTTTGGCGCACGGCGCGGGAAGCGGCGCGGGAAAAGGAGTTCAGCGGCGAATATCACATCTACGCTTCGGACATTGACCCCAAGGCTGTTGCCGTGGCAAAGCAAAACGCTGCGCGCGCGGGCGTGGCGGAGCTGATTGAGTTCTCGGTTGCGGATGCGCGGGAGTTCTCGCGACAGACGGAGCGCGGCGTGATCGTGACGAATCCGCCCTACGGCGAGCGTCTGATGGAAAAGCAGGCCTCTGCGGAGCTCTATCGGGATTTTGGCGCTGCGCTGCGCGGAAGGGAGAACTGGAAGCTCTATCTGATCTCCTCGCATACGGAATTTGAACGGAGCTTCGGTGCCGAAGCGGACAAAAAGCGCAAACTGTATAACGGCATGATGAAGTGTGACCTGCACATTTACGAGAAGGTTTGAAACGGGCAGACCCGAACAAACATAAATGGAGATGAAAACGATGCGGCATCTGTTTATCGTCAATCCGGCGGCGGGTGACGGAAAACATACGGCGGAACTCAACGAGCGGATTTCCCGGGCGGTTCTGAATTGGGACGCGAATGCGGATTTTGAGATATACCAGACCAAAGCGCCGCTGGACGCGATCCGGAAAATTGAGGAAGAGGCCAAAAAACACGCTGCGCTGCGCGTCTATGCCTGCGGCGGGGACGGCACGCTCAACGAATGTGTCTGCGGTGCATCGGAGAAGCCGAACGTTGCGGTGACGCATTTTCCCTGCGGAACGGGCAACGACTTCATTAAGGCTTTCGGCGAGGAGCGCGAGCGTTTCTTCGCGCTGGAGGAGCTGCTGCGCGGCGAGGAGCGCGCCATTGACGTCATCCGCATCGGTGAGCGCTACAGCGTCAACATCTGCTCGGTCGGTATTGATGCGCGCATCGGCTGTAATGTGCATAAATACAGCAAGATCCCGGTCATCGGCGGCGCAGCGGGTTACGTGATCTCCACGGTGGTGGAGCTGATCAAGGGCATCAAACGTCCCATCCGCGCCATTGTAAACGAACAGGTTTTCGAGGGGGATAAGACCCTCATCTGCGTTTGCAACGGCACCAGCTATGGCGGCATTTTTAACCCCATGCCCGAAGCCCGGGTGGACGACGGGCTGCTGGATATTCTCGTGGTCAAAGGCGTTTCCCGCCTGGCTTTTGCCAAGCTCGTCGGCCGCTATGCCAAGGGAAAGTTCCGCGAGCTGTCCCACTTGTGCGATTATATCTGCGCGCAGAGCATCCGCATCGAAGCGCCGGAGGAGCTGCTGGTAAATGTGGACGGCGAGGCAATGCGCAGCAGCGCGCTGGAGATGAGCGTGGTGCCCCGCGGGTTGAACTTTATCTTTCCTGCGAAAATGGCATATTTTGAAAATGAGAATAAGGAAATCGAAGAAATCAAGAGATAATCGGAGATTACAACGGCTGAGCAAGAGCTAAATTAAGGAAAATTCAATATTTTTCGGAAAATACGGGAAAAACCGCTTATTTCCGCCTTGCAGAATGGAAATACTTAGTTTATCATATACTCGTTAGCACTCAAGACAAAAGAGTGCTAACGATTTGAATGTTTATACTAATTTAGGAGGAATACATTTATGACACTGAAGCCTTTGGCAGACCGCGTGGTGCTCAAGCAGTTTGAAGCTGAGGAGAAGACCAAGAGCGGCATCATTCTGTCCTCTGCTGCGCAGGAGAAGCCGGAGATCTACACCGTCATCGTCGCGGGCCCCGGCGGCATCGTGGACGGCAACGAGGTGAAGATGGAAGTCAAGGCCGGAGATAAGGTCATCACCGGTAAGTACGCCGGCACCACCGTGAAGATCGACGGCGAGGAATACAACATCGTGCGTCAGAGTGACATTCTGGCGATCGTGGACTGAGCTTCCCAAGCGGGAAACTGAAATTATTTGGAGGTAAAATAACATGGCAAAGCAGATTATTTACGGCGAGGATGCACGCAGAGCGCTTGAGCGCGGCGTCAACCAGCTTGCCGATACCGTTAAGATCACCCTCGGACCCAAGGGCCGCAATGTCGTTCTGGATAAGAAGTTCGGCTCCCCCCTCATCACCAATGACGGCGTGACCATCGCCAAGGAAATCGAGCTGGACGATCCCTTTGAGAACATGGGCGCCCGCCTCATCAAGGAAGTTTCCACCAAGACCAACGACATCGCCGGTGACGGCACCACCTCTGCCACCCTGCTCGCGCAGAACATGATTGCTGAGGGCCTGAAGAACGTCGCGGCCGGTGCCAACCCCATGATCATGAAGCGCGGCATCCAGAAGGCTGCCAACGCTGCCCTGGAAGCCATCCGCGGCATCAGCCAGCCCGTTTCCGGCACGCAGGACATCACCCGCGTCGGCGCCATCTCCTCCGGCGATGAAGTGATCGGTGCTCTGCTGGCCGAGGCTATGGAGAAGGTTTCCCAGAACGGCGTGATTACCGTTGAGGATTCCAAGACAGCCGAGACCTACAGCGAGGTCGTCGAGGGCATGCAGTTCGACCGTGGCTACATCACCCCCTACATGGTCACCGACAGCGAGAAGATGGAAGCCGTTATTGACGACGCCATGATCCTCGTTACCGATAAGAAGATCTCCAACATTCAGGACATCCTGCCGCTGCTCGAGGGCATCGTGCAGGCCGGCCGCAAGCTGGTCATCATCGCTGAGGACGTCGAGGGCGAGGCCCTTGCCACCATCATCCTCAACAAGCTGCGCGGCACCTTTACCTGCGTCTGCGTCAAGGCCCCCGGCTTCGGCGACCGCCGCAAGGAAATGCTGCGTGATATCGCTGTGATCACCGGTGCGCAGGTCGTTTCCAGCGACCTCGGCATGGAGCTCAAGGATGCTGACGTGAGCGTCCTCGGCCGTGCCCGCCAGGTTAAGGTCAACAAGGAGAACACCATCATTGTCGATGGCGCCGGCACTCCGGAAGCGATTGCTGACCGTGTGCACCAGGTCAAGAGCCAGATCGAGACCACCACTTCCGATTATGACCGCGAGAAGCTCAATGAGCGTCTGGCCAAGCTGGCCGGCGGCGTTGCCGTCATCAAGGTCGGCGCTGCAACCGAGGCTGAGATGCGCGAGAAGAAGCTGCGCATTGAGGACGCGCTCAACGCCACCCGCGCTGCTGTCGAGGAAGGCATCGTTGCCGGCGGCGGCACCGCTTATGTCGTGGCCTCCAGAGCTGCGGATAAGATCGCTGCCGAGCTCAGCGGTGACGAGAGAACGGGTGCGCAGATCGTTGCGCGCGCGCTGGAAGCTCCCATCCGTCAGATCGCGGCCAACGCCGGTCTGGAAGGCGCTGTCATCCTCAACAACGTCAAGAGCAGCAAGAAGGCCAACTATGGCTTCGACGCCGCGCAGGAGAAGTACGGCGACATGATCGCCATGGGCATCGTGGATCCGACCAAGGTCTGCCGCAGCGCGCTGGAGAACGCCGCTTCCGTGGCTTCCATGGTGCTGACCACCGAGTCCCTCGTGACCGACCTGCCGGAGAAGAACCCCGCGCCCGCCCCGGCGGCTCCCGACATGGGCGGCATGTATTAAGCAAAACCGCTCCGAAATAACGGAAAACAGATAAAAACCCTGCGCAGGATTACTCCTGCGCAGGGTTTTTTATGCCGCGGACAGAAAAAACCGAAAATTATTTGCTGTTAACCACAATATATTCGATTATTTCTCTATACAAGGAGCAGGTGTTGTGGTATAATCTCTGCGCTAAAAGCTTGAGGGGGGTGTGGTGCCGTGAACGAGAAGCTGCTTCGGTATCTGGCCGATCAGGGGCTTCTGTCCCGGGAGCAGACGGATGCGCTGCTGCAGGAGCATCAGGAAATCCGGCGGCCGGTGCGGGAACTTCTCATTGAGCGCGGCATCGTGTCAGAGGAAAAGCTGATTGAAGCGCTCTCTTACGCCTCCGGCATTCCGCAGATCCGGCTCTATGAGAGCCCCATCCCGATGGACGTGCGCCTGCTTGTGCGCCCCGAACTGCTGCGGGCAAACCTCATCATCCCCTTCGCGTTTGACGAGGCGGACAGCCGGACGGTCTGCGTTGCAATTAACGACCCGACAAACATGAAAGGGCGGGACATTGTCGCAGCCGCCGGAAAATGCCGCGTCAAGCCCTTTCTGGCCACGGCGACGGACATTCTGCTTGCCATTGACCGCTGCTACGGCACGGAGGAGATGCAGGAGGCCGCCGCGCTTTATACACAGACCGGCGAAGCCGACAGGACGGTTGAAGAGCAGCTCATGCAGGAGAGCGTTAACGCCTCTCCTGTTGTTATACTTGTCAAGACTTTGATTGAACAGGCGGTGCACCGCCGCGCTTCGGATATTCATATTGAGGCGGGCTCGGACTGCGTGCGTGTGCGTTTCCGTGTTGACGGTGTGCTGCATCCGGTGATGACCTACGACCTGCTTTTGCTCCCCGCCATTGTTGCCCGCATCAAGATCATCAGCGGGCTGGATATATCCGAAAAGAGAACGCCGCAGGACGGCCGTTTCCCCATCGTGATGGATGGAAACGAATATGAGGTGCGTGTTTCCACGCTGCCCACGGTCTACGGAGAAAAATGCGTGCTCCGTCTTGCGCAGAAAAAGGCGCTCACCCGAAGCAAGCGGGCCCTGGGCCTGCGGGGAGCGCAGCTTGAAAAGTTTGACCGCATTTTGAAAATTCCAAACGGCATCGTGCTGGTCACGGGGCCGACGGGCTCGGGAAAATCGACCACGATGTATACCGCGCTGAGCGAGCTCAACAGCGACGAGGTGAACATTGTCACCATCGAGGATCCGGTCGAGGCAAACATCGAGGGCATCAATCAGGTGCAGGTCAACCCAAAAGCCAACATGACTTTTGCCAACGCCCTGCGCTCCATTCTGCGTCAGGATCCGGATATCATTATGATCGGCGAGATCCGCGACGGGGAGACTGCGTCCATCGCGGTGCAGGCCTCCATCACCGGACATCTTGTGATGAGCACGCTGCACACGAACGACACGGCCTCCAGCGTTACAAGGCTGCTGGATATGGGCGTGGAGAGCTATCTGATCGCGGATGCGACTGTGGGCATCATCGCCCAGCGCCTCGTGCGCTGCCTTTGCCCGAACTGCAAAAAGCTGCGGCCCGTCCTGCGTCACGAGGCCGAATATCTTGGCTTGCCGGAAGCGCAGTGGGAAAGCATCCGCATCGGTGAGCCGGTGGGCTGCCAGCGCTGTGACGGCACGGGCTATTATGACCGTATCGGCGTGTATGAGGTTATGGAGATCACGCCGACGCTGCGCGCACTTATTGCGCATCATGCCACGACAGACGAGATCCGTACGCTCGCCATCCGGGAAGGGATGAAGACCATGCACGAGAGTGCGCGCGAACTGGTGCTGGAGGGGACTACTTCCATCAGCGAGCTCCAGCGCATCAGCGTGGAGAATATACATCAGCAGAATGTAAACGCGGAGGGCTGAGCGGATGCCTGTGTTTGACTACACGGCCATGACCGTGACCGGAAAGAAAGTCCGGGAGACCGTTGAGGCCTCCTCCCTCGAAACGGCGAAGGCCTCGCTGCGAAAAACCGGCTATACCGTTCTGGACATCCGGGAACAAAGCATCCTCGGCCGGGAGCTTGACATCCCGTTTCTCGGCAATCCAAAACCGAAGGATATGGCGGTTATGTGCCGCCAGTTTGTTTCCATCCTGCGCGCGGGCGTGCCGGTTTCGGCGGTGCTGGGTATGCTCACGCAGCAGACGGAGAACAAAAAGCTCCGCGCTGCCCTGCGCGAGGCGCAGACAAGCATCGAAAAAGGCCTCCCGCTGGCCGCGTCCATGCGGAGCCATCCGCGCATTTTCAACAACATAATGGTCAACATGGTTGCAGCCGGTGAGGAATCCGGCAATCTGGAGGAGTCCTTCCGCCAGATGGAGCTGTATTACGAGAAGGTCAAAAAGAGCCGCTCCGCCGTCGGCCGCGTGATGATTTATCCCTGCATCCTGCTTTTTGTGATAATCGTTGTGCTCATCGTGATGATGACGAAGATTATCCCCGCGTTCACGAAGTCCTTTGCCGAGATGGGCACGCAGCTGCCGAAGCTGACGCAGGGCGTTGTGAATTTCAGCGCATGGTTCGTGCAGTGGTGGTGGCTGGTCGTGATTGTGCTGCTTGGGCTGATTGTTTTCGGCGTGCTGCTTGGCAGGACGGATAAGGGCGGTCGCTTCTATGGCTGGCTTGCGTGCAGGCTGCCCGTGCTCGGCAGGCTGACGGTGCGCAGCGCCTCGGCGGTTTTCTGCCGGACGCTGTCCCTGCTGCTCGGCTCGGGACTCACGCTTCCGCAGGCGCTGGAGCTGACTGCGGGCAGCATGAACAACATCCTGTTCCGGGAGGCTGTGCATGCAATGCGTGGCATGATTACGCAGGGCTGGCCGCTTGCGACAAGTCTGCGCGAAGTGCGCCGCTTTCCGGCGATGGTGGTCAACCTCGTCGGTGTCGGGGAAGAGAGCGGCGATCTGGTGGGGATGCTCGCCAAGGCTGCGGATTTCTACGATGAGGAGGTTGACGCGGCAACCAAGCGGCTGATGGCGCTGATGGAGCCGATCACCATCCTGGTGATGACCGTTTTTGTCGTGCTGATTGTATTTTCCATCTTCCTGCCCATGCTGAGCATGACAAAGGCCTACGACCAGTATCTGCAATAAAATGTGTTTGTCTGTTTCCGCGCCTGCGGCATGATGACGTCGGACGTGGATGCAGATAGAGAAAAAAGAAGAAGAGAGGAAAGGTATACGTCCAATGAAGAAGAGAAGCAAGCGCGCAGGTTTTACGCTCGTTGAGTTGATTGTGGTGATTGTGATTCTTGCAATCCTTGCCGCTGTCGCAATCCCGACCTACACCGGCTACATTAAAAAGGCGAATGAGGCTGCCGATTATCAGGTTCTTGCCTCCATTGCCACTGCAGCGGCTGCCGTCGCGGCGGGAAATGAAGAGACGGTTGAAACGATCGTGGTGACCAGAGATCCATATTCGGTCACGGTCAACGGTGCAGCGGTTACAGATCCGCTGTTTGAACAGCTCGTTGGTGATGATATTGAATTCACTGCCGACTGGACGACCGCGACCATGGAAGATGGCGCGTGGACGCTTGCCAAGTAAATCTGCAGGCTTAAATTCCATCCCTTCCTCCGGCCTTCCGAAAGCCGGGGGAAGGGGTGTTTTCTTAAGAAAGGATAGGCACAATGTTCCGGGTTTTACCGTATATCCTGCTGACGCTTTTGGGGCTTTGCGTGGGCAGCTTCCTCAATGTGCTGATTTTCCGCGTGCCCCGGGGCGAGGAATTTGTGAGCACGCCGTCGCACTGTATGCGCTGCGGGCATCGGCTGAAATGGTATGAGCTGATCCCGATTCTGAGCTATTTGCTGCAGCGCGGCAAATGCCGCGCGTGCAAAGCGCCTTTGTCCGCGCAGTATCCGCTTGTCGAGGGGCTCAACGGCGCGGCGTGGCTGATCACGGCGCTGCTCCTGCGCGGAGATCTGCTCTCTACGGGGCTGTACTGCGCGCTGTTTTCCATTCTTGTGGTGCTGGCCTTGATTGACTGGAGAAGCTTCGAGATCCCGGAGGGGCTGAACATCGCGATCTTCGTGCTGGGGCTTGTCCGGCTCTTTACGGATCTGCAAAACTGGAAACTCTATGTGATCGGCATGTGCAGCGTCAGCCTTGTCTTTCTGCTGCTCTGGCTGGTGACCGCAGGGCGTGGGCTTGGCCTTGGTGACGTGAAACTGATGGCCTCGGCAGGTTTGTTGCTCGGCTGGCCGCGTACCTTGCTGGCCACGCTTTTGGGCAGCCTGCTTGGCTGCATCATCCATTTGATCCGCATGCGCTTCGGCGCGGGAAGAAAGCTCGCTTTCGGGCCTTATCTTGCTGCGGGCATCTGGATTTCGGCGCTTTTTGGAGCGCATATCATAACGGCATATCTCTCCCTCTTTATGTGACCGCCGTTGGCGGTGGGATCATCCGGGCATATCAAATTCTCTTGTCCGCCGGATGACGGAAAAGGAATGTAAACCCACGGTAAGGAGCGAAACCATGAGCAAACAAAAGCTGACAGGACGTGCACTTGTCGTACAAATAGATCGTGACAATATCCGCCTTGCGCAGACGGTGCCGGGCGCGGCGGGGCTGCAACTTCGGTCCCGCAAGAGCGTGCCGACGCCGCAGGGCGCGGTGGAGGACGGTTATATCCTCAAACCGGAGCCGCTGCGGGAGCTGCTGGCGACTGTGCTGGCGGATCCGGATTACAGGAGAATACGCAGGGTGGTATTCACGATCCAGACCACGCGGATCGTTTCGGAAACGGCGCTGGTGCCGCCAATGAACGAGCGTGCGTTGGAAAAGATGCTCCGTGCGAATATGGATCTTTATTTTCCGGTGAAATCGCCGGAGTACAATCTTGTCTGGACACGCATCGGCGAGAGGACGGACGCGCAGGGCGCTCCGCGGCTCGCTGTGCAGATGTGGGCGGTGCCGAATTCACTCATTGCGCCCTACTATACGCTGGCCAATGCCTGCTCGCTGTCCGTGGCGGGGCTGGATTTTTGCGCGTGCAGCGTGGCGGCTGCCGCAGGAAGCGGCTATGCCGACGCCGCGCGGAGCCGAAAAAGCACGCATTCCGCGCGTAAGCCCGTCCGGGCCGGCGCGCACCTTGCGGAGAATGTGCAGGTTCGCGCTTTTCCCGATGCGGATACCACCGTTTACCTCTCCGGCGAAGAGGAGCACCTTGTGATGACTTTCGTGCAGGGCGGACAGGTCGCGTTGCAGCGCGTGCTTCTGCGCGGGAAGGATGGGGACGAGCTGCGCGAGGCGCAGATGGTGCAGGAATATTTCCGCAGTCTCAATGACAATCGCATCCGCGCATTTTCTTACGTGGTCTGCGGCGCTGCTGCCGATGACGGGGAATATCTTACCCGCCTGGCCGAGGCCTTTTCTGCAGATATGCATGTGTGGCGCGGTGCGGTCGATTCCCGCTGGTGCATGTGCTTTGGCGCGGCCAAAATGTGCATTGATTTCGGCAACCCTGTGCTTGACCGCGCGGGGGTCAGGGGCCGCCGGGTTGTTTCGCAGGTGTGGCAATATCTGCTCCTGCTTGCCGCCGCTGCGCTTCTGGCAGCGGCGCTGGTGTCCGTTTCCGCAGCCAGAAGCGTTTATTCCGGTGAGCTCCGGAAATTGGAAACGCAGCAGCGCACGCTCACGCTGCAGGCAGCGGAGAGCCTGGGTAACGCGCAGGCGTATCAGAATTATTCCGCGCTGTATGACGCCTATGCGCTGGATCGGCAAAATCTCCTTGCTGCGCTGCACACCTATAACGACAATCTCGTGCAGATGCTCGATGAGTTGGAGCACGTCATGCCGAGCGGCACTGAGGTTGTCACGCTTGGCATCGCGGAGGAAGGCATGGGCGTGCAGTTCGCCTGCGCGAACAAGGCGGAGGCCGCTTATCTCATCGCGGCGCTGCGAAATCTGGAATATGCTGAGCTGATCGAAGTTTCCGATCTGTCTGTTGGCCCGACGGAAGCGACGGGACCCTCCATGCTGCCGTCTTTGGTGACGCAGACGGAGTTGGACGCGAGATACGAGGCGCCGCCCATAAAAGGCAGCGCTGAGGCAGACGCACTGCTTGAAATTTATCTGCAGGCGCAGAAAGAGGACGGTGGGGTGAGCCATAAAGCTTTGGTGCAGGCTGTGCTTGACGGAGGCGCAATCACAGAAGCAGAAATTCTGAAGATTTTCAGCAGCCTGCCCGCCGGGGTGCAAAATGAAATTCGGGACGCCTACACCGTGATTCCGGAAATCGAAGAATCCCTCGCGGGCGCATCGCCCGCGCAGCGACAGAGCGCTTTGACGGCTGCGCTGCAGGAGGACGAGATCGCGCTGTACCGCTTCTGCCAGCTGCTGCTGGAGGATTACAAATGGATGGGCGGCGAGGCGATCCTGCCGGCCGATCTCTATACGGAGCTGATCGAAAATGAGCCGCTCTTCCTTGCGTTTACGGGCAGCGACCCGGAGAAGGCGCGCTCGGCCGCAGCGGAGTTTGTCCGGCTTCTGACGACGGAGCCGGAGCGGGATGAAAACGGGGAACTTAACTTTGACGCGGACGGCGTGCCCGTCCGGACGCTTTCCGAAAGGCGGCTTGGCGCGGTTGAAACGCTTGCGCAAAGCCATGCCTCCCTTTCCTCGCGATATGAATATTATCTCGCTCGGGAAATGGGCCTTGCCGACGGGAGCTTTGCGCCTGTTTTCAAAGAGGACAGGTTGCTTGCCGATCTCATCTCCGGCGAGTTTGCCGAAACGGTGGACGAAGAAACGGCAACGCGGCTTCGCAGCAGCATTCGGGAGGCCGCGATGGCGGCTATTCGGGATTTTCTGCAGGAAGAACTGGAAAACGAGGATCCCGACGAGGAATTCAAAGATTGGCTGGAAGATCTGATCGAATCCGGTGGGCAAGCCCCGTCGGACAGCGAGATCCGCGATCTTTTGCAGCAGCTTGTAACGGGCGGCAAGCCTGCCGGAACAGGCACGCAGAGTCCGGCGGCGCAGGAGACAAGCCCCGACATGCGCATCTTCTTTGCCGTGGCGCTCGGCTATAAGCAGAGCCTTATGGATGCCGAGTTGACGCGCCGCGACCTTGACCGCGCTGCGATGCCGGAGAAGCTGGAGGCAGAGCAATGAGAAGATATTGGAAAGTTGCGCTGGCGGTTTTGCTGCTGCTCGCTGCCTTTGTGCTCCGCTTTGGTGTCTATCATGCGGAAAAGACGAAATTTCAGCAGGAAGTGCAGAAAATGAGCGCGCTTATCACCTTGCAGGAGCGCACGATTGAAGAAAACCGGCGCTATGCCGACGTGCAGGAAAAGCTTCCGCAGGCCGAGGCGGAGATTGAAGAGAGCCGCCGCGCACTCTATGCACATTTTCCCAAGGAACTCCGGGAAGAGGATCAGATTTTGTATGTACTCTATCTGGAGGAGCTTTTCGGAACGGAGATTGAGTTTTCTTTCGGCGAGGTGGCGCCGCTGCGCTCGTTTAGTGACGCTTCAAGCCTTTGCGGCCTGACGCTTACGGTCAATTATGAAACGGATTATCAAGGCTTCAAGGATATGATCGAATACCTGGCCGCCGACTCCCGCGTGACCTCGATCCGCTATTGCACAATGCAGTATAACGCGGAGAAAAACACCGTTTCCGGCAGCTTGACGCTTTTATGCTATCTGATGCAGTCGGAGCTATTGGAATACAGTGCGCCGGAGATCTCCGCGCCCGATACGGGCAAGGAGAACATCTTTGCGCCGGATACGGACGCGGGGAACATCTCCGGGCAGGAGGAGGCATCATGAGATGGCGCAAAGATGGGAAACAGGGCTTTTCGCTTATTGAGGTCGTGGTCGCCATTTTGATTCTCGGGCTTGTCACCGTGCCGGTGTGTATGAACCTTGTCACGGCGCATCGGGTGAATCAAAAGGCAGCGCAGGATATGCAGGACTGGCTCCTTGCATCTGCGGCGGCCGAGGTGCTGCTGTCAGCAGGGGTGACGGCAGAATATCGGGAAAGTGATGGCGTGATCACATTTCGCGACCCGAGCAGTGCTGTCACGGCCGATGCCGCCGCCGAACTGCGCGCGCTGGGGCATGAGATGAACGATTCGCTGCAAATCTCCGTTTCGGACCTGCGCCTTGGAGAGGCCTGCCGTGTCAGCGTGCGTTACGGCAGCGCCGCGATCGACACCTTTGTGCACGCCGTTTATGTGGAGGTCACGCCATGAAGCGGCGGGATGACGGTTACGTTCTGATTTATGTGCTCATCGTGGTTGTCTTGCTGGCAGCGCTGGCGGCAGCGGCGGGCACGGTTGCCGTGCGGAATATCACGGCGCAGCGCGCGGCGGAGGCGCGCACGCGCGAAAAGTATGAGGCGGTTGGGATGATTGAGCGGATGCGGACGCATCTGGACGGCTTGACGCTGCCCATCGGCGCTGCGGATGCGTCGGAAGAGATCGGGAGTATCGCGCGGGAATATGCGCGCAGCAGCTATCCGGACGGCGCGCTGGAAGTCGGAACCGTAATCGCAAGCGGGAGCGAATATCAAATCCCTCTCACCGCAACGAGCGGAGAGATGCAGATCACGGCGGAGCTTGTCTTTTCTGCGCGCGACGGACAGATCGTGTTTGTACGATATGATGCCTACGAAGTCCGTGCGATGGAGGCCGTGTGACGGGAAGCGCGCCCGCGGCGGAATGCCCCATGCCCGGCTTGCACGGCGGCGCGCGACGTTTTATGAGTAAATCGCTTGAGGAGGTGTTCACTGTGAAAAGAAAGGAAGGCTTCACGCTGGTGGAGCTTCTGGTCGTTATTCTCTGCTGCGCGATTGTTACGGCAGCGGCCATGACGCTGCTTTTCACGGGCGTGCGGGTTGAAAACGCAGCGGTGAACACTTCGCAGGAGCAGCAAAATGCCCGAATTCTGGTGCGGACGGTCGAAGACCTGTGCAGCAGCGGAAAGATCAACCGGATTGAGCAGAGCTATACCGGCTGGAGCGTCGGCACGGAAGCGCAGGGTGCTTTCTCGCCGCTGCTCACCTATGTTGCCTCTGCGCAGGAGTTGCGGACGGGCGACGGCACGAATCCGGACGCCGTGCTCCTTTCCGGCGTGCGCGCTGCCTCCGTCGGCATGGAGGGCGATCTGCTCACGCTGCGCATTCACACGGAGGAACGTGTTTTGACAAGCTCAGTCTTTTGCCGTACACAGGTCAGGGAGACGCTCGGCGAGGGCACGGCGGTTTCCGCGCCGGAAGCGGAGCAGCTGCTTCCGACGCAGCCCGAGCTGCCGGAGACCGTTCCGGCGGCGGAAAAGCGCGTGGACTTCCTCTGCGCACTCGCCGGGCAGTACGGCAGCAAAGGCAAAATTCTCGGCAGCGATATGTATTTTTCCCAATGGTATTGCGGCGGCAGCTTTCCCGAGGGCTGGGGTGCGGCGACGCCCTGGTGCGCCTGCTTTGTCTCCTGGGGTATGGCGCAGGTGGATGCCTCCGCCTATGCTTTTGCCGGCGTCGAAGCCGGAAAGCGCCATTTTGAGGACGAGGGGCGCTGGTATGCTTCCGGGGACAGACTGCCGGATCCCGGCGATCTGATCTTCTTTGACTGGGAGGGTGACGGCGCGGCGGATCATGTCGGCGCGGTGCTCTGTGTCAACGACGACCCGGTAAACGCCGGGAAGAAGCTCGTCTATACGATCGAGGGAAACTGCTACGGCAAGGTAAGCGTCCGTTGGTTTGCGCAGGAGGATGCGTTCATCCTCGGCTACGTTGACTGGGCAAGCGCCGGAGAAGCGCAATAGCCGCGACTTCCGGCGCAAAAAGCAGCATATCCATTGCATTTTTCCGTGCATTCGATATAATATCGGCATCAGCATAAAGAGAAACAGGGAAAGGCGGAACCAAACGGATGGAAAATGTTTTGCATATTGATCTGAACAAAGCGATTTCGGAGATTGACGACCGGCTTTACGGCTCCTTTGTGGAGCATCTGGGGCGGGCGGTGTACGGTGGCGTCTATGAGCCGACGCACCCCACCGCGGATGAGGACGGTTTCCGCGGCGACACGGCCGCGCTGGTGCGGGAGCTGGGCGTGCCCGTGATCCGCTATCCGGGCGGCAACTTCGTCTCCGGCTATCGCTGGGAGGACGGCACGGGCGACAAGGCAAAGCGTCCCCGCCGCATGGAGCTGGCCTGGCAGACCATCGAGACCAACGAGGTGGGCGTTGACGAGTTCCAGAAATGGACGCGCAAGGTCGGCGCGGAGCTGATGATGGCGGTCAACCTCGGCACGCGCGGCCCGGAGGAGGCGCGCGATCTGGTGGAATACTGCAACGGCACGCTGGATACGCATTTTGCTGAGATGCGCCGCAATAACGGCTTTGAAGAGCCCTTCGGCGTCAAGCTCTGGTGCCTTGGCAACGAAATGGACGGCGAGTGGCAGATCTGCCACAAGGACGCGCGGGAGTATGCCCGCGCGGCGCGCGAAGCCGCCAAGATGATGAAGTGGACGGACGACAGCATCGAGCTGGTGGCATGCGGCAGCTCCCACGCGAACATGCCTACCTTCGGCACTTGGGAGGAAACGGTGCTGCGCGAGTGCTATGACGTGGTCGATTATCTCTCCCTGCACAGCTATTACGGCAATCCCGATAACGATACCGCGAAATTCCTTGCCTGCTCGCTCGACATGGATGCTTTCATCAAGCAGGTCGCCGCGATCTGCGACCGCATCCAGGCGGAGCTTGGCCAGGAGAGAAAGATGATGCTTTCCTTTGACGAGTGGAACGTCTGGTTCCACTCCAACGAGCAGGACAAGGAAATTCCCAAGTGGAGCATCGCGCCGCCGCAGCTTGAGGATGTTTACAATCTGGAGGATGCGCTGGTCGTTGGCTGCCTGCTCATGACGCTGATGAAAAACGCTGACCGCGTGAAGATCGGCTGCCTTGCCCAGCTTGTGAACGTGATTGCGCCGATCATGACGGAAAACGGCGGGCGCGTCTGGCGGCAGACGATCTATTATCCCTATCTCCACGCGCTGCAGTACGGTCACGGCGTCGCGCTGGATGTGAAGTGCGACTGCGAAACCTATGCCGCGGGAGAGCACGCGCGGGTGCCCTATATCGAAACAGCCGCCGTGTACAACGCCGAGCGGGGCGAAGTGGTTGTCTTTGCCGTCAACCGTGATCTTGAAAACGCGCTGCCGCTGCGTGTGGAGCTGGAAAACGCTTCCCTTATTGAGCACATTGTGGTCACAAGTGAGCATGTGACGGATATCAACACGGCGGACGAAGAAAAGGTCTTCCCCACGCCGGGCAAGACGGAAAACGGCGTTTCCGTTCTTCCGCCGAAGTCCTGGAATGTGATCCGGTACAAGATCTGAGAAAAAGGAAACAGCGCAGCCGCCTGACGGCGAAAAACAGCACAGATGTCTGACGGCGGTACGGCATGCAATCTTCAAAATAAACCAGCTCCGGGAGGATTTCCGCCCGGAGCTGGTTTTTTATATCCGTTATGCTGTTTTACTTGTTGATCTCGAGCAGGAACGCTTCCTTTTTGCTCGGCGCCTCGCTCTTCATGGAGATTTCATCGCCGAAGAAGATCGGGAACTTGCTCTCCGTGGTGTAGGGCTCCCAGGTCGGCATGGGTGTGCCGTCGGCATCCAGGCCGTTGGGATCGCCGGTCTTGGCGAAGTTCGTCCAGTAGTTGCACATCTTCCGCGCGAGATCGAAATGATGTCCGTCAAAGGGACGCCAGCTCTTCATGAGCGTTTCAAACTCAAACCAGAGGTCGCTGGAGTGGAACGCGCCCGCGTTGTCGCCCGGGATCGTCGGCCCGAAGACGTAGTAGTGCAGATCTCTGCCCTGCTCGGCGAGATAGCCCAGCGCGACGCGCGCACCATATTCAAAACCGCCGACGCTGCAGGCCTTCTGCAGGCTGATGCCCTTGGCCTCCGCCTCTTCCTTGCAGATGGTGAGATATTCCTCCGCCTTGTCGCCGAAGTTCTTCTCGACCCAGGCCTTGACATCGGCCTCGTCATCGGAGGGCGGCATCACGATGAACTCATCCGTTGTGTTGCCCGTCATAAGCGGGACGGGGGCGAGCATATTGTTCTTGACGCAGTCGTCATGGGGCGCGACCAGGAACTTGCCGTCGACATAGGGGGTGAACATGATGCCGGAAGCGAGGCACTGCTCCTCGATGAACTTCGCATCGAGCTTGCGCGCTTCGGCAATGGTCTTCACGCCGAGCCACTCCTCCAGGAACTTCGCGCCGCGCGCCTCCGCGTCCTTCATGTCAAGCGCCATTCTGCGGCTTTCGGGATACTTGATGGCGCAGCCGCCCGCGGACTCCACGATCGCCTTCTGGAAATGACCTCTGGAAAGGGGAGAGGCCAGGTGATTCCACACGCTGCCGCCGCCGGCGGACTGGCCGAAGATGGTGATGTTGCCGGGGTCGCCGCCGAAGTTTGCGATGTTGCGCTCCACCCATTTCAGGCCGGCGAGCTGGTCAAGCATGCCGAAGTTGCAGGGGGCGTCGGGCGCCTCGGCCGTGAGCTCCGGATGGGCCAGGAAGCCGAAAACATTGACGCGATAGGCCACGGAAACCAGAATGACGCCACGGTGCGCAATGCGCTCGCCGTCAAACTCCATCTCCCAGGCGTAGCCCTCGCGGAAGCCGCCGCCGAAGAACCACACCATAACGGGCAGCTTTTCGTCCGTGCGCTTGGCAGGTGTCCAGACGTTGAGGTAAAGGCCGTCCTCGCTCATGGGGACTTCGGGATCAACGTGCCATTCCTTGGCATAGAAAGCGTCGGGATTGATGCCGGGCACGGCCTGCATCGTGATCGGGCCAAATTCATAGCACTCGCGCACGCCCTCCCAGTTTTCGGCGGGCTGCGGCGCTTTCCAGCGGTTTTCGCCCACGGGCGGGGCGGCAAAGGGGATGCCCTTGTAGACGGTGATGCGCGCGTCGGTTCCCGGGAAACCGCGAACGGCGCCGTTTTCGGTTACGGTTTGTCTTAACATGTTTGCGTCCTCCTTATTTTTGATACATTTCCCTGTATGCTTCACGGTTGGTTTTGATGATGTACTCGGCGATGGGGCTCAGCGGCTGTCTCTGCATGGAGATCGTGTCGAAGAATTCCATGCAGCGCGGATTTTCGGGCGTGTATGCCTCCCATGTCGGCATGGCTGTGCCGTCGGCATCCAAACCGTTGGGATCACCGTTTTTGGCAAAGTTCGTCCAGTAGTTGCACATCTTCCGCGCAAGATCGTAGTGATGCCCGTCAAAGGGGCGCCAGCATTTCATCAGCGTCTCAAAGCAGAACCAGAGGTCGCAGGAATGGAACGCGCCGGCGTTGTCACCCGGAATTTCGGGGTCGAAGTTGTAGATGTAGACCTTGCGGCCCTGCTCGTTGAAAATTCCCGCCACATTCCGCGCAGCGGTTTCATTGGGATTGACCACAGCGGCTTTGACGAAGTCTCCGCCTTCGCCGGCAATCTGCTTGACCAGCGCGGTGTATTCCTCCGCCTTGTCGAACATGCGGCTTTTCGCGTATTCTTCCAGAGCCTCCGCCGTGTTCTCCTGCGGGCCGAGCAGCATCTCGTCACCCGTCCAGCCGACCATCAGCGGCACATCGTGCACTTCGTTTGCGAGCAGATAGGCCTCAATCTCCTTGGTGAGGAACTTGTGGTCGACAACGCTGGAGAACCAGCCGCGTACCTCAAGCGCCTTGTCGCGGACAAATTCCGCGGGCAGCGCGCGGGCCTCGGCCAGCGTCTCCACGCCGAGGTATTCCCGGAAGAAGCGCACGCCGAGTTCCTCGGCCTCTTTCAGCTCCAGATTGTGGTTAAAAGCCGTCTTGGGATATGCGGGCAGCACGCTGCCGCCGGCAGCGGACATCACAATGGCCTTGTGGAACAGGCCCTTCGTCTGCTCGGAGCACATCTGCGTAAAGACGCTCACGCCGCCGGAGGACTGGCCGAAGATTGTGATGTTGTCGGGATCGCCGCCGAAGTTGGCAATATTGCGGCCGACCCATTCGATGGCCGCTTTCTGATCGAGGAAGCCGAAGTTGCAGGGCGCGTCGGGCGCCTCGGCTGTCAGCTCGGGATGCGCGAGGAAGCCGAAGACGTTGAGGCGGTATGCAACCGTCACCAGCACAACGCCGCGGTGCGCGATGCGCTCGCCGTTAAACTCCATTTCGCAGCAATAGCCTTCCTGCAGACCGCCGCCGAAAATCCACACCATGACGGGCAGCTTCTCGTCCGCGGACTTTGCCGGCGTCCAGATGTTCACGGCCAGACTGCCGTCCTCCGCCATGGGGATTTCGGGGTCAACATGCCATTCCTTTGAATAAAAGGCGTCGGGATTCGCGCCGGGAATGCCCTGCATGGTGATCGGCGCGAAGTCATAGCAATCGCGCACGCCCTCCCAGCTTGCAGCGGGCTGCGGGGCACGCCAGCGGTTTTCCCCGGAGGGATCGGCGGCAAAGGGAATGCCCTTGAACACCGTGATGCGTGCATCCGTTCCCGGGAAACCCCTGACCATGCCGGTCTCTGTTTTTGTCACTCGAAGCATTTGTCTAAAGCACCTCCACCGGTTACTATACTTGTGATCTTATTTTACTTTCATTCCCGCTGCAAATCAACTGTTTTGTTCGTTTTCGTGGCGGACAAAAGCATTTTTCGGAGCAAAGCAATTGCCGGAATATGAAAAGCGATTGTTGACACGGTTTTTCGTTTGTCGTAAAATATATAGATGGAATAAGATGCGGTTTTTTCTTAAACTGAGGCCGTATGCTTCCGCGGAAAAAGTAGATTGATTTTTATAAAATAAACTAAAAGGAGCAATCTGTATGTATCAGTTCAGCCCGGCAACTGAGCGCATCCTGCGTATGCGCGAGATTATCCGCGAGCGAATCGTGCGTTACGACTCCGAGCGTGCGCGGATCGTCACGGAAAGCAACAAGAAAAACGAGCATGTTCCTCCCATGATCAAGCGTGCACGCCTGCTTTATGACCTGTGCGAGCAGATGACCATTCTGGTGGAGGACACGGAGCTCATCGTGGGCAACAAGGGTCCCCATTTCTTCAGCAGCCCCGGCTTCCCCGAGTGGGGCAACACGGACTGGGTTGTGGATGACGTTGTCAACCGGGGTTGGGAACTGCGTGACGGCATTTATTACAATCCCCCCGCCGATGGCATCAAATACTGCATCAGCAAGGAAGATCATGAGTACCTCAGCTCCATCATGCCCTACTGGAAAGAGCGCAAGATGGGCACGATGATCGACGCCTGGAAGCCGGAGGGCTATGAGGAGCTGGCTGCGCTGGAAATCAGCCAGTATGTTCCCAAGGGCGGCATGAGCCTGTTCGGTCTGCCGGCGGGCCACATCATCTGCGGCTATCCGAAGATCATCAACATGGGCTACGGTGCCATCCGCAAGCAGGCGCAGGATTGGATTGACGAGCATCGCGGCAACCTGATGGGCGACGATGTGAACAAGTACATGTTCTATACCGCAGTCGTCATCACCTGTGACGGTGCGTCCCTGCTGGCCAGACGCTATGCGGCGAAGTGCGAAGAAATGGCTGCTGCCTGCACCGAGCCGGCGCGCAAGGCCGAGCTGGAGAAGATGGCGGGCGGCCTTGCATGGCTCGCCGAGAATCCGGCCCGCGATTTCTGGGAGGCGCTGCAGGGCGTTATGCTCTATCAGGTGCTGCTGCAGATCTTTGAAAAGATTCCCGGCCCCGCCATCGGCCGTTTCGACCAGTACACCTGGCCCTACCTGAAGAAAGATCTGGAAGAGGGCAAGCTCACCATGGAGCAGGCGCAGGAGCTCGTGGACGCGTTCTTCCTGAAGCTCAACTGCTATTATGGCGCGGGCATGCCCAAGCTGGTGGACGTCACCGGCGTTGGCAACACCTATCAGAACACCACCATCGGCGGTGTCGATCCGATCACGGGCGAGGATGCCTCCAACCCGGTTACCTACATGGTGTTTGAAACGGTGGGCCGCCTGAAGATGCACGACCCGACGCTGGTTTTCCGCACCCATAAGGGCACGCCCGACAAGCTGTGGGAATGCGCCATTGCAACTTCCAAGATGGTGGGCGGCCTGCCGCTGTATTACAACGACGATGTGGTCATCCCCTGCATGATGAACGAGGTGGGCTACAGCCTGGAGGATGCCCGTAACTACGGCTGCATCGGCTGCCAGGAGATCGTCGGCAGCGGCAACGACTATCCGATGCCCAACGGCGCCTATCCGCCGCACGCCACGCTCTACTGGGCGGCGATCTTCGATATGGCGATGAACGACGGCCTCAACCCGCTCAACGGCGTTCAGGCCAGCATGCACACCGGCTATCTCTATGAGATGAACTCCATCGAGGAAGTGCGTGCCGCGGTGGAGAAGATGGGCACCTATCTGATGCGCCTGTACATCTCCATCAACAACTATGCCGAGTCTCTCGGACCCTTCTTCGCTCCGGAACCGCTGCTGTCCATGTCCATCGAGGGCTGCATGGAAAGCGGTAAGGACTGCACTGCGGGCGGCGCGAAGTATAACTCCTTCGGCGGCACGGCCACGGGCCTTGCCACGCTGGCAGACTCCCTGGCCACCATCAAGTACATGTGCTTTGACAAGAAGATCTGCACCACGCGTGAGCTGTATGATGCCTACATGGCCAACTGGGAGGGGCATGAGCTGCTCCGCCAGCGCATCCTCAAGGAAGTGCCGCACTTCGGCAACAACGATCCCTATGTGGATGAGGAGATGGCGTGGTGCGTGGATATGTACTACAGAATCTGCAAGCAGCTTTACAGCACCCGCTCCAAGGTCTATAAGGCCGGTCTTTACGGCTCTGCCGACCATATCGTGCAGGGACATTACACATGGGCCACGCCCGACGGGCGCAAGTATCCGGATGCGATTGCGGACGCTGCCTCTCCCGCGCAGAGCCGCGACAAGAAGGGCCCCATTCAGGTCTTCAACAGCTCCAACTGCTACGATCACACGAAGTTCCTCGGCGGTATTGCGCTGAACCTGCGTATGCATCCGTCCGTTCTGAGCAACGATGAGGGCATCGCCAAGCTGCGCGATATGACCAAGGCATACTTCGCCAACGGCGGCATGGAAGTGCAGTACAACGTTGTGGACACCGACACGCTGCGCGCGGCGCAGGCCGATCCGGAACAGTACCGCGATCTGGTCGTCCGCATCGCGGGCTACTCCGCCTATTTCGTGGAGCTCGGCCGTGACCTGCAGAATGACATCATCGCCCGCAACGAGAACCGCATTTAATTCATTCGAAAGGCTGACGCGATATGAGCGAACAAAGCCAGATCAAAGGCAAGATCTATGATATTCAGGGATTTTCCGTGCACGATGGCCCGGGCATCCGCACAACGGTGTTCCTCAAGGGATGCCCGCTGCACTGCCCCTGGTGCCACAGCCCGGAGTCCCAGTCCTTCCTTACGCAGATGAGCTACACGGCCACGCGCTGCATCGGCACGGAGCTGTGCGGGGAGTGCCTGCGCGTCTGCCCGGCACAGGCGGTCGAGCAGGGAAAAGAGGAAGTGAACCCCGCAGACAAATCCGTGCTGCATAAAGCCGTCTGGCATCGGGATCGCTGCCTGCAGTGCGCAGCCTGTACGCAGGTGTGCTTCCCCGAGGCGCTGAGCCTCTGCGGAAAGGACTACACGGTTGACGAGGTGGCGGATATCCTCCGCGCGGACTATGCCTATTTCTCCGGCTCCGACGGCGGCGTGACGGTCTCCGGCGGCGAGCCGCTGAGTCAGATTGACTTCACCGAGGCGCTGCTGAAGGTCGTGCACGGCGAGGGGGTTCACACCGCCGTGGACACCACGGGCTTTGTGCCGCAGGAGGCGATCCGGCGCGTGATGCCTTACACCGACCTGTTTTTGTACGACCTCAAGCATATGGACAGCGCGGAGCACGAGCGCATCACGGGCGTGCCCAATGAGCTGATCCACGAGAACGCGCGCTATATTGCGCGCAGCGGCGGCAAAATGCAGGTTCGCGTGCCGGTGATCCCCACCTACAACGATTCGGAGGAGAATATCCGCCGCGTGGCGGAGTTCTGCGTGGAGCTTGGCGAGGCTGTGACGGTTGTGCAGCTTCTGCCCTTCCACCACTTCGGCTCTGCCAAATACGAGCGGATGCAGATGTACGATCCCATCCCCATGTCTTTGGAAAGTCCTTCGGACGAGACGATGGAGCGCTATCGGGCGCTGATGGTAAGCTACGGACTGCCGGCGATCATCCACTGAAACAGGGATCCCGTGAAATGAGGCGGGGCTGCCCCGCAAGGCGAATGAGCCATACAGATCATCCCGGAACGGGAACCGAAAAATGCGGTTCCCGCCCATGAAATGGAGGAAAAATCAATGTTAACACCCAAGCAGAACATGAGAGAGGCCGTCCGCGGCGGAAACCCGGATCGCTTCGTCAACCAGTATGAGGCGGTGTATATCATGATGCACCCCGCCGCGGTCGCCCGCAAACGCCCGATGCGCGGGCAGGAGAACGTTGTGGACAACTGGGGCGTCACCAACACCTTCCCGGCGGATGTGCCCGGCGCGTTCCCCGTCCATACTCCGGACAAGATCGTTGTCAAGGACATCGAGCGCTGGAGAGACTTTGTCAAAGCGCCGCCGCTGAAGTTCCCGCAGGAGATGTGGGATCAGTTCAAGGCGCAGTACGATGCCGTGGACGGCGAGCAGGTTTACAAGGCCGCTTTCATCGCGCCCGGCCTGTTTGAGCAGTCCCACAACCTGTGCGAGATCTCCCGCGTGCTGACCTATTACCTCATCAATGAGGATGAGATGCACGACATGATCAAGTATTTGACCGACTGGGAGATGGAGCTGGCGGAGGGGATCTGCGCCAACCTGCATCCGGATGCCATCCTTCACCATGACGACTGGGGCGGGATTGACAGCACCTTTATGAGCCCGGCCATGTTTGATGACTTCTTCCTGGATGCCTACAAGCAGATTTACGGCTACTACCACGATCACGGCGTGGAGCTCATCATCCACCATTCCGACAGCTACGCCGCAACGCTTGTGCCCTCCATGATCGAGATGGGCATCGACGTCTGGCAGGGCTGCATGGCCACCAACAATCTGCCGGAGCTGATCAAAAAGTACGGCGATAAGATCGCATTCATGGGCGGCATCGAAAACCGCGCCGTGGACTTTGAGGGCTGGACGGATGAGAACTGCGAAGCCGTCGTGCGCAAGATGTGCGGCGAGTGCGGCACCAAGTCCTTCATCCCCTGCATTGCGCAGGGTGGCCCCGGCTCCGTCTATCCGGGCGTGTATGCGTCTCTGAGCAGCGCCATCGACAAGCTCAATGAGGAACAGTTCGGCATCAAGGCTTCGGAATCCACCCGTCTGCCCTGGCAGATCATGTTCTGAGTTCGTCAATCCAATAAATGTATAAAAAAGACAGGGCAATTTTTGCCCTGTCTTTTTGGCTTCTTTGCCGGGAATTTCCGGCAAAGAGATTGCGACGGGGCTTGATTTTTTGCGCATTTTGATATAGTATCAATCTGTATGATTGTATGCTAAGGAGAAAGCGAAATGCGTATTGGCGCAGTGGTCGCGGCGGCGGGTCTGTCCTCCCGGATGGGGGCATTCAAGCCCCTGCTTGATCTGGACGGAGAAACGCTGATCCGGCGCGGCGTGAACACCCTGCTTCGTGTGGGCGTGGAGCCGCTGGTTGTGGTTACGGGCCGCGGTGCGGCGCAGATTGCAGCGCATCTTGCCGATCTGCCCGTGGAGACGGTGCATAACCCCGATTATGCCGAAACTCAGATGCTCGATTCCATCAAGCTCGGACTCTCTGCGCTGCGGGACAGGGTGGATCGTGTTTTGATCCTGCCTGGGGATGCGCCGGTTTTCTCTGAGGCAAGCGTCCGGCTGCTGCTCGCGCGGGAGGAGGACATGTGCTGTCCGTCCTTCGGCGGGAAAAAGGGGCATCCGGTCTCCATTCGCGCCGGCCTGATTCCGAAGATCCTCGCCTATACGGGGGAGGGCGGCCTTGCGGGCGCGATGAAATCCCTCGGCACGCTCACGCTTGTCGAGACGGATGACGCGGGAATTCTGCTTGATGCCGACACGCCGGAGGATTATGCAAAGATGCTTAGCTATGTGAGGGAAACGAAATGCGCGCGCTCTACCTAATCCGCCACGGTGAGCCGGCTTTTCCGGATGGAAAGCGCGTCTGCCTGGGGCAAATGGACCTTCCGCTCTCGGCGGAGGGGGCGCGTCAGGCGGCGGAAACGGCGCGTTACATAGAAAAGCTGCCGCGCAAGGCCATCTATACAAGCCCGCTTGCCCGCTGCCGGGAAACGGCAGCGCATGTGCAGGCGAAGCTGCAGGTTTTGCCCGGCCTTACAGAGGTCGATATGGGCGAATGGGACGGTCTTTCGTTTGATGAGATCCGCGCCCGCTGGCCGGAGGAATACGAAAAACGCGGAGAAAACCTGTTTGATACCGCAGCGCCGGGGGGAGAGAGTTTTCGCGCCGTCGGCGCGCGTGCGCGTGCCGCGCTGCAAAGCATCCAAACGGACGATTCAACAAGGGGCCTCGTGCTCATCGCGCACAGCGCCGTGAACCGGGCGCTGTGCGCGGAGCTCACGGGGCTGGCGCCGGAAGCGGCGCTCGAATTGCCGCAGCCCTACGGCAGCGTGACGCAGCTGCTCATCAGCCGTGACGCGGTCTGGCTCGGCGCGGCGGGAAAGCTGCCGCAGGATTTGCCGAAGCCGATTCCGGACGAGGCGGAATGCCGCGCGCTGCTGCGCGAGGCGAAAACGCCCGAGCGGGCGTTTTCGCACTGCATCGCAACGGCGGAGCTGGCCCATGAGTTTTGGGAGATTCTCGATCGCCGCGGCGTGAAGCTCAACCGGGAGATGATCGTTGCGGGCGCAATGCTTCACGATATTCTGCGCGCAGAGCCGCGCCATGACCTTGCGGGTGCGCGCTGGCTGACAACACGCGGCTATGCCGCGCTGGGCGCTGTTGTGGGCAATCACATGGTTTTGCAGGACGGCACGGAAACGGCATGGAACGAGTCGATGGTCGTCTATCTTGCCGACAAGCTGGTGCAGGGAACCCGGCGCGTGAGTCTGGAGGAGCGTTACTTCCCGAGCGACCAAAAGCCGGAACGGAAACCCTACGCCAAGCAGTATTACGTCATAGCACGGGCGCTGTACGAGCGCTTTGAACGCGAAAGGGAGTGCGAAGCGTTATGAAACCGCACACCGAAAGCGTTTGTCCTGTCTGCCTGAAGCGCATTCCCGCGCAGCGGACGGAGCGGGACGGCAATATATATCTGGAAAAAACCTGTCCCGAACACGGTTTTTTCCAAACCCTCATCTGGGAGGGCAAACCCGATTATCAGAGCTGGGGCAAGGCGCCCCGCGCAACCCGGGTTCTCAGCGATGAGCGCGTGCAGCGCGGCTGCCCCTATGATTGCGGCCTCTGCTCGCAGCACCGGCAGCGCAGCTGCTGCGTTCTGTTGGAGGTTACGCAAAGATGCAACCTCGGCTGTCCGGTTTGCTTTGCAGAAGCGGGAGGGGAGACGGCAGACCCCGATCTGCACAGCATTGAGGCCTGGTTTGACAGGCTTCGGGAACTGGCGCCGAAGGCGAATATCCAGCTTTCGGGCGGCGAGCCGACGGTGCGGGACGATCTGCCGGAGATCATCCGCCTCGGGCGGGAAAAAGGTTTTTCTTTTTTTCAGCTCAACACCAACGGCCTGCGCCTTGCGCGCGAGCCGGATTATGCCGCGAAGCTGAAAGCGGCGGGTCTCAGCTGCGTTTTCCTGCAGTTTGACGGCGTGGACGATGCGCCGTATATCGCGCTGCGGGGCAAGCCGCTGTTTGAGGAAAAATGCCGCGCGGTACAAAACTGCGCTGCCGCGCAGCTCGGCGTTGTGCTGACGCCGACGCTGGCCATGGGCGTCAACCTCGATCAGGTGGGCGAAATCATCCGCTTTGCGATGGAGCGTCTGCCCGCTGTGCGCGGTGTCCACTTCCAGCCGATGAGCTATTTTGGCCGCTATCCGGGCGCGCCGGAAAAGCGCGTTACGCTCCCGCGGCTTTGCCGGGAGATCGAAGCGCAGACACGCGGCGCATTTTCGGCGGAGGACTTCCTCGGCGGAACGGCCGAACATCCGCTGTGCTCCTTCAGCTGCAACTATCTGCTCCGGCCGGACGGCACGGTGGAGAATGTCAGCCCCCGCTCATCCTGCTGTTGCTGCGGTGAGGACAGGGAAGAGGACGGGAGCGAGGCGCTGAACCCGCGCACGGCGGTGGAAAAGGCGCGGGATACGGTGTCCCGCCGCTGGGGCGGCGCGGTGCCGGAGGCGGAAGCTCCGCCCGCCGATCTTGACGGGTTGGACGGAATGCTCTATCTGCTCAAACACAGGCGCTTCTCCCTGTCTGCGATGGCGTTTCAGGACGCCTGGAATCTGGATCTGGAACGGCTGCAAAACTGTTATGTTCATGTGTTATCTCCCGATGGAAGGCTGATCCCCTTTTGCGCTTATAACCTGACAAGCGCGGAGGGAAAGGCACTTCATCGGCGTTGAAATAAGAAATTTACGTAAAAGCATATAAGGAGGAAAATCAATGAATCCAAGCGAAGAAGTCAGAAAGTATGAGCGCATACACCTCATCATCAACGGGGTGGACAGACAGGTGGTCTGTGAGCCTGCAAAGGACAGACTCTCTGATGTTCTGCGTCGGCTGGGCCTGACGGGCACGAAAGTCGGCTGCGCACAGGGCATCTGCGGCGCCTGCTCGGTGGTGCTCAACGGCGAACTCATCCGCTCCTGCGTCAAGAGAATCAAGGACGTGGAGGAATTCAGCGAGATCACCACGATTGAGGGCATCGGAACGCCTCAGCACCTGCATCCTCTGCAGCAGGCCTGGATCACTTACGGAAGCGCGCAGTGCGGCTTCTGCAGCCCCGGCTTTATCATCTCTTCCTATGCGCTGCTCCTGAAGAACAAAAACCCGAGCAGAGAAGAAGTCCGCGACTGGTTCCAGAAGAACCACAACGTCTGCCGCTGCACGGGCTATAAGCCCATCGTGGACGCCGTTATGGCGGCGGCGAAGGTGATGCGCGGCGAAGCCACCATGGCGGACATCACCTATAACGCCGACGAGGAGAAGGACATCTACGGTTCGAAGCGTCCGCGTCCCACGGCTGTTGCGAAGGTCACCGGTCTGATGGACTATGGCGATGACATCGCGATGAAGATGCCCGGCGGAACGGCATATCTGGCCGTCACGCTCGCCGAGCTGCCCCATGCCAACATCAAGGAGATCGACATCTCTGTCGCCGAGAAGATGCCCGGCGTCATCAAGGTCATGACCGCTGCCGACGTCAAGGGCAACAACTGTGTTGACACGCCCCCCATCGTGGCGCGCTGGAAGGGCACCTCTACGCCTCCCTTCCCGGTTATTGCGGACAAGAAGGTCTGCCGCAAGGGCGACGTGGTCGCGCTGGTCGCGGCGGACACCCGCGAGCACGCCAGAGCTGCGGCCGCGGCCGTCAAGCAGATTCTTGAGCCCCTGCCGACCTACTTCACCTTCCCCGAGGCGGTCACGCCCAACGCCATCCAGATGCACGAGACCAGCCCGAACTCCTACATGGAGGCGCCGCTGCTCAAGGGCGAGGATCCCGCGGATGTGTTTGAAAATGCGGCCTACGTGGTCGAGGGTTCCTTCCACTCCCAGCGTGAGCCCCACCTGCCCATCGAGCCCGACATCTGCCAGGGTTACTATGACCTCGAGGGCAACGTTGTCATCCAGTGCAAGACCCAGGCCGTCGGCGAGGGCAGAGAGTCCATCGCGCAGGCCTGCGGCATCCCGATCGAGAAGCTGCGTCTGATCTGCAACCCCGTCGGCGGTTCCTTCGGTTACGCCGTTACGGCCAACACCTATGCGCTCACGGCCACCGCTGTGCAGACCCTGGGCATCCCGGTCAGCCTGTCCCTGAGCTATGAGGAGTTCCTGCACGTTTCCGGCAAGCGCTCCGCCACCTTCACCAACGCCAAGCTCGCCTGCGATGAGAACGGCAAGCTCCTCGCGCTGGAATACGATCTGGGCCTCGACCACGGCGCCTATGCCGGTATGGCCAGCAAGATCATGAACAACCTCATCTCCGTGCCCTTCCACGGCTATTCCATCCCCAACGTGAAGGCGCTTGCGCGCGCCGGCGTTTCCAACCACGCCTTCAACGCCGCTTACCGCGGCTTCGGTGCCCCGCAGGTTTACACCTTCTCCGAGGCGCTGATGGATATGCTCGCCGAGAAGGTCGGCATGGATCCCTGGGAGTTCCGCTACAAGAACCTCGCCGAAGAGGGCGATACCACGCTCAACAGCCGTCCCTACAAGCTGCATGTCTACAAGAAGCTTATGGAGATGCTCAAACCGCATTACGACGAGTTCAAGGCGGAGGCCGAGAAGGGCAAGGCCGAGGGCCGTCACCTCGGCGTCGGCATCGGCATGGGCGGCTTCCTGTGCACGCTGGGTATGTGGGATCAGGCCGAGAACGCGCTTGAGCTGCTGCCCAACGGTGACATCGCCGTTTACAACACCTGGGAAGACATGGGCCAGGGCGGCGACATCGGCACCCTGACCGTCACGGTCAAGGCGCTTGAGGAGCTCGGCGTGAAGCCCGAGCAGATCCGTCTGGTCATGAACGACTCCCACCGCTGCCCGGATAGCGGCGTCGCCGCGGCGAGCAGAAGCCACATCATGAACGGCCGCGCGGTCAAGGCCGCGGCAGACCTGCTCATCGCCGCCATGAAGAAGGCCGACGGCAGCTTCCGCACCTATGACGAGATGGTCGCCGAGGGCATCCCGACCAAGTACGTCGGCCACGTGGACAACATGGGCAAGGTCGATCCCGGCCTCGATCCGAACACGGGCGAGGGCGACAAGGACGCCGAGTGGATGTACGGCGTGAACGCCTCTCTGGTCGAGGTTGACGTGAACACCGGCAAGACGAAGGTTCTGCGCTATGCTTCCTGCGTTGACATCGGCGTCGTCGGCAACCGTCTGGCGGTTGACGGCCAGGCCTACGGCGGCATTTCCCACTCCATCGGCTTCGCGCTGAGCGAGGATTATCAGGACATCAACAAGCACAAGAACATGATCGCCTGCGGCATCCCGCAGATTCAGGATATCCCGGACGACATCCGCGTGGAATATCTGGAGACGCCGCGCGGCGAGTTCGGCGCTTTCGGTTCCTCCGGCTGCACCGAGGTCTTCCAGTCCTCCGGCCACATGGCGGTTATCAACGCCATCAAGGACGCCACGGGCTGCCGCATCTACGAGCTGCCCGCCACGCCCGACAAGGTCAAGGCTGCCTGGGCTGCCAAGCAGGAAGGCAAGGAGCTCAAGCCCGAGAAGTACTACCTCGGCTCTGACCTCGACGACGCGATGGATGAGATCGCCAGCCATCCGCTGTAAGCTTTAAGCAGTCATTTTACAATCCGGTTCAGTCCGAAGGAGGGACAGGTATGGAACAGACGCAGGCAACGGCCTTTGTGGAAAACTGCATACATGACGCGCCGGCGCCCTGCTCCCGCGCCTGTCCCTTTGGACTGGACCTTCGTTCCTTTATGAAAAAGATCGGCCGCGGACGTTTGAGCGCGGCCTATCGGGAGTACCGCGCGGCGGTGGTGTTTCCCACCGTCGCCGCGGCGCTCTGCCCGCGGCCCTGCCGCGAAAGCTGCCAGCGCTGTCTGCTCGGTGACGAGCCGCTGGATCTGGAGCATCTGGAGGAAGCTGTCGTCCGCCTTGCGGGCGGGGAAGCGCCGGATTCGTTCCCCATCCCGGAAAAGCAGGAGCGGGTCGCGGTGATCGGTGCAGGCCCGGCCGGGCTTTCTGCAGCGCTGTGCATGGCGCAGAAGAAATATCCCGTCACCGTGTTCGAGCGCGCGTCCGGCTGGGGCGGAAATCTGCGTGAGCGCGCGGATTTTGAGACCTTTGACAAGGATTTCGCGTTTCAGTTCTCCCGCGAGCAGGTGGAATTTCGCTTCGGCGAGGAAGTCCGCTCGCTGGATGCGCTGGGTGATTTCACGGCCGTTTACATCGCCACCGGAGCCGGTGGCGAGGATTTCGGCCTGCTTTCGGGCTGGGACAGCGAGCTGTTCACCGTCGCGCGGGAGAAAACCTTTATGGGCGGTGCGCTGTGCGGCATGCCGCTGATGGAGTCCCTTGCTGCGGGGCCGGAGCTTTCCCGGCTGATGGAGGGCGCGATCCAGACGGGGCGTGCCGTTGGCGGACGTAAAAAGTCCCGCTGCAATTCGGCCAACCTGGTGCCGAAAGGCGCAAAAAGTGCCCCTGCTGTCGTCCCGGCGGACGGCATCGGCTACACA
Organism: Oscillospiraceae bacterium; assembly: GCA_015068035.1. Taxonomy (GTDB): domain Bacteria; phylum Bacillota; class Clostridia; order Oscillospirales; family Oscillospiraceae; genus SIG483. The sequence continues at coordinate 205,951 of SVLI01000002.1, read as the reverse complement.
AAGGCCGAGGCCAAGCAGGAGGCGGCGCGCTGCTTCCAGTGCAACTGTGCACGCTGCATGGAGGGTTGCGCGCTTCTGGACAAGTACCACAAAGCGCCTGAGCAGATGGCGATGGAGATCTTCGCCGATTCAGGCCCGCATTTTCTTTCCAGCCGCACCATGACGCGGGAGACCTATTCCTGCAATCAATGCGGCTGGTGCAAGAGCGCATGCCCGGAGGCGGTGGATCTCGGCGGGCTGTTCCATCTTTCGCGCGTGTCGCGCGTGGAGGAGGGCATTGAACCCGCGGCGCTGCACGATTTCTGGCTGCGCGACCTTGCCTTTGCGTCGAACGAGGCCTTCCTCGCGGCGTCAAAGGACGGAGAAAACTGCCGCTATGCCTTCTTCCCGGGCTGCCAGCTTCCCGCGTCGCTTCCTGAACAGACGATCGCGGCCTTTGCTGCGCTGAGCAAGGGGGAAAACACCGGCATCATCCTCGGCTGCTGCGGCGCGAGCGCCTGGTGGGCGGGCGAGCAAAAGCTTTGGGAAGAGAACACCGCGCGTCTGCGTGCGGCATGGGAAAGCCTGGGCAAGCCGGTGCTTGTCACCGCCTGCGCAAGCTGTGCCGATATGCTTTCGCGCTTCACGCCGGAGATTGAGACCGTTTCGGTTTACGAGCTCCTGCTTGGGCAGGATGATCTGAAGCTCACGGCATCTTTTGAGAGCGCCGCGATCTTTGACCCCTGCTCTGCCCGGCGGGATGACGGACTCCGCCGCGCCGTGCGCGCGCTTGCACGGCAAAGCGGCACGGAGCTTTCCGAGCTGCCGGAGGCGGGACGCTGCTGCGGCTGGGGCGGACATATCCGCACGGCAAACAGCGCGCTTTATGACCATGTGGTGCAGCAGCAGATTGAGCAGACGGATTTGCCGTACATTGTCTACTGCGCGAACTGCCGCGAGGTCTTTCTGGAAAAGGGGAAACCCTGCCGGCACATTCTGGAAACAGCGTTCGGAGCTTGCGATGAACGCTTCACAATCAGCGAAAAGAAGGCCAACCGCCTGAAAGTCAAGGCGTCGGCCATGGAGATGATGGGTATGGAATATCCGCGCGTTCCCCACGCGGCGTGGGAGAACATTTCGCTTCTCGTCGACGCCGAAGTCCGGCGTGAGATGGAAAGCCGCCTGATCTCCGACGAGGACGTGAAGGAGTGCATCCATGTATCCGAACAGGAGAACGGACGCTTCACGGACGGCGAGGGGCGCTATCTTGCAAGTCTGACGAAAAAAGTTCTGACCTACTGGGTGGAATACCGGGAGGAGAACGGCGCATACCGGATTTTGGACGCTTATTGCCACCGGATGCGTTTTGGAGAGGAGGCGCAGCCGTGAACGGAGAGCAGAACTGGAAATGCGCGAAGTGCGGCGCAGCGCTGGAAATGAAAAAAGTTGTTTTTAGCTATATGGGACGCTCCTTCGGGCACGAGGTTCCGACCTGCCCGGAATGCGGACGCGTTCTGATTACAAAGGAACTGGCCCTCGGCCGCATGGCTGAGGTAGAAATATTGATGGAGGATAAATAATATGAAACCGAGACCGACAAAAGAGGAAATCACCCAGTTTTTTGCCAACGGCGGAAACTGCTGCCAGTGCACGCTCGCGCGCTTTTCCGAGAAAACCGGCTATGATGTGGACGAGACCAACCGCATTGCGCGCTGCTTTGGCGGCGGCATGATGATGGGCGAGGTTTGCGGCGGCGTGACCGGCGGCCTGATGGCCATCGGCCTGACCGTTGAGGATCCCGCGAAGGCGCACGAGCTGGGCGAGCAGTTTGAGGAAGCTTTCCGCGCGAAGTTCGGCACCACCCTGTGCCGTGATCTGCTCGGCGTGGACGTCGGAACGGACGAGGGCTATGCCGAGGCCAGCGAGAGCGGCAAGCTGCTGGACTTCTGCCCGATTCCCGTGCTCGGCGCGATGGAAATTCTGGAGCAGATGCTCGAGGATTATTAAGGTATGAGTGTTTTACGGCCCGGCGGGCTTGATCTGACGCGCGACGCGCTGAAAAAGGCGGGCGTTCTGCCCGGCGCGGCGCTGCTCGATGTCGGCTGCGGCGACGGAGAGGCCGCCTTTCTGGCGCAGGAGGAGTTTTCCCTGTGCGTGACTGCGGTGGACACGGATGAAAACGCGGTGGCCGCCGCTTCCGCGCGCGGACTGGATGCCAAAAAGATGGACGCTTCCGCGCTGGAGTTTCCCTCCCGGAGCTTTGACGCGGTGCTGATGGAGTGCGTTTTCAGTCTGCTTGACCGGCAGCTGGAGTCCATGCACGAGGCCTATTGCATGCTGCGTCCCGGCGGGAAGCTGATTATGACCGACCTGTACCGCCGCGTGCCGGAACTGGAGCGCTGGCGCGAGGACTATGCAACCGCCATGGATCTCTATCTCAAGCCGCGCTCGGACGGCGACTGCGAAAACGGCAGCAAGCTGCCCTCGCCCTATTGCCAGGACGGCGCGCTGGTGCTGGACGGGCTTGCCCTGCTTCTGGACGAGCTGGAGCTGCAGGTCGTGCATTTTGAGGACCGCACGGAGGATCTCAAAGCCTTTGCAGCGCAGGCGATTTTGGACTGTGGCTCGGTTGAAAACTATTTTGCCGAGCACGGCAACTGCCTGCCGGATTGCAAGCTGCCGCCCGATGTGGGCTACTTCCTGCTGATCGCGGAGAAGCGGAATGCTTGATAGCTGGATCGCCGGCGAGATGGGGCTGCCCGCGCTTGAGGCCGACGCCGTTGCCGCATGGCGCATGGCGCGCCTGCGCGAGGTGATTGACTACGCAAAGAGAAACAGCGCTTTCTATGCCTCTCGGCTTGCCGGCGCGCTGCCGGAGAATATGGCGGAATTTGAGGCGCTGCCGCTGATGACAGCGGACGATTTGCGTGCAAGCGGCGGGGAGATGCTCTGCGTTTCCCCGGACGCGGTGGACCGCATCGTTACGCTGCGCACCAGCGGCTCAACGGGCGCAGCGAAGCGGATTTATTTCACGCAGGGCGATCAGGAGCGGACGGTGGACTATTTCGCGCACGGTATGGCGGAGTTCATTGAGCCCGGCGAGCGGGTGATGAGCTTGTTTCCGGGCGAAAGCCCCGGCTCACTCAACGATCTGCTCAGCAAAGCGCTTGCGAAACTCGGCTCACCGCTTGCGGTTTTCGGCTTCCCGACGCCGGAGCGCTATGACGCGCTGGCGCAGGAAATTCTGCAAAGCGGCACGCAGTGCATTGTCGGCCCCGCGGAGGCGGTGGCGGCAGCGGCGCTGCGCTCGGCGGAGACGGGCTTTGCCGAGGCGCTTGGCGCGCAGCTTCGCAGCGTTCTGCTCGCGGCGGCCTATGTGCCGCAGCGCGCGGTGGACGCGATTGAAAACACCTGGCATTGCCGGGTGAATGAACATTACGGCATGACGGAGACCGCGCTTGGCGGCGCGGTGGGCTGTACAGAGATTGGCGGCTACCACGTCTGGGAGTCGGATCTGTATTATGAGATCATCAACCCGGAAACGGGGCGCGTTCTGCCTGCGGGCGAGATGGGGGAAATCGTCGTGACCACGCTTCGGCGGGAGGCGATGCCCTTCATCCGCTATCGCACGGGAGACAGAAGCCGGTTTTTGCCGGGAAACTGCGCGTGCGGAAGCGCGATTCGGCGCCTGGAGCGCGTGCAGGAACGCCCGGTGGGGAAAAAGTTTCTCCGCGAGGGCGAGATTCGGTTTTGAGGAGACAGAAAAGCATGAGAGAGCTTTTCAAAGCGACAGAGAGATGCCTGTCCGAGGGGCGGGACGCGGTTCTGGTGACGGTTGTGGCCAGCGACGGCGCGGTGCCCCGCGGCGCGGGCGCGCGGATGCTCGTCACGGAAAGAGGACGGGAGCACGGCACGATCGGCGGCGGCGCGGTGGAACACCGCTCGGAAGCCCTCGCAGCGCGGACGCTGCAGGAAAAGGGCGCGTTCACGGAGAAATTCCGGCTCTATCCGAATGAGGTTGCCGATCTCGGCATGGTCTGCGGCGGGAATGTGGACGTGTGCTTTCAGTATGTCCCGGCCGGCGATGAGGAGACGCTTGCGCTGCTGCGGCAGATCGAGGCGCTCTTTGCTGCCGGTGAGCAGTTCTGGCTCATCACCGAGACGGAGAGCGGCAAAATGGGCATCTACGGCGCAAAAAGCGGCGCTTTCGGCATGGAACTGCCGGAGGAAGTGATCGCCGGTCTGGGCACAAAGCCCAAACAGCTTGCCCTCGGCGGCAAGAACTATTATTGCGAGCTTTTGCTGCGACCCGGCCGGGTTTACATCTTCGGCGGCGGACATGTGGCGCAGGCGCTGGTTCCGGCGCTGGCCAAAATCGGGTTTCGCTGCGTGATTCTGGAAGACAGGCCGGAATTCGCGCGGCGGGAGCTTTTCCCGGGCGTTGACGAAACGCGCATTGTGGACATGAACGATCTGACGCAGCTTGCGCAGGAAATCGGCGCGGCGGACTATATCTGCATCATGACGCGCGGGCATCAGAGCGATTTTGACGTGCAAAAGCAGCTGATGCATACCGGCGCGCGGTATATCGGCGTGATCGGATCGGAGCGAAAGCAGCGCACGGTGAAGGAAAAGCTGCTCGAGCTCGGCTTTGATGAGGCGGATTTTGAAAATGTCGTTTCGCCCATTGGCCTGAAGATCGGCGCACAGACGCCGGAGGAGATCGCCGTGAGCATCGCGGCGCAGCTCATTCAGGTTCGCGCGGGTTTATAAAATTGTGCTTATTCCCACTTGAGTCGGGCGAGAAAATCCGGAGTCGTTTTGCTATCGCATGCGCCGACAACGCGGCGGTGACGGAGTTTGCCGGCTTTGGGTGGGACGCTAATAAACCAATATTCAGGAGGTAGTTATCATGGTTCAGACTTACAGCGGCTGGCCCGGAAAAATCGTGACCGGCGAAGGCGCCCTCAACACGCTTGGCGCGGAAGTCAAGGCATTCGGCGGAAAGCGCGCGGTTGTTTTTTCGGACGAGTACATCCTGCAGATCCCGGTGTTCGCAGAGGCGATTGAGCAGATGAAGCGCGACGGCATTGAGCTGGCGATCTTCACGCGCCTCGGCGCCAACCCGACCGATGAGATGGTCATGGACGGCGTTGAGGAGATGAACAAGTTCAAGCCCGACGTCATGATCGCGATCGGCGGCGGCTCCCCGATGGACTGCGCAAAGGCGGCCAACGTGGTCTACACCCACGGCGGCACCGTCGAGGACTATAACGTCAACACCGGCGGCGCGGAGCGCATTGAAAACAAGCTTCTGCCCTTTATCGCCGTTCCCACGACCGCGGGCACCGGCTCCGAGGTGACGAATGTCAGCGTCATCACCGGCGTGCGCCGTCACATCAAGTTCGGCGTTCTCAGCCCGTACCTCGTGCCGAACACGGCGGTTCTCGACCCGCTGGCCACGGTCAGCCTGCCGGCGAACATCACCGCTGCAACGGGCGCGGATGCGCTGACCCACTGCATCGAGGCCTATGCCTCCTTCGTCGATTTCTGCATCGGCAACGCCGAGGCGCTCGGCGGCATCCGTATGGTCGTGAAGTATCTGCCGATCGCCTATGCCGACGGCTCGAACCTGGAGGCGAGAGAGCAGATGGCGCTTGCCGCGATGATGGCCGGCGCTGCCTTCAACATCAACAACCTCGGTCTCTGCCATCAGATGGCGCATCAGCTCAGCGCCTACTTCGGCGTGCCGCACGGTGTGGCAAACGCCGTTCTGCTGCCGGAGGTTATGCGCTTTAACATGCGCGCCATCCCCGAGAAGTATGCAGACGTGGCCGAGGCCATGGGCTGCGACATCCGCGGCCTGAGCGCCGAGGAAGCTGCCATCAAGGGCATCGAGGCGGTTGAGGCCTTCTTCCGCAGCATCGGCATTCCGAAGTATCTGGAGGATGTCGGCGTGGATAAGGCGCGCGTGCCGGATATGGCGATCACGGCGCTGGAGGACGGCGTCGGCGCGACGAATCCGATCGCGACGACTGTGGAAGAGTGCGAGCAGGTCTATTACCGCTGCTTCCGTGACTGAGCGGGAGTCTGAAAACGGCGGAGTCCTGTTTCATGCGCTTGCGGACGGAATGCAAAACAGCAAGCCCGTTCGCGGAATCATTCTAACGGAAAAGAAAACCGGCAGGCCGATATGGCCTGCCGGGTTTTCTGTATTCAAGGAAGTAGTGCGCGGGTTTTTGCGCTGCGTGCCGGATAGCGGAATTGGGAATCCGACGCGTACTTTCCGGCTGTGGACGTCACGCAAGGCGAAGCCGAATATCTCCCGTGTCGGTGGTGATTTCGCACCTGCCGCCGGTTATGGTTTTTGGAACATCGACATCGCCGGTGTCGGTTCGCGTGAGAAACACCTTGTCCGAAAGCAGCGTGCCCGAAACATCGCCTGTATCCGTTGTCACGAAAATCTCAGCGGCGTCGCAGGCGTCAAACGCCACGTCGCCGGTGCTGCGCTCAATGGAAAACGTTTCGGAGGCAAGCACGTTCTTCATAAAAATGTCGCCCGTATTTCCGCTTGTGATCACATTTTTGCATGCAAGGTCCGTCAGATTTACTTTGCCTGTTGTCACATGAACGCGCACATCGCCCTCGCAGCTTACGCCCGAAACCGTCACATTGCCTGTGGAGGCCGTAAGGTCGAGTTCGCCGGCGGAGAGGTTTTGCGCGTGAATCTGTCCGGTGCTGGTTCTGATTTTCAGCAGCCCGGAAGCGGATGCCCCAAAATCAACATCACCTGTACTCAAAGAAATATCGACATCTTTGAATGAGAAATCTGCAGGCATTTCGATATATCCGGTGCTCTCGCGGATGAGAAGCGAAGTGTATTCCGTTTTCGGCAGATAAACCGTGATCCGGGATGAGCCGACACCTATGCCGATATTCACATGATCCATCACAGAACGTTCATCGATCAGCTCGATGGTGAGCGTGCCGTCTTCCACGGAAACGGAATGCCTGAGGTTTTCCTCATCGAAACACACCACTTCGCAGTTCCCGCTTTCGGAAAGCACAAACTCGATGTCTGCAGTGTCGGAATTTATGGAGATGCAGTCAAACGCTTCGCTGATTTCATGCGTATTTGTTTCGTACTGGACCGTTGCCAGCTTTGTGAAATCCCATTTGAGCAATGCAGCCACGCCTGCAAAGAGGACGCAGCCGATCAGCACAAGTGCAGCGGCTGTGATAAGCCACACTTTCGTTGCCTTTTTCATTATGCTTCCTCCTTTCTGATAAAGAGGCTCTTGATCCATATTGCCATCTTCTTTGTGAGAACCAGAGCGCCTTTTGTTGCGGCCCTGCAGCCGTAGAACATAAAGATGGCGAGTCCTGCGCAAATAAGGCCAGCCGCGAGCATGGCGAGTCCCGCAGCGCCGTTACCGCCTGCTGCGAAAATGACGCAGGCAAGAACTCCGGCAAGCGCGCATGCGGCCAGCGACACAAAAACTGCCCACAGGGAAACAATCACAGCCCACAGCGAAACGTAAAGCGAGAAAATGACAGCCGCGGCGGCGATTGCGAGGGAGCCCCATATGGGAGAGCCGACGACCAAAAGCACGGTCGTGCCGGCGCTTTTCCGCTTCTTCGGCCGGATTCTTGCCTTTGCGATTTTCACCAGAGGAATTTCTGCAAGTACCTGTTCGACGATTTCATCAACAGAACCTACTGCCGAAACCGCGTCCTCCTCCGAAAGACCCTCTTCCATCCGGTCGTCAATCATTTCGCCGTAAAACGTCAGGCGTTCTTCGATTTCATCCTGCGGCAATCCGGATAAAGCTTTGCGCAGCTGCGCAAGAAATTCCTGTTTACGCATGGCTGTCCTCATCCCCCTTTGTTACAAATTGATAGATAGACAAAATCTCTTTCCACTCGGTTTTGAAATCCTCTATGCGCTGCAGGCCGTCTTCGGTGATGTGGTAATACTTCCGAAGTCTGCCGCCGTGCTCGGCGGTGCGAACTGTGAGCATGTTGGCCGTTTCCAGGCGCTTGAGAATGGTATATAAAGTCGATTCGGAAAGTTCAATATACGGCTTCATGTCTTTTATGATCTTATAGCCGTATGAATCTTCGCTTTTGATCGCGGCCAGAACGCAGACGTCCAAAAGGCCACGCTTCAACTGAATATCCACACTATACCTCCTTTCGTGGAATACATCGTAACACGAGGTATAAGCTTTGTCAATAGCTTTTGGAAAAATTATGGCGGCGGGGGAGAGACAACGGGGGAGAGACGGCAGGGGAGAGACGGCGGGGGAGAGACGGCGGGGGAGAGACGGCGGGAAAATGGTAGGGAGAGGTGGTAGGGAATGGAAGCGGGGAACGGACGGTGGGGCTGTATTCTGAAAAATCTCATAAAAAAGACAGCGCAGCTTCAAGCTGCGCTGTCTTTATATTTGCACGGTTTGCGAAAAGATCCCTTTGGGAGGTCGGATTTTCGCATGGGGGTGCGCAAATCGCCGGTGTTTAGCGATCCATGCCGCAGGCGGTGGCCTGCTCGACGAGGCGCTGGTCGTTCTTCACCGCGGCATAGAAGCGATAGCCGCCGGCAAAGTTATAGCAGTCAAAGCCGTGGCCGCGGAGGATGCGCGTGGCGATGTAGCTGCGGATGCCGCTCTGGCACATGACGTAGACCGGCTTGCCGGGCTCGAGCTCGCCGATGCGCTCGCGCAGCTCGTCCACCGGGATGTTGATCAGGTCGGGTGCGTGGCCGGCTTCGTACTCTTCCACGGTGCGGGTGTCCAGCAGCGTGACGCTGCCGTCGCGCGGAAGCGTATCCACATCTTCCACAAACCACTGCTTGACAACGCCGGTGGCGAGGTTGTCGATGATGTAACCCGCCATGTTGACCGGATCCTTGGCCGAGGAATAGGGCGGGGCATAGGCGAGATCCAGATCCTGCAGCTCCGTCGCCTTCATGCCGGCGCGGATGGCCGTGGCCAAAACGTCGATGCGCTTGTCCACGCCCTCATAGCCGATGATCTGCGCGCCGAGCAGCCGATAGGTTTCTTTCTCAAAGACCACCTTCATGGTCATGGTCTTTGCACCCGGATAGTAGCCCGCGTGGCTGCCGGGGGAGAGAATGACCTTATCCGTCTGCAGGCCTGCGGCTTTCGCGGTTCTCTCGTTGATGCCGGTGCTGGCCGCCGTCAGGTCAAAAATCCGGATGACGGAGCTGCCCTGCGCGCCGGGGAAGCGTCTGTCTCCGCCGCAGATGTTGTCCGCGGCGATGCGCCCCTGCTTGTTCGCCGGACCTGCCAGCGAAATCGGCGCGAGCGCGCCGGTGACGAAATGCTGCACCTGCACGGCGTCGCCCACGGCATAGATGTCTGGGATGGAGGTCTCCATGCGGTCGTTAACCACGATGCTGCCCTTGACGCCGCACTCGAGGCCCGTCTGCTTGGCAAGCGCGGTGTCCGGCGTTACGCCGATGGCGAGGATGACCATGTCCGCATGCACGGCCGGAGCATCCTGCAGCAGCACATCGACGCCGTCTTCCGTCTCCTGGAAGCCCGCGACCATGCGGCCCAGAACCATGCCGACGCCCTGCGCGCGCACTTCCGCGTGGATAAAGGCCGCCATGTCCGCATCAAAGGGCGCCATGAGCTGATTGAGCCCCTCAATGATCGTGACCTCCATGCCGAGCCCGCGCAGGTTTTCCGCGATCTCCAGCCCGATGAAGCCGCCGCCCGCGATGGCGGCGGAACGGGGATGCTTTTCGTCAATATAGGCCTTGATGCGCATCGTGTCTTCCACCGTGCGCAGCGTGAAGAGCTTTTTCGAGTCGATGCCGGGGAGCGGCGGCTGCGTCGGCTTTGCGCCGGGGGAGAGAAGCAGCTTGTCATAGCTCTCCTCAAAAACTTCGCCCGTTTCGAGGTTCTTAACCGTCACGCGCTTGGTTTCCGGGCAGATCGCCGTCACCTCATGATGCACGCGCATGTCCACGTGGAAACGGCTGTAAAAGCTCTCGGGCGTCTGCAGCGTCAGCTCCTCCTCGTCGTCGATCACGCCGCCGATGTAGTACGGCAGACCGCAGTTGGCATAGGAAATAAAGCCGGAACGCTCAAAGACGATGATCTCGGCCTGTTCGTCCAGTCGACGTATTCTGGCAGCAGCAGTCGCGCCGCCCGCAACGCCGCCAACGATAATAACTTTCATGTTGTATTCCTCCTCTGTGTGAATGGAATTGCTAAGGACAGTATAACGGGAATTTCACCAAAAGTAAAGGCTTGGCGGCTCGAATCCGGCGCGGCTTTGAAATTCGCGCCCGTTTGGAGGCAAATAAACCCCACATTTTTCGGATAAACGCAGAAACTCAAGGAGAACGATCCGGTGAAAAAACTTGCATCGGAATATTGTTTGTAATATTTGTTTTGGTGTTTGTCTTCTCCGGCTATAAGATCGTTTCCGTCCTCGTTGAGTACCGGGAGGGCGGAAAGGCGAATGGTTTTGCGAGATGTGAATCGAAGTGGATGATTGTTTTATTTTGATATAGAAATTTGATCATATTGCTGATATAATAAAAATAAGTTGTATGGACTTAATATCCGGAAAGATTAAAACACCTGACCGGACGCCCGTCGCCCGGTGTGTGGGAAAGAGAGGAAATAATGGACAATCAACGATTTGCGGACATTGTTAGAGAGGTTTTTGACGGTTTGGAAAACCAGACCCATCTCCCCGAGGAAAATGTGACCTTGCCGATTCTGGATGCGCCCATCTACGGATTCGCGGCTGCGGACGATCCGATCTTCGAGACTTTCCGGGATCCTGAAGTGATCGGTGAACACTTCATGTGCCCCAAAGATTGGATGCCTGAGGCGAAAACCGTCGTAGTGTTTTATTTTTCCTTCTCAGAGGAAGTTAGAAAAAGACACCGCGCTTCCACGGCGCTCATGAGCGAGGCGTGGACCTGCGGTTATGGGGATCACGCGAAAGTCGTGGTGCCTTTTGCACGCGAAATGATTGCTGCGCTGGAAAAGGAAGGTATCAAGGTGTTCAATCCCACCTGGAACATGGACCACCCCGGCGCGACGATCCCGGTGGAAAACGGCGAAGAAGATCTGCACTGGTCCGTGGCATGGTCGACCAGACACGTGGCTTACGCTGCCGGTCTGGGCACCTTCGGCGTCCATCGCCATATCATCACGGAGAAGGGCTGCTGCGGCGCCATGGTCACCTTGCTGCTGGATTGCGAGATGGAGCCGACCAAGAGAACATATACAGATCCTTATGAGTATTGCACCCAGTGCGGCGCCTGCACCGGCCGGTGCCCCATGGAGGCCATTACGCTGGAGCACAAGCGCAACCTGAAAAAGTGCAATGACCACACCAGGGAGCTGATGCAGGAGTTTAAGAAGGGCAACTGCGCGAAGTGCATGGTCGGCATCCCCTGCGAGGATAAAATCCCGAATAAAAAATGAACATGAGGCGGCTTTGTGCCCCGTAAAGGCCGGGACAAGGAAAAATGCCATGGACGGCCACCGCGTTTGATAAAAAGAAAGCACTACTCCGAGACGCGGAGTAGTGCTTTTTTGAATGTTTACTTTTCCGTTCCCTCATATACCGAAGACAGATCACCTGTTCCGGGAAGGAGCGGATATTATTGCAAAGAAACCTCTTTTGCCGGCGGACAAAAGAGGTTTCTTTGTTGTCTATGGGCTACAAAAAAGATATTTACGGCAGTTTTGCGTATGAATTCGAACGTTCACAAGTATCAGCATTTATTTTTTCGCAACCACCATCGGCTGATAGAAGCCCGTTTCCTCCGGGAACAGCCATTTCACCTCGCTGCACCCGTTGGCAAGCAGCAAGTCGGTAATTTCCGCTCTGCGGGTTGCTCTGTATTCACATGCAAACTTGCTGGCCTCCAGCGTTTTTCCGTCGTCGATGATGTACTGAATCAGCGTGTAATGATCGCCCTCCCAGGTCCAGGTCTGGAAAGAGACTCGCTGGCCGTCCGCAGTTTTGTGAATATAGGGCGCGGAATAGGGCGGCTTCTCCGTCAGCAGCGCGTCATAGTCCCGGATGCTGGCAACAAATATGCCGCCGCCCCTGATTCTGTTCGTAATGCTTGTAATTGCGGATTCCAACGCGGCGTGGGACAGCATATGAGGCAGGGCATTGTCCATGCAGATGATGATGTCAAAAGTGTCGGAGAATGTATCGGCCAAAGCACAGAAATCTGCGTGTTCGAAGCGGATATCCACATGGTTGTCCGCCGCGCGTTTCGCGGCCTCGGCAAGCTCGCTGTCGCTGATGTCGGATGCCGTCACGGCGTAACCGAGGGCGGCCAGCCCGACGGCCTGCGTGCCGATTCCGCAGGCGCAGTCCAGAACGGAGGCGGATGCATCAAAGCCCATGCTGCGGAAGATTTTGTCCAGAATCCCCGCCTGCTCATGGGTTGCAGACTGCCAATCGAGAAACAGCTTGTCGTATTGAGAAGCCATGTTGTTATAAAAATTCTGCGTGATATTGTCCATGTGAGTCCCTCCCGCTGCTGATTCATCGTCCATGGTCTGCGAAAAAGATATTCTCGGCAGATCTGCGTATGGCTTCGAACGCTTACACAAATCAAGGCGAAGTCTTGTATGTCATCATTGCGAAAGCTTTTCGATACACACCGAAAGGTGTGATGAGATGCAAAGACGGCATTGCCGCCTTTGATGATATACACGCTTCGCGTGATGATATACCATTGCTTTCGCAATGGATAAAAAAACGACAGGTTTCGACCTGTCGTTTTCTGGTGGAGACGGAGGGATTCGAACCCTTGACCTTACGGATGCGAACCGTACGCTCTCCCAACTGAGCTACGCCCCCATATTGGATGCGGGCCGTTTTGCCCGCGTGCCAATATAGTATAGCACAGATTTTGGATTTGTAAAGTTTTTTATTTCAAATCCGGAAAAAATATTTTGTGCCCTGTGCGGCGTTTGCTATGCGCCTGCCACGCAGAAGAAACTTGACAGCATCGCCGGAGAGGACTATGATAAAAATACCCCCCGGGGGTATACTGAGCGCGGAGGTTTGAGATGGAAGAGATGAATTGCTGCTGCAGCGGAAAGATGACGCAGCGCACGCCGGAGGAGCGGCGCGCCCTGCTCAACCGACTCAGCCGGATTGAGGGGCAGATCCGCGGTCTGCGCGGGATGGTGGAGCAGGATGCCTACTGTGCGGACATTCTGGTGCAGTCGGCAGCCGCCGGTGCGGCGGTGAACGCTTTCAACCGCGCGCTGCTGGCCAGCCATGTGCGCGGCTGCGTCGCGCGCGACATCCGGGACGGCCGCGACGAGGTCATTGACGAACTGATTGCAACGCTGCAGAATTTGATGAAATAGAGGCGCGATATGGAGCAATATGTGGTAACGGGTATGCACTGCGCTGCATGCAGTGCGGCTGTGGAGCGGGCGGTACGTGCGGTGCCGGGTGTGACGGACTGCGCGGTGAATCTGCTGATGAACTCCATGGGTGTGGAGGGCACGGCTTCTTCCGAAGCGGTTATCGCTGCGGTGGAGAAGGCGGGCTACGGTGCGTCGCGCCGCGACGGAAGCGAAAAAGCGCGCGCGGAAACTTCCGATGCGGAGCTGGAGGATAAAGAGACGCCGAAGCTGCGAAAACGGCTGATCGCCTCGCTGGTTTTTCTGCTGCTGCTGATGTATGTCGCCATGGGACACGGCATGTGGGGCTGGCCCCTGCCGCGGTTTTGGGTGGGCAATCCCTTCGCACTCGGTCTGACGCAGATGCTTTTGGCTGCGATCGTGCTGGTGATCAATCAGCGCTTTTTTATCAGCGGATTTCTCGGGCTTTTGCGCCGTGCGCCGAATATGGATACGCTCGTGGCGCTTGGCAGCGGTGCGGCCTTTGTCTACAGCGTATGTGCGCTGTTTATGATGGCAGCGCCCGGCGCGGATGCAGAGCACTGGCTGCATGAGATGTATTTTGAATCCTCGGCGATGATTCTCACGCTCATCACCGTGGGCAAGCTGCTCGAAGCGGGCAGCAAGGGGAAGACAACGGACGCGCTGAAAAGTCTTTTGCGGCTGACACCGCAGACGGCGACGGTGCTGCGTGACGGGAAAGAGGAGACAATCCCGGTCGATGAACTGCGCGTTGGGGACGTGTTCCTTGTGCGTCCGGGCGAGAGCATCCCTGTGGACGGAACCGTGCTGGAAGGGGAGAGCGCGGTCAACGAGGCGGCGCTGACCGGCGAGAGCATCCCCGTGGACAAGGGCGTGGGTGACCGCATCAGCGCAGCGACGCTCAATCAGTCCGGTTTTCTGAAATGTGCGGCGGCGCGCGTGGGCGAGGACACGACCTTCAGCCAGATCGTGCGCATGGTGCGCGATGCGGCGGCGACGAAGGCGCCCATCGCCAAAACGGCGGACAAGGTCTCCGGCATTTTCGTTCCGGCTGTGTGCTGCATTGCGCTTGTGACGATGATCATCTGGCTGCTGCTTGGACGCGAGATCGGCTTTGCGCTCGCGCGCGGCATCTCCGTTCTGGTGATCAGCTGCCCCTGCGCTTTGGGACTTGCCACGCCTGTGGCCATTGTGGTCGGCAGCGGACTCGGCGCGAAGAACGGCCTGCTGTTCAAAACGGCGGCGTCGCTGGAGGCGGCGGACAAGGTGACGACCGTTGTCCTGGACAAGACCGGCACGCTCACAACCGGCCATCCGGTGGTTACGGACCTTTTGCCCGCAGAGGGCGTTGCGGAGGAAGAGCTGCTGCGCCTTGCCGCGGCGCTGGAGAAAAACAGCGAGCATCCGCTCGCGGGCGCGGTGCTGCGTTATGCGGAGGAAAGGTGCATCCTGCCGGAGGAGGTCACGGCCTTCCGCGCCTGGCCCGGCAACGGCGTGACGGCGGAGCTGGGCGGAGATTTGCTCTGCGGCGGCAGCCTGCGCTTTTTAGAGGGACGGGGTGAAGTGCCCGCGTCGCTGCGCGAGCGGGCAGATGCGCTGGCAGCGCAGGGGAAGACCCCGCTGCTGTTTATGCGCGGAGAGCAGATGCTCGGCGTGATCGCGGTAGCGGACGTTCTCAAAGAGGACGCCGTGCAGACTGTCGGCGAGCTTCAGAATATGGGCATCCGCGTTGTGATGCTCACGGGAGATAACGAGCGGACTGCGCGCGCCATCGGCGAAGCGGCCGGCGTGGACGAGGTGATCGCGGGCGTATTGCCGGACGGCAAGGCCCTTGCGGTCAGAAAGCTGCAGCGTCTTGGTCCCGTGGCCATGGTGGGTGACGGAATCAACGACGCGCCTGCGCTCAAGAGCGCGGACGTCGGCATCGCCATCGGCGCGGGCGCGGATGTAGCAATTGACGCAGCGGAGGTCGTTTTGGTCAAAAACCGCCTGCGCGATGTGCCGGCAGCCATCCGCCTCAGCCGTGCGACGCTGCGGAATATCCGGCAAAACCTGTTCTGGGCGTTTTTCTATAACTGCGTCTGCATTCCGCTGGCAGCGGGCGCGTTCATCCCGCTCGGCATTACGCTCAGCCCAATGATCGGCGCGGCGGCTATGAGCCTGTCGAGCTTCTGCGTTGTGACGAATGCGCTGCGGCTGAACCTGTTTTCTCTGTACAGAACGGACCGGGATCATCCCCGCCGTCCGCTTCGAAATAACAAAAAAACTGAAAAGGAGATCAAAACCATGACAAAGACCATGAAAATCGAAGGCATGATGTGTGGGCATTGCGAGAACCGCGTGCGTAAGGTGCTGGAGGCTCTGCCGCAGGTGGAATCGGCGCTTGTCAGCCATGAAAAGGGCGAGGCTGTCGTTACCCTGTGCGAGAATGTGGACAACGAAGTGCTCAAGCAGACGGTGGAGGCGCAGGATTATAAGGTTCTGTCCGTCGAATAATCCGGGGCAACGCATATAAATTGAATAGCTCTTGTTCCTGAATGTAAAATGTGCTAAAATATTAAAAAGGAATTCAGTTTGCAAAGGGGGAGTGCCCGTGAGAATCGGCATATTCGATTCCGGCATCGGAGGGCTGACGGTGCTGCACCGTGCCATCCGCCGTTGCCCGGGCGCGGAATACCTCTATTATGCGGACTGTGCGCATGTGCCCTACGGCGAGCGGACGGCGGAGGAGATTTGTGCTTTCGTCCGGGAGATCGTGGAGTTTCTTCTGGGCGAGGGCGCGCAGGCGATCGTCATTGCCTGCAACACCGCCACAAGCGTGGCCGTTCGGGAGCTGCGCCAAACCTTTTCCGTTCCCATCATCGGCATGGAGCCGGCGGTGAAGCTGGCGCTTGACCGCTGCGCGCAGGGGCGCATCCTTGCCGCGGCGACGCCGGTTACCGTGCGCGGCGATAAGCTGCACTCGCTGCTGGAAAAGTGGGACGAACATCACAGGGCCGATTTGCTCGCCCTGCCGGAGCTGGTGCGCTTTGCCGAGCGCGGCGAGTTTGAGGGCGAGGCGGTGACGGCTTACCTGCGCGACGCGCTTTCCGCTTTCCGGCTGGAGGACTACAGCGCGTTTGTGCTCGGCTGCACACACTTCAACTTTTTCAAGGATACTTTCCGCGCGCTGCTGCCGGAGCGGGTGCGCCTGCTCGACGGGGCGGACGGCGTTGTCAGCCGGCTCATGTCCTGCGTGGAGATTCCGGCGGAGCCGTCCGGCGTGCCGGTGCGGTTTTTCGATTCGGGCGAGTGCGTGGAAAGCGCACGGCTTGCGCAGCTTGAAGCCTGTATGCGTCGCTTGGATCTTATGGAGCGGATTGAGTAGGAGTGAACCGCAGGACTTGAAACGGAGTCCTGCCCACATCAGATTCAGGAGGGATCAGCCATGTTTTGTCCGAATTGCGGAAGCCAAATGATGGATGGCACCATCTTCTGCACAAACTGCGGAAGTCCTATGACGCCGCGCAGCATGATCGTGAGAGGGAACCGTGTGATCACAGCGCTGCAGGATCCGTTGTTTTTGGTCATCTGCATCCTTTGGAGCATTTCTGCGCTTGTGCAGCTGATCATCGTCGGTTTCCCTGACGTGATCGTCGTGCTGCTGACCATCTTCCTTTGGCTCACCTTTGCAAAGGCGAGGCGCGGGGAAACGCCGCAAAGGCAGCTGCGCTGTATCAGCGGCGTGGTTTATGCGCAGTACATCCTCGGTTTCGTGGCTTCCGGCGTGTTTTTCCTGCTTGGTGTGCTGATGATCGTTTTCGGCGTGGCAACCAAGGGACGGCTGCCGGAACTGGACAGCTTCCCGTGGGAGTATTTCCCGAACCTGTTCTTGGATTTGGGATCTGCAGTTTTCACCGTGTTTTTTGTGATTATGGGATTTGCGATGTTTTTTGGTGGCGGAGTGAGTCTCGTGATCAATCTTTTGGGCTACCGACGCATCCATCGCTTTGCCAAAAGCGTTTATGAGAATGCTTACAGCGACATGCCGCTTCCGGATGCCAAAGCAGCGCGCATCTGGCTGATGATTTTCGGCATCATCAGCGCCGCGCAGATCCCCAATTATCTTTTGGTGATGGTGACCAGCGGCGTTGAGAGCGGAAGCGTATCGGGTTTTATCTTGTCGCTTGCCTCGGGCTGCAACGTTGCCGTGGCGATCCTTGCGAGCGTTCTGGTTAAAAAATATTACTGCAAGGCCAAGACTGTACCCGGCATACCTGAAGAAATTTAAGGGAGTCCGATCATCATGCAGGAATTTGAAACAAAAGGGAAAATGCTCAGCCGGGAGGCTATGGGGATCGTCGCGGCGCTTGCCATGCTGCTTCACCATATTGCGGACATCTTCATGCCGGAGATGGACGCCTTGCTTTCAACGGTCTTTTCCAATCTCGGCTGCTTTGCCGTGCTGCTTCTGTGCTATCTGACGGCGGAGGCCTATTGGGAGTCGGAGAGCAAGGGCCGCTTTGCCGGGAGGCTGGCACTCTTCGCCATCATCGCGGGCGTGCCGTATTATCTCGCTTTCGCGCCGGCGGGCATGATCTATATTGAGCAGAATTTCCTGTTCTCTCTGCTGATCTGCGTCGGCATTTTGGTGGCGCGCGAGAAGATCCCCGGCCAGGGTTCGAGGCTGATTGCCATTGCCGTGCTGATCGCGATTTCCTATCTCACGGACTGGCCCTTGCTGGGGCCGGTGTTTGTGCTGGTCCTCTCGTGGATGCGGGATTCCCGGAAAAAGCAGATCGCGGCTTTCGTGGTGGCGGCACTTTTGGCGGGCGGACAGAGCTACTCGCAGGACAAGTGGCTGAACCTGCCGTTTGAGACGATGCTGCAAAACATCGCGGGCGCTGTGATTGCCGTCTTGCTGGCCGCCGTGCTGCTCCTCGTCTTTTATAGGGGCAGACAGGCGGGAAAGAACGGGCGCTTCTCCAAGTGGTTTATCCTGATCTTTTATCCCGCGCATCTGCTCATTTTATGGCTGCTGCGCATCCTGATGACATAAGACGAAATGAAAAAACGGGCGGACACCGCGGTGTCCGCCCGTTTTTCTGTATTCACGCTCAGATTGCCGGGAACTTGAGCTCTTTGTACTTCTTGTATTTCTCCTGCACCTCACCCTGGCGCTGGAAGAACTCGATGCGCGTTTTGATGATCTCATTGAGATGCTCGGCGCGCGCCTCGTTGATGTTGCGGTCACGAATCAGGCCGTTCTCTGCCAGAACGAACTTATAGGTGCCATCCTCGCACTTGACCAGGTCGCCGCCTGCGCCGCAGACTGCGCACTCGAAGGGGAACTGGATGCCGTCCCAATGCTCATCGCCGGGATAGACGAGAGAGGAGTGGCAGCGGGGGCACACGCCCATGTCGGGCTCGCCCAGCCAGCCGCGCTCTTCAACAGGCGTCTGGATGGCCTGGATGATGTGCTCACCGAGCTGATGCGCACGCTCGATCTGCTCGTCGCGCAGCAGGACGTTGCCGGGGCGGCCGTTGCGGGTGGAGAGCATCATGTCCACAACCTGCAGGGACTGGGTGAACATGGTGGCGCTGACGGATTCAAGCGCCAGCGTCTGCCAGTCGTGGCAGGAGCCGCCGACGGAGATCAGGCCGGCGACCGTGTGCGGATCCTCCGCGACATCGCCGATCTCGAGGCGGAAAGCCAGCTCGTAAGCGAGGAAGCGCTGGGCAAACTTCATATACAGGGAGCTGGGGCACAGGTCATAGGTGGGCACGCCGAAGATGACGCCGTTGCAGGTCTGCATTTCGTTGACGATCTTCTCCATGTCGTCCTTCTCCTTGAGGACGCAGCCCTTGTACTTCTTCGTGGGATCCATGGCGATCTCGCCCATCTGCATGGTGCAGCTTTCGCAGCCGATGCAGTGCTCGATGTGGTAGTCAAAGAGATTGATCATCTTGACCTCCGCGCCGGCCTCCTGGCAGGCAAGGAGCGCTTCCTTGACGAGAATTTCGCTGTTGCCGTTGTGACGGCCGGCGACGATACCGAGAACTTTCATGATTTTCCTCCTGTTTGATGTTTTCGTTACGTAATTTGCGTGGGTAGAGAGTGGCGGCCTTGCCGTTTTGCCGACCGGCTTAAGGGCGATGAACGCCGATCTGTGCCGGCACGGCGGCAGGGGTAGCCCGCCCGAGGGAGTTTTATGCGTCATTTCGCCTTGCCGGGAAATGAAATTGTTTTCGACATTCTTGATAGTATCATTAAAGTGCGGGAATGTCATTAGATATTTTGAAATATTCTTGGCTTGTCAAATTGTGCAGTTCATACTATACTCAGAGGCATAGACCGGCTTTTTCTGCCCGGTCGGGGGTGGAGAAAAGCCTCTTTTATAATTGGAAGCAGCATCGGTGACGAAACTGTCCGGAGGCGAGATTCTGCACACGCTGTGCAGGCAGGACAGAGTCAACAGCGGCGGCTGCCGCTGCGTAGCCGGATCGCTTTTGAAAGGGGAAGGACAGGATATGGAGGAGCACGTGGCGTTCAGCCCGGCGCAGCTTCAGGAAATTTCGGACTATCTTGCCTCCGGCATGAGCTGGAGCGTGCTGGCCAAGCTGCTGCGGCGCAAGTGGGATATGGAACTCACGGCCGAGACCCTGCAAAGGCGCTATCGCGCGGCGCGGGATGCGCAGCTGAGTGCCCGGCTGCACAGCGTAGAATATTATATTGCGGCATTGGAAGATTAAGGGAATATTCCCGGAGGCGCGAAAAGCCTCCGGCAGAAGGAGAATGAATTATGGGACGTATTTACCCCTCGGTGGAGGCGCTCATCGGCGCGACGCCGCTTTTGGAGCTGACACATATCGAAAAGGAAAAAGCGCTTTGCGCGCGTCTGTGCGGAAAGCTGGAGGCGTGGAACCCCGCGGGCTCTGCGAAGGATCGCGTGGCGCGCGCCATGCTGGATGACGCGGAGCAGCGGGGCTTGATCGGCCCCGACGCCGTCATCATCGAGCCGACCAGCGGCAACACCGGTATCGGTCTTGCCTCCGTCGGCGCGGCGCGGGGCTACCGCGTGATCATCGTCATGCCGGATTCGATGAGCGAGGAGCGCCGCGCGCTCATGCGCGCCTTTGGCGCGGAGCTGGTGCTCACACCCGGCGCGGAGGGCATGACCGGCGCGATTCAAAAGGCGGAGGAGCTTGCCTCGGGCATCCCCGGCAGCTTCATCCCGGGCCAGTTTGAAAACCCCGCAAACGCGCTGGCGCACTATCAGACGACGGGGCCGGAGATCTGGGCGGATACGGACGGACAGGTGGACGTTTTCGTCGCCTGCGTTGGCACGGGCGGCACCATCACGGGCACGGCGCGTTATCTGAAAGAGAAAAACCCGGCGCTGCACGTCGTTGCGGTTGAACCGGCGAGCTCTCCGCTGCTGAGCAAAGGATATGCCGGCGCGCACGGCATTCAGGGCATCGGCGCAAACTTTGTGCCGGAGGTGCTGGACAAAACGGTGTATGACGAGATCATCACCGTGACGGATGAAGATGCCTTCGCCGCGGCACGGCTGATGGGCAGCGCGGAGGGCGTTCTGGTCGGCATTTCCTCGGGCGCGGCGCTTGTCGCGGCGATGGAGCTTGCCGCGCGGGAGGAAAACGCGGGCAAGACCGTTGTGGCCGTTCTAACCGATTCCGGCGAGCGCTATATTTCCTCCGGACTTTATTGAGAATTATCTGTTCTGACAAAGAAAAATACTTGACACGTGCGACGCGGAAGCGTATAATAACGAAGCTGTCAAGGAAAAAACTTTGTCAGGAGGGCCGAAAAATGTACGAAAGTACCGTGGAGCGCACCATGCTCTTTGATTTTTACGGCGAACTGCTGACGGAGAAGCAGCGGCAATACTACGACCTGCATTATAATGCCGACCTGTCTCTGGCGGAGATCGCGGAGCAGGAGGGCATCTCCCGCCAGGGTGTGTGGGACATTATCCGCCGTGCGGAAGCGGCGCTGCGGCACACGGAGGCCTGCACCGGGCTGGTGCGCCGGTATCAGGAGATCCAGCATACGGTTGCAAAGCTGGAGAGCAGCGTGAATGCGCTGCTGCCGCTGACAGAGGGACGTGCAAGGGAGCTCGTCGGGGAAATTGCCGAAGAGCTTCGGGAACTGAAAGGATAGCCTATGGCTTTTGAGTCTTTATCGGATAAACTCTCCGCCGCATTCAAAAAGCTGCGCGGAAAGGGACGGTTGACCGCCTCCGACATCAAGGAAGCCATGCGCGAGGTGCGCCTGGCGCTGCTGGAGGCCGACGTCAGCTATAAAGTCGTCAAGGATTTCGTTGCGAAGGTGTCCGAGCGCGCCGTCGGTGCGGACGTGCTGGAGAGTTTGACTCCCGCGCAGATGGTCATCAAGATCGTCAACGAAGAGCTGACCGCCCTCATGGGCAGCGAGAATCAGAAACTGAATATCGGCTCCAAATCGCCGAGCGTGTGCATGCTGGTCGGCCTGCAGGGCGCGGGTAAGACCACGAACGGCGCAAAGCTCGCCGCGATGATGCGCAAGCAGGGCAAGCGCCCGCTGCTGGTCGCCTGCGACGTGTACCGTCCCGCTGCGATCAAGCAGCTGGAAACTGTCGGCGCGCAGCTGGATCTGCCTGTGTTCCAGATGGGACAGATTGATCCCGTGGCGATCGCCAAAGCGGGCATTGAACACGCAAAAAAACACGGCAACGACCTTGTTTTTCTCGATACGGCGGGACGGCTGCACATTGATGAAGAGCTGATGGACGAGCTCAAGGCCGTCAAAGCGGAGACGGAACCGGCGGAGATTTTGCTGGTTGTGGACGCGATGACCGGTCAGGACGCTGTCAACGCGGCCTCTGCATTCGACGCGGCGCTCGGCATCACGGGCGTGATGCTCACGAAGCTGGACGGTGACGCCCGCGGCGGCGCGGCGCTGTCCGTGCGCGCGGTGACAGGCAAGCCCATCAAGTATGCGGGCATCGGAGAGAAGCTCGATCAGATCGAAGCTTTCCATCCGGACCGTATGGCCAGCCGCATCCTGGGCATGGGTGACGTGCTTACGCTGATTGAAAAGGCAGAGCAGAGCTTTGACCAGAAAAAGGCCGAGGAACTGGCGGAGCGGCTGCGCAAAAACAAATTTACGCTCGCCGATTACTACGATCAGCTCGTCCAGCTGCGCGGCATGGGCTCGCTGCAGGACATTGTGGGCATGCTTCCCGGCGTGGACGCCAAGGCGCTCGCCGGCGCGAGCATCGACGAAAAGGCGCTCTCGCGCACTGAAGCGATCATCCTGTCCATGACGCCCTTTGAGCGGGAAAATCCGTCCGCGCTCAACTCCAGCCGCAAAAAGCGCATCGCCGCCGGCAGCGGCACAAGCGTTGTGGATGTCAACCGCCTGCTCAAACAGTACGACATGATGCAGCAGATGACCAAACAGATGACCGGCAAGGGCAAGCGGAAAGCCTTTGGAAAGAACAAATTCCCCTTTGGCTTCTAAGATAAAAAACAGAACAATTCTCGGCCTCCCCTGTCGGGCGTCGATGATTGATAAATAAGATTTCTTATGGAGGTGAAAATAGAATGGTTAAGATCAGACTGCGCAGAATGGGTGCGAAGAAGAGCCCTTATTACCGCATCGTGGTGGCGGATTCCCGCTTCCCGCGTGACGGCCGTTTCATCGAGGAGATCGGCACTTATGACCCGCTGGCGGAGCCCTCTGCCGTTAAGGTGGACAGCGAGCGCGCGAAGTACTGGATCGCGAGCGGCGCCCAGCCGACCGATACTGTCAGAAAACTGCTGCACAAAGCAGAGATCCTGTAAGGAGCTGTGACATGAAAGAACTCCTCACCTACATTGCGAGGAGCCTCGTGGATCATCCCGACGAGGTTTCGGTGACCGAGCGGACGCAGGACGCGGAAACCGTGTTCGAAGTTCGGGTCGCCGAGGGCGACATGGGCAAGATCATCGGCCGTCAGGGCCGCATCGTCAAGGAGATCCGTGTCCTGATGAAGACCGTTGCACAGCGTCAAGGCAAAAAAGTATCCGTCGAGGTCCTCGACTAAAGCAAAGCAAGCGCCACCGTTTCAGGTGGCGCCTTTGCTATCCGGCAAAATATCCAAACTCCCTCTGAAAGAGGAGGCAAACCGAATGAAAAAAGAATTTCTGGAAGTCGGCGAGATCGTGGGCACCCACGGCGTGCGCGGTGAAGTGAAGCTGCGCGCCTGGGCAGACAGTCCCGAATTTTTGCGCCGTTTCAAAACGCTCTACCTTGGCGGTGAAGCCAAACGCGTGCGCGCAGCGCGCGTGCATAAGGATATGGTCATCCTCGCGCTGGAAGGCGTGGAGGATGTCAATGCTGCCATGGCGCTCAAGGGCAAGGTGCTGTGTATCCGGCGCGAGGATGCCAAGCTCCCGAAAGGGGATTTCTTCGTGCAGGACATTCTCGGGGCGGACGTTGTGGATGAGCAGGGGAACAAGCTGGGTCAGCTTGCCGACACACTTGAACTGCCGCAGGGGCGGATCTATGTCGTGCGCGGCGAGCGGGAGATTCTGATTCCCGCCGTGCCTGCCTTCATTCTGCATACGGATGTGGACGCAGGTGTTATCACCGTGCGCCTGATCGAGGGAATGTGACATGAAAATCGACATTATGACGCTCTTTCCCGATGCGGTGGACGCCATGCTCCACGAGAGCATCCTCGGCCGCGCGGAGAAAAAGGGCATTTTAGATATTCAATCTGTCCAGATCCGGGATTTTACGGAGAACCGGCAGATGCAGGTGGACGACTATCCCTACGGCGGCGGCTGGGGCTGTGTGATGATGGCGCAGCCGCTCAAAAGCTGCCTGGAACATCTGATCGCCGCTGCGCCGGACAAGCGGCGGCGCGTGATCTACATGTCTCCGCAGGGCAAGCCCTTCACGCAGGCGGACGCGCGCCGGCTGCGGGACGAATATGACCACCTGATTCTGGTCTGCGGGCATTACGAGGGCGTGGACGAGCGCTTCATCGAGGCCTGCGTGGACGAGGAAATCTCGCTTGGCGACTTTGTGCTCACCGGCGGCGAGATCGCCGCGATGGCGGTGTGTGACGCGGTGTGCCGCCTCGTGCCGGGCGTGCTGTCCGACGAGGCCTGCTACACAGGCGAGAGTCATTGGGATGGGCTTCTGGAGTATCCGCAGTACACCCGCCCGGAGGTCTGGGAGGGCCGCGCGGTGCCCAAGGCGCTGCTGACCGGCAACCACGCCGACGTTGAGCGCTGGCGGCGCAGAGAGCAGCTTCGCCGCACGCGGGAGCGGCGCGCAGACCTGTTTGAGAAATTCACGCCCCGGACGAAGGAGGACGCGGTGCTCCTGCGCGAGCTGGAAAAGGAGCGTACGCGCACACCGCTGACGGAGCCTGTCCTTTGCCGCGCCGCGGTGGAAGAGGATGTGCCGCGGATCATGGAGATCGTCGCGCAGGCGAAAAAGCTTTTGGCGTCGCGCAAAATTGACCAGTGGCAGAGCGACGATTACCCCGTGGCCGAAACCTTTTTGGAGGATATCGCCTGCGACCGCTGCTATGTGCTGACGCACGCGGGGGTGATCGGCGCGTTCTTCGTCCTGTCTACCGAGCACGAGAGTAACTACGATGCCATTACGGACGGAAAGTGGAGCAGCGAGGAGCCCTACGCCGTTGTGCACCGCTGCGCTGTGGAGAAAGCCTTTCGCGGCATGGGTTTGTCCGATCTCATTTTTGAAGAGGCCGAGCGTCTCACGCGCGAAATGGGGCGGAGCTGGCTGCGCGTGGATACGCATAAGCGCAACAAGAATATGCAAAACCTCCTGCGGCGGCACGGCTTCCGCTACCGCGGCAACGTGCTCGTGACCGAGCGGCCGGGGCATGATCCGCGCAGACTGGCTTTTGAAAAGAGACTCAAAACGCCGAAGGGGATGCAGGCATGAATCTGACGGATATACGCGAGATTGAGGCGCTGCTGACCCGACACGGTTTTCATTTTTCCAAGACGCTTGGGCAGAACTTTCTCATTGCGCCCTGGGTGCCGGAGCGGATTGCGCGCGCTGCCGTTCCCGATGGGGAAACGCAGGTCGGAGTCGTGGAAATCGGCCCCGGCGTGGGCTGCCTGACAGAGCAGCTTGCGCTGCGCGCGGAAAAGGTGCTCTCTCTGGAGCTGGATGAGACGCTTCGCCCCGTGCTGGCGGAAACGCTCTCCGGGCGGGACAATGTCGAGATCGTCTTTGGCGATGCGCGCAAAGTCGATTTTTCCGCAATTGTGGAGGAAAAACACAAGGGCCTGCGGCACGTTTTCTGCGCAAACTTGCCTTATAACGTCACAACGCCGATTTTGACCGCGCTGATTGAGGCCGGGGGCTTTGAGAAAATCGTTGTGATGATCCAAAAGGAGGCCGCAAGGCGGCTTTGCGCTGCGGCGGGCACGGAGGATTACAGCGTGCTGAGCGCGCTTGCGCAGTGGCGCGCGGAATTGCAGGTGCTTTTCGACGTGCCGGCGGACTGTTTTCTGCCGAGACCGAAGGTGACGAGCAGCGTGATCGAGCTGCGGCGCCGCGCCGTTCCGCTTGTGGCGGATACGGACGAAAAGCTGTTCTTTCGCGTGGTGCGTGCTGCGTTTGCCCAGCGGAGAAAGACGCTTTCCAACGCGCTGTCCTCAACGTTCGGCACCGCGGGCAGGGAAGCGGTGGCGGAGGCGCTTGACGCCTTCGGCATGGATGCGCGAACGCGGGGCGAGGCGCTGGGCGCGGAGCAGTTTGCGCTCCTGACAAAGGCGCTTGCAAAGCGGCTTTGAAACAAAGACTTCAAAAACAGATCTGTTTGCAAGGGGCGGATGACGCAGGAGAGCGTTGCCGCCCCTTTGCCCCTGTTTGAGATGGAAACGGGTCTTCGTTTTGCTGCGCAGTTCCTTTTTTTCGGCGCAGTTTTTATGATTGCGGCAGATGCCGGGGCCGGAAAGGAAGAATCGGGGCGAGGAAAGAAAAAAGCCTTGCCTTTTTTGACTGCCGCCTATAAAATAAAAGGGTATGCAAAGCAGATTTTGGCCACAGGAGGAAACGAACTATGGCATTGACAACGAATACACACGTTTTGGAATGGGTTTCCGAGATGGCGGCGCTGACGCAGCCGGATCAGATTGTCTGGATCGACGGTAGCGAGGCACAGCTGGATATGCTGCGCGCGGAAGCCATGGCAACCGGAGAGCTCATTCGTCTGAATGAGGAGAAGCTGCCCGGCTGCGTGCTGCACCGCTCCGACCCCAACGACGTTGCGCGTGTCGAGAGCAGAACCTTCATTTGCTGCGAAAAGGAAGAGGACGCCGGCCCGACCAACAACTGGATGGCGCCGGATGAGATGTATGCCAAGCTCCGGGAAATTTATGCCGGCTGCATGGCGGGGCGCACGATGTATGTCATCCCCTATTCCATGAGCGTCGTCGGTTCTCCCTTTGCAAAATACGGCGTGGAGCTGACCGACAGCATCTATGTCGTGGTTAGCATGGCGATCATGACGCGCATGGGCAAAGAGGTTTTCGCCGCGCTCGGTGACAGCGCGGACTTCATCAAGGGCCTGCATTCCAAGGCGCAGCTTGATCCCGAGAAGCGTTACATCGTCCATTTCCCGCAGGACAACACCATCATGTCCGTCAACTCCGGTTACGGCGGAAACGTCCTGCTCGGCAAAAAGTGCTTTGCCCTGCGCATTGCCTCCTGCCTCGGCCGTGACGAGGGCTGGATGGCCGAACATATGCTCATCCTTGGCATCGAAAACCCGCAGGGCGAGGTGCGCTATCTCGCCGCGGCTTTCCCGAGCGCCTGCGGCAAGACCAATCTTGCCATGCTCATCCCGCCCGAGCATTATCGCCGTAAGGGCTGGAAGGTCTGGTGCGTCGGTGACGATATCGCGTGGCTGCGCCCCGGTCCGGACGGACGGCTTTGGGCGGTTAACCCGGAGAACGGCTTCTTCGGCGTCGCGCCCGGCACCAGCGCAAAGTCCAATCCCAACGCGCTTGCCGCAACGATGAAGAACACGATCTTCACGAATGTCGTGCTCAAGGCGGATGGCACCGTTTGGTGGGAGGGAATGGACAAGAATCCGCCCGAGGGCGCCATCAACTGGCTGGGCGAGCCCTGGGATCCCGCGGACGGCAGCAAGGGCGCGCATCCCAACTCCCGCTTCACAGCTCCGGCGATCAACTGCCCCTGCATCAGCCCGGAATTTGAGAATCCGCAGGGCGTGCCGATTTCTGCAATCGTCTTTGGCGGCAGACGCGCCAAGACTGCGCCGCTGGTATACCAGAGCCGCAACTGGGCGCACGGTGTCTTTGTCGGCTCCATCATGGCCAGCGAGACCACCGCGGCCGCAACCGGCGCCGTTGGCGTGGTGCGCCGCGATCCCATGGCGATGCTGCCGTTTTGCGGCTACAACATGGGTGACTACTGGCAGCACTGGCTGGATATGGCCGGGCGCGTGGAGAAACTGCCCAAGATTTTCAACGTCAACTGGTTCCGCCTGGACGAGGAAGGCAACTTCATCTGGCCGGGCTTTGGAGACAACCTGCGTGTGCTCGAGTGGATCATGGGACGCTGCTTCGACGAAGCGGAGGCCGAGGAAAGCCCCATCGGCTATCTGCCGAAGGTGGAGGACATTGACCTTGAGGAATCCGGCGTGGATGCGCAAACGCTCCGCGAGCTGCTCAATGTGGACAGAGAGCTCTGGAAGCAGGAAGTGGAGGGCATCGAGGAGTTCTATGCCATGTTCGGCGAAAAGCTTCCCGAAACGCTCCGTGCAGAGCTGGAAAAGCTCAAAAAGAATCTCGAATAATAGCAAAGCGGCGCTTCCCGGGTGGAAGCGCCGCTTTTTCATATTGCGGGAAAGCGGGCGGGTCACTTTGACCCGCCCGCTTTGCGCCGATATGCTTTTGCCGTGTTTATTTGAACAGACCGTTGACGACGGAGCGCAGACGCAGGTGCGTGTACTCCTCCATGTTCGGCATGATCTGATGCATGTAGACGATGGAGGTCTTCTCATCCGGATCGACGGACAGATAGGTGCCCATCATGCCGCACCAGCCAAACTCGCCGACAGAGCCGTTGCTGCCGCCCAGGGCGGGATCGAGCATCGTGCGCACGCCCATGCCGTAGCCGTAGCCTTTGAGGTAGTTCGAGCCGGTGAAGAGGCTGCGGTTGTGCATGTCGAAGAGCTGCTGATCGCTGAGCTGGTTGCGGCGCAGCAGATCAATGCTCTTGCGGCCGACGATGCGCACATCGCCCAGTCTGCCGCCGTTGGCGAGCATCTTGGCAAACTTCGTGTAATCGGGAAGCGTGGACAGCACACCCGTGGAGGCGCACTGATAGATGAAATCGGGCTGATAGGAGCGGTCCTCCATGAAGTCCGCAACGAGCTTTTCGGCCTTGCCGTCCGCGTTGCGCTGGGTGCAATCCACGAGGCGGTCGGCCATGTCACCCTTGAAATGATAGCCGGAGTCTTTCATCCCGAGCGGATCGAAGATCTCTTTCTGCATGAAGTCGGCAAGCTTCATGCCGGAGGTCACCTCGACCACCGCGGTCATCAGCTCAAGACCCACGCTGTACTGCCAGCTTGTGCCCGGCTCCCAGAGCATCGGGATCTCGGCCATCGCGCGAACCTCGGTGAGGTGATCGTAGGCGTTGAGGATCTTGTTGCCGCCGAGCTTCTCGTGCACTTCGCGGTAACGCTGACCGGTGAGCGTGTCGGGCGCGCCCATCATGCCGACGCTCATGGAGAAGGCGTGACGCAGCGTGATGGGAGTTTTGCTCTCCACCGTGTCAAAGCTGCCGTCCTCGCGCTGCACCTGCACCTGCATGTGCTTATACTCGGGCAGGTAGGCGGAAACCGGGTCGTTGAGCAGGAAAGCGCCGCGCTCAAGCTGGATGAGGCCGCAGATGGCGGCGAGCACCTTCGTCATGGAGTACTGACGGAAGACATGCTCAGGAGCCAGCGGCGTTGTGCCGGCAACGTCAGCAGTGCCGAAATACTTTTCATAGATCGTGTCCTCGCCCTGCGTGACGGCAAGGCAGCAGCCAACGGGACCCACTTCAAGGAAGTGCTCCATAAGTCTGTCTACATCGCGGAAAGTTGACATAATTTTCACCTCATAATAAGAATTTTATTCCAGAGCCGGCTGTATCCACGTAAGGCCGACGTGTTCTGTTTATACACCAAGGAGCAGCTTGGCCACTGCGAAATATACAAGCAGCGCCACAGCGTCCACAATGGTTGTGATGAGCGGACTGGCCATCACGGCAGGGTCGAAGCCGAGCCGCTGTGCGAGCATCGGCAGCGTGCAGCCGACGAATTTGGCGCACAGCACGGTGATGACAAGGGTGAGCGTGACCGTCAGAGCGACGAAAACGGTGATCGAGTCGTTGCCGAGAAGCAACCGGTCCACGAGCAGGATCTTGCCGAAGCTCACAACGGCGAGCACGACGCCGCACAGCAGCGCCACGCGAATCTCCTTCCAGATAACGCGAAGTACGTCCCGGAACTCCACGTCGCCCAGCGAGAGCGCACGGATGATGGTGACGCTGGCCTGACTGCCGGTGTTTCCGCCGGTGTCCATCAGCATCGGGATGAAGGCCGTCAGCGCGACCTGCGCGGCGAGGGCGCTTTCAAACGACGTGATGATCATGCCGGTGAAGGTTGCGGAGATCATCAGCAGCAGCAGCCAAGGGATGCGGTTTTTCCACAGTTCCCAGACGCTTGAACGCATGTAGGGACGGTCCGAGGGCAGGATGGCGGCCATCTTTTCGATGTCCTCGGTGGCCTCCTGCTCCAGAACGTCGATGACGTCGTCAACGGTGACGATGCCGACAAGCCGGCTTTCCATGTCCACGATGGGCACGACGAGCATGTCGTAATCCGAAATGAGTGCAGAGACCTCCTCCTGGTCATCCGTTGTCTTTGCGCAGATCACCCGGGTGTCCATGATGTCCTCAATAATGGACTCATCGTCGCTCAGCAGCAGGTCCTTGACCGTGACGATGCCCTCCAGCTTCCGGTCGGCGCTGGTGACGAAGCAGGTGTAAATCGTCTCCTTGTCCTCGCCGATGCGGCGAATGCGCGCGATGGACTCGCGCACGTTCATATATTTTTTCAGATCCACGAACTCGGCGGTCATGATGCTGCCTGCGGAGTTTTCGGGATATTTCAGGAACTGATTGATGAGGTTTCGCGTCTCCGGTGTTGCCGTGCGCATGACGCGCTTGACGACGTTTGCCGGCAGCTCCTCCATCATGTCAACCGCGTCGTCAACGTACAGTTCTTCAATGATGCTGCCGAGCTCGGCGTCGGTGACGGAGTTGATGATGCACTCCTGCTCCTGCACTTCCAGATTGGCAAAAACCTCCGCCGCCTGCTCTTTGGAGAGCATACGGAAGACCATGGCAAGCTGAGAGGGGTCCAGCTCCTCGAAAAACGCAGCGATATCATACTCGTTCATATCACATAGTGTGAGCTTCAGACTTCGGTATTGCTTATTCTCCAGCTTGGAAAACAGTTCGTCTCTGCGATCTTCAAAGTCTAAATTTTCCATGACCTCACCGCCTTGTGACAGATTTTACGGGAAAGCTCAGATGCCCAGATAGGCTTTTTGCTCCGGACTGAGCACGTCGAATTCCAGCCCCATTGCGTGCAGCTTACGCGCAGCGACGGCCTTGTCCGTCTCCTCCGGGACGGGGATGACGTCCGGCGTGAGCGAGTCGCGATGCTCGACGAGATAGAGCGCGCTCATTGCCTGAATGGCAAAGCTCATATCCATGATCTCCGCCGGATGTCCGTCGCCGGAGGCGAGATTCACAAGCCGTCCCTCCGCCAGAACGAAGAGCCGCCGCCCGTCGGGCAGCACATAGCCGCGGATGTTCTCGCGCGCGGTATATTCCTCCTGCGCGGCCGCTTCCAGCGCGGGAAGATCGATTTCCACGTTGAAATGCCCGGCGTTGCAGAGGATCGCGCCGTCGTGCATCTTTTCCATATGTTCGGCGCGGATCACGTCTCGGCAGCCGGTTACGGTGATGAACAGATCGCCGATTTCGGCAGCCTCCGCCATGGGCATGACGGCAAAACCGTCCATAACCGCCTCAATCGCGCGCACGGGGTTGATCTCCGTCACGACGACGCGAGCGCCCATGCCCTTTGCGCGCATGGCCACGCCCTTGCCGCACCAGCCGTATCCCGCCACGACGACGGTTTTGCCCGCGACGATCAGATTGGTCGTGCGCATAATGCCGTCCCAAACGCTCTGGCCGGTGCCGTAACGGTTGTCAAACAGATGCTTGCAGTCCGCGTCGTTGACCAGCACCATGGGGAAGCGGAGCGTTCCGGCGTTGGCCATCTGACGCAGACGGTGGATGCCGGTTGTGGTCTCTTCACAGCCACCGATCACATTCGGGATGAGATGCGTATACTTCGTGTGCATCAGATTGACGAGGTCGCCGCCGTCGTCGATGATGATGTTTGGTCCGCAGGCCAGAACGGCGCAGAGATGCGCGGTGTATTCCTCCTCGGTTGCCCCGTGCCATGCGTGCACGTCGATGCCCCCGGCTGCGACAGCCGCGGCAACGTCATCCTGCGTGGAGAGCGGGTTGCAGCCCGTGACGTGCATCTCCGCCCCGCCGGCGGCCAGAACGCGGCAGAGATAGGCGGTTTTGGCTTCCATATGCACGCTCAGCGCAATTTTCAGGCCGGCAAAAGGCTTGGTTTTGGAAAACTCTTCCTCAATGCCGCGCAGCAGCGGCATATACTGCCGCACCCAGGCGATTTTTCTTTCGCCGGAGGGGGCGAGCGTAATATCCCGAATTTCTGACATATTCTTTCTCCTCACATTCCAAGGCGCGCACAGGCAGCGCGTGCCTCAAAGAAAACTTCTTTCATATCCACTTTCGTGCTGCGGCCGTCCGCCCAGACAACCTCGCCGCCCACGAGTACGGTGCGTGCGCGCAGAGAACTGCCGGCGTAAGACAGCGCCGCAACGGGATCGCCCAGCGGCACAAGGCCGGGGATGTTCGTATCAAACAGGGCAAGGTCAGCCGCTGCGCCGACGGTGATTTCCCCGCCGGGCAGGCCGAGGGCGCGGCTTCCCGCGGCGGTGGCCATGTGGAAGCCCTCCCGCGCGGTGACGCAGCGGGGATCGCCCGTGCGCCCCTTGTGAATCAGCGTCACAAGCGCAAGCTCGCGCAGAATGCTCAGACTGTTGTTGGAGGCGGCGCTGTCCGTGCCGAGGCAGACGTTGACGCCCTTTTTCAGCAGTTCCGGCACGGGGGAGAAGCCGTTTGCAAGCTTCAGGTTGCTCGCAGGATTGGCCGCGACGCTCACGCCGCGCGCGGCGAGCAGATCCATGTCCGCTTCC
Organism: Oscillospiraceae bacterium; assembly: GCA_015068035.1. GTDB lineage: Bacteria > Bacillota > Clostridia > Oscillospirales > Oscillospiraceae > SIG483. Next base: position 173,162 of record SVLI01000002.1, on the reverse strand, counting down.
GTCAGGTGCACGCAGTGCGCTGCGACGGTGCGCTCCGAGAGCAGACCGCAGCGGTCAAAGAGCGCGATGGGCGTGCAGCCGTACTGCTGCAGCGTCGATTCGACCTCATTTTGCGTTTCGCTCAGATGTGTGTGGATACCGAGGCCGAGCTTCTGCGCCTCCTGCGCGATCTCGCGCAGATAATCCTCTGAGCAGGTATAGGGCGCGTGCGGCGCGAGCATGAAGCGCAGCCGATCTTCGCCGCCAAACTGCTCGAATTCTTCCTTTGCCTCCCGCAGACGGCGCTGTCCGCCCGCGACATCGTCACCGCCGCCGGAAAGTCCGCGGCTGATCACAGCGCGCATGCCGCTTTTCAGCACGGCGCGGGGTGCGGCGCCGGGGAACATGTGCATATCCAAAAAGGCGGTCACGCCGCCCGAGAGCATTTCCAGACAGGCCAGCAGAGAGAACCAGTAGGCATCCTGCGGGGTAAGCGCGTCCTCCTTGGGCATGACGCGGCCAAACAGCCAGTCGTCAAAGCTCAGGTCGTCCGCCCAGCAGCGCATTCCGGTCATGTAGGCATGGGTGTGCGCGTTGACCAGACCCGGGGTGAGCAGCCCGCCGCGGGCGTCGATTGTCTCAGCCGCCGGCAGGGAAGCATCTGCGGGCAGAATGGCGCGGATGCAGCCGTCCTTCACCGCGATGCTGCAGCTTTTCCCCTCTGCTCTGTTTTCACCGGGCAGGATGGCGGTTGCATTGCGAATCAGAATATCGTCCATAGTATTCTCCAAACTGATAGAATCTTCTGTGAATAAAATATTTTACCACCTTTGCCCTCCTGTGACAAGTAAAAAATCCCGCTTTCCCCGCTTTCGGGCTTGGAGCATCCGGAATGCGGGGAAAAGAAAAACAAAAAGAGGAGAGGCCATAAAAACCTCTCCTCTTGAAGATCGTTTTGTGAAGCTGCGGCTTTTGCAGCGCTCAGATACCCGCCTTGCCGAACGGAGGGGGATCCCCGTCCTTGAGGCTGTTGATTTTTTTGATGATGGAGATGCAAAGGGGAAGCGCGATGCACACGGCAGAGAGCAGGTCGGAAACAGCCTGGCAGGCGGCAAGGCCGGTCGAACCGAAGAAATGGGGCAGAGTCAGCAGCAGCGGGATGAGCAACAGAAGCTGGCGGGACATGCTCAGCACCAGATTGCCGATGGGACGGCCGAGGGACTGGAAAAGGTTGCTGGTGACCATGACGAAAACGTGCGGAATGAAGACAATGCAAAGCATGCGGATCTTGAGAACACCGATGGAGAGCATTTCTTCGTTGCCGCTGGAGTTGAAGATGCTGATGAGCGGACGCGCAAAGATGAACATCAGAAGGCCCAGCACAAAGGCACCGACAAAGCCGATCATCAGCGTTGTGGTATAAGATTCCTTGGCGCGCTTGAATTTCCGGGCGCCCCAGCAGAAGCCGCAGACCGGGTTGAAGCCCTGCGCAAAGCCCATGATAACCGAGCCGATCAGGCGGTAGAGCTTGTTGGCAACGGCGATGCCGGCGAGGATGGAGGTGCCGAAGCCCTTGGCAACGTTGTTGGAGACGATGCCGCCGAAGGACATCAGGCTCATGCGGAGGAACACGGGAATGCCCATGCGGGCAACTTCGAGCATGTTCTTTTTGTCGAAGTAAAGATGCTTGGGGCTGAGCTCCAACATGGCGGTTTTGCGGATGTACGGAATCGCGAGAATGCAGCAGCTGAACACCTTGGAAAGCGCCGTTGCCGCAGCAGCACCGCCGACGCCCCACTGGAACACATTGATGAACAGGGGGTCGAGCAGGCAGTTGAGAATGCAGCCGGAGCACATGCCGACCATGGCAATTTTCGTGCTGCCCTCACTGCGCAAAAGCTGGTTCATGATGAGGTTGGCCGTTGTGAAAGGCGCGGCGAGCAAAATCCATGTTGCGTAGTTAACGGAATGCTGATGCGCTTCGGCCGTGCTGCCGAGCAGATCGACGATCCAGCCGCGGAACGCAAAGCAAATCAGGCCGACAATTAAAGAGAAGGCGGAGCCGAGCGCCAGTGTGGTGGTCGCGACGTTGCAGGCTTGTTTGTCCCTCTTCGCACCCATCAAACGGGATATGTAGCTTGCAGCACCCATTGCAAAGCCCATTGCAATCGCGCGCAGGACGTTCATCAGCGAGTCGTTAATTGCAACTGCGGCAGTTGCGGCTTCACCGAGACCGCTGACAAAGAAAGTGTCCGCAAGGTTATAGATGGAGTCAATGACCGCCGAGATGATCATGGGGATGGCGATTGCCGGAATAACACGGATCATGGGGTCTTCCAGCATCATTTGTTGCCTTCGTGCCCGAGCTAAGGTTTTCGCATCTTCCATACGCAAGGTTCCTTTCCAAAATCATAATATTAAAATCCAGTATAACACAGGGAAAACAAGAACACAAGCATACTAATGAAATAAAAACATATGGAAGGAGATGTGTAACCGGAGAATGGTGCGGACGAAGTCCGTACGGTTTCGGGCGGCGTTTGAAACAAAAAACGGCGAAATTAAAAAGCGGGAACCCGATTCGGGTTCCCGCGCAAAAGAATAAGCTTATTTCTTCAGCAGACCGCCAAGTGCGCCCAGCTTACCGCCGATGTCGTCCAGATTGACCTTGGCCTTGACTGCGCTGACCACGGATTCAATTTCATCCTTAGGAAGCTTCACGCCCAGGAGCTCCTCCACCGCGGCGGTGGGGTCTTTCGCGAACTTTTCGGCAAAGTTCTTGTCGCTTTTTACTTTGTCAACGATTTCATTGATTTTGGCTTTGATATCCATCGTATAGTTTCCCCCTTTCGTATCCGTTTTTGCGTGAATAGGCTGTTCGGCAGAAAAGATTTGCTTATGCCTTCTCAAAGGCGTCCTTGCCCAGGCCGCAGACGGGGCAAACCCAATCTTCGGGAACGTTCTCCCAGGCCGTGCCGGGGGCGATGCCGTTGTCGGGATCACCGACGGCGGGATCATACTCGTAGCCGCAGGGGCAAATATACTTGTCCATAGTACTCCTCCTTTCAAAAGTTGTCACGATCAATCATGCATATTATGAAAAGCTGTGCCGCGAATTTCGGATTTCAGCTCCCTGGCCATCAGCATTTCAATCGCCGTGGAAACATCAACCCGCCCGGACACAACCGCGTCAACGGTTTCTACTATGGGCATTTCCACATTGTATTTTGCGGCAAGGCGCATGGCTGCGGGCAAAGCGTTAAGTCCTTCAACAACCATTCCCACCTGCCTGATGGCATCCTCAACCGGAACGCCCTGGCCGATCAGCATTCCGCAGCGATTGTTTCGGCTGTGCATACTGGTTGCGGTAACGATCAGATCGCCGATGCCTGCCAAACCGACAAATGTCTGCTCCTTGCAGCCCATGGCAATTCCCAGTCTGCAAATTTCGGCAATTCCTCTTGTGATCAGCGCGGCTTTTGCGTTGTCTCCACAGCCAAGCCCGGTGGCAATGCCGGATGCCAATGCGATTACATTCTTCAGCGCCCCGCAAAGCTCCACGCCGTGGATGTCATCATTTGTGTATGCCCGTATACGGCCTGTGGTAAACACCTTTTGCACCGTTTCCGCCGCGGCGACATCGTCGCTTGCCGATATAATGGCTGTGGGAAGGTCCTTTACCACTTCCTCTGCGTGCGTTGGGCCGGAAAGCGCCACCAATCTGACAGTCGGATTCTGAATCTCATCCGCAATGATTTCCGTCATGGTGTATAGCGTTTCTGCTTCAATTCCCTTGGCAACGTCCACGATGATCTGGCCGTCGGCAATATAAGGCGCTGCCTTTCCGGCGGTGGATCTGATATACACCGACGGAGTCGCGAATACCAAAATATCCGTTCCCGTGCACGCGTCTGCTATGTCCTTCGTATAGCGCAACTGATCGGGCAGCTCGATGCCCGGGAGGTTCGGATGCCTTCGTGTGGAGGAGAGAGAATCAACCTCCGCTTCGATTGCCGACCAAACCGTCACATCGTGTCCTGCATTACAAAGCATTCTTGCAAGTGCAATGCCCCAGGTGCCTGCGCCCAGAATGCCGATTTTCATTTTGTTTGCCATTTGTTTTTCATCTTTCCCTGTGCATGTTTTGCGCGTCGTTCCCCTGCGAAGGGGACTTTTTTCCCGCCGCCGCAAATTCAGTATACCAAATAAATTTCGTTTTTCAATCAGGGTATCCCGGAATTTACAAAATCGTTATAAAGAGAGCGGAGGTTTTGCCCTCCGCTTTTTTATATGTTTTTATGGATTACCTGTTGCTGAAAGCCTTTCCGGCAGATCCTGCAGCGCCTTGCCGTGGCGGGCCTCGTCACGGCCATCTCATGAACGGTTTGCAAAACGCCTTCGTCGCTCCTGCTCCCGACGCGCTATGCGATTTGCTTCATGCAAAGAAAGAACTTCACATAAATTTAGGTGCTTTTAGGTGCTTTCTTTTTTTCTTTTTTTGTTATATAATACAGTGCAATATGCCGAACAACCAGAGGAGGAAATGAGAATGCGTATCGGCGCTTCAAATGAGCAAATGTCATCGATTCAAATTTGGCAAAAACGGGTGATGCTTCTTTTTCACGTTTCTTTGATTTTAAAGGTTATCGCAGCCTTTGTCCCGGCGCTGAACTTCCCCAGCGGAATCATTCTGGCTCTGTTTTTATTGCTGGAACTGTTTTTGCTCCCTCCGGCGGGAATGGCGCTGATGTGTGTATTTGTCAGTGCATTCTATTTTGCGTTGCCCTTTGCCGTGATCACAATGGCGGAGATTTTGATCGAGTCGATGGTCCTTCTGGTTGTTGGCGCGGTCTTGGCCTATGCTTTCACCGGTTTCCTGATTACCATTGTAAACGGTTTTATCACATCCATCCAGTATGTCTCCGGAGTCGCCTTTATGGTGCCTGCCGCCGCTTCCCTGGCAGCGACCGCTGCCACCGGAGCAGTCATGCAAGCCGGCACAAAGGCTGCCATCAATGCCGCCGGTAACACCGTCCGGAAAAAAGGTAGCGCCTTCCGTAGTTTTCTGGGCTGCGTTATAATACTTGCGGTTATTGGTTGGCCTTGCTTGTCTTACGCAAACGCGATCAGCGGCGGATTTGCCTGCAAGCCGGCCGTGCTGCTGTCCCAGGCCCATCTTAACCATATGAACATCGGTGCCAACAGAAAATTCCGAAGCCAGTTCAACGAAAAGGCCCAGTGGGTTTTTGAAAACGGCTTCTATGATGATTACGTTTATAATGGCAGCAACAACATCGCGCAGGGCGAGAAAAACCTCATCGCCGGAAACGAAGAGACCCTCGCTTATATCGCCAACGGTGTCCTTTACGTGCAGAATCCCACCATCACCGACAATTACTGCAACGCGGGTTATCGGGCAAAGGAAACAGATGCTCTGGTGGTCAAGGGAACCGATGCCTATGTATTCGGTTATGACAAAGTGTTTGTATGCGGCAAAAGGGGCTACTACACTTGGAAAAAGACCAACTGGACCAGCGATTTCGAGAAACTTTCTGTAGAAGAACAATTTGAACGGGTCTATGATATTCTGCAGCGGCAAGATACAACCCAAGAAACAAAGTTCTCTTACGATGAGGTGGGCGTTGTGGCGTATGCTCAGCGCAACGGCCTGCTGATTGAATATGACAGCGAAACAAACTGCGCCTATTTCGCGGAAAAGGCCAAAGATGGTGAGATCACCGTCTTTCTGCAGAGCGCACCGAACCAGCGGGAGGAGTTGGTCTCCTTCACCCCCACCTATAACGGTACAGGCCTCCCCTATACCATGGCGGGCGACGACGGCATTTTGTACCTGCGGGACGATCAGATCGTATTTATTGACAAATACAGCCAGGATGAGGTCGTCACCTTTACCCATCCGGAAGAAAACAGAAAAACAGACCGGTTCGTATCCCTCCACTATGTGGATCTGGGTGAGAGGGGACGCTATTCTATCTACCTGGATGAAAAGGATCAGATCTGGATCGACACCCGGCTGATCGGAGTGGGAGAGCTGGTTCGTGTGGATTGGAAGTGCGACGAAGTCCGCGTAACCGGTTTTGCCGGCCCCTACATCTATTCTCTGGAACACGAAAACGACCTGCTCTCGAAGTTGACCTATTTCAATGACATGGATGCGGAAACAGAGCATGAGGGTTGGAAATTCCATGATATTTGGGCGGAGTCCAATGATTACCAGCGTATCGAGCTGAAACCCAGCGCATTTGATGAAGAACTGGCGGAAGCGGAAAAGCAGGCCGAGGAAGAGCGTCTGGAAGCGGAGCGTCAGGCTGAGGAAGAGCGGCTGAATGATCCTCTCGTCCGTTTTCCGGAACCGGAACTGAAATCCCGAAGAGGTCGGGAAGTTCTTTATGATGAGACCTATATCGCCACCGCAACCTATTCCACTTACACCGGGCCTCAGAATCAGTTCTTCTTCAAGTATCCTCCCGCACTCTATGACCAGGTGGATTACAATCTGGAAAATGAGGGGAATGATATTGACATCCTCTTCACCTGTTCGGAAGATCAGAGTTCTTTGGAAGTGTCCGTGCATCCCATGCCCGCGGGTGTGACCGATTTGACGGCGTTTGCGGAAGAGCTGTGCGCCCAGGAGCGGGATTTCCTCTCCTACGGAAAGCAAAACGATTTTGTGGAATACAGCGAACAGGGATGCGTCCGTTTCTACGTGCAGGGCACGTCGCCGGAGCAGAGCGATATGCAGTGCCACGTGATCTGTCAGGTGGATGGGGAGAATATCATGAAAATGATCATCCGTATCCCGAAAGGCAGGGATGATGCCGAGCAGGCTGTGAAGTCTTTCTATGTAAAGAAGCTCCATTACCATTGCGGTTTTGGTATTCTGGATAAGGCTCCCGTTATTTAAGCAAATAAAAAGGCACACGGAGGATCCGTGTGCCTTTTTGTTTCAGGCGTTTTATTCTTACTTGAAGTGCCGCTCCAGCAGACCCTGCAGCGCCTTGCCGTGGCGGGCCTCATCGCGGGCCATCTCATGCACCGTATCGTGGATGGCATCCAGGCCGTTCTTCTTGGCGACGGTGGCCAGCTCGGTCTTGCCGGCGGTCGCGCCGTACTCGCAATCCACGCGCCAGGCAAGATTCTTCTTGGTGCAGTCGGTCATGTTGGGCTCCAGCTCGCTGCCGAGAAGCTCGGCAAACTTCGCTGCGTGCTCCGCCTCTTCGTAAGCGGCCTTCTCCCAGTAGAGGCCGATCTCGGGATAGCCCTCGCGGTGCGCGACGCGCGCCATGCAGAGATACATGCCGACCTCGCTGCACTCGCCGTTGAAGTTGGCCAGCAGCTGCTCGAGGATGTACTTCTTATCTTCGTCAGAGACATTCTCGTTGTTCTTGACGGTCTTGGCATAGACGCCGTACTCATGCTCGGCGGCCAGCTTCATCTCGCCAACGACCTCGTCAAAGGCGTTCTTCTGCTTGCACTGGGGGCAGATCTCGGGCGCGCTGTCACCCTCGTGGACGTAACCGCAGATTCGGCAAACAAACTTCTTGCTGCCCGCGGGCTTTGCTTCGACGGTGGCAGGAGCCGGTGCCGCCGCGGCCTCGGTCTCCTCAAAGTATTCGAAATCTTCGGCGCCGTGCTTGCAAACCGGGCAGATATAATCTTCGGGAAGCTTGTCGCCCTCGTAAACATAGCCGCAGACCTTGCATCTCCAGCCCTTTTTCACCGCAGGCTTCGGCGCGCTTGCTTTGATGGTGGACTGATAATAGCTGTAAGTGCAGTTTTCACCCTTGGAGAGCACCTCACCATCCACCAGCTCGCCGATGAAGAGCGTGTGGCTGCCCAGATCGTGAGACTCCACGATCTTCAAAGACAAAAACGCGGTGGAATACGCGGTCAGATAATAAAGGCCGTTCTCGCTTCTTGCCACATGGGGGAAATCCGCGAACTTGTCCGCGTCCCGCCCCGACTGCATGCCGAAATGCTGGAACAGCGAGAAGGGGGCATCCGTGGTCAGGGGGGAGAGGTTGCACTTTCCGGTGGCAAGAATCATATCGTGGGTGAGATTGCCCTTGATCGCCGCGACGGAGATGCGGGTGGGGTTATTCGCCACCTGCACGGCGGTGTTGATGATGCAGGCGTTATCTTTGCCGCCATCCTGTGCGGACATGAAATATACACCGTAGGACAGATTGTAGAGAGCCTTGGTATTCATAACATTTCCTCTTTTACCTTAGAATACTCCCCGCAGATATTCTGCGGGGAGTAGATAATTTGTTCGGCTTACTTGAAGTAACGGTTCAGCAGGCCTTCCAGCGCCTTGCCGTGGCGAGCCTCATCGCGGGCCATCTCATGGACGGTGTCGTGGATGGCATCCAGGCCGTTTTTCTTGGCGACGGTGGCCAGCTCGGTCTTGCCGGCGGTCGCGCCGTATTCGCAATCCACGCGCCAGGCGAGGTTCTTCTTGGTGCAGTCGGTCATGTTGGGCTCCAGCTCGCTGCCGAGAAGCTCAGCAAACTTCGCTGCGTGCTCCGCCTCTTCGTAAGCGGCCTTCTCCCAGTAGAGACCGATCTCGGGATAGCCCTCGCGGTGCGCGATGCGCGCCATGCAGAGGTACATGCCGACCTCGCTGCACTCGCCGTTGAAGTTGGCCAGAAGCTGCTCGAGGATGTACTTCTTGTCTTCGTCAGAGACGTTCTCGTTGTTCTTCACGGTCTTGGCATAGACGCCGTACTCGTGCTCGGCGGCCAGCTTCATCTCGCCAACGACCTCGTCAAAGGCGTTCTTCTGCTTGCACTGGGGGCAGATCTCGGGCGCGCTGTCACCCTCGTGGACGTAACCGCAGATTCGGCAAACAAACTTCTTCATATTATGTTCCTCCTGATTTATAATTCTTAATATTTTTGATCCCAAAGGGAATTGTGCGCGTATTTATGCTTCTTTTTCCTGTGCCACACAGTCCTGACACAGTCCGTAAAAGGTCAGCGTGTGTGTCCTTGGGCTGAACCCGTACTGTGCGGTGAGCTCCGAATAGGACTCCCGCGGGACGAGCGAGGCGTCCATGTCCTGCACGCAGCTGCATTTTTCGCAGATGAAATGCGCGTGCACGCCGGTGTTCGCGTCAAAACGCTCCTGCCCATCGACTGTTCCAACGCTGCAAATGTCGCCGCGTCGGCGAAACAGAGCCAGATTTCGGTAAACTGTGCCAAGGCTCAGATCCGGATGCTCCGGCTTCAGACGCAAATAAACCCATTCCGCACTTGGATGACAAGTCGTCTCCCGAAGCGCCGAGAGGATCGCATCCCGCTTTGCACTGTGTCTGCTGACTGCCGGCATCGCCCCACCCCCTTAACAGTAATAATTATCATTTACAATTAGAGTATAGCAGACTGTTTTCTGTTTGTAAAGGGGGTAAAGCAAATTTTTTACGTTTTTTTAGAAAAAATTTCCGAGGTATCCGCCGGTAGCTGTTGCAAAATTGTGTAGGGGGCGTATAATGGGAGCTGCAAGCAAGCATCCTACATTTTGATATCAACAGAATAATCAGGTATAAGATTTGGAGGAAAATGCAATGAGCTGTGAAAAGAAAATCCGGGTAGCAATCAATGGTTTCGGCCGCATCGGAAGACTGGTTTTCCGTGCGGGACTGCAGAGAGAGGACATTGAGTTCGTGGGCATCAATGACCTGCTCAGCCCGGAGTACATGGCATACATGCTCAAATATGACACGATGCACGGAACGCTCAAGGAGAAGGTTTCTTCGACCGAAAACAGCATTCTGGTCGGGGATCGGGAAGTGCGCGTGTTTGCCGAGCGCGATCCTGCCCAGCTGCCCTGGGGCGAGCTGAACGTGGACTACGTGGTTGAGTCCACCGGCCTCTTCACGACGACGGAGAAGGCCTCTGCCCATCTGGCGGCAGGCGCGAAAAAGGTTGTCATCTCTGCGCCGAGCGCCGATGCGCCGATGTTCGTCATGGGCGTCAACCAGAACAAGTATGACACGAGCATGAACGTTGTTTCCAACGCTTCCTGCACAACCAACTGCCTCGCGCCGCTGGCCAAGGTCATCCATGAGAATTTCGGCATTGAGTCCGGCCTGATGACGACGGTGCATTCCACGACGGCGACGCAGCGCACCGTGGACGGCAACTCCATGAAGGATTGGCGCGGCGGCCGTGCTGCCTCCGGCAATATTATCCCCAGCTCCACCGGCGCTGCCAAGGCTGTCGGCAAGGTGATTCCCGAACTCAACGGCAAGCTGACGGGCATGAGTCTGCGTGTGCCGACGCTGGACGTGTCCATCGTGGACCTGACCGTGAACCTCGCGCGCGACGCGAGCTATGAGGAGATCTGCGAGGTCGTCAAGAAGGCTTCTGAGGGCGAACTCAAGGGCATCCTCGGCTACACAGATGAAGCGGTTGTTTCCTCCGACTTCCTGGGCGATGCGCGCACGAGCATCTTCGATGCGGGCGCCGGCATCCTGCTCAATTCCCGTTTTGTCAAGCTCATGGCCTGGTATGACAATGAGTGGGGCTACAGCAACAAGCTGCTCGACCTGATCGGTCACATGGCTTCTGTGGATTGCAAATAAGAAAAACCAAATTACCCCGCCCGATTTCGGGCGGGGTAATTTTTGTTTGTGTTGCCTGCAGTATAGTTTTGTTTTGGGCAAAATAAAACGGCGGAGCTTCCGTTTCGGAAACTCCGCCGTTTGTAATTGATGTTAAATCGCTTACACAGGCTTGTTGGCGTTGATCTTGACGCCGGGGCCCATGGTGGAAGCGGTAACGCAGCTGCGGATGTACTGACCCTTGGCAGCGGCGGGCTTGGCCTTGACGATCGCGCCGATGAGCGTCTGGTAGTTCTCCATGAGCTTCTCGGGGCCAAAGCTGACCTTGCCGATGGGGCAGTGGATGATGTTGGTCTTGTCGAGACGGTACTCGATCTTACCGGCCTTGATTTCCGCAATGGCCTGCGCGAGGTTCGGGGTCACGGTGCCGGCCTTGGGGGAGGGCATGAGGCCCTTGGGGCCAAGGAGCTTACCGAGACGGCCGACGACACCCATCATATCGGGCGTGGCGACGACGACATCGTAATCGAACCAGTTTTCGGTCTGAATCTTCTGAACGAGATCCTGGCCACCGGCGAAATCGGCGCCGGCCGCGAGGGCTTCTTCTTCACGCTCGGGCTTGCAGAAAACGAGCACGCGGCGGGTCTTGCCGGTGCCGTGGGGCAGCACGATGGCGCCACGGACCTGCTGGTCGGCATGACGGCTGTCAACACCGAGCTTCACATGCAGCTCGACGGTTTCGTCAAACTTGGCCTTGCTGGCCTGGCATACGAGGGCGAAGGCGTCCTGCGCATCGTAAAGATTGCTTTTGTCAACGAGCTTAGCGCTCTCTTTATAATTTTTACCTCTGAACAATTTAATTTCCTCCTTGAAATGTGGTTAGGCAGATATGCGTTTGCACATCCTCCCACTTGCGGGGAAGCGGACTTACTCAGCCGCCACAAGGACGCCCATGCTGCGGCAGGTGCCGGCGATCATGCTCATGGCAGCGTCGATGTCGGTGCAGTTGAGGTCGGGCATTTTCTGCTCGGCGATTTTCCGCAGATCCTCACGGCTGATGGTGGCGACCTTGTCGCGCTGCGGCACGCCGGAGGCAGTCTCGATGCCGCAGGCCTTCTTGATGAGAAGAGCGGCCGGGGGCGTCTTGGTGACGAAGCTGAAGCTGCGGTCGGAGTACACGGTGACGATGACGGGGATCATCATGCCCATGTCATTCTTCGTGCGCTCGTTGAAATCCTTGGTGAACTGAGAGATGTTGATACCGTACTGACCGAGAGCCGGGCCAACCGGGGGGGCGGGAGTCGCCTTGCCGGCGGGAACCTGGAATCTGGCGTATCCAACTATTTTCTGTGCCACTTCTAAAGCACCTCCTGATTATTCTTTTACGATTTCGACCTGATCGAGATCAAGGTCGACGGGCGTCTCACGCCCAAACATGGAAACAATGACGCGGACCCGATCCTTCTCGGGCTCCAGCTCGTCGACTGTGCCGAGGAAGCCCTCCAGCGGGCCGTCCACGACCTTGACCGTGTCGCCGATGTCGAAGCCGACCACGATTTCGTGCCGCTCCACGCCCATGTCATAGATCTCCTGATCGGAGAGGGGGATGGGTTTGCCCGCGCTGCCCACGAAGCCGGTGCAGCCGCGGACGTTACGCACGAGATACCAGCTCTCGTCCGTCATAATCATCTTCACCAGCACATATCCGGGAAAGAGCTTGCGCTCGACGATCTTGTCGCCGGCGTCGGTCTTCTCCGTCACGGTCTCCATGGGAATCTTCACATCCAGGATCAGATCCTGCATGCGGCGGTTTTCCGCAGCCTTCAAAATGGAGGCTACAACGGTGTTCTCATAACCGGAGTATGTGTGGATCACATACCATTTTGCCGTCTCAGCCATCTTGCTTAACCCGTAATGGTGATGAGCGCCTGGATCGCGGCACTCGCAAGCTGGTCGAACGCCCAGATCACGATCGCGAACACGGCCATCACAACAAGCGCCACGATGGTGTTGTTGAGAAGCTGCTTCGGCGTGGGCCAGATCACCTTTTTCAGTTCGCTGCGCATCTCGCGGAACCACTTGGCGATCTTCTTGAACAGACCGGGCTTCTTGTCAGGCTTCTTCTGGACGGCTGCTTTGGGGGCAGTGGGTTTCTTTTCTTCTTTTGCCATTTCGCGCATCCTTTCTGAAAGCCTTACTTGGTTTCGGTATGCACGGTGTGCTTGCGGCAGAAACGACAATACTTGCTCATCTCGAGCTTGTCCGGAGTGTTCTTTTTGTTCTTGAACGTGTTGTAGTTTCTCTGCTTGCACTCGTTGCATCTAAGGGTCAGTTTAACTCGCATTTCGGCACCTCCTTTTATATTTGGCCCATCAGGGGACCAGCTGCCTCCCTGTATGAGCAAAGCGGTTTTTGCGCAAAAAAACAAACCTCTCTGCCGACAGGTAAAATGACTATACCATATGAAAACAGGAAAGTCAAACATTTTTTGCAGAAAAAATGCAAGGAATTTACAGGGGAAAATGTGCGCACAAGTCCGCGCGCTTTACAAGAAAAAATCTTGCATTTCGGTATATACAGTGATACACTAAATCATCAGCAGGATGGACTGCGGGACAGACTGCAAATGCTGATTTTGCAGCAATATTACTTGGGGGTGCACTCCTTATGAATATAAAAGAGACGATGGAATTTATCGAGAGCGTGGACTGGGTCGGAAGCCGGCCGGGTCTGGAACGCGTTTCGGAACTGCTCCGCCTGCTCGGAAATCCGGAAAAGGCATGCAAATACATCCACGTTGCCGGCACGAACGGCAAGGGCTCCACGGCGTCCATGATCGCCTCCATTCTGCAGGAGGCGGGCTATTGCGTCGGCCTGAACACCTCGCCCTATCTGTGGTCGTTCAACGAGCGCATGCAGGTCAACGGCCAGATGATCACGGACGACGAACTCTGCGAGATTACGGAGCTGATCAAGCCCTTTGCGCTGGGTATGGAGGACAGCCCGACGGAGTTTGAGATCGTCAGTGGAATTGCTTTTGAATATTTCAAGCGGAAGGGCTGCGACTATGTCGTTCTGGAAGTCGGCATGGGCGGCAGACTGGATGCCACAAACGTGGTGGAGAACACAGAGGTCGCAGTGCTGACCAACATCGGTCTTGACCACACCAAGGAACTCGGCGACACGGTTGAGCTCATCGCGGCGGAGAAGGCCGGCATCATCAAGCCCGGCTGCTCGGTCGTGGCCTATGACCAGAAGCAGAGTGTTATGGATGTTTTCCGCGGCGTGGCCGAGGAGAAGGGCGCGGCGGTTTACTGCCCTGCGGACTTCACGCAGCTCGTTCCCGAAGGGGACAGCCGCGAGGGACAGGTCTTTTCCTACAAGGGCTTTGCCCATATGCAGCTGCCGCTGCTTGGCGCGCATCAGCTCAATAACGCAGCGGTCGCGCTCGAGGCCATCGAGGCGCTGCGTGCACGCGGCGTTGCCATTTCGGAAGAGGCCGTGCGCGAGGGAATGCGCAAGACGGTTTGGCCCGCCCGCTTTGAGATCGTTTCGCGCGATCCGTGGTTCATCGTGGACGGCGGCCATAACCCGCAGTGCGCGGAGACGGTGCGCGACAATCTGCGCCGCTATTTCCCCGAGGAGCATCACATTATGATGGTTGGCATTCTTGCGGACAAGGATGTGGACAGCCTCACGGATATTATTGACATTGAAGCGGACGAATATATCACCGCAACACCAAATTCTCCCCGCGCCATGAGCAGCGAAGAGCTTGCGGAGCGGCTGAAGAAATACGGCAAGCCGGTGACGGCTTGCGCAAGCATTGAAGAGGCGGTGCGCGTTTCGATGCGCCGTGCCGCCGAGACAAACGGCATTGCCTGCTGCGTCGGTTCGCTGTATATGGCAGGCGAGGCAAGAGTAAGGGGGTTGGAGATCGCAGAATAAATTTGCCCTATGCGCCCGGCGGGAGAAGGCCCGTTGGGGAGACGGAATTGTTCCGTCAACAGAGTAGAGTATGACGCGTAAAGTGCCAGGGGATGGGAAGTTGCCTCTGGACGAAGTCGTTGGACGCGGTGTCATATTCGCATCCGCTGCCACCTAAGGAGCAAGAACCTCCTTTCGTGGCAATGGCCAGGAAAGGAGAAAATATAATTATGAAAAAGCTGGGTTTACGCGCGATTTGCCATTGCGCCATTCTGGTTGCGATGGAAGTTGTCCTCAACCGGTTCTGTTCCATTCAGACCCCGTTTCTGAAGATCGGACTGAACTTCATCCCGATTCTCATGGGTGCGATGCTTTACGGACCCATCGGCGGCGCCATTGTGGGCGGTCTTGGTGACCTGATCGGCGCGCTGCTGTTCCCGTTTGGCCCCTATCACCCCGGATTTTCCATTTGCGGCGCGCTGATGGGCGCGGTGTTCGGGTTCTTCCTGTATCAGAACTCCAGGGTTTTTGACAACAAGAATCGCGTTCGCTTCTGGCGGAACATGGTTGTGCCGGTTGTGGCCAACAGCGTGATTTTTGCGCTGTTTCTCAACACGCTGTGGATTTCGCAGCTCTATGACAGCAAGACCTATTGGGGCTTCTTCATCAGCCGCATTCCGCAGGAGCTTGGAATGGGCGCTGTGAAGCTGATCTTCATCCCCATTCTGGTGCCCATTGCAAGACAGCTTCGCAAGCTGGGCCTTGTGAGATATGTGGACCGCACGAAAGTGCAGGTAGTAAAGGAAGAGGACGCGCAGGAATAACGCGTCCGGACAGGAAAGGCTTATGCGCATAATGGCGATCGACTACGGGGATGCCCGCATCGGGCTTGCCGTATCGGATCTTACAGGCACGCTTTGCGGCGAGGCCTGGACATTGCAAGAGTGGAATATGGAGCGGGCAGCTTCCTGCATCGTGGAAGAAGCACGCAAACGCGAGGTCGGCACCATCGTGCTCGGCCTGCCGAAGAATATGGACGGCAGCGAAGGTCCGCGCGCGGAGAAAAGCAGGCAGTTCAAAGCTCTGCTGGAAGAGGCCGGCGCGACGGAGGTGTTGCTGCGCGATGAGCGACGCACGACCATTGATGCACACCGCATCCTCCACGAAAACGGAAAGCGCATGAAGCGGCACAGAGAGACGGTGGACGCCGTTGCCGCCTCGCTGATTCTGGAATCTTACCTTGGCGAAAAAAGATAGCGCGAGGGGCATCCTCCCCGGACTTGTCCGGTGGACGAAAAACAGTTGTATGCAAAAGACAGCGTAATCGAATGATTGCGCTGTCTTTTTGTTTTGCCGTTTTACATTTGCTGGATCATCTCCCGCCGCAGGCGCGAGATGATGCGTTTTTCCAGGCGGCTGATGTAGCTTTGGGAGATGCCCATCAGGTCAGCAACCTCCTTTTGTGTGCGCTCGGGCCTGCCGCCGAGGCCGAAGCGCAGCGTGATGATCTTCTTTTCCCGCTCGCACAGGCGGCTCACAGCCTGCAGAAGCAGCTGGCGGTCCACATCGTCCTCGAGCGGGCGGGACACCTCGTCATCGTCCGTGCCGAGCACGTCCGAAAGCAACAGCTCGTTGCCGTCCCAGTCCGTGTTGAGCGGCTCGTCAAAGCTGACCTCCGCGCGCTGCGCGCTGATCTTGCGCAGATGCATGAGAATTTCGTTTTCAATGCAGCGGGAGGCATAGGTCGCAAGCTTGATGTTCTTCTCCGGCTGAAATGTGCCGACGGCTTTGATGAGCCCAATCGTGCCGATGGAGATGAGATCTTCCAGATTGACGCCGGTGTTTTCAAAGCGGCGGGAAATGTAGACCACAAGGCGCAGATTGTGCTCAATGAGCGTCTTTTTCGCGAGTGCGTCGCCGCTTTTCAGCGCATCGAGCGCCGCTGCCTCCTGCTCCTTGTTCAGCGGCGGCGGCAGCGTGTCGCTTCCGCCGATGTACAGCACATTGCCGGGCAACGGCAGATTCAGCCGTCGTGCGGCCTTGCGCATCAGCCGCGCCGCGCGCAGCCGATGCAGGATCTGTTTGGATTTGCGCTTCACAGGCACCTCCTTTTGAGCGTGGCAAAGTGGGTTCAGATGACAGCCTGATACTCTCCGTCCGCGCACAGCGTGTTCGGGGAGAACGCAACGAAGTGCGCTCCGGCCGCCCTGCCGTCCACGGTGACCCGATCCGGCCGCAGCGCGAGCAGCATCCCGGCGTTCACGCCGACGGCGGCGTAGGGGATGAGCCGCAAGCGGGCGCGAAGCGCCGCGTCCTCCGCGAGAAGCTGAAAATCGGTTTCCGCATCCCCGGTGAGCTCAATTCCGGGCGGCAGCAGCGGGGCGAGCGCGGCAGCCTCCGCCGTGATGACCGGCGCGCCGGAAACCGGCTCATGCAGCTCGTTTCCCGTGTCCGAGAGCGCGGTGAAAGCTACGCTGCGCGAGGAGAGCGTGATTTCCACGCGCAGAAGCTTCCTTTCCGCCCGCCCGCCGATGCGCCGGAACACGAGGGAGACGGCGAGGTAGCAGATCGAAAAGGACACGGCGAGCATCGGCATCGAAACGGGTATGTAAGGCTGCGCTGGGAAAAATCCGTTGAAGAACATGCTGATCGCCCAGACTGCGCCGCCGAAAGCCGCTGAAACCGCCAGGAACACAACGCTTGTGCGCAGCAGCCGACCCTGCCCGCCGAACGCGATGAGCACCATCGCCTCGCCGCAGAGCAGCTTCATCAGCGCAAAGCGCAGGAAAGCAAAAGCGGGCAGAACGGAGATAACCGCATACAGACCCCCGAAGCCCGCGGCCAGCGCGAGACGCCCTCGCCTTGGCGGATGGGGACAAAGCCGCGCCGCAGCGAGCAGGATGAAGTAGTCAATTACGGCGTTGAGGATAAACAGGCTGTCTACATAAATGACGTCCATGCCCCAAGTATAGGAGCATGGACGAAAAAATGCAGTCGAAAGGACTCTGCACAGTCAGATTGAATTTTGCTTTGCAATCGCTTCCCGAAAGCGCATCGCGGATGGATGAAGCAGCGCACCGGAATTGTTTATGCCGCGCTTGCGGCAACTGCCGTTTCCGGCTTGCAATAATAATAAGTGTTTCCGTGCTCGCCGCGCTTCGGCTCTATCCCGTTTACGAGCGATTGCGGGCTGAGCCATGTGTCCTGCACGAGCAGCGCGTGGTCAGCGCAGGAATGAGCAAGCTCGTCAAACGATGCATAGGGGCCTGCAAGCATCCCGTCTGCGGTGTTGAAAAGATAGTAGCTGTAATCCGTTGCATTTCGTTCTATGTCTGTGGCAAATTCACCCTCACAGCGGATGCCTTTGAGCAGAATATACGGCTCGGATGTCTGAAATCCCTGAACAAAGAAGTTCGGGATGATATACGTGCTGCCTGCGCCGTCCTCCAATAAACGCACCAGATTGATGCAATACGAGTTGACTTTAACGATTGCATAACCGCCGAACAGTTCCAGCGTCCAGTCTCCGCGACCGTCTCCGACCAGGGAATGCAGCGAACAGCCCGAAAGCGAAACGCAGATGCAAAGGAGAAGCGCGACGGACAACAATTTGATCAATGCCCGTCTGCTTGTCGAAGCACGGACAGACCGTGAATTGGGCATGTGTTTTCCTCCTTCCGTCGGTGGGGAGTGGGGATGGGTTCATCCCAAAGTGATTTGTTTGTGCAGCCAGACAGGGCGGAAGCGCGGCGCTTGTGTGCTTTGAAGCTTGCGCATGCCTGCCTTTAGCCCCCCTTGTTTTAGCGCGGCAGGAGGTCGTGCAGGTGCAGATGCGTCCAAATTACGTCGCTGTTATTTTGCACACGGGAGATCGCCCACTTCAGCTCATTGGCGTTGGAGTACATCCCGCTCTCCTGCAAACGGCGCAGCGCGGGCAGAATTTCTCCGTTCCAGCCGATAGCGGCCTCGAAATACTGGAGGTCAAACTGCGCGACCTGTCCGCTTATGAAGGCGCTGACGTTGTATTCCGCGATGATGCGCATCGGCCCGATCAGGGAGAGCAGCGTCCAGGAGCAGAGCGCCACCACAAACAGCACGCGCCAGAAGTTGAACTCCGGATGCAGCGTCTTCCATGCAGCGGCAAAGATGCTCACGAGGATAACGAACATGGCCCAAAGCGTCAGCAGTCGCAGCATGCTCAGCGCGTAGACCGAGATATACAGCGACATCCGGAACACGGCGCTGGCAAGGATGATGAGCGTGAGGCCGAGCAGCACAAGCGCTAAAACGCGCAGCGCGAGACGGCCGCTTTCCGTGCAGCGTTTCGCCCAAAGGACGGTGAGCAGCACCGTGCAGAGATTGATTGCCGCGACCGCGACGAGCTGGAAAAAGCCGCTGCGGGCATACTGGGCATAGCCGCCCTGCATCGTCGCCGTCTCCGCACCGCCAAAAAGAAACACGATCTGGATGACGGAGAAGACGACGTAAACGATGTCCAGCAGGACAAGGACTGTCACAAAAGGCGCGGCTGCGTGCGGCTGCTTCGTTTCCTGCGCATCGGACTGCGCCTGCTGCGGCGCGCTGCGCGTCTGCGTGAGAAAATACAGCCCCGAGAAGAACAGCAGCCCCACAAGGACAACGCGAACGGCTTTCCACAGCCAGCGCGGGAAATCCGTATCGCCCAGCCAGTCCCCGATGTTCGTGAACATGCCGGAGAACACCGAATCCGCGCTGATGAGCAGCGCCAGCACGATCGCCAGCACCGGGATCGCACAGAGCAGGCCGATCAGGATGCCGTAAGTGCGTTTTTTGTCCCCGCGCCGCAGAGAGCCCAGGGCGCGAAAGGGCGTGAACGAATAGCGGAAGATGGACTTGAAGAAGAGCCCCATCGCCTCCCCAAACTGCGAGAGCGTGGCATTCGGCTTTCGGAGCTGCCCGGAGAGGGAGAACACGGCGAGGATGCCGACGGCGAGCGTGATGAAGGCGTTGAGGAAATACATAGCTGCATTGCCGCCCAGAAAGCAGCTCAGGCCGAGCAAAAAGGCGCATGCAGCGCAGAAAATCGAAAAGGTATTCAGCTGCACCTTTTTGCCCAGCCGCACAAAAACGGCGGCGAGCAGCGCCGTGACAAAGACCGTGACGCCGAGACCGGCGGGGCCGTAGTCCAAAAAGGACGTGGCGTTGTATGCGCCCATGCAAAGCCAGCCCAGCAGCAGCGCCGCCGGAATAAACAGCCAGTCCTTGACCGTGAAGCGCAAGGGCGGCCGCTGCGGCGCGGCTTCGTAAGGGGGTGCCGGCGGAGTCGGCAGCGCGGAATTTTCCTGTGATTGCGGTCTGTTCAGTTCGTCCATGTTTCAAACCTCCTTACAGAACAGATTGTAGAACGGGCTTTAGTTATCTTCTTCAAACGCCAGCAGATCGCCGGGCTGACAGTCCAGCGCGCTGCAAAGCGCCTCCAGAGTGGAAAAACGGATGGCCTTGGCCTTGCCCGTTTTGAGCACGGACAGGTTGGCCATGGTCAGCCCCACGCGAGTGGAGAGCTCCGTGAGGCTCATCTTCCGCTTTGCCAGCATAACATCCAGATTGACAATGATTCCCATACGGCGCCCCTCAAATCGTCAGATCGTTTTCGGTCTTCATGTCCGCGGCTTTCCGCGTTAGGTAAGAGAGCGCGGCCGTGATGACCGTGATCGCCAGCCCTAAAAACACGACACATGAGAGCGCCGCGAAAGAGGCCAGATGGAGCGCGCCGAGAGAACTGAGCACGGCGGTGACAATGACGTACAGCACCGTGTCTGCCAGCGCCAGAAAGCTGATCGACCGAAGACGCCGCGCGTTGGCGATGCAGAAACTGTTGTCCCGCCCGATCTCAGAGAAAATCTGCCAGCTGAGCACGAGCGCAGCGAGCACCGGTAAAACCGAAACCCAGCAGAACACAAGGCAGGGCAGGTAATAAGGCTCCATCATCGGGTTTACCCGCACAACCCCTCTGCCGAACCGCGGCACAACCGCAAGCGCGAGAAACAGCACCACAGCCCCAACCAAAATGACGATGACATGCAGCCATACGGACATATCTTTTTGCTTCATAGCTTTTCCTCCGTTTCCTGTATCTGCCTCGTAGTATAACGGGCTGAATTCCGAAAGTCAAGAAATATTTATCGAAAATCAATAAATTATAATCGAGAAACAAGAAAGGGCCGGACGAAGTTTTCGTCCGGCCCTTTCTGCTTGCGGTATGTTTACTTATCGTGTTTGAGCAGTTTGATGTTCTTGACAAAGTATTCCACGCCGGAATACACAGTCGTCACCAGCATGAGAATGACGATCAGCCAGTTGAGATCGAAAGAACCGATGATCGCCGTGTTTTTCCATTCCGGGATCATGATGCAGATGCCGACCATGGAGACAAAGGTTTTCACCTTGCCGCTGCGTCCGGCGGCGATTACGAGGCCGCTTTCCATCGCGACGAGGCGCAGCCCTGTCACGGCTAGCTCGCGCGTGATGATGACCATGGCTGCCCAGCAGGCCATCTGCCCGTTGGCAACAAAGACCAAAAGCGCTGCGATGACCAGCAGCTTGTCGGCCAGCGGGTCAAGAAACTTGCCGAAGTTGGAGGTCTGGCCGTACTTCCGCGCGACATGACCGTCCAGCATATCGGTGAGGCTGGCCACGATGAAAACGCCGAGGGCGGCCCAGTCATGGCCGGGGAATCTGATCAGCATCAGCACGAAAAAAACCGGAATCAGCACGATGCGGAACAAAGTAATCTTGCTTGCGGTTGTCATACCAGCACCCCCACCAGGTCGCCGTCCTCTGTGACGGCGTTGATTTGAATATCGGCAAAGCAACCGGGCTCGGCCTCCCCGTCAAACAGCACGCGGCCGTCGATCTCGGGAGAATCCGCCCAGCTCCGTCCCCAGAGCAAATCGGCTTCTTCGTCATAGCCCTGCACGAGCACGCGCAGTGTTTTGCCAAGCTGTGCGCGGCACCAGTCGTCCATCACTTCTGCCTGCAGGTCCATGACGAGCTGTGCGCGGCGCTGCGCTTCCTCTTCGTCCGCGCGATCCGTCATTTCAGCAGCGGGGGTTCCCTCCTCCGGGGAAAAGGCAAAGACGCCCGCGCGCTCCAGCTTCGCCTCGCGCAGCCAGGAGCAGAGCTCCTCGAATTCCGTCAGCGTCTCACCGGGCAGACCGGTGATGAGGCTCGTGCGGATGACAACGGAGGGGATCCGCTCACGCAGTTTTTTCAGCAGCGTGCGGATTTCCGCACCTGTGCCGCGGCGGTTCATGCGGCGGAGGATGGTGTCGTTGATGTGCTGCAGCGGAATGTCCAGATATTTCACGATTTTCGGCTCGGCGGCGATGCACTCGATGAGCTCGTCATCGAAGCGGTCGGGATAGAGGTAGTGCAGCCGCAGCCACTCCAGACCCTCGATTTTCACAAGCTCGCGGCAGAGCGCGGCGAGCGAATTTTTCGGCTTCAGATCCGTTCCGTAGCGCGTGATGTCCTGTGCCACGAGAATCACTTCCCGCACGCCGCTTTGCGCAAGGCTGCGGCATTCTTCCACGATGGCCTCCATCGGGCGGGAACGATAGCGCCCGCGGATGGAGGGGATGGCGCAGAAAGCGCAGCGGTTGTCACAGCCGTCCGCAATCTTGACGTAGGCCCAGCCCGGGCCGGTGGACACGGCGCGCCCCGTCTCATCCACGGGGGCGTTGATATCGCCGAAAAGCTCGGGCTTTTCTCCGGCGAGTGCGCCGCGCACGGCGGCGACGATCTCCGAAAAGCTGCCGACGCCGACGATGGCATCCACTTCCGGCAGCTCCTCGCGCAGCTCCGCGCGATAACGCTGCGACAGGCAGCCGCAAACAACAATGCGCTGCAGTTGGCCGGCCTCTTTGAGCGCGGCGAGGGAGAGGATAACGTCAATCGCCTCGCTTTTGGCGCTGTCAATAAAGCCGCAGGTGTTCACAACGGCGACGTCTGCCCCGTCGGGGTCGGGCACCAGCGTGTAGCCCGCCTCCGCGAGCAGAAAAAGCATCTGCTCACTATTGATCAGGTTTTTCGGACAGCCCAAAGAGATCAGAGCAATTTTCTCGGACATGGTGTTCTCCAATAGTTCATTCTATTCGTCCGCCTCTTCGCGCAGACGGCGAAGTGCGGAAGCAATTTCCTCATAGTTGTAGCCTTTGCGCAGGAGAGAATCGGTGGCACGCTTGATGTCTGCGCGATCAAAGCTGCCGCGCAGCTTTTGCCGCAGAAGCTTTTCCAGAGCCTCGTCCTGTTCGGGCATGGTTTCCATCGCGGCGTCCATCGTGTTGCGGTCGATGCCGCGGCGATAGAGCTCCTCGCGCACGCGCCGCGCGCCGCAGCCCTTCGCGGCATACTGCCGCACGATGAGCTCCGCATAGCGCAGATCGTTTACAAAACCGAGTCCGACAAGGTATTCAACCGCGCTTTCGGCCTCAAGCTCACCGACGCCCTTTTCCACCAGCTTGCGCTGCAGCTCGGCGCGGGAGTAATCCCGCCGGTCGAGCATTTCCAGCGCACGCTGACGCGGCGTTTTTTCCGCCGCGGGTGTGCGCTTTTTATCCGCGGGCATCAGCCTTCAAAATCGTCAGCGTCCACGGCGATGGCGCGGCCTGCCGCGCGGGCGGCTGCCTGTGCCTGCGGGGAGAGAAGCTTAAACGAGTTGTCACGGATCTGCTGTTCAATCCGGTCGCACAGCTCCGGATTGTCGCGCAGAAGCTGCTTGGCCGCGTCGCGGCCCTGCACGCGGGTGTCACCGATGGTGAACCAGGCGCCGGCCTTCTCGATGAGATCAAGCTTCACGCCGAGATCAATGATCTCGCCCGTCTTGGAAATGCCCTCACCGTAGATAATGTCAAACTCCGCCTCCTTGAAGGGGGGCGCAACCTTGTTTTTGATGATCTTGGCGCGTGTGCGGTTGCCGATCATCTCGCCGCCACTCTTGAGCGTTTCAATGCGGCGCATATCGATGCGGACGCTGGAAAAGTACTTCAGCGCGCGGCCGCCGGGCGTTGTCTCCGGGTTGCCGTACATCACGCCGATCTTCTCGCGCAACTGGTTGATGAACACGACGATGCAGCCGGTCTTGCTGACGATGCCGGCCAGCTTTCGCAGCGCCTGACTCATCAGGCGTGCCACGACGCCGACGCTGCTGTCACCCATCTCGCCCTCCAGCTCGCTGCGGGGCAGCAGCGCCGCCACGGAGTCGATCACGATCACGTCCAGCGCGCCGGAGCGCACCAGCGCCTCGGTGATCTCCAGCGCCTGCTCACCGGTGTCCGGCTGCGAGATCAGCAGGTCGTCAATGTTAACGCCGAGCGCCCGGGCGTAAGCCGGTTCGAGTGCGTGCTCAACGTCGATGTAAGCGGCCTCGCCGCCATCCTTTTGCGCGCTTGCAACGATGTGCAGCGCCAGCGTGGTCTTGCCGCAGGATTCGGGGCCGTAAATCTCCACGATGCGGCCGCGCGGCACGCCGCCGATGCCAAGTGCAAAGTCCAGGGAAAGGGAGCCGGTCGGGATGGCTTCCACGTTCACCGAAATATCGTCACCAAGGCGCATGATTGCGCCTTTGCCAAAACTCTTTTCAATCTGCGCCAGCGCGGTCTCCAATGCTTTCTTCTTGTTTTCCGACGGCCCGACGGGCGTTGCAGTCGTCTTCTTCTTTTCTGCCATGATGCAGTCACCTCATTCAATCATCTAAATTTAGTCTCTCGTTCTTTTCCTGTGGAGAATCCGGTTTGCGGGTGCGAAAATATATCTTTGCCCGGCCGAAATTTGGCCGTGGGCACGGATATTCGTTCGTTAAATGTGTCCGCTGATTACGCGCTCGATGCCGCGGCTGTCCGGATGTACGCCAATATCCAGAAAGCCCGCTGCGCGCATGAGCGCTTGCACGGCTTCGGACTGGCCGATGCCGACTTCAAACAGAAGAATGCCGCCCGGACGCAGGACGCTTTTCCAGTGCTTGAGGATGTCGCGGTAAAAGTCCAGCCCATCCTCGCCGCCGTCGAGCGCCCATATGGGCTCATAGTCCCGCACGGAGGGGTCAAGCATGAGAATGTCGCCGGAGGGGATGTAGGGCGGGTTGCAAAGCAGCGCGTCAAAGCTGCCGACGAGCATGGGAGGCGTTTTGCGTGCGTCCGCGTCCGTGCACAGCACGCGGCTGCCCAGTCCGAGCTGATTGACGTTGCGCCGCGCCACGCGCAGCGCCTTGTCGGAGATGTCCAGCATCACGACGCGGCTGGCGGGCAGATTCAGCGCCATGGCGCAGCCGATGCAGCCGCTTCCGCAGCAGAGGTCAAGGATGCGGGCGTCCATTTTCCTCCCGCGCAGGAGGGAGAGCGCCACGTCTACCAGCGTTTCCGTGTCGGTGCGCGGAATCAGCACGTCGGGCGTGACCTCCATTGGCAGACCGTAGAACTCCCAGGCGTTGGTCAGATAGGCCACCGGTTCGCCGCGCAGCCGCCGTTCGGTCAGGCGCGAAACCTCGGTTTCCACCTCCGCGCTGGTGTAAAACTGCATGTTCTGCAGCAGCTTTTCCATGGTCTTGCCGCTGGCGTGCGCAATGATGAGCCGCGCCTCCAGGCTGTAGGCCTCGATTCCCGCATCGCGCAGGGCGCGGCGGGCGGTGATATACAGGTCGTTGTAGGTTTTGGGCATCTCTCTGTCTCTCCCGATGCTTACTTAATCGCGGTTACCATTCGTCCTTTCCCGTTTCCTCGGGAATGACGCGCTTCAGGGCTTCGATGGCGCACTCGATCATGCCGTCATCCGGCTCATAGGTGGTCAGGTGCTGAAGCTGCCGGCCCGGCCATGCAAGGATGGTGGACAGGACGTTGTCATGCCGGCCGACCCAGCGGTTGATCTCATAGCTGATCGCAACGATGATGGGCAGCAGGCAAAGGCGGATGAGCAAACGCAGCAGCGGCGTTGTCCAGGTGACGAACATCAAAACGAAGATGCTCACGATCATCACAACGAACAGGAAACTCGTGCCGCAGCGGGGATGCTCTTTCGGCATGGTGCGCACGTTTTCCACCGTCAGCTCAAGGCCGCGCTCATAGCAATGGATGGTTTTGTGCTCCGCTCCGTGGTAGGAGAACATCCGGCGGATGTCCTTCATGCGCGTCACCGCCCAAAGGTAGAGCAGGAAGATCAGAATGCGCATAACGCCCTCCACCAGATTGCGCAGCAGACGGCTTTTCAGGAAACCGTCCATCAGTCCGGTCAGCAGCGTGGGCAGGAAGAAGAACAGACCGACGGCCAGCGCGATGCCGAGGAAAATGGCGATGCCGAAGACGATTTTCTCCGCCTTTTCCGTGCCGAGCTTCTTTTCAAGCCAAAGGTCAAACTTGCCCGGCTCCTCCTGCAACTCTTCCGGCTGCTGCTCGGCAGACCATGTGACGGCCTGCATGCCTTTGACGAGACTGTCCAAAAAAGTGACAACGCCGCGCACAAAGGGCCAGCCGAGAATGGGATGCTTGTCCTTGATGAGTTTTAACTCGCTTTCCTGGATGGAGAGCTCACCGTTTGCCTTTCGGCAGACGATGGCCTGTTTATCCGGTCCGCGCATGAGGATGCCCTCAATGAGCGCCTGCCCGCCGATGGAGGTGCGGAAGGCGCAGGATGAATCTTTTTTCGACATGCTTTCGATCTCTTTTCTGTCGGATTTTTTTGCTTATTCTTTCGCAACGGGGAGCTTCACGGTCACAAGTACGCCGCCGTCCGGGGCGTTTTCGATGATGAGCTCACCCATGTGACGCACAATGATCTCTTCGCATACGGCAAGGCCGATGCCGCTGCCGCGCTCCTTGCCGCTGCCTTTGTAGAACTTCTGCTTTACAAAGGGCAGCTCGTTTTCCGGGATGCCGCTGCCGTGGTCGCGCACGGTGACGGTGATATATGCCTCGTCAAAACACAGCGAAACCTCGACACAGGCGCCGTCGCGTCCATACTTTGCGGCGTTGTCCAGAATATTCAGAAACACCTGCTTGAGCCGAGCGGGATCGCCGAGAATGAGCGGGGCATCCCCCTCGCAAGGCGTGTAGCACAGCTCCACACCGTCCTGCCGTAGCAGACCGCCGTAGGAGAAAACCAGATCTTCCAGCTCCGCTGCAAGGTCAAGCGATTCTACATTGAGCAGAAAGCGCCCGTCCTGAATGCGGGTGAAGTCCAGCAGTTCCGTGACCAGCTTGGCCAGCCGACTCGCTTCGCTGGAGATGATCTGAATGCCGCGGCGGGAGTCGCCCTGAATGGCTTCGTCATACATCAGCGTTTCGCTCCAGCCGGTGATCGCAGTCAGTGGGGTGCGCAGCTCGTGGGAGACGGAGGAGATGAATTCTGTTTGCAGCTTTTCCGCCTTGGACAGCGCCTCGCTGAGCGTGTTGACCGTGTCGGTCAGAACGCCGATCTCGTCGTTATAGGTTTTCTTTACCTGTATGCCGTAACTGCCGTCGGCAATGCGGGAAGCCATATCGGTCAGTTTTGTAACGGGTTCTGAGATCGTGCGGATATACAGGAGGCTGCCGAGCAGGAACAGGGCGATGATGCCCAAGCCGATCACAGCGGTGATGAGCACTGTGTGGAACACCTGACGGCGCACGACCTCAAGATCAGAGACAACGCGCAGCGCGCGCACAGGCGCTTCGTCCTGCTCCGAAACGGGCGCGGAGAGGGACAGAAAACGCGGATCTTTGCTCTTGGCAAACTGTGTATCGCCGTTATCCAGCGCAGCCTTTACATCCTCCGTGCGAATGCGCCTGCCGATTTGTGATTCCCGACTGGAGGCTTCAACGCACCCATCCGCGTCGAGGAGCTGCAGCTCCAAACCATTGTGGTCATCATACCTGCACACAAAGCGATGCGCGACGCTTGCGTATTTTTCATCCGGCTGCGCAAGCAGGACCGGCAGCGCAGCGTCCGCAAGTTGCAGCGCATCCTGCATTTCCGCACGCAGACGTTTTTCCTGCTTCGTGGAGGAAACCGCGGCGCTCACGGAAACGGCAATGATGAACCCGGCCAGCAGACCGCAGATGCAGCCGATCAACCAGCGTGTGCGCAGGGAGCGCGATTTGTTTTGCCTGGATTGCCTGCCGCGTGTCAAAACTTTCAGAATCCCCATTTGTAGCCAAAACCCCAGACGGTTGTGATGTAGGTGGGTTGCGTCGGGTTGTCCTCAAGCTTGATGCGCAGACGGCGGATGTTCACGTCCACCGTTTTCAGATCGCCGTCATATTCGCGACCCCACACGGCTTTGAAAATATCCTCGCGGGAAAGCGCCTTGCCGGGGTTTTCCATAAAGAGCTTCGTGATGGAAAACTCAATTTGCGTCAGACGGATGCGCTCGCCGTTTTTCTCCAGCGTCCGGTTGCGTGTGTTGAGACGGAACGGCTCGTTGCAGATCGTGTCTTGCTCCGGCTCGTCCGCGCCGCCGGTGCGGCGGAAGAGCGCGTCAATGCGCGCGGTCAGCTCAGCGGGGGAGAAGGGCTTGGTCACGTAATCGTCCGCACCGGTCATCAGGCCGGTCACCTTGTCCATCTCCTGGCTCTTGGCCGTGAGCATGATGATGCCGATCTTGCTGTCCGTTGCGCGGATGCGGCGGCAGACCTCAAATCCGTCAATATCCGGCAGCATCACATCCAAAAGTGCAACGCGAATGTCCGGATTTGCGCGCAGCTGCGCCAGCGCCTGTTCGCCCGTCTCTGCCTCAATGGGCTCATAGCCGCTGCGGCGCAGATTGATCACAACAAAGCCGCGGATGCTGCTCTCATCCTCCAGTACAAGTACCTTTTTCATTCGTAACCTCCTTGGAGAGGGAAAACGCGGCGCATCGTCCGTTTCGGGACCTGTGCCGGACAAAATCTTATACATAGACATTATAACATACTGCGATCAAAAATGGTAGCCTTTTATTCAAACAATTGCGTGCCGATTTCCGCAGCAAGCGGAGAAAAGAAGACCGGCTGCACGGGATGTGCAGCCGGTTGAATTTCGGTTTTTACAGCGCGCTCAGTCGCTTTGCAGTACATGTTCGACCCGCGCTTCGTTTTTGGCATAGGCCTTTTTGCGCAGCGCAAAATAGAAGATGAGCAGCACGGTGATTGTGAGCACCCAAGAGATCGGATAAGATGCGTAGAGCAGATCCAGGGAGCGGGTTTCGGCAAAGGCGGTGTAAATCCAAAAGACGCGGAAACCGCAGATGCCCATCAGTGTGATACAGGTGGGCAGCAGACTGTAGCCGTGCCCGCGCAGAATGCCGCCGAACATATGCTGGAAGCCATTGATGAAATAAAGAATGCCGATTACAACGAGCCTTCGGCAGCCGGCCTCGATCGCGGCGGGTTCGGAGGTGTAGATGCCCACGAGCGGACGCCGCAGCAGGATGATGGTCATGCTCATCACAACGCCGACAATGAAGCCCAGCAGGGTGCAGCAGCGGACGGCCTGACGGGTTCGGTCATATTTCCGCGCGCCCATGTTCTGGCTGACGGAAGCAACGGCCGCCTGACTCACGGCGTCCAGCGCAACAAAGCTGAAGGACTCAATGCTTGCGCCGGCAGAATTGCCGGCCATAACCATCGCACCGAAGGAGTTGATAGAGGACTGGATGAGCACGTTGGATACGGAGAAAAGCGAGCCCTGGATTCCGGCGGGCAGACCGATGCGGAAAATCTCCTTAAAGCACACCCAGGAGAAGCGAAACCCCTTCAGTTCCAGACGGCAGATGCTCTTGGAGCGCAGCAGGCAGCGCACCGTGAGATAGCAGGAAACGCACTGGCTGAGCACGGTTGCCAGCGCAACGCCGACAACGCCCATATGGAACACGATCACGAAAAACAGGTTCATGCCCACGTTCAGAACGCCCGCGATGGCCAGATAGATGAGCGGGCGCTTGGTGTCGCCCACCGCGCGCAGCGCGGCGCTGCAGAAGTTATACAGCACCAGAACCGGCAGGCCCGCAAAATAGATGCGCAGGTAGACCGTTGCCAGCGGAAGCACTTCCTCAGGTGTGCCCATGATGCGCAGCAGGCTGCCCGAAACCAGAATGGCCAGTACGCCGAAAATAACGCCGCCGACCACGGCGATGATCACCGTCGTGCGGATGGTGTCGAGCAGTTTGGCCTCGTTCTTGGCGCCGTAGTAGCGGGAAACAAGAACGCTCGTTCCGGTGCCCATGCCCATCAGGACATTGACGATCAGCGACACAAGTGCCTGGTTTGAGCCGACGGCTGCCAGTGAGTTTTCGCCCGCAAAACGACCGACCACGATCAGGTCGGCCGCGTTAAAGGCAAGTTGCAGAATGCCCGAGAGAATCAGCGGGATCGCAAATGCAACAAGCATGGGGAAAAGCTTCCCCTGGCTCATGTCAAGTTCATATTTATTCTTCATTGAGGGAAATTGCCTCCGTTTCATTGCGGGTGCAGGTCTGCGCTTGCGCTACGGTGATAGGTGATATCAGCATCCGGAAAGTAATGCCCGACGGTTTTGCTGCAATCGGCAAAATGCTCGCCGTCGAACACAACGTGCACACGGCCCTTTTCCGTGTAACACTCCGCCTCGCCCGGCAACAGGGGGAAAACGCTGTTTTCCAGCTCCGCACAAAGCGCATCGGCATCCTGCATATCCAGCCCTTCCGGCACGGCATAATCACCCAGATCGATCACTTCGCCGCGACTCGGAAGAAAGGCAAGCAGCAGAAAGAGCACAAGCATGACCAGAAAGAGTATGCAGCCGAAGGGCCGGAGTATTTTTACAAATTGCTGACCGGCAGTCATGTCTCAAGCTCCTTTCCGTTCACGGGCAAAGCGCGGGAAACGAAAATCCCTGCCTTTTGCCCGCGGATGTGAAATCAAGACACAGCCAAGCCCGGCCGGGATGGCAGGGCTTGGCGTGAAAAAATCTTATCGTATTGCTTGCGTTACAGAACGATGCGCTGCGCGATGTAGTCCTCCAGCGCGTCGATCGGGATACGCTCCTGCGTCATGCTGTCACGCTCACGCACGGTGACGCAGCCGTCGCCGGCCTTCTCTGCGTCGCCAACCGTGTCAAAGTCCACGGTGATGCAGAAGGGCGTGCCGATCTCATCCTCGCGGCGATAGCGCTTGCCGATGCTGCCGGAATCGTCGAAGTCCACCATGAACTTCTTCTGCAGCTTGTGGTAGATTTCCAGCGCGGGCTCGGAGAGCTTCTTGCTAAGCGGCAGAACCGCGCACTTGAAGGGCGCGAGTGCCGGGTGCAGATGCAGCACGGTGCGCACGTCGTTCTTGGCCTCATCCACGATCTCTTCGTCGTAAGCGTCGCAGAGGAAGGCGAGGGTCACGCGGTCGGCGCCCAGAGAGGGCTCGATGACATAGGGGATATAGCGCTCGTTGGTTTCCTGATCGAAATAGGTCTGATCCTTGCCGGAGGTGGTCTGGTGAGCGGTCAGGTCGAAGTTGGTGCGGCTGGCAACGCCCCACAGCTCGCCCCAGCCGAAGGGGAAAGTGAACTCAAAGTCGGTGGTGGCGTTGGAGTAGTGGCTCAGCTCCTCGGGGTCGTGGTCACGCAGACGGATGCTGTCGGGATCCATGCCCAGATCCAGCAGCCACTTGTGGCAGAAATCTTTCCAGTACTTGAACCACTCAAGCTCGGTGC
This sequence comes from Oscillospiraceae bacterium, assembly GCA_015068035.1. Classification (GTDB taxonomy): domain Bacteria; phylum Bacillota; class Clostridia; order Oscillospirales; family Oscillospiraceae; genus SIG483. The sequence goes on along the minus strand of SVLI01000002.1, from coordinate 142,006 downwards.
CGGGCTTGCAGAAGAATTCCAGCTCCATCTGCTCAAACTCACGGGTGCGGAAGGTGAAGTTGCCCGGAGTGATCTCGTTGCGGAAGCTCTTGCCCACCTGACAAACGCCGAAGGGCAGTTTGCGGCGGGTGGTGCGCTGGACATTCTGGAAGTTCACGAAAATGCCCTGTGCTGTCTCGGGACGGAGATACACGACGTTCTTCGCATCCTCGGTGACGCCCTGGAAGGTTTTGAACATCAGGTTGAACTGACGGATGTCGGTCCAGTTGTGTTTGCCGCAGGTGGGGCAGGGGATGTTGTGCTCTTCCACGAAGGCCTTCATCTCGGCCTGGCTGAGAGCGTCCACGCTCTTGCCCAGATCAAAACCGTTTTCCTGGCACCATTCCTCGATGACCTTGTCGGCGCGGAAGCGCTCCTTGCACTCCTTGCAGTCCATGAGAGGATCGGAGAAGCCACCCACGTGGCCAGAGGCGACCCAGACCTGGGGGTTCATGAGGATGGCGGCGTCCAGACCCACGTTATAGGGGCTTTCCTGAACGAATTTCTGCCACCATGCTTTTTTGACGTTGTTTTTCAGCTCCACACCGAGCGGACCATAGTCCCAGGTGTTGGCAAGACCGCCATAGATCTCGCTTCCGGCGAAAATGAAGCCTCTGCCTTTGCACAGAGCTACGATCTTGTCCATGGTTTTCTGCGTGTTTTTCATTTGCGTTGCGAACCTCCTTGTCCCACGAATGGCTTTCGCAGAACGTATTGTGAATGTGAAAATGTATTATATATAGGTTGCGCGCTGCTGTCAAGAGTGCGCATTAGCGGTGGGCGAGATATTCCTTGACCGCGGCAACGGAGCCATCAATGCCGAGTTTAGAGGTGTTGATGCACAGGTCATAGGAGCGGGCATCCATCCAGTTTTCGCCCGTGTAGCGCTTGATGAAGTTGGAGCGGGTCTTGTCGACCTTGATGATCTTGTCGGCCAGTCCCGGCTCATCCAGGCCGTATTCCTCGGCGGCGCGGCGGATTCGGTCATCCAGCGGCGCATGGAACAGCAGGCTGACGCGGTCGGGGTGGTCGCGCAGAATGAAGCCTGAACCGCGGCCGACGATCACGCAGCTCTCCTTTTCGGCGAGCTCGTTGATGACAGCGGTTTGTGCCAGATAGGCACGGTCGCTGGCCGGGGCATCGTACTGCATGAAGTAGCCGATGGTATCGCCGATGGTCGGGGAAATTCCAAGGGAGAATGCGCTCGGTGCGCGCTCGTCGCTGCTGGCGATGAAGTCGGCTGAAAGGCCGCTCTTCTTTGCGGACAGATCTATGATCTCCTTGTCATAGAACGGGATACCGAGGTCTTCAGCAAGCCGCTTACCGATAAGACGTCCGCCGCTGCCAAATTCGCGGCCGATGGTGATGATTGCTTTTTTCATATTGGTTCCTCCTCATAATAAATGAATGAAGAAATGCTGGCTGGTATATATGCCCTTTCTATATCCAGTATAGCATAAGTGTCTCATTGGCATCAACACAAAAATGCGCTGTGCGGTAAAAATCCTGCGCTGCGGCTATCCGATTTCGGAGCGGATGCGTCATATATCCGGCGGTTTTGCTGTTTTTGGCTTGGTATGGGTTCGAAACAGTCTGCCGCGGGTTTCCCGGACAGTGCCCGTTCCGCTCCCGGGAGGGTGTGCTTTTAGACAGTAAAACCGGATGCGATCAGCGATTTTGCAATTATTTTTAATAAAAATTCAAAAATTGACTTGTAATGCACAAATTTCTTCGCTATAATAGGCTCAGTTGAATTTCCGGCCCTTTCAAAATTCAAAATTGCGGGTCGGACGATAAATATGGAGGATAGTAAAATGAAAAAGATCATCGCATTACTGCTCGCGGTCGTCTTCGTGCTGGCGCTGTGCGCCTGCGGCGGAGGGAAAAGTGTTTCCATGACCATGGGCACCGGCGGCCCCACCGGCACCTACTACGGTTTCGGCGGCGTGCTGGGTCAGTACATGAAGAATCACGCTGGCGTTGACGTCAACGTTGTTTCCACCGACGGTTCCAAGGCCAACATCGAAGGCATTGATGCCGGCGACTATCAGCTGGCCACTGTCCAGTCCGACGTTATGGCTTACGCATGGGACGGCACCCGCTCCTTCGAGGAGAACGGCAAGATCGACTCTTTCCGCGTTCTGGGCGGCCTGTACGCTGAGGCTGTTCAGCTGATCACCATGGATCCCGAAATCAAGTCCGTTGCCGACCTGGCCGGCCGCAGTGTCTCCATCGGCGCCCCCGGCTCCGGCGTCTACTTCAACGCCGTTGACGTGCTTGCCGCCGCGGGTCTGACCGAGGAGGACATCAAGCCCCAGTACATGAGCTTCGGTGACAGCACCGACGGCCTGAAGGACGGCAAGATTGACGCCGCCTTCATCGTGGCCGGCGCTCCCACTGCCGCCATCACCGAGCTGTGCACCACCAACGATGCATACCTGGTGCCCATTGACGGCGAAATCGCCCAGAAGGTGATGGATGCTTCTCCCTACTACACCACCTATGAGATTCCTGCCGGCACCTACGCCGGTCAGGACGAGGCTGTGGTTACCATCACCGTGAAGGCCACCATGATCGTGGATGCCGACGCTGATGAGGAAGTTGTCTACAACCTGACCAAGGCCATCTTCGACAATGCCGCGGACATCACCAAGGAGCACGGCAAGGGTGCTGAGCTGTCCGTCGAAAACGCCACCTCCGGCATGACCGCACCTTTCCACGCCGGCGCTGCCAAGTACTTCGCCGAGAAGGGTGTCACCGTTACCGCAGAATAAGAAAGCTTTGCAAGGGGGAGGGGAAACCCTCCCCTCTTTTGCATGAAGAGAGAAATGCAGAGGCGGGAGTTTTCTTGCCCCTGCTTTACACCATTTCCCCGGGAGGAGCCTGCTTATGGCATTATTCAAGAAGAAAACAACCATTGACGAACCCATGGATTTGGAGTCCGTCATGAAAAAATATGACCGGGAGTCCAACACCCGGGTCTGGGAGGGAAAGCCCAAGATCGTTGTTTTAAGCGTTCTGGCGGCATTCTCTCTGTTTTGCCTTTATGTTACCCTGTTCACAAGCTGGCTCGAGGAGATCCGCCTGACCTCCTTTATGGCCTGCATCGTGTTCGTCGGGTTTTTGATGTTCCCCGTCCGGAAGGGTAAGCAGAAAGTGAATTCCATGCCCTGGTATGACATCCTCGCCATGGTGCTGGGTACTGCGGCTTTCCTGTATTTCACCTTCAACGCCATGAACATCATCCAGCAGGGCAGCCGCCTGAACTGGTGGCAGATCGTGATCGGCATCGTGGGCATCCTCGCCCTGTGTGAGGTCTGCCGCCGGAGCGTGGGTCTTCCCATCCTTATCGTGGCGGGCTGCTTTGTGGCCTACGCCCTGATCTGGGGCCTGTCCAACCCCTCTTTTTTCGGACGGCTGAACAAGACGGTTTATAACCTGTTCTTCACGAAAGAGGGTATCTTCTCCACGCCCGTGAATGTTTGCTCCAAGTTTATTGTGGTGTTCATCATCTTCGGCGCATTCCTGGAGCGCACCGGCATTGCCGATGTGTTCATCCAGTTTGCAAACGCGCTGGTGGGAGGTTTCTCCGGTGGCCCGGCCAAGGCGGCTGTGGTTGCAAGTGCGCTCGAGGGCATGGTTTCCGGATCCTCCGTTGCCAATACCGTGGGCAGCGGCGCTGTTACCATTCCCCTGATGAAGAGAACCGGTTACAAGCCGGAGTTCGCTGCCGCGGCGGAGGCTTCCGCTTCCACCGGCGGACAGATCATGCCCCCCATCATGGGCGCTGCGGCTTTCCTGATGGCGGACTATGTGCAGATGCCATACGGCAGCATTGCCGTTCGTGCCATCCTGCCGGCGGTTTTGTACTTTGCGGGCATTTTCATTTCTGTACATCTGGAGGCCAAGAAGCTGGGTCTGAAGGGCCTGTCTAAGGAAGATCTGCCCAAGCTGCGCCCGCTGCTGAGAAAATGGTATCTGCTTACGCCGCTGGTGATTCTGGTGTACCTGGTGGGCACCAGCTCCAAGAGCATCCAGTATGCTGCGGCCATCGCCATTGTGGCCTGCATTGTGGTGGGTCTCATCAACAAGGACAACCGGATCACCCCGAAGAAGATTTTCCAGGCGCTGGCAGCCGGAGGGCAGGGCGCCATCACCGTGGCCGCGGCCTGCGGCGTGGCGGGCATCATTGCCGGCACGATCACCATGACGGGTCTTGCCAACGTCATGATTAACGCCATCACGAGTGTGGCGGGCAACTCCACCATCATCGCCCTGTTCCTGACCATGATCTGCTGCATCATTCTGGGTATGGGCGTGCCCACAACGGCCAACTACTGCATTATGGCGGCGACCTGCGCCCCCATCCTGATTCGCATGGGCGTGCCCACCATTGCGGCGCATTTCTTCGTGTTCTACTTCGGCATTGTGGCGGATCTGACGCCGCCCGTTGCGCTGGCGGCCTATGCCGGCGCGGCCATCGCGCAGTCCAACCCCATGAAAACCGCTCTGGTATCCACCAAACTGGCGGTGGCGGCCTTTATTGTGCCCTATGTGTTCGCGCTCAATCCCGCCATGCTGTTTGTTGACACAACGGTGTGGGAGGTTATCCTGATCTGCATCACCTCTGTGCTTGGCATCTTTGGTGTCAGCGCGGCGCTGGAGGGCTATTTGAGGAAACCAATGGCCTGGTATCTGCGGATTATCAGCGCGGCCGGCGGCCTGCTGCTGATCTATCCCGGCCTGGTGACCGACGCGATCGGACTTGTTCTGATCGGCATCGTCATCTTCGCGCAGTTCGTCATCAGCCGCAAGAACACCCCGAAGGTCGCATAACGCGCATTAACAATTCCATTCATCCGGCGGCGATGGCAAGTCCTTCGCCGCCGGAATTTTCTATGGCGTTTTTTTCCGGGCTGTGATATACTGCAAAAAAACAGATGATATTCCGTCCGGAAAGGGGATGGGCAAATGGACAAACTGGAACAACTGCGCACGGAATGCCTCGGCTGCCAAAAATGCGGCCTTTGCGAAACGCGCAATCACGTCGTTTTCGGCGTGGGCAATCCCGATGCGGAGGTCCTGTTCATCGGGGAAGGCCCCGGTGAGCAGGAGGATTTGAAGGGCGAGCCCTTTGTCGGCCGCGCGGGGAAGCTGCTCGATGATATGCTCTCGATCATCTATCTGGATCGCAGCCGGATTTATATCGCCAATATGGTCAAATGCCGCCCGCCCGGGAACCGGGATCCGCTCAACACGGAGCAGGCGGCCTGCGCCGATTGGCTGCGGCGGCAGATTGAGATCATCAATCCGAAGATCATCGTCTGCCTTGGCCGCATCGCGGCGATGGCTTTCATCAAGCCGGATTTCAAAATCACCAAGGAACACGGCCAGTTCTTCACGGACGAGGCCGGGCGCAGCGTGATGGCGCTGTATCACCCGGCAGCACTGCTGCGGGATCCGCGCCGCCGGCCGGAGACCTTTGAGGACCTCAAGCGGCTGGAAGCGGAGATCCGAAGCCGCTGCGCGCACACTTACTGATAAGGATATTCAGCGCCGCATGGGGGGAATTGCCCCAAACAGAGGGCGGCGCATATCGGAGCCTGTATGATCGAATTCAAAAATTTGGAGCTCTCGGACAAGGCGTGGATCGACGCCTGCACGGCTGCGGAGGATTCACGCAGCGCCGATTTCAGCTTCGCCAATATGTACATGTGGGATGAAAGCTTCCGGCAGCTCGTGGCGAAAATAGACGGCCGCGTTGCCGCAAAGCCGAAGTATCGCAGTCATCCCTTTTTTGCGTTTCCTGTCGGCAGCGGCGACCTGCACGCTGCCGTGGAGGCGCTGCGGGATTACGCGGAGAAAAAAGGTTTTCCTTTTTGCCTCAACGGCGTAACGGAAACGCACCGCGCGCAGCTTGAGGCGCTCTATCCGGGGCAGCTGCAGTTCACGCCGGATCGGGATCACTTTGACTACCTCTATGAGGCGGAAAAGCTTGCGAGCCTGTCGGGCAAAAAGCTGCACTCCAAGCGAAACTTTGTCAACCGCTTTCAGGCCGAACATGACAACTGGCGCTTCACTCCGCTCACGGCGGAAACCTGCGCCGACTGCCTGCCCCTGTTGGAGAAGTGGGAGGACGAGCACAGCGCAGATGCGCAGCAAAAAAAGAGCGTTCAGGCGGAGCGCGCGGCCATCGCGCGCGCGTTTGCGCACTTTGACGCGCTCGGGCTGGAGGGCGGCGCGCTGTACATCGGCGAGGAGATGGTCGCCTTCACCGTTGGGGAAAAAATCAGTTCGGACACCTATGACGTGCATTTTGAAAAGGCAAGGGCTGACATTCCGGGCACTTACCCGATGATCAATCGCGAGTTTGTGCGTTACATTTTGCAGCTTCACCCGGAGATCCGCTACATCAACCGTGAGGATGATATGGGGCTTGAGGGCCTGCGCAAGGCCAAGCTCTCCTATGCGCCGGTGAGCATGGTGGAAAAGTACAGCGTGTGCTTTTGCGGCTGCGGGGGCGCAGAGTGATGGCGGAACTTGTGATCCGCCGCTCGGATGCGCGGGATGATATAAACGCGATGAAAAGCCTCTGGGCAGAAGTTTTTGGTGACCCGGAGGACTTGATTGACGATTTCTTTGCAACGCTCTACGCGCCGGGACGCGCGCTGCTGGCGTTGGAGGGAGACACGCTGCTCGGCGCTGTCTATCTCCTGCCCGGCGCGGCACTTGTGTCCGGGCTTGGTGAGCGGGAAAGTGCCGTGTATTTCTATGCGCTCGCCGTCACGCCCGCGCGGCGTGGCGAGGGGATCGGTGCTGCTTTGACGGCCCGGAGCGCGGCGCTCTGCCGCGAAGCCGGTGCGGCGCTTTGCCTGATGCCGGGGGAGGAGAGCCTGCGCGCGTGGTATGCCGAGCGCAGTGGGTTTGCAGATCTCAGCACTGTGCAGACGGCGCTTTACCCGGCTTTGAACGAAACGGGGGGAATCCTGCTGCGACCTGTTTCTGCAGCGGACTATGCAGAGAAGCGCGAAGTCCTGCTTGCGCATATTGCACACGCGGCGATGCCGGAGGAATTTTTCCGTTTTCAGGAAAGGCTCTGCGCACGCGCGCACGGCGCGCTGCTGGAAATCGTGGATGCAAACGGGAAAACCGGGCTGGCCTGTGTGGAAACCGCAGGAGATTGCGCGGAGGTCAAGGAACTGCTTTTTGATGGCGATATTCCGCGCGTTGCGGGGGAAATCGCTGCGCGTTTCGGTGCCGCCGTCTGCCGTGTGAGCCGCCCCGGCGATGCATACAGCGCGGTGATGGCGCTGGGCGCGAAAACAGCGCCCGGACTCTGGTGGGGGCCTGTTTTTGACTGATTTTGGCATAAAAAGTGAAAATAATTCGCGATTTAATAGTTTTGAAATATTCTTCCTGTTGTTTACGTAACAACTGTTTGCTAACATTTAAGATACAAAAGACAGTTTCATCTTTATCATTTTACCCTCATTCTCCATAAGTAGCTCCAGCGGAATGGCGTACCGCTGGAGCTGCTTGTTTTTTTCACATTGCAGAAGCGGTCGCACAGCCCGATCGCGGGGTGGAAACATAGCTTGGACGGCTGAAAAAGAAGAAAATTTCCTATGGTTGCAATTTCTGTGCAACGGTGTTATAATGCAGGTTGGTTTAGTATGAACGCTTTGGGGTATCATAGAAATAAGGCCCCTTTTCCATAACACAGCACGAAAAAACGTCCGGTTCGGAGGTCGTAAACGTGGATAAGTATAAGTATTTGATTCGGGGTGGGAAACCGCTGAACGGCGAAGTGGAAATCAGCGGCGCGAAGAATGCGTCCGTTGCAATTATCCCCGCTGCGCTGTTGGTCAACGGTGTCTGCCGCATTGAACATATTCCCAATATCAGCGATACGGAGATGCTCCTGCGCATTATGAAATGCTACGGAGCAAAGATCCGGCAGGTGAATAAAACAACGGTGGAGATCGACTGCCGCAATGTGCATCTGAGCGACGGCGCATATGATATGATGCGGAAGATTCGCGCATCGTATTACCTCATCGGCGCGCAGCTTGGCCGTTTCGGCAAGGCGAAGACGACGATGCCCGGCGGCTGCAACTTCGGCGTGCGTCCCATTGACCAGCACGTCAAGGGTATGACGGCGCTTGGCGCACAGGTGGAAGTCTGCGGCGGCTATATCTGCTGCGAAACGCCGGAGGATGGGCTCAAGGGCGCGAACATCTATCTGGATAAAATTTCCGTCGGCGCGACCATGAACATCATGATCGCGGCGGTTCTTGCCAAGGGGCGCACGGTGATTGAAAACTGCGCCAAGGAACCGCACATTGTGGACCTTGCAAACTTCCTCAACTCTATGGGTGCGGACGTGCGCGGCGCGGGCACCGATACGATCAAGATCAATGGCGTGCGCGAACTGCGCGGCGGCAGCTATTCCGTGATTCCCGATCAGATCGAGGCCGGCACCTATATGGCGGCGGTCGCGGCTGCGGGCGGAGAGGTGCTTGTGAAAAACGTCATTCCCAAACATCTGGACTGCATCACGGCCAAGCTGCGTGAGATCGGCGTGGAGATTGAGGAAAAGGAAGACGCTGTTCTCGTGCGGAGAGAGGGTCAGCTTCGCCACACGAATATCCGTACGCTGCCCTATCCGGGCTTCCCGACGGATATGCAGCCGCAGATCAGCACGCTCCTGTGCCTGGCAAAGGGCACGAGTGTTGTCACGGAAAGCGTCTGGGATAATCGTTATAAATACGTCGATGAACTGCGAAAGATGGGTGCGGACATCCAGGTGGATGGCACGGTCGCGGTGATTCAGGGCGGCACGCATTTCACCGGCGCACCGGTGACGGCATGCGACCTGCGCGCGGGCGCGGCGATGGTCATCGCCGGACTCTGCGCGGATGGACTGACCGAGCTGGAGGATGTGGAGTTCATCGAGCGCGGTTATGAAGATTTCATCGGCAAGCTTCGCGCCCTTGGCGCTGATATTATGCGTCTGACGGATCCGGATCAACCGGAGCAGGAAGACAGCATGTGTACAGCCGGCTGATTATGCGCTTTACCAGCTTCGCCAGCGGTAGCGGCGGAAACTGTGGGCTGCTGCGCGCGGGAGACACGCGCATCCTGTTTGATGCGGGCATCTCTCTGCGGCGCATTCGTACACATCTTGCGCAGCAGGCGCTCACTATGCAGGATATTTCCGCGGTTTTTCTCACACATGCCCACAGGGACCATGTTGCCGGACTGCGGATGCTTTGTAAATATCATACGCTTCCCGTCTTCGCCACGGCGGAGACCTGCGCCATTCTGCGCCGGGAAGCACCGGAGGTCATTCCCCGGCTTTGCGAGATTGAAACGCAGCGGGCTGTGGAACTGCCCGACGGATTGACAGTCACCGCGTTTCCCACCATGCATGACATACAGGGAAGCGCGGGTTATGTTGTCGGGCACAATGGCCTGCGCTTCGGGCTTTGCACCGACCTCGGCTGCGTGACGGATGAGGTGTTCGAGGCGCTTTGCGGCGTGCAGGCGGCGATGCTGGAGGCCAATCACGACCTGATGATGCTCCGCAACGGGCCGTATCCCTATCCGCTCAAGCGGCGCATTCTCTCCGACCGCGGCCACCTTTCGAATGATGCCTGCGGCGCGCTTGTGTCCGAGCTGGAGCGGTTTGGCCTGGAAAGCGTGCTTTTGGGGCACTTGAGTAAAGAAAATAACCTCCCCTCTCTTGCGCTTGAAACGGTGCGCAAGGCGGGCTCAGCCACGCTGCAGCTGGCTGCAGCTTTGCCGGACGGGGCGGTTACTGTAGATTGTGGAGAAAAGCCATGCTTGGAGTTGAGCTGATCTGCGTCGGCAAAATGCGCGAAAAGCACTATATCGACGCGCTGCGTGAATATGAAAAGCGGCTCACGACGATGTGTCGCTTCAAAATTGAGGAACTGCCGGAGCAGCGTCTGCCGGAAAATCCCAATCCGAAGGAGATCGCCGCTGCGCTTGACCGGGAGGCGGAGCTGATCCTCAAAAAAATTCCGGCCGGTGCCTGGGTGTGCGCTTTGTGCATCGAGGGCGGCATGCTCTCCAGCGAGCAGCTGGCCGAAAAGCTGCAGAGCCTTGCTGTGTCCGGCGTTTCCCGCACGGTGTTTGTCATCGGCGGCTCTTTCGGGCTGCATGAGCGGGTCAAGCAGCGCGCGGACTTCCGGTTGTCCATGTCCAAAATGACCTTTCCGCACCACCTCGCGCGCGTAATGTTCTCAGAGCAGATCTACCGCGCGTTTTCTATTCAGGCGGGCGGGAAATACCATAACTAAAGAAAATTCGGGCGAAAATGCCCGAATTCGTCTTCAGCGGACTGCGTGGTTTGCGTAGCCGTCTGGGTGCGAACACAAACTGCATCCCGATGGAAAGCGGGATGCGTCCGGTTTGAAAACATACCGCAGGCTCGGGCTGTGAGATTCACCGTCCGTGGCTGCGCAAAGTATGGAAGTGAGGTGCTGTGAATATGGCAGAGAAATTTCCGAAGCTCGGCTGGGGCTTTTCCAAAAGAGGCAAGCTTTACAAAAGCTGGCCGAAGGACGAAAAAGGCGAGCCCGCGCCGGCCGCGCTGCTGACCCATTGCGGCTGCGCGGACATGGAAGATGTGATGATTTTGAATCTTCTTGAGGCATACGGCATCCCTTGCATCCGCCGTGCCTCGCAGGATGGCGGACTGGGCGATGTGGTGCTGGGAATCTCCGGCTACGGCGCAGACCTGTTTGTGCCGGAAAGCATGCTGGAGGATGCGCTTGCCCTGATCAGTCAGGAAGGTGAGATCGAAGATGACGACAACGACGAACAGTAGAGCGGAATATCAGCGCTGGTTGGATAGTCCTACGCTCAGCGATGCGCAGTGGCAGGAGCTTAACGACATCGCGGAAAATGACGCGGAGATCGAAAGCCGGTTCTATGCCCCGCTGGAGTTCGGAACGGCCGGTCTGCGCGGCGTGATGGCCGTTGGCCTGCACTGCATGAACGACCATGTGGTCCGTCATGCAACGCAGAGCTTTGCCGAGGTGATCATCGAATCCGGAACGGACGCCCGCGAAAAGGGCGTTGTCATCTGCTTTGACTGCCGGGAGCACAGCGAGGAATTTGCCCGCGAAGCCGCCTGCGTCATGGCGGCCAACGGTATCCATGTCCGGCTTTTTGATGCGCTGCGCCCCACGCCGGAGCTTTCTTTTGCCATCCGCCATTTTGGCGCGGCTGCGGGCATCAACGTGACGGCAAGCCACAACACGAAAGAATATAACGGCTATAAGGTCTATTGGTCGGACGGTGCGCAGCTCCCGCCGAAAAAAGCGGATGAGGTTGCCGCAAAGATGGCGGAGATCGATATATTCAGCGGCTGCAGCACCATGCCTTATGAAGACGCGGTCGCGGCGGGACGCATTGAGCTGATCGGCGAAGAGGTGGACGAGGCGTTTTTGGCCTGTGTGATGGCGCAGTCCATCGACGCATCGCCCGTGCAGCGCATGGCAGACCGGCTGGAGATCGTCTATACGCCCTTCCACGGCGCGGGTTACAAGCTGATTCCGGAGGTGCTCGGGCGCCTCGGCGTGACAAAGTTTCTGCCGGTGGCGGCGCAGATGCGCGTGGACGGCAGCTTCCCGACCGTGACGAGCCCCAACCCCGAGAATGCGGAGGGTTTTGCCCTTGCGCTGCAGCTTGCCAAGGAGCATGGTAGCCCGCTCATCATCGGTTCGGATCCGGACAGCGATCGCCTTGGCGTGGCTGTGCGGGATCATAACGGCGAATACGTGATCCTCAGCGGAAACCAGGTCGGCGTGCTGCTTTTGGACTATATCCTCACGGCGAAGGCCGCAAGAGGGGAGCTTCCGGAAAAGGCACTGGCCATCAAGACCATCGTCACAACGGAGATGGCGCGGGAGGTTTGCCGTGCCGCGGGCGTGCGCATGGAGGAAACCTTCACGGGCTTCAAGTTCATCGTCGGGCGTCTGGAAGAGCTCAAACAGGCGGGCTATCAGTTTCTGATGGGCTATGAGGAGAGCATCGGTTATCTAATCGGCGATTTTGTGCGCGATAAGGACGCTGTGACGGCGGCGATGATGGTTGCGGAGATGACGGCCTGGCACATGGAGCAGGGCAGAAGCCTGCTCGATGCGCTGGATGCGCTTTATGCGCGCCTCGGCTGGTTTGAGGAGCGCACGGTCAATCTGGTTATGCCGGGGCTGGACGGTTTGAAGAAAATGCGCGCGCTTATGAATTCGCTGCGCGAAGCACCTCCTGAGGAGATCGCGGGCGAGCGCGTTTTGCGTATGCGCGACTATCTGAGCGGGCATGTTTTGGTGCCCGGTATCGGGAATGTGGAGAGAACGCCGATCTCCGGCTCGGATGTGCTGTATTTCGAGCTGGCTGACGGGACGAACTTCATCGCGCGTCCGTCCGGCACGGAGCCGAAAATCAAGGTCTACGTCCTCGCAAAAGGAGAAAACCGTGCGGAGACGGCAGGCAGAGCTGCAAAGTATGAGGCCTTTGCCAAAAGCCTCCCCGAAATGGTGTAAAACGAGAAAAACAGGTAAAGAAACAGCCGGTGTGCTTCTGCATACCGGCTGTTTGTTGTTTGTGACAGCGTATTTTCAGAAAATGGCAGCCATCCGCAAAGGTGTGTATTGCCGGCCATGGGTCGGAAACAAGGATGTGTGCGCAGAAAAAGCCGAATCCCCGACAAAACACAGGTCGGGGATTCGGCTTGAAAGCTTATTTGTGCCTGCAAGCGTGAGTGCTGCAGGGCTTATATGGCATTCCCGCGAAGCGGGGAAAAACATCAGTGGAGAATGGTGAGCTTGCCGATCAGCGGAACGCCCTTCATCTTGCCGCAGCAGGTGTTGATGATGCCGAAGACCATGCAAACGAAAGTGAAGATGTAGCCGACGGCGGCGCAGAACCAGCCGAGGAACGGGATGATCGCAATGACGGTGCAGGCGATGGCGAGCAGGATCAGAATGATGCCCTGATTGCAGTGATAGCGGCAGTAAGCGGAGTTCGGCTGCGCGACCAGCGGGATCAGCATGAACAGGCCAAAGTAGGCCAGGATGCACAGGAAACGGTTATCGGCAGCATCCGGATCGAGAACCTTCTTCGGAGCGGCGACCGGCTGCGGCGCTGCGATCGGCTGCGGCGCGGCAACCGTACCGTCAATCGAAGTGCCACAGGTGGGGCAGAAACGCGCATCGGGCGCCATTTCAGAGCCACAATTTGTACAAAAAGCCATAGGAACAACCTCCATAAAATTAAGTATACCAACAAATTCCAATATAACAAATAAGACGGGAATTTGCAACATGAAATCCGGGTTTTGCGTGGATAAAAGAAAAACCGGCAGTTTTGCTGCCGGTTTCGCTCTGCGCATAGACTTTTGATTGCACATGCTGCCTGTGTGAACGCATTTTCTCAGAAAAAATCCGCAAAAATACTACGCGCAGAAGCGGTGTTTGCCGATTACCACGATCAGTGGTCTTGACCAGATCCATTTACTTGTCGCCGTGACAGGGTTGAAGTAATAGATTGCGCCGCCGGAGGGATCCACACCGGCAAGCGCGTCGCGCGCTGCGCGATAGGCGCTTTCCGCAACCGGCTGGTTGAACTGTCCGTCGGTGATGCATGTGAAGGCGCCCGACTGGTAGATCACGCCCGACATGGTGTTGGGAAAGGACGGATGCTTCATGCGGTTGAGCACGACGGCGCCGACCGCGACCTGCCCGTTGTAGGGTTCGCCTCTGGCCTCGGCAGAGATCAGACGGGCGAGCAGGTTCACATCGCCCGACACGCTCTGCGCCGCCTCATTGGACTGAATGCCGAGCGCGGCGAGCGTTGCGGAACCGACGATGCCGTCCGCGGTTAGTCCGTTGCGGGATTGAAAGGATTTGACGGCCGCTTCCGTGCGGCTGCCGAATATGCCGTCCACGTCGTATTTGTAGTAGCCCCAGTTTTTGAGCTTGGTCTGGATCTGGCTGACCACACTGCCGGAACTGCCGCGCCGGTAAGCTATGGCTTCCGCGTTTTGAATGAGCGCGATCAGCGCGATGTTCACGGTGAAGATCACCACGAGCGCCAGGATTAGTTTCTTTCTGCTGCGCATAAAAATAACCTCCCCGCAGACTTTAGCTGCCGAGAAATGTACTCGGCCCGGATACAATCCGAAACGATTCGGATTGCTTCGCTTAGCCTATAGTCTACGGAGAGATATGCGGAAATATTCGTTTGTTGTTTTTCAGCGATTTTTATGTGCCTGCGCCTTGTGAAAGAGCGCCGTGAGCACGAGCGCAAGCGCCAGTCCGGGCAGCAGCCCATAGATCCCACGCAGGGTGGACAGCCAGATCGGCGCGCGGCTGTGGCAGAAAGTGTTGACAACGGAGGAAAAACCGATTGCCGAAAGAATGGCGAAGGGGCAGGCCCAGCGCCGCACACCGCGTGCACACAGGGCAAAGGCCAGCCCGAAACAGGGCCATGCCGCAAGGAATTCCTTGCTTCGCGGCCGCACGAGAAGCTGCCTTTCCAGCGCGTTTCGCATGCGCTGCTCTATGGTGGAAACGGAGAGGATTCCGTCACCCGTGCGCAGCAGGAAAATCACAGCTGCCGCCGCAACCACGGCAGCGGCGAAGATCAGAATATAGCGCTTGCCGCGCCAAAGCTCGCGCGGGGTGCAGAGCCTGCGCAGCACGAGGTAAACCGCAAAGAGCAGCGGCAGAACGGAAGCGAGCTTCACGCCGCGGAAGTTGCGCACGGCGAGCAGCCATTCCGTTGAGGACTGCACAGCGCCCACGAAAAAGCCGCCCGCAAGCGCGATGAGAAAACTTGCGCACAGCGCGCACGCGCACGCGCAAAGCGCTTTCCCAAGCGTGCCGCTTTGCGCCGTTTCCATGCGCTTTTCCGCATAGCGGAAGGCCAGGCATGGGAAGATGACGCTCGAAGCAAAGGACAAAAGCAGAATCGCAGTTTCGCGCATCAGCAGGAGCGCCGCGCCGCTCGCCGCACAGCCGATGATGAGCAGCGGGACAATCCACTTTTCGGGCAGGGAGAAAGCTGCGCGAAGCAGCAGAACGCCCACGGCAACCGCGCCGAAGGCGGTCAGCAGAAGCAGCAGGATGTTCGGCGCATAGGCGGGGAAAAGGGAGGCTTGCGTATCCAGCACCAGCCCGTGACGGGCGATGCGTGCGGAGAGCGATTCGAGCATTTCCGCATAAATCTCCCCGTTTGTGACAGTTTGACCGCTCTGCGCGTCCACCATCGGCTCGAGCCAGATCACGCGGATGTTGCGGTCGGTCACCGCGCGGTAAAGCATATTTTCAATTTCCTCCGCGCCGGGATAGCCGAGCGTGTTGTAGCGCGCTGCGTATTCTTCCGTCAGGTGGAAGCAGCGCACGCAGGATAAACTGTCCGCTCCCGTGCCGAGGACAGACTGTTCAACCAGCGCGTTGATAGACTCGTCCGGAACGTAGCTGTACTGGTTTTGATCTTCCACGAGCAGTACGCTGCCCTCCCAAAACAGCACGCCGTCAAAAAGCTGCACCTGTTCCGGGAGCGCGTCGAGCATCGTGGCGGCCTCTGCCGTCATCAGCACGCTGACGCGGTTGTTTTTCAGTTCCAGAACTGACCGGAAAGCGCACAGAACCAGAGCTGCAAGCAGCCCGATGAGCAATACGGCGCAGAGAAGAATCCGGCTTGCCTTGTCACGCATGGCGGTTACTCCTTTGAAAAAATCAGGGCGGGAGCTTCGTTTCCCGCCCTGATGGTTCTTTTTAGTGAATTTCCTTGCTTGCGACTTCCTCGCGCAGCAGAGAAGCGAAGTCCGCAACAGGCATTGCGCCCAGATCCTCGCCGGAGCGGCGGCGGACGGAAACGGTCTGATTCTCCACGTCGCGGTCGCCGAGCACCAGCATGAAGGGAACCTTCTCCAGCGTCGCCTCGCGGATTTTCTTACCGATCTTCTCGTTGCGGCCGTCGATCTCCACGCGGAAGCCCGCCTCGTCGAGCTGCTTTGCAATGGAAGCGGCGTAATCGTCCGCGCGGTCGGTCACCGTGAGCAGCTTGACCTGCACGGGGGAGAGCCAGGTCGGGAACGCGCCGGCAAAATGCTCGGTGATGACGCCGATGAAGCGCTCGATGGAGCCGAGCACGACGCGGTGGATCATCACGGGGCGGTGCTTGGCGCCGTCCTCGCCGACGTATTCAAGCTCAAAACGCTCGGGAAGCTGGCTGTCAAGCTGGATGGTGCCGCACTGCCAGGTGCGTCCCAGCGAGTCGGCAATGTGGAAGTCGAGCTTCGGGCCGTAGAAGGCGCCGTCGCCCTCGTTGACGACGTAGCTCTTGCCCATGGCGGTGATGGCATCCTTGAGGATGTCCTGATTGTGCTCCCATTCCTCCACGGTGCCGATGTGATCCTCCGGCATGGTGGAAAGCTCGATTTCGTAGGAGAGGCCGAAGACAGAATAGACCTCGTCAAACAGACGCACCGTTTCCTGAATGACCTCGCGCATCTGATCCCGCGTCATGAAAACATGGGCATCGTCCTGGGTGAAGCAGCGCACGCGGAACAGGCCGTGCAGCGCGCCGGAAAGCTCGTGCCGGTGCACCAGACCCAGCTCGCCCACGCGCAGGGGCAGCTCCTTATAGGAATGCGGCTCGCTGGCGTAAACCAGCATACCGCCCGGGCAGTTCATGGGCTTGATGGCAAAATCGGTCTCGTCGATGACGGTGGAATACATGTTGGCCTTGTAGTGATCCCAGTGGCCGCTGCGCTCCCAAAGGCTGCGGTTGAGGATCATGGGCGTGGAGATTTCGACATAGCCATACTTCTTATGCACCGTGCGCCAGTAGTCAATGAGCGTGTTGCGCAGCACCATGCCCTTGGGCAGGAAGAAGGGGAAGCCGGGGCCCTCATCCATCAGCAGGTAGAGGCCGAGCTCCTTGCCGAGACGGCGATGGTCGCGCTTCTTGGCCTCCTCAATGCGCGTGAGATAGGCGTCCAGCTCTTCCTTCTTCGGGAAGGCGATGCCATAGATGCGCTGCAGAGACTCGCGGCTGCTGTCACCGCGCCAATAGGAGGCGTTGCAGGCTGTGAGCTTGAGGGCGTTGCCCTTCACACGGCCGGTGGAGTCCAGATGCGGGCCGGCGCAGAGGTCGGTGAACTCGCCCTGACGGTAGAAGCTGATGACCTCGTCCTCGGGCAGCTCGTTGATGAGCTCGACCTTGAAGGGATTGTCCTTCATCAGCTCCAATGCCTCGGCGCGTGGCAGCTCGAAGCGCTCGAGCTTCAGCTTTTCCTTGCAGATTTTGCGCATTTCCGCCTCGATCTTCTCCAGATCTTCCGGCGTGAAGGCAAAGGGAGCAAAAATGTCATAATACCAGCCCTCAGCGATGGCGGGGCCGATGGTCAGCTGCACTTCCGGCCAAAGACGCTTGACGGCCTGCGCCATGATGTGGCTGCAGGTGTGCCAATAGCTGTGGCGGTAATCGGGATTTTCAAAGCTGTATTGATTTTCGTTCATGGTCGTCGTCCTCTCTTCTATTGCAATGCACTTGTGCTTGTTTTGCGTATTTTTCGCGGGAATATACAAAAAAGCACCCCCGGTTTCCCAGGGGTGCTTGAATTTCAAAAGCACGGTTCCACCCTGCGTTTCACTCGCAGCTCGCTGTAACGGGCGAAACCCGTCCCGGTTGTTTCCCGGGCGGTTCGGGAGCGGTACGGCCGAACGCCTGCGCAGGACGCTTGCAGCAAAATGCGCCCCTCTCTGTCCGCGGCGAAACGGTTTCTTCTCCGTCATAACCGATTTAACGTAGGCAATATACCACTGTGCGCGGGAATTGTCAAGCATTGGGATGTAGCCGTGGCAATCGGATTCCGGCTGCCGCTTCCTTGGGAGCGGCAGCCGTTGATCCCTTGCCCCTTTGGTATTAACCGCCGGAGGGCAGGATGGAGAAGTGCATGAAGTCGTAGCGGGTGCCGCTGGTCCAGTTGCCGCCCCAGCCCCAGCCGTACTTGGCAAAGGCCCGCACCACGCTGTAACCGTAGTCGCCGGGATTCTTGCCGATGGAGAAGGGGCTCGAGGTGGTGAGGTTGCCGGCATAGAGCGTCCGCTCGGTGCCCAGCGGCCACCAGCCGGAGCCGCAGGTGACCTGCAGATAGCCGTAAAGCGTGTTGCACTCGCAGTTGTATACAGGGTTGATGTCGATGGCGCAGCCCCAGGCGTGGCGCATCGTGTCGGTGAATCGCGCACCGCCGACACCCTGGTTCATCGGGAAGCGCTCGGGATCGTTGTAGATCTCCTGGAAGATCAGCTTGACCTCCTCGGCCACCAGCTTGTGCACCTGGATGTTGATCTGCGCGGGGCTCTTTACGCCGGTGGTGGTGTTCAGGGACCAGATCGGAACGGTTACCATGGTCATGTAATTTGCAGCGTCGGCGCTGGAGGTGAAATAGGTCTTGTTTACGTCACCGAAGAGGGCAAGGCGGCGCTCCTGCTCCGACATCGTGCGATACTTGAACGCGAAGGACTGGAAATTGCTTGTGTCGGGTTCGGGCGTCGGCGCGATGGTTTCGGCATCCTCGACCTCGACGCGCCGATCGGCAAAGAACAATCGGGCGACGACCGAGATGCCCTCGGCGCGGGTGAGGACTCCTTCGGCCTTGAAGTTGCCGTCCGGATAGCCGGCGATAATGCCCTGGCCGTAAGCCTGCTCGATTGCGTCAAGATAGCTCGCGTCGATGGAGTTGTAGTCCGCGATCATGCTCTTGATGTCATTAACCTTGACCATGTCCTTGCAGAACACGTTGTAGAGCATGTTGCTGATGAGCAAGCTCATTTCCTTACGCGTGATCGGCTTTTCCAGCGAATCAAAGGTCAGCGGGAAGACAGGCTCCATAAGCTGTCCGTAAGTGCCGACGGTCGAGCTTGTCTTTTCCAGCACGCGGGCTTCGTTGAGGGTGTTCCAGTAAACCTCCGCCCAATGGATGCCCTTGCTCGGGGTGAGGGTAAACATGCCCTCGTAAATGCCGAGCAGCGTGATGAACTGTCCGCGCGTGATCGGATCGTCCGGCCGGAAGTAGCCATCGGTGTGGCCGTGCACGATGCCGAGCTTGTACATGCGGTTGAGATCCTCATAGAACCAGTCGCTGGATTTTACATCCGGGAAATTGGCGTCGTTTGTGTTCAACGCGCTTGTGGGCGGCAGAAGTGCGCACATGAGGCACAGCGCCAGCAGCGCGGAGAAAAAGCGCCTGCGAAATTTTTTCATAGCGTATATCCTTTCTGTCTTGCTATTTATTTATAATTTTCTGTATTTACAGCATTACAGTGTAAAAGCATGGGGGAGAAGCTGGCGGAGCTTATAGCTCACATAGCGGCCGCCCGCTTTGGAGCAGAGCACCTCCATGTCCGGCGAGAACTCCCAAAGGAACTGTCGGCATGCGCCACAGGGCATGCAGTAATTCTCACCCTCGCCGTAAACGGCGATGCGCTTGAACTGGCGGTAACCCTCGCTGACCGCCTTGCAGGCAGCGGTGCGCTCCGCACAGATCGTGCTGCCGAGGGCAGCATTCTCAACATTGCAGCCGGTGAATACTGTCCCGTCCTCGCATTCGATTGCTGCGCCGACCGGGAACTTGGAATAGGGAACGTAGGCCTTTTCGGCCGCTTCTCTTGCCAAATTCAAAAGCTCTCTGTCATTCATCCTGCTTGTCCTCTCTTTTCTCTTTAATCTTAAATACCAGCAATTTGTATCCAAAATAATTCATAAGCATGGTCAAAACCGTAACAAAAACCTTTGCGATATACCGATTGAGCGAAAATGCGTTCGTCAGCAGCGCCATAAGCGCCGATGAAACACTGAGCGAAGCCAGATTCACAAGCACGAAAACCAGCGCCTGCCGAAGAATTTTGCCCTCCCCGTCGCGGAAGGTGATTTTTCGGTTGAGCAGAAAGCTGCATACCGTTCCGGCTGTGTAGCCCGCGGCCTGACCCAACCATGCCGGGGCGTGCAACAGAGAAATAAGCGTGAACACACCGTAATCGACGGCGGTGTTGATCCCGCCGACAAGCGCGAAGAGAATGAATCGTTTGCATTTCAGAAACAGCTTCCGGAGGAAATCGCCTGTCTTGTGGAACAATTCTCTCACCTCGGTTTCTTGGTGTTGCGTGATTTCTGCTTCTGATGCCGGAAAATGCCGGCTCAGTTATTGAGCTTCCAGTCCTGAATGTTCAGGAAAACGTTGTAGGGCGAGAGCTCGATTCCGGTCAGCACGCCGCGGTGCGTGACCAGTTCGCGGCCCTCAAAGGCGATGGGAATGATGGGGGAGTTGGCAACGATGTACTGGCACATGTTGCTGCAGGCAACGGCACGCTGCGTGTCGTCCGCGGCCAAATATTCGTCGATGCGCGCGGCATAGCCGGCATCCGTGATGCCGCCGTAGTTGAGCGGAGCCTCCTCACGCAGCAGAGTTCCCAAATTGAAGTCTGCCGTGAGCATCACTTCACCGAGGTACATATCAAATTCGCCCTCTTCAAGCGCGGTGACATAGTCGTTCCAAGGCATTTCGTGCAATTCCACCGTGATGCCGATGCTGCGCAGTTCCTCGGCGATGCTGCGCGCGATCGACACTTTGACGCCGCTCTCACCGTTGACAATGAATTTGATGCGAATCTCCATCGGGATGCCGGTGACCATATATTCCAGCTTGCCGTCGTCGTCATGATCTGCGCAGCCGCCGTTTGCAAACGCGGTCAAAGCAGCTTCCGGTGAATAGTGGATTACCTCCGCGATCGATTCGTCATAGTAGGGGCTTGTTGGCACGATGGGGGAGACGGCCTCCACGCCGCTGCCGAACATCAGCTTCTTCACGATGGTTTTGCGGTCGATCAGGAAATTCATCGCATAACGGTACTGCGCCGTCAGAACAAAATCGCGCCCCATGTTGAAGCCGAGATAGTACATGGACGGGCTGATGTAGCTGCGCACCTCGTTGGCGCTGCCGAAGCCCATGGCGGAAAAACCGGTCGGGTCATTGATCAGCAGGTCAATGTATCCGTCCTCAAAATCCGCAACCATGTTTTCCATTCCGCCGCTTTCCCGCAGGCGGATTTCCGGGATCATGGCGTTTGCAGCAGCGGGATGCAGGGAATTGAGCACGAGTCGGGGCTGCACGGGTTCCGGCTCGGCTGCCTCGCCTGTCTCGCCGGTTTCCCCGGTTTCGCCCTCTTCCTCTTCTTCGTCCTCCGGCAAACCGTTCCAAAGCTCCGCGCCCTCCATCCGGTACAGGCCGGTGCCGATGGGGCAGCGAACATTATAGTCGCCGTTGCGGATGACGGGAATGGTCAGCAGCGCGGGGAAAAGCATGTTTTCCTGGTGAAGCGAGATCATGAAAATCTCGTCCGAAATGGCGGATACGCCGTAAATGACGGATTCGTTGTCCAGCCGTGCGCGGTATAGGCTGCTCTGCATGGCGCGGCGGACGGAATAGGCCACGTCATAGGCGGAGAGATAAGTCCCGTCGGAGAACTGCACGCTCGTGTCTACGGTAAAGGACCAGGTTTTGCCCTCGTCATAGAACTCGAAATCCTTGATCAGACGCGTGGGCGCGAAGGTGTAGTCCTTGCCGACGGTAAAAGGCGTCTCATAGATCAGGTTTGTGAGCAGCGCATTGGTCGAGCCGGTGCCGGAGAGCGGATTGACGCTTTCCGTCGGCGCGTAATCAATCGTGAGCGCATCACCCTCCGGCAGCTTACCTGTGACCGGTTCGCCAAACAGAAGATCGGAAGGCTCCTCTTCCTGCGGCAAATCGGTCTCTTCGCTGCCGCAGCCGCTCAGCAGGAGTGCAGCGAGCAGGGCGAATACGAGAAATAAAGATATAAAACGCTTCATTTTCATAGCACAATCAGGCTGGCCTGCGTGCCGCGCAGCCCCTTCGTTGCGCGGTGCGACCAGTATTTTTCAGATTTGCACATGGTGCATTCGTCGGAAATGGAGATGTTCTCTTTTGGCACGCCGAGTTGAAGCAGACGCGCAGCGTTTGCCCCGCGCAGATCGACAAGGAATTTTCCCGCCGTGTCTGCCTTGCTGCGGATAAAAGCGCCTGCATCTGCGCCGAGCCAGTTTTCAACGGCCTCGGGAACCTCCGGCCCGGTTTCAAAGCAGCACGCGCCGATGGAGGGGCCGATGGCGGCGCGGATGCTTTTCTCTTCCGCACCGAGGCGGCACATCTCGTGGATTGTGTTTCCCAGCATATCGGCCACGCTGCTGCGCCAGCCGCAGTGGGCAGCGCCGATCACGGAGTGCTCCGCGTCACACAGCAAAACGGGCACACAATCCGCCGTGAAGATCGTCAGCACGTTTCCGGGCTCGTTTGTGACAAGCGCGTCCGCCTCGTAGGGGATAGGCGCAAACAGAGCGTGCCGGTCAGCTTTTGTGACAACGCGCACGTCGTTGCCGTGCACCTGCCTGGAGAAAATAAGGGAAGTTTCCTCCACGCCAAGCGCAGAGCAGAGGCGGCAGTAGTTTTCGCGCACATTCTCCTGCGTGTCGCCGCGGTTCTCGCCGAGATTCAGACTGGCAAGATGTCCGGTCGAGACACCGCCGTAACGCGTTGTGAAAGCGTGGCGACAGGGGAGAATGGGGCTGACTGCATATTCGAGGGCGCCGTGGCGGCGCATTTCAAACTTCATAGCGGCAATCATGCGTTTTTTCCGCAGCAGTCTTTGTATTTCATCGGCAGTCCGTTCGGACGCTTCTTGCCGCAGGGGCAGGGGTCGTTGCGCCCGATCTTGGCGGCCTTTTTAACCGGCGTTTTCTTAACGGCCTCACCGCCGACGTTGCCGACCGCGTTTTTCGAAACGCTCTTGCGTTCCATGGCCTGTTCCTTGCGCACGCGCACCGTGAACATGCGGCGCACAACTTCCTCGCGCATGCCGTGAATCATGGCTTCAAACATGGAGAAGCCTTCCTGCCGGTAAGCGTCGATGGGTTTCTCGTTGCCATAGGCGCGCAGACTGATGCCGCGGCGAAGTTCCTGCATGGCGTCGATGTGATCCATCCAGTATTCGTCCACAACGCGCAGCATCACAACGCGCTCCAGCTCGCGCATGAGCGGCAGATTGTTCGGCCCCATGCCAAGCTCGGCTTCGCGCGCGGCGTACACGGCGTTGGCGCGGCGGGAGAGCTCCTCTTTCAGCGCATCGGCACTCAGATCGGGCGACCATTTGATCTGTCCATGCGCGACAAAGAGCTTTTCAAAGGGGGCAAGCACAGCGTCAAACTGTGCTTCATTGTCCAGCGGCTCGCCGTCCACGCCCATGGCGATCATGTCCTCAATCATCGAGCGGATGTTTGCCGAGATGTCCTCACCGTCCAGCACGCGGCGGCGCTGATCATAGATCAGATTGCGCTGCACGTTCATCACGTCGTCATATTCCAACACGCTTTTACGGGACTGGAAGTTGCGGCTTTCCACCGTTTTTTGCGACTGTTCGATGGCGCCGGTGAGCATCTTGTGGTCAATGGGCGTGTCCTCCTCGAGCCCGAGGGTTTCCAGCATGCCCATCACGCGCTCACTGCCGAACAGACGCATGACGTCGTCCGTGAGCGCAAGGTAAAAGCGGCTTTCGCCGGGATCGCCCTGACGGCCGGCACGGCCGCGGAGCTGGTTGTCAATTCGTCTGGATTCGTGGCGCTCAGTACCGAGAATGAAAAGTCCGCCGGCAGCGCGCACTTTCTCCGCCTCCGCGTTCGTGACGAGCTTGTGCTGCGCAAGCCTTTCGGCAAACTGCTTTCGCGCCTCCAGAATTTCTGCATTGTCGGTTTCGGCGTAGCCCGTTGCCTCGGCAATGATCTCGTCGGAGAAGCCGGCTTTTTTCAGGTCGTTCTTCGCCAGATATTCCGCGTTGCCGCCGAGCATGATGTCCGTTCCGCGGCCCGCCATGTTGGTTGCGATGGTGACGGCGCCGAATTTGCCCGCCTGCGCGACGATCTCCGCCTCGCGCTCATGCTGCTTGGCGTTGAGCACGTTGTGCGCGATGCCCTTGCGACGCAGCAGGGCGCTCAACTGCTCGCTCTTCTCAATGCTGACCGTGCCGACCAGCACGGGCTGGCCTTTTTCGTGGCAGGCCTCGATCTGCGCGAGGATCGCGCGGTTCTTGCCCGCCTCGTTTTTGAACACCGAATCCGGATTGTCGATACGCACGACGGGGCGGTTGGTCGGGATCTCGACAATGTCGAGATTATAGATCGCCTGAAATTCCTCCTCTTCGGTGACGGCGGTGCCGGTCATGCCGGAGAGCTTGTCATACAGGCGGAAGTAGTTCTGGAACGTGATGGTGGCCAGCGTTTTGCTTTCGCGCGCGACCGTAACGTGTTCCTTGGCCTCGATGGCCTGGTGCAGACCCTCGCTGTATCGCCGGCCGAACATGAGGCGGCCCGTGAACTCGTCGACAATGATGATCTCGCCATCCTTCAGGACATAGTCAATGTCGCGCTTCATGATACCGTGGGCCTTGATAGCCTGGTTGATGTGATGGCTGAGCGTGGAGTTTTCCAGATCGGACAGGTTTTCCAGCCCGAAATGCTGCTCGGCTTTGGCAATGCCGCGGGCGGTCAGCGTGGCGGAGCGCGCCTTTTCGTCCACAACATAGTCAGCATCGTCGCTCTCATCCTCCTCCAGCTTCTCGTCGATGCTGGCATAGACCTTCACGCGCAGACGGGCGACAAAATCGTCCACCTTGCGGTAGAGATCGGTGCTCTCGTCGCCCTGACCGGAGATGATCAGCGGCGTTCTTGCCTCGTCAATGAGGATGGAGTCGACCTCGTCCACGATGACGAAGGGATGGCCGCGCTGGACCATGTTTTCCTTGTAGAGCGCCATATTGTCACGAAGATAGTCAAAGCCCATCTCGTTGTTTGTGCCGTAGGTGATGTCGGCCGCATAGGCCGCGCGCCGCTCGGCGTTGTTCAGCCCGTGCACGATCAGACCCACCTGCAGGCCCATGAAACGGTGCACCTTGCCCATCCACTCGCTGTCGCGCCGCGCCAGATAGTCGTTGACGGTGACGATGTGCACACCTTTGCCGGTCAGTGCGTTGAGATAGGCGGGCAGCACGGCCACGAGGGTTTTGCCTTCGCCGGTTTTCATCTCGGCGATGCGGCCCTGATGGAGCACGATGCCGCCGATGAGCTGCACACGGTAGGGCCGCTGCCCGAGCACGCGCCAGGCGGCCTCGCGCACGGCGGCGAAGGCATCGGGCAGAATGTCGTCAAGCGTCTCGCCCTGCGCCAGTCGTGCCTTAAAGGCCTCTGTCTTTGCGCTGAGCTCGGCGTCAGAAAGTGCCTCATATTCTTTGGCGAGCGCTTCAATCTTGTCCGCAATGGGATAGATTTTTTTCAGTTCGCGCTCGGAATGTGTTCCGAAAAGCTTCGTCAAAAGTCCCATAAAATGTTGCCTTTCCGCATAAAGAGCATAATTCGTCCATTATCAGATTTCCATTATAACACATTATTTTGAAAAAACAAAGACAAATAAGTGTATCCAAGTTGTAAAAAATATAAAAATTTGAATTGAAAAAAGGGGATGGAATAATATATAATACCTTAGCACCTTAGCGTTCGCGGGGAAATTGTCGAACGGACGGCCAAAGGTGCTGTTTGTGCTGCGACAGCAGGAGCATGAGGAGGGACAGACTATGGAACCCATGAAACGGTATCGTTTTTTGCTGAAACTGCTTTACAAACCGGCACGCTTGTTTTTCCGGCTTGTGTATGGCTACACGCCGCAGGTGCGTCCGGTCGAAGGGCCCTGCCTGATTGTGTCCAACCATGTGACGACGCTTGACCCCGTGATGCTTGCGCTGAGCTTTCCGGATACGCCGATCAGCTTCGTGTCCAGCGAACATCTTTTTCGCAAGGGTCTGCTGAGCAAACTGCTGAAGTGGTTTCTTTCGCCCATCTCCCGCAAAAAGGCGGCCTCGGCTGCGGACACGGTGATGGCGATTATCCGCAGTGTGCGCCAGGGAATTACCGTCGGCCTTTTTGCCGAGGGCGAGTGCACCTGGGACGGGCAGACCGGCTGGGTTTTTCCGGCGACGGCGAAGCTTGCGCGCACCTGTGGCGCAACGCTTGTGACCTATCGCCTCGAGGGCGGACATCTGACCTCGCCCCGCTGGGGTAAGGGTATCCGCAAGGGGAAGATGACGGGGCACATTGTGGGTGTTTATCCCCCGCAGGAGCTCAAGGCCATGAAGCCGGATGCGATCTATGAACTCATCAACCGGGATATCCGGGAGGATGCCTGGGAGCGTCAGCTCGCTGAGCCGGTTGTTTATAAATCCAAGGCGCCCGCCGAGCATATGGAGACGCTGACCTATCTCTGCCCGGAATGCGGCCGGGTCGGCACGCTGCACAGCAAGGGCGCATATATCCGCTGCGATTGCGGATTCTCCCGCAAGTTTACGGAAATGGGCGCTTTTGAACCCGCAGAACCCTTCCCGAACCCCGGCGCGTGGGATGCCTGGCAGAAAGAGCGGCTTGCCGCGCTGGAGCCGGATGAAAACGGCCTGCTGTTTTCCGATGCGGATATACAGCTTCGCGAAGTGCTGCCCGGACACAAGACGGTTTTTGTCGGAAAGGGCGAGCTGCGCCAATACGCCGACGAGCTTGTCTGCTGCGGCGAGCGTTTTGCCATGTCAGAGATCGAGAATATGGCGATTTTTACCGCAAAGGTGATTGTTTTTTCCTGCGGTGAGCGTTATTTTGAGATCAAAAGCAAGAAGGTTTATAACGCGCGGAAATATCTGGATTATCACGCTTTGCATGTGCAGCGGGCTGAGAAAAAAGTGGGCGAGGGCAGTTCGCTTTGATGAGCTTTCCCGTGTGCTGAATAAGCGCATGAGTTGGGATTTTTTGCAAAACAGCTCCCGCGGGGATGCTGCGGTTTGTTCCCCGCGCTGCTCCGGCGAAAATGGTCGGGGCAGACGAAGATGAAATAAAAAAGACAGAGGTAGAGTGACATACGATGGAGAAGATTGGCTTTGATAATGACCTGTACATCGCCATGCAGTCGGCGCATATCCGCGAGCGCATCGAGAAGTTCGGCGGCAAGCTCTATCTGGAGTTTGGCGGCAAGCTCTTCGATGATTTTCACGCGGCCCGTGTGCTGCCCGGCTTTGAGCCCGACAGCAAGATCCGCATGCTCATGGAGCTGCGCGACGAGGCAGAGATCGTCATCGTAATCTCTGCGGACGACATTGAGCGCAACAAGCGCCGCGGAGACCTCGGCATCACCTATGATCTGGACGCGCTGCGGCTGATTGACGCGTTTCGGGACTGCGGTCTGCTTGTCGGAAGCGTTGTCATCACGCGCTGGGCGGGCCAGCGCACGGCGGAGGCCTTCCAGAAGCGGCTGGAGTCGCTGGGCATCAAGGTGTACCGGCACTATACGATTCCCGACTATCCTGCCGACCTGCCGCTGATCGTCTCGGACGACGGCTTTGGACGCAATGACTATGTGGAGACCAGCCGGTCTCTGGTCATCGTTACCGCCCCCGGCCCCGGCAGCGGGAAAATGGCCACCTGCCTGAGCCAGCTCTATCATGAGCACAAGCGCGGTGTCGCGGCGGGCTATGCGAAATTTGAAACCTTCCCGATCTGGAATCTGCCGCTGCGGCATCCGGTCAACCTTGCCTATGAGGCGGCGACGGCCGACCTCAACGATGTGAACATGATTGACCCTTACCATCTGGAGGCTTACGGGGAGACTGCCGTCAACTATAACCGCGATATTGAGATTTTCCCCGTCGTGCGGGCGATGCTCGAGCAGATTCTGGGGAAGTGCCCCTACAACAGCCCGACGGATATGGGCGTGAACATGGTCGGCAAGTGCATCACGGACGACAAGGCCTGTCGGGATGCAAGCCGGCAGGAGGTCATCCGCCGTTATTTCCACACCGCCTGCTCCATTCGCCAAGGGCTGAGCAAGTCGGCGGAGCTGTATAAGATCGAGATGCTCCTCAGCCAGCTCAACGTCGGCACGAATGACCGCGAGGTTGTTGAGCCCGCCCTTGCCAAAGCGCAGGAAACGGGCGAGCCGGCTGTGGCAATGAGTCTGCCCAACGGCAAGATTGTCACCGGGCGGACGGGAAATTTCCTCGGCGCCTGCGCGGCCTGCCTGCTCAATGCGCTTAAGTCGCTCGCGGGGATTGAAGACGCCGTGAATCTGATCTCTCCGGAGGTTATTGAGCCGATTCAGCATCTGAAGGTCGCCCACATGGGCAACCGGAACCCGCGTCTGCACTCGGACGAGGTGTTGATCGCGCTGTCCATCTGCGCTGTGTCGGATCCGCAGGCGCACCGCGCGATGGAGCAGCTCTCGAAGCTCGCCGGAAGTGAGGCGCATGCAACGGTTATCCTCTCGCGCGTGGACGAGAGTCTGTTCCGGAAACTGGGCGTCAACGTCACCTGCGAGCCGCAGTACGAAACCAGCAAGCTCTATCACAGATAAGAATGAATCGCCCCTCGCCGCGCGGGGGCGTTTGCAAAAAGGCATCCGCCTGGTGCGTGCAGCGCCCGAAGTGCAAGTGCGCACATCGGGCACCGCACCCCTCCCGGCATGATGCCGCCGGAGGGATGCGCGGGGCTTGTCGGCGGCAGTATGCGGTGCCGGGGAGTTTTTTGTGTGTTTTGGCGAAGAAAAAACTATTGACAATCGATTCCGTTGATGGTATGCTTTCTAAGCTGAACATTTGGGGACGAGCTGTGCGGATGTAGTTCAATGGTAGAACACCAGCCTTCCAAGCTGGATACGTGGGTTCGATTCCCATCATCCGCTCCACTGGCGGAAGGAGCTTCCGCAAAAGGGATAGACCCCCTCGAGACGATACGCGCCAGTAGCTCAGTAGGATAGAGCAACTGCCTTCTAAGCAGTAGGTCGGGGGTTCGAATCCCTCCTGGCGTGCCATCCAAGGCAAAAAGCATCATATGGTGGGATTAGCTCAGTTGGCAGAGCACCGGATTGTGGTTCCGGGTGTCGTGGGTTCGAGCCCCATATCCCACCCCACTTTTTTGAGGCGAGAGGGTCGGAGCGAAATCCGACCTTCCGTTCTTTATGATGGGATGTAGCCAAGGGGTAAGGCACGGGACTTTGACTCCCGCATTCGCAGGTTCGATCCCTGCCATCCCAGCCAAATTCAATATGATCCAGTAGCTCAGCAGGCAGAGCACCTGCCTTTTAAGCAGGGTGTCCGGGGTTCGAATCCCCGCTGGGTCACCAAAAAGACAGGCAGCCCAAAAGGGCTGCCTGTCTTTTTGAATTCATGGGGATTCGAAGGGGAGCGGTGTTAGAAATCGTGCCGGTGGCACGATTTCCCCGCGACCGGGCCCGCCCGCAGGCGGGCGAATCCCCGCTGTGTCACCGCGCCGGAGCAAGCTTTATATCGCTTGCTCCGACTTATTTTACAAGCCAGAACGCGCTCATGCCGCCGCTCTGTTTTTGCCAAAAAGGCATCGCGTATGCACGCTGCATCCCGGCGCTTTTTTGAAAAAACAGCGTGCATTTTTATGCAGGATGCGACAAGTTGAAAGCGCATTTCCGCACAGGCAACACATCTTACAAATTCCGGTATGATTTGAAAGTGGTTTTTTTAGAATATTGTGTATTGAATAAAGCACACTTTTTTGATATGATCTAAAATATAATTTAGTGCCGCACGCAACTGACGAAATATGTGGTTTAACACAGGGGAAGCGTGATGAGGGGTATGGTAATGTCGTTCGTCTGGGCAGTCTGCTGTGTATGGGCAGCAGACTGCCCAGTTTTGCTTTCCCAGAGGGGTAATTTGCGGCCTGAGATTATTTGAGGAGGGCGTTTGCAATGAAAAAAGTTGCAGTTGTAATGGGCAGCGACAGCGATCTGAAAGTGGTTGAGAAAGCGGTCGACGTGCTCAAAGAATACGGCGTGCCGCATGAAGTGCATGTTTTTTCGGCACACCGCACACCCGAGCAGGCCGCGAATTTCGCAGGCACGGCCCGGGAGAACGGCTTCGGCGCGATCATCGCAGCGGCCGGAAAGGCGGCGCACCTTGCCGGCGTTCTTGCCGCGCACACAATTTTGCCGGTTGTGGGCATCCCGATCAAATCGGATGATCTGGGCGGCCTGGATGCCCTTTTGGCTACGGTTCAGATGCCCTCCGGCGTTCCGGTTGCAACGGTTGCCATAGACGGTGCTGCCAATGCTGCGCTGCTGTGTGTGCAGTTCCTGGCGCTGGCGGACGATTCTCTTGCGGCAAAGCTGCTGGATGCAAAGAAAAAGAACGTTGAAAAGACACTGGAAAAGAACAGAAAAATCGAAGAAATGTTCAATGCCTGATGAGCAGGGGAGAGGATGCACAATGAGCAAAATTCATGAAGAGTGCGGTGTGATCGGCATTTATTCGCCGAAGAACATCAATGCTGCGCAGCTGCTGTACTACGGCCTGTTTGCCCTCCAGCACAGAGGACAGGAAAGCGCGGGCATCGTGGTTTGCAATGACGGACTTTTCCGCAGCCATAAGGATGTCGGCATTGCGGCGAGCGTATTTACCCCCGAGGTTTTGCAGCAGCTCGGCAGCGGGAACATGGCGGTTGGACACGTGCGCTACGGCACGGCGGGTGAGGCTGGGGCTGTGAACGCACAGCCGATCGTGGTCAACCACATCAAGGGCCATATGGCGCTGGCGCACAACGGAAAGCTGGTCAATGCTTCGGAGCTGCGCGATGAGCTGGAAATGAACGGCGCGATCTTCCATATGTCGAGCGATTCCGAGGTGATCTCTTACTGCATTATCAAGGAACGCCTTACGGCGCCCTCCATTGAACAGGCCATCAACAGGGCCATGCACAAAATCAAGGGTGCGTATTCTCTGGTCATCATGTCCCCGACGAAGCTGATCGCCGCGCGGGATGAGAACGGATTCCACCCCCTGTGCTATGGGCAGCGGAGCGACGGTAGTTATGTTGTGGCCTCCGAAAGCTGCGCGCTGGAGGCTGTGGGTGCTGCGTTTGTCCGGGATGTTCTGCCGGGCGAAATCGTCGTGTTCGACGCAAACGGCGTGACCAGCATTACCGATCATTGCGGCAAAGCCCCCAAAAAGACCTGCATTTTTGAGTACATCTATTTTGCAAGACCCGACTCTGTCATTGACGGCGTGGGCGTACACTCGGCAAGAGTGAAGGCAGGCGAATGCCTGGCCAGGGAAAACCCGGCGGAGGCGGACATCGTCATCGGCGTGCCGGATTCCGGACTGGATGCGGCCATCGGCTTTTCGAAGTATTCCGGAATTCCCTACGAGATCGGGTTTATCAAGAACAAATACATCGCCCGGACCTTTATTTCGCCCACGCAGGATATGCGCGAGGAGGGCGTGAGCATCAAGCTCAACCCGATCCGGGAAGTCATTAACGGAAAGCGCGTTGTGCTGGTGGATGACTCGATCGTCCGCGGAACCACCTGCGCGCGGATCGTGAAGCTTTTGCGGGATTTCGGTGCCAGGGAAGTGCATGTGCGTGTTTCCGCGCCGCCGTTCATCGAGATGTGCTATTACGGAACGGACGTTGACTCCAAGGAAAACCTGATCGCCTGCAACAAGACCACGGAAGAGATCTGCGAGATCATTGGCGCGGATTCTCTTGGATTCCTGAAAGTGGAACAGCTGTGTGAGCTGATTGGAAGCGAGCTGGGCGTTGGCTATTGCGATGCATGCTTCACCGCCAACTACCCCACAGATACACCGAAGAACACAGGGAAAAGACGCTTTGAACGCGGTCTGCATGAAAAAGAGGGGAAAAAGAATTGAAGAACTCAAGATCTGAAAGTTACGAAAAAGCAGGAGTCGACATCATCGCCGGATACCGTGCGGTCGAACTCATGAAAGAGCACGTTGCCAGAACGAACACGCCGGGAGTTATGTCCGACGTGGGCGGCTTTGGCGGCCTGTTTATGCCGAATCTCACCGGAATGAAAACGCCTGTGCTGGTCAGCGGCACGGACGGCGTCGGCTCCAAGCTCAAGCTGGCGTTTCTGATGGACAAGCATGACACCGTCGGCATTGACTGCGTGGCCATGTGCGTCAACGACGTGATCTGCTGCGGTGCTAAACCGCTGTTTTTCCTGGACTACATTGCCTGCGGCAAGAACATTCCGGAGCGCATTGCGCAGATCGTTTCCGGCATTGCCGAGGGCTGCGTGCAGTCCGGCAGCGCGCTCATCGGCGGCGAGACGGCAGAGATGCCGGGCTTTTACCCGGTGGACGAATATGATCTGGCGGGCTTTTCCGTCGGCATCGTGGATCGGGATAAGATTCTCGACAAGAATAATGTCTGCGCGGGTGACGTTGTGATCGGCCTGCCGTCGAGCGGTGTGCACTCCAACGGCTTCTCCCTCGTGCGCAAGGTTTTTGATGTGGAGCACAATCCGGACATTCGCAAGCCCGTTGCCGAGTTCGGCGGAAAATCGCTTGGCGAGGTTCTGCTCACCCCCACGAAGATTTATGTCAAGGCCATCACCGCGCTGCTCGATGCCGTGCCGGTGAAGTCCATCTCCCACATCACGGGCGGCGGCTTCTATGAGAACATTCCGAGAAGCCTGCCCGCGGGAATGAGTGCAAAGATCGAAAAGAGCGTGCTGACGATTCCGCCGGTGTTCGATCTGATTGCCAAGACCGGGGATATTCCGGAGCGCGACATGTTCAACACCTTCAACATGGGCATCGGCATGAGCGTCGTGGTGGATAAGAACGATGTTGACAAGACCCTTGCCGTGCTGCGCGAGCAGGGAGAGGCGGCCTACGTGATCGGCGAGATCGTCGCCTCCGACGACGGGATGATCTTATGCTGAAAACCCGAATCGCGGTGCTGGTGTCCGGCGGCGGAACAAACCTGCAGGCGCTGATTGACGCGCAGCACGGCGGCGTGCTGCAAAGCGGAGAAATCTGCCTGGTGATTTCCACGCGCGCGGATGCATACGCCCTGAAGCGGGCGGAAAAAGCGTCGATCCCGACCCTGGTGGTTGAGCGGCGCGGGAGCGACGATTTTGAGAGCCGGATTCTTGCTGCGCTTGAACAGTATGGGATCGAGCTGATTGTGCTCGCCGGTTTTATGAGCATTCTCAGCAAGGATTTTGTTTCGAAATATCCGGAGCGCATTTTGAATGTGCATCCCTCTTTGATTCCCTCGTTCTGCGGCGAAGGTATGTATGGATTGCGCGTCCATGAAGCGGCGCTGGCTTACGGCGTGAAGGTCACGGGCGCGACCGTTCATTTCGTCAACGAGATCCCGGACGGGGGCAGGATCGTCTATCAGAAGGGTGTGGAGATCATGGACGGAGACACGCCGGAGCTGCTGCAGCGGCGCGTTATGGAGCAGGCGGAGTGGAAGCTGCTGCCCGCAGCGACGGAGCTGGTCAGCAGCGGAATCATGAAAGGAAAGAAAGAATGAGTGCATACGAAGTCAGGCCGTTTTCGGACTGGACGCAGAATAATCCCTATGTCGGCCGCGGCATCGTGGCCGGTAAGACGCCCGACGGCAAGTATGCCGTTTCGGCATATTTCATCATGGGCAGAAGCGAGAACAGCAGAAACCGCGTCTTTGAACTGCGGGATGGGGAAGTGTATACCAAGGCTTTTGACGAATCGAAGCTGACGGATCCGTCTCTCATCATCTATGCGGCTCTGCGCAAGACGGGCGACTGCCTGGTCGTGACGAACGGCGATCAGACGGATACCATCGTGGAGTATCTGAAAAAGGGACAGAGCTTTGAGCAGGCGCTGGAGAGCAGAGCCTTTGAGCCGGACGAGCCCAATTTCACGCCCCGCATCAGCTGCATGTTCCATATGGACGGAGCAGATTTCCGCTATAAGATGAGCATTCTCAAAAGCGAGGATGCCGAGGGCTCGGCCTGCGCCCGCTATGTGTATTCCTATCAGCCGCTCAGCGGCCTGGGGCACTTTATCCACACCTATGAGGGCGACGGCAATCCCCTGCCGTCCTTCGCGGGCGAGCCGAAGCGCGTGAACATTCCGGACAGCATTGATGAATTTACTTCGGAGATCTGGAACTCGCTCAATGCGGATAACCGGATTTCCCTCTACGTCCGCTATACGGAGCCGGAGAGCGGAAAATACGAAGAGCGGCTCATCAACAAGAACAAATAAACAAAGGCCGAGGCCGGTTTTTGGAACCGGAACGCTGAAAAGAGAGGTTATGGACGATGCAGGAACTTGAACTGAAATACGGATGCAATCCAAATCAGAAGCCGGCACGAATTCACATGGAAAATGGCGGCGATTTGCCGCTGGAGGTGCTGGGCGGGCGTCCCGGCTATATCAATTTTCTCGATGCACTCAACTCCTGGCAGTTGGTGAAGGAGCTGCACGCGGCAACGGGCATGCCCAGCGCGGCCTCTTTCAAGCACGTCAGCCCCACGTCGGCCGCGGTCGGCTTGCCTTTGCCGGAAAAGCTCAAGCATGCATGCTTCGTGGATGACATTGAGGGGCTGGACGATTCTCCGATCGCCTGCGCCTATGCACGTGCGCGCGGAACGGACAGAATGAGCTCCTTTGGCGATTGGGTGGCGCTTTCCGATGTTTGCGACAAGACCACCGCGCTGATTTTGAGCCGCGAGGTGTCCGACGGCATCATCGCCCCGGGCTATACGGACGAGGCGCTGGAAATCCTCCGCAAAAAGCGCCGCGGCGGTTACAACATCGTGAAGATTGACAAAGACTATGTTCCCGCGCTTCAGGAGACCAAGCAGGTGTTCGGCATCAGCTTTGAGCAGGGAAGAAACAACTTTGAAATCAACGCCCAGCTGCTGGAAAACCTTGTCACGCAGAATCAGGAATTGCCGGAGAGCGCCGTCAGGGATCTGATCGTCGCCCTCA
This sequence comes from Oscillospiraceae bacterium, assembly GCA_015068035.1. Classification (GTDB taxonomy): domain Bacteria; phylum Bacillota; class Clostridia; order Oscillospirales; family Oscillospiraceae; genus SIG483. The sequence continues at coordinate 107,006 of SVLI01000002.1, read as the reverse complement.
TCACGCTGAAGTATACGCAGTCGAACTCCGTGTGCTTTGCTTATGGCGGACAGGCCATCGGCGTGGGCGCCGGCCAGCAGTCCCGCATTCATTGCACGCGGCTCGCGGGCGGCAAGGCGGACACCTGGTTTTTGCGGCAGCATGAAAAGGTGCTGAATCTGCCTTTCCTGGATAACATGGGCAGACCGGACCGTGACAATGTGATCGACGGTTACATCAACCACAATGAAGAAGATGTCTGCGAAGACGGTATCTGGCAGAAGTATTTTTACGAAAAGCCGCAGCCTTTCACCGAGGAGGAAAAGCGTGCATATCTGGCGGGAATCAGCGGCGTGGCGCTCGGCTCGGATGCATTTTTCCCGTTTAGCGACAACATTGAGCGGGCGTACCGCAGCGGCGTGCGTTACATCGCGCAGCCGGGCGGCTCTGTCCGGGACGACGCGGTGATCGAGTGCTGCGATAAATACGGAATGGTAATGGCCTTCACGGGAATGCGGCTGTTCCATCATTGATGAGGGGGAGCAAAATGAAAATTATGGTGGTCGGCGGCGGTGGCCGTGAGCATACGATCGTATGCAAGCTGAAAGAAAGCAAAAATGTGGACGAGATCTATGTGCTTCCGGGTAACGGCGGCATCGCGGCGGACGCGGTTTGCGTGAACATCGGGGCAAAGGATCTGGATAAAATCTGCGACTTCGCCGTTGAGAAAGGCATTGATTTTGCCGTCATTGCGCCGGACGATCCCCTTGTTCTGGGCGCAGTGGACAGACTCAACGCGGTGGGCGTGCCCTGCTTCGGGCCCAATGCCGCGGCTGCAATTATTGAGGGCAGCAAGGTGTTCTCGAAGAACCTGATGAAGAAATACGGCATCCCCACGGCCGCTTATGAGACCTTCACTTCGTCGGACGAGGCAATTGCCTATCTGAAAAACAGCCCCTATCCCATCGTCATCAAGGCCGACGGCCTGGCGCTGGGCAAAGGCGTTACCATTGCGGAGGATTTTGCGCAGGCCGAAGCGGCGGTGCGCTCCGCGATGGAGGATAAGGTTTTCGGCGAGAGCGGCAACGCGCTCGTGATCGAGGAATTTATGACGGGGCCGGAAGTGTCGGTGCTCTGCTTTACGGACGGAAACGTTGTCAAGCCGATGGTGTCCTCAATGGATCACAAGCGGATCGGGGACGGTGACATGGGCCCCAACACAGGCGGCATGGGCACGATTGCACCGAATCCTTTTTATACGGAAGATGTGGCCGAGCGCTGCATGAAGGAAATTTTCCTGCCGACCATGCACGCGATGAACGCGGAGGGCAGAGTTTTCCGCGGTTGCCTGTATTTTGGCCTGATGCTGACGCCCAATGGGCCGAAGGTTGTGGAATACAACTGCCGCTTCGGCGATCCGGAAACGCAGGTTGTGCTGCCGCTGCTGGAGAGCGATCTGCTGGAAGTGATGCAGGCGACGGCGGCGGGCACGCTCGCGGATACCGAAGTGAAGTTTTCGGACAAGGCGGCCGCGTGCATCGTGATGGCCTCCGGCGGCTACCCCACCAGCTACAAAAGCGGTTTTGAAATCACCCTGCCGGAGACGCTCGCGGAAAATGAGCGAATCTTTATTGCCGGCGCGAAGGCGGAAGACGGAAAGCTGTATACATCCGGCGGCCGCGTGCTGGGTGCGGTTGCCGTGGAGCAGACGCTTCCCGAGGCGCTGAAAAAGGCCTATGCACTCGCGGAGAGAATCCATTTTGAAAACGCCGTTTACCGCAAAGACATCGGCGCGCGTGCGCTCGCAAAGGAGAAGTGAGCATGGTTTACAGGGTATATGTGGAAAAGAGAGAAGAGCTCGCCATTGAGGCAAAGGCTCTTCTGCACGAGGCGCAGAGCTTTCTGGGCATTCGTGCGCTGGAAGATGTCCGCATCATCAACCGCTACGATGTGGAGAATATCGCGCCGGAGCAGTTCTCCGTCGCGGTCAAGAGCGTGTTGTCCGAGCCGCAGCTGGACGTGATCAGCGACAGCGTGGACACCGATGGCTACGCATATTTTGTGTCCGAGTACCTGCCGGGACAGTTTGACCAGCGCGCCGACAGTGCGGCGCAGTGCATGCAGATGCTGTTTTGCGGGGAAAAGCCGCTGGTGAAGACGGCGAAGGTGTATCTGCTCAAGGGCGCGCTGAGCGAGCAGGAAGTGGAAAAGATCAAGAGCCACGTCATCAACCCCGTGGAGAGCCGCGAGGCGACGATGGCGGAATATGAAACGCTGACGGATGAGTTGGCCATCCCCACGGAGGTCAGCGTTCTGGAAGGCTTTTTGGAGCTGGATGAGCAGGGCATGGTGGATATGGTGCGTGATATGGGCCTGGCCATGGACGTGGATGACCTGCGCACCTGCCGCGACTACTTCCGTACAGAGAAGCGCAACCCGACTATTACGGAGATCCGCGTGCTGGACACCTATTGGTCGGACCACTGCCGCCACACCACATTCCTCACGACGATTGACAGCGTGAGCTTTGAGGACGAGCTGCTTCAGCAGGCCTATGAGCGCTATCTGGCAACGCGCAAGGAGATCGGCCGCACGAAGCCCATCAATCTGATGGACATTGGCACGATCGCGGCAAGATGCCTGACGGCCAGAGGCCAGATGCAGAATCTTGACGAATCGGAAGAGGTCAACGCCTGCACGGTGAAGATCAACGTCAAGACGGAGGCCGGCGACGAGAAGTGGCTGCTGCTGTTTAAGAACGAAACCCACAACCACCCCACGGAAATTGAGCCCTTCGGCGGCGCGGCGACCTGCGTGGGCGGCGCGATCCGCGATCCGCTTTCCGGCAGAGCTTATGTCTATGCCGCGATGCGCGTGACGGGCGCGGCGGATCCGCTGCGGCCTGTTGAGGAAACGCTCCGCGGCAAGCTGCCGCAGAAGAAGATCGTCACCACGGCGGCAAGCGGCTATTCCTCTTACGGTAACCAGATCGGCCTGGCCACGGGTATGGTGGACGAGCTTTACCATGACGGCTATCTGGCAAAGCGCATGGAAATCGGCGCTGTGATCGCCGCGGCGCCGCAGGAGAATGTGCGCCGTGAGTGCCCCGCGCCGGGTGACATTGTGATCCTGCTCGGCGGCCGCACGGGACGTGACGGCTGCGGCGGCGCAACCGGTTCCTCGAAGTCCCACAACGTCAGCTCGCTGGAGAGCTGCGGGGCCGAGGTGCAGAAGGGCAACGCGCCGGAGGAGAGAAAAATCCAGCGCCTGTTCCGCAACAGCGAGGCCACGCGCCTCATCAAGCGCTGCAACGACTTTGGCGCCGGCGGCGTCAGCGTTGCCATCGGTGAGCTGGCCGACGGCCTGTGCATTGACCTCAATTCTGTGCCGAAGAAGTATCAGGGTCTGGACGGAACGGAAATCGCCATCAGCGAATCGCAGGAGCGCATGGCGGTTGTGGTTGCGGGCGAGGATGCAGAGCGCTTCCTTGCGCTCGCCGAAGGCGAGAACCTTGAAGCCACGATCGTAGCCGAGGTCACGGAAGCGCCGCGGCTCGTGATGCATTGGGGTGGCAAGACCGTTGTGGATATCTCCCGTGAATTCCTGGGCTCCAACGGCGCGGAAAAGCATATTTCTGTTGAAGTTGCCGCAGCGGAGATGCCGGAGAAGGCGATTCCCGAAGACCTCGTGGCCGGCATGAAGACGCTGGCCGGCGATTTGAACGTCTGCTCCAGAAAGGGCCTGTCCGAGCGCTTTGACTCCACGATCGGCGCCGGCACCGTGCTGATGCCTTTCGGCGGAAAATATCAGCTCACGCCGATTCAGGCGATGGTGCACAAGGTATCCGTTGAGAAGAGGCATACGGACACCTGCTCGGCGATGTCATGGGGCTATAACCCCTATGTGAGCGAAGTGAGCCCCTATCACGGCGCCTATCTTGCCGTGGTCGAGTCTGTCAGCAAGCTTGTGGCGACGGGCGCAGAATTTAAGGATGTTTACCTGACCTTCCAGGAGTATTTTGAGAAGCTCGGCCGCGAGCCCAAGCGTTGGGGTAAGCCCTTTGCGGCGCTGCTCGGCGCGCTGGATGCGCAGCTGGGACTGGGCACGGCGGCCATCGGCGGCAAGGACTCCATGAGCGGCAGCTTTGAAGATATTCACGTTCCGCCCACGCTGGTTTCCTTCGCCGTGACCACGCTGGAGGCGGACGAGACCGTTTCTCCCGAGCTGAAAACGGCGGGCAGCAAGCTGTACCTGCTCAAGCCGGAAAAGAACGAAAACGGCCTTCCGGATACGCAGTCGCTGCTTGCGCTGTTTGCCCGCGTGACAGATCTGATGCGCGCCGGAAAGGTGAAAGCCTGCTATACGCCCGGATACGGCGGCGTGGCCGAGGCGGTTTTGAAGATGGCGCTGGGCAACGGCCTGGGCGTGCAGTTTGCGGATGTCTCCGCAGAGGAACTCTTCTCCTATTGCTACGGCGGCTTTGTTGTGGAAACCGGGGAGAGCCTGGAGGATGCAAAGCTTTTGGGTACCGTCACGGAGAAGCCGGAGTTTTGCTTTGGGGCAGAGTCCGTGGCGCTTGCCGAACTTCAGAATGTATACGAAACCAAGCTTGAGAGCGTGTATTCCTGCAACATCGAGCAGAGCGGAATCGCGCTGGGCTGTGCAGAGGCCGGAGCTCCCAGCACGGCTGCGCCTGTGCTTCGCGTGGAAAAGCCGACGGTGGTGATTCCCGTTTTCCCGGGCACCAACTGCGAATATGACAGCGCCAAGGCTTTTGAGGACGCCGGCGCAAAGGCAAAGATTCAAGTCATCAACAACCTCTCGGCGGAGGGCATCCTCCGCTCGGCGGACGAGCTCGCCGCGGCGATTCGCGACGCGCAGATGATCTTCATCCCCGGCGGCTTCTCCGGCGGCGATGAGCCGGACGGTTCGGCGAAGTTTATCACGGCATTTTTCCGCAACGCGGCCATTCGCGACGCGGTAGGAGACTTGCTGGATGTGCGTGGTGGACTGATGGCGGGTATCTGCAACGGCTTCCAGGCGCTGATTAAGCTGGGCCTGCTGCCTTACGGTAAGATCATGGACATTGATGCCGGCTTCCCGACGCTGACTTACAACATCATCGGACGCCACCAGTCCAAGATCGTGCGCACCAGAATCGCCTCCAACATGTCGCCGTGGCTGCGCAACACCCAGGTCGGCGAGATTTACAGCGTGCCCATCTCGCATGGTGAGGGCCGCTTCTATGCCGACGAGAAGACCGTTGCCGAGCTGAACGCTGCGGGACAGATCGCTACGCAGTATGTCGATCTCGAGGGGAACCCGAGCGCGGACATTCGCTATAATCCCAACGGCTCGGCCTTCGCGATCGAGGGCATTACCTCGGCGGACGGCAGAGTGTTCGGCAAGATGGGACACTCCGAGCGTATCGGCAGCAACCTGTACCGGAACGTCCCCGGAATTTACGACATGAAGATGATGCAGTCCGCAGTGGAGTATTTCCGGAAGTAAAGGCTGAAGATCCGGCCTTTCGGACAGTGGGGCCTCTTTGCAGGCCGTATGCATAAAGAGAATCATAATATTCGGATCGGGGAGACTGACCGTTTTGGTTGGTCTCCCTTCTCTTTTCGCTGCATAAGAGTGCGACGACCGCGCTGCACTCCCTCCCGGGGCTGCAGTGCAGGGACGAGCCGCAGCATATCCCCGCTTTTTGCCTTGATTACGCCGGTGAATTGTGCTATTGTGCATCATAGGGAGTTACGCCCCAAAAAAATTTTGCTTTTTTTCAAAAAATTATTTGAAAAAATGTGACCTGGGCGTATGTTCATCCGTGTTACAGACAGGAGGCTCAAGATGGAACCCCAAAGCACCCTTGCTGCGGAGCGGGCTTACGATGCCCACGCCGCGCAGCTGTACCGTGTGGCTTATGCCCTTTTGCAAAGCCGGGAAAGCGCCGAGGACGCCGTGCAGGACGCTTTCGCCCGCTATCTGGCGCATACCGGCACCTTTCGGGATGCAGAGCATGAAAAGGCCTGGCTCATCCGGGTGACCATCAACCGCTGCCATGATCTGCAGAGAGCCGGCGCTGTTCGCGCCTATACCCCGTTGGATGATTTGATTGAACAGCCGGCATCTGACAATGGGGATTGGGAAGACGACCGGCCGGTGCTGCGCTGCGTTTTGTCTCTGCCGGAAAAGTACCGCGTGGTGCTGGTCCTGCACAGTCTGGAGGGGCAGAGCGTGGATGCCGTGGCCTCCCAGCTGCGCCTGACTCCGTCCGCCGTGAAAATGCGGCTCAAGCGGGGACGGGAGCTGCTGCGAACGATTCTGGCAAAGGAGGACATCCATGTTTGAACCCGGAACAAAGCAGGTCTGGCAGAGCATTGCGCCCGCGCCTGAGCTGAAACAGCGGGCCCTGCAACCGGCGGAGAAAAAGATTGTCCGGTTTCCCGGTGGGAAGCTGGTCAGGATCGTCGGCCCGATGGCGGCCTGTCTGCTTCTGGTGCTTGCGCTGCTGCAGTTTGGCGGCAAACCCGAGTTGCTGGTAAACGGCCAAAGCGTTGGAAGTGGCATCAGCATGCAGCCGCCCGCGGCCATGAGCCGCGCAATGACACAGGGCTTTTCTCTTCTGCTGGAAACGGAGGCTGCGCTGGAGGTTTCCGGCGGTACGCTGGAACAGCAGGAAAACGGCGTGCTTTGGACGGTGGACGTTCCCGGCGTGTACACGCTGCGCGCCACCCATAAAAACCGCAGCCAAACTTTTACTCTGCAATACAGCGCCGAAACCGGCCTGTGGACTTTTTACCCCGGCGAATAAGTTTGAAACGAAAAAGCATTTAACAACAATTTTGGAGGAACAATCACATGAAAAAGCTGCTTTCCGTCATCCTGCTGGTCGCCATCGCGCTGACCATGACCCTGACCGCCTGCTCCAACGAGCCGGAAGTTACCCCCAACCCCGATCCCACCGAAGAGGCGAAGCCCCAGGGTGCCGATCTGTCCGCCCTGTCTCTGGAAGAGATCATGACCAAGATCTATGAGAACAAGTCTTCCGAGCTCCCCCTGGGCAACATCCCCGTGGATCTCGCCGATCCCGACGCGCTGCTCGCCTTTACCGGCCTGAGCGATGCTTCTCTGGTGAAGGAGGCGCTGGCTTCCGAGTCCATGATGGGCTCTCAGGCTTACTCTCTGGTGCTGGTCCGCGTCAATGACGCCGCCAAGGCCGAGGAGGTCGCCCAGACCATGCTCGAGAACATCGACCCCGTCAAGTGGATCTGCGTGCAGGCAGACGACATTGATGCCGCCGTCTATGGCGATCTGGTCATGTTCATGATGCTCAATTCCGAATTCGGCGCTGCTGCCGACTATGTTGCCGCGTTCAAAACCGTCTGCGGCGGTGTTCTGGACAAGGAACTGTCCAAGTAAGGAATCCGAAAGCCTGAGAGGCGAGGGCAAGCCCTCGCCTCTTTACTACTTTTGAAAGAAGCGTTTGCCATGCTCTTTTCCAGTATTCCGTTTGCGTTCTATTTTCTGCCCGCGGTGCTGATTGCATATTTTGTGGTGCCCTTCAAGTTCAAAAACGCCATCCTGCTGCTCTTCAGCCTGATTTTTTACGGTTGGGGCGAGCCGGTCTATCTGCTGCTGATGGCCGTTTCCATCGTGATGGGCTACGTTTTTGGCCTGCTCATCGGCAAGTACCGGGGAACGGTCAAGGCGAAAGTGTTTGTCACCCTTTCGGTGGTGGTAAGTCTGGGGCTGCTCGGCTGGTTCAAATATGCTGACTTTGCCGTGTCCAGCCTGAATTCGCTCGGGCTGAAGCTGACGCTGCCGAACGTCGCGCTGCCCATCGGCATCAGCTTTTACACCTTCCAGATTCTCAGTTATACCATTGACGTGTACCGCGGCGAGGTGCCTGCCCAGAAGTCCATTGTGGATTTCGGTGCGTACGTCTCTATGTTCCCGCAGCTGATCGCGGGCCCCATCGTCCGGTATTCCGATGTGGCGGCGCAGCTTCGCGTGCGCACCCACAGCCTGGAAAAGGCCAGCCTGGGCGTGCGTCGGCTGCTGATCGGTTTGGGCAAAAAGATCCTCATCGCCAACCAGCTTGGTCAGCTTGTGGAGATCTGCCGGGCGAGCAATCAGCCCTCGGTGGTGTTTTCATGGATGTGCGCCGTTGCCTTCGCCCTGCAGATCTATTTTGACTTTTCGGGCTACAGCGACATGGCCATCGGTCTGGGTAAGATCTTCGGCTTTGAGCTGATGGAGAACTTTGACCATCCCTTTGTGTCCCGCTCTGTTTCCGAGTTCTGGCGCCGGTGGCATATGTCGTTGGGAAGCTGGTTTCGGGACTATGTGTATATCCCGCTGGGCGGCAACCGGGTGCCCTTTGCCAGATGGTGCCTCAATGTCCTCGTGGTATGGTTTCTCACCGGCTTGTGGCATGGCGCTGCGTGGAACTTTGTGCTGTGGGGACTTTATTTCGCCGTGTTTTTGGTGCTGGAAAAGCTGTTTTTGGCCAAGTGGCTCAAAAAGCTGCCCGGCGCTGTGGCGCGCATCCTTGTGCTGCTGATTTTGCTGGTGAGCTTTGTGCTGTTCAATGCAGGCAGCCTCAGCCAGTTCGGCAGCGATGTGGCAAGCATGTTCGGTATGAACGGGCTGCCCTTCCTGAGCACGCAGAGCGCCTATTATCTGCGGTCTTACGCGCTGCTGCTGATCGTTGCCATCGTGGGTGCAACGCCGCTGGTGCGCAAGGTCGGGCTCCGGCTGGAAAAGACTGCGGTGATGACTTGGCTGGAGCCTGTGGCGTTGTGTGCGTTGCTGCTGGCTGTCACGGCCTTTTTGGTGGGCGGCAGCTTCAACCCTTTCCTGTATTTCCGCTTTTAAGGAGGTGCCCCTGTGAGCAAGAAGAAAAAAGCCCTGCTGCGCATGGGCCCTGTGGTTTTGCTGTTTGTGGTTTTGAGCGTTTTCGCCTGGATCAAGCCGGCGCAGGATGTCTCGCTGGCGGAGCGCCGCAAGCTGGCGCAGATGCCTGAAATCATTTGGGACAAGATCGTGGACGGTAAATTCATGACCGATTTTGAAAGCTACACCACCGACCAGTTCCCCCTGCGCGAGCCCTTCCGCAAAGTGAAATCCTTTATCCAGTTCAATCTGCTGGGGCAGAAGGACGTGAACGAGGTCTACATCGCCGAGGACTCGGCCAGCAAAATTGAGGAACCGGTAAGCGACAAACGGGTGGAAACCAACTCCCTCAAGCTGCAGAATGTTTATGAGAGCTATTTTGCGCCCTCCGGCAGCCGGGCCTGGTTTGCCTTAGTGCCCGATAAGAATTATTATCTGGCGGAAAAACACGGCTATCCCGGCATGGATTATGCACATCTGCTGGAACTGACGAAGCAAAATACGGACTTTGCCGAATGGATCGACCTGACCGGTACATTGGACATCACCGATTATTACACCACGGACAGCCACTGGCGGCAGGAGTGCATCGGAGACGCCGCGCAGACTTTGGCCGAGGCGCTGGGCGTGGAGATTTCGCAGGAGTACACGCAGAATTTGGCGCGGGAGGACTTTGCCGGCGTGTATGCAGGGCAGTCGGCTCTGCCTCTGCCCGCTGAGCCCATGTATTATCTGACGTCTCCTGTGCTCGACGGCGCAACGGTTTTTGACTGGGAGACCGGTGAGACCACGGGGTTGTACGATCTGGAAGAGCTGTTCGGACGGGATCCTTACGACCTGTATCTCTCCGGCGCTGCCGCCCTGCAGGTCATTGAAAACCCCGCCTGCGATACCGGACGTGAGCTGGTGATCTTCCGGGATTCCTTTGGCAGCAGTATGGCGCCGCTGCTTGTACCCGGCTACAGCAAGATCACGCTGGTGGATCTCCGGTATATGGCCTCCGAGTTGATTCCGGAGTATGTGCCCGCGCAGGGGCAGGATGTGCTTTTCCTCTATGCCCCCGGCGTGATGAACAGCTCCAACCTGCTCAAGTGAGTGAATAAAAAATCCCCGCCCATGAAGGCGGGTGTCCGAAAATAGTGAAACCGACCTATGATTATCATAGGTCGGTTTTTGCTACACTCCGGCGCGGGGCAAGCCCACATATAAGGCATTACGCCGGAACAGACTTAATTATATTAAGCACTTCTTTTGCCCAGGTTTCCTGTTCTTTTGTACGGCAGGAAAGAATCTCTCCGTCAAAATGAATATCCAACTCACCATACCAATTTTGGATGCGGAGTAATGATCCTGAACCAATGCTTCCATCCGGAAACTCTACATCTTCAAAGTAGAAAATGACATCCCATTGAAATTCGTCCGGCTGTGTTGTTGAATGGTAGCGCGTGTCTCTGCGCCAAAGGTTTCGTAAACTGCGGCGGTAGTCTTGCTCATACAGTAAATTGCACAGCATTTCAAACTCTTCGCTATTCTTGTCGATGGGGAATTCCTCAAATGCTCCCACTGTGTCGTTAAAGTAGAACCCGGTAATTCCCGAACACTTATCGAGAGTAAGCATAGGGTAACGTTCCTGAATGGTCATCGGTCTGCTGTAAAGCAGATATGCCGCAATAAGAAGCAGAATGATGCAAATCACAACAATGGCTATGGTGCTTTTCTGTTTTTTCATTGCTCTACCTCTCTTTCTGTCGCTGCTAAACTCATGTTTACTTAACCATTTGGTTTATTCTATCACATGGCGGCACTCTATGCAAGAACAGTCCCGGCAGAAGTTTCCGCCGGGACTGTAAGGGCCTTATGAGCGCCCGCCCATTTGTAATGGGCGGGGATTTTTATGTGCAGGAAGAAAATTATGCCTCGCGCAGTCTCGCCTCGATTTTGTGCTGTGCCTGCTTCATAACGAAGCGGGAGAGGAAGAAGGAGAGAATGCAGGTTGCAATCTCGCTGATGACAAGGGAGAACCAGACGTTTCCGAGCACACCGGTACGCGAAAGCAGCCAGGCCAGCGGCAGGGGCAGAAAGGCCTGCCGGCAGGCGTTGGCCAGCAGCGAAAGACCGCTGTAGCCCATGGTCTGATAGGAGGAGGCGTAGATCTGGCTCAGTCCGCCAAAGAGCAGGGAGATGCCGCAAATGCGCAGCGCGGGAACGCCGATGGAGAGCATGAAGTCCGAGGCGTTGAACAGGCCGAGCATTGCGCTCGGGAGGAGCTCATACACCAGCGCAATCGCTAGCGTGAAAGCGCCGCCCGTAAGCAGCGCGAGGCGCAGCGTCTTTTTGATGCGCGGGAAATTGCCGGCGCCGAAGTTGTAGGAATAAATGGAGATCGTGCCCATGTTGAGGCCGAAGACCGGCATGAACGCGAAATACTGCAGGCGAAGCCACACACCGTACACGGCGACGGCGGTCGTGTTGAACGTGAGCACGATGGCATTCATGCCGAAGCTCATCACGCTGTTGAGGCAGACTGTCAGCATGGACGGGATGCCAACGGCATAGACCTGACGGAGGATCTTCCAATCCGGCAAAACCTTGCGGATGCTAAAGCGGGTTGCCTGATTGCAGCGCACGTTGTAGAAATAAGCCAGAGCCGCTGCGAAGCACTGTCCGATAACAGTTGCCCAGGCTGCGCCGCGAACGCCCAGCGCGGGGAAGGGGCCGAGGCCGAAAATCAGCAGCGGGTCGAGAATCATGTTCAGCACCGCGCCGCTGGCCTGGCAGATCATGCTCTGCACGCTGTTGCCGGTGGCGATCAGCAGCTTTTCCAGATTCTGCCCGTAGAACACGCCGACACAGAACATGGTGCAGATGCTGAGATACTGCTCGCCGTAGTCGATGATCTCGGCCACGTTGGTCTGAAGCTCAAAGAACTTGCGCGAGAAGAACAGGCCGATGATGACGAACAAAACGGTGTAGCAGGCCGAGAGGAAGAGCTGGATGTTCGCCGTGCGCTCGGCGGTCTCGCGGTCGCCCTGTCCCAGTTTGCGGGACACCATGGCGTTTACGCCGACGCCGGTGCCGACGCCCAGCGCGGTCATCACGTTCTGAAACGGAAATGCCAGCGAAACGGCCGTCAGTGCGTTTTCGCTGAGGTGGCCAACAAACATCGAGTCCACGGTGTTGTAGAGCGCCTGCACCAGCATGGAGATCATCATCGGCACCGACATAACGACCAGGAGTTTCCCGATCGGCATGGTGCCGAGCTTGTCCTGCGATTGGGCTTTTGCTGTGACTTGAGACGACATGAGATTCCCTTCTTCAGTAAATTTTTTATATCTGAATCAGTATATCACCCGCCAAAAAACATTGCAAGCGCCGTTTCCCCTCCCGCCCTCCGATTCTTCGGGCCGGTGGTAACAGAAATCGCGGCTTCCGGCGGCGTCGCCTTCGCCAAAATAGGACTTGTGCAAAGATATAGAGCTTTGTATAATGAAAGCAGAGCAAGTAAAATATCCCGTACAGATTCGGAAAGTGAGAAGGAGGAACAGGACAATGAAAGTGTTGCTGCTCAACGGAAGCCCGCATGCGGGAGGAAGCACATATACAGCGCTGCACGAGATGGAAAAAGTGTTTCAGGCCGAGGGCATTGAAACGGAAATTGTGCACGTCGGCAATCAGAACATCCGCGGCTGCATGGGCTGCGGCGGCTGCAGAACCGCCCGCAAGTGCGTTTTTGACGATGCGGTCAACGAAGTGGCCGAGAAGTTCCGTGAGGCCGATGGTCTCGTCGTGGGCAGCCCTGTCTATTTTGCCTCGGCGAACGCCACGCTCATCGCGCTGCTTGACCGTCTGTTTTACAGCCGCGGCTTTGACACGACGATGAAAGTCGGCGCGGCCGTATGCTCCGCGCGCCGTGGGGGCCTGACGGCAACGTTTGACGAGCTGAACAAGTATTTTGCCATCAGCGGCATGCCCATTGCCTCCGGCCGGTATTGGAACGGAATCCACGGCAACAACGCCGAGGAGGCAAAGCAGGACGGCGAGGGGATGGCGATGATGCGCGCGCTGGCGCAGAATATGGCCTTTCTCATGAAGAGCATCGCACTTGGCAAGGCGCAGTACGGCTTGCCGGAGCGGGAACCGCCCGTTTTCACGAATTTCATCCGCTGAATTAAACATTAAGAAAAAGAAACACCGGCTTCGCCCGAGAGGGCGAAGCCGGTTTCTTTTCTTTTCGGAAAGGGTGATTTACTTTTCTTCGGAAGCTTCGGCCTTGGCCTTCTTGCCGGAGAGCATCACATTGACGAGGATGCCGAGGATGAGCGCGCAGGCGACCGAGGTGATCGTCACGGCGCCGAAAGAAACGGTCATGCCGCCGACACCGGCGATGAGGATGACGGAGACCACAAAGAGGTTGCGGTTTTCGTTCAGGTCGACCTTCTGCACCATCTTCAGACCGGAGACGGCGATGAAGCCGTACAGGGCGAAGCACACGCCGCCCATCACGCAGGCGGGGATGGTGGCCAGGAAGGTGGCGAAGGGGCCGAAGAAGGAGATGATGATGGCGAGGATGGCGGTGGTCAGGATGGTGACAACGGAGGCGTTGCCGGAGATGGCCACGCAGCCGACGCTCTCGCCGTAGGTGGTGTTGGGGCAGCCGCCGAAGAGCGCGCCGGCGAAGGAGCCGATGCCGTCACCGAGCAGAGTGCGATGCAGGCCGGGGTTGGTGAGCAGATCCTCGCCCACGATGGAGGAGAGGTTCTTGTGGTCGGCGATGTGCTCGGCGAAGACCACGAAGGCAACCGGGACATAGGCGACGGCGACGGTGGCGATGTAGGAGCCGGTCAGGTCGGAAAGACCCTTGGCAGCGGTAATGAAGGTGAAGCTGGGCACCCACTGGATGGAGTTGAACAGGCCGAAGTTGATGACCTGCAGGGCGGCGTTCTCGGTGGCGTTGCCGATGAGGGTGAACACGGTGGCAACAATGTAGCCGGCCACGATGCCGATGATGAAGGGGATCATCTTGAGCATCTTCTTGCCGAAGACGGAGCAGAGAATGGTTACGGCCAGCGTGACGAGACCGCAGATGATGCAAACATAGGGGGAGGCGGTGGCGGCGGTGTTGCCGACCACATCACCAACAGCGTTGCCGGCCAGAGAGAGACCGATGATGGCAACCGTGGGGCCAATGACGACGGGGGGCATGAGCTTGTTGATCCAGCGGACGCCGCAGAACTTGACGACGATGGCGATGATCACATAGACCAGACCGGCGAACGCAGCGCCGAGGATGAGGCCGACATAGCCGGCTTCCATGGAGATGGCGCCGGCGAAAGCAGTGGCCATCGAGCCGAGGAAGGCGAAGGAGCTGCCGAGGAAGACCGGGCTTCTGAATTTGGTGAAGAGCAGGTAGACCAGTGTGCCGACGCCGGCGCCGAAGAGCGCGGCGGTCTGGCTCATGCCGTTGCCGATGATGGCCGGAACGGCGATGGTGGCGGCCATGATGGCCAGAAGCTGCTGGAGGGCGAACAGAATCGTCTGTCCAAACTTGGGCTTGTCCTTGATGCCGTAGATCAGGTTCATGTTTTTTTACTCCCTTTCCCGTTTTCTCTCTTTTTTGCGGTTTTTGTGCTTTATGCTATCTCTGACCCGGACAAAGTCAGGTGGATACTGTTTCAAAGGCGGCAGTGTTTATTTGGCCGATTTGTTCCCTGTCCCTGGGAAGGGGACAAGCTGAAAAGCCGCTCCCACGCAACAAAAAAGCCTTGTCTTTTGGACAAGGCACATGGCAGATGCTTTTGCAAGAGCGGGAACGAGAGCCAATCATAACGCCTTGCCGCCGCGCGGAAGAGATCATTTCCAAACACAGATGTTAGCACAGGATGTCGTGCTTGTCAATCTTCTTTGACACAAAATGTGCATTTCTGCGCATAAATGCGGTTTGGGCTTTGGCGTCGATCAGGCTGCGGCCGGGCGATGCAAAAGCGAAACGAAAATGATGGGACTTGGCGTCCAAAACGATGCGGGAGCCGCGTATGCTGTGCAGCAGTCAGGAATGACGCCGCCTCGGCAGAAAATGAAACCTGATGCGAAAAAACAGTTCATGGGGCGGGCTCGGACTCCAGCGCCCGGCACGGAAAGGGAGAAAACATGAAAACCAAAACCAGACGCACACGCATTCTTGGAATTTCACTTTTGCTGCTTGCGGTAATCGCGGCGGGACTTTTTCTGGCTGTGGGGAAATGGATGGAGTCGCGGGAGGAAGATGCAGATGCCGCACCGCGCCGCGGAAATGCCGCATCGGAGCTGCGGGGAGAAAATCCGGACACGGAGCGGCACGAAGACGTGCCGGAGCCCATCCGCACGCTTGCGGAGAAGAATCCGGATGCCGCGCCTTTCGTCGATGCCTATCCCTGGCTGAGTCTGCGGACATACAGCGCGGAGACGATTGATCTGCAAAATGATCTTGCATCCGGCGAAACGCCGCATCTGATGCAGTGGGATATGCGCTGGGGCTGCGCGCCCTACGGCGAGAGTGTGCTCGCGCTCTCCGGTTGCGGGCCGACCTGCCTGAGCATGACGGCGCTTGCCCTGACGGGAGACGAGCAGGCCAATCCGCTTGCCGTTGCGCAGTACAGCATGTCGCAGGGCTGGTATGTCGAAGGCGCCGGCTCCTCCTGGGAACTGATGCGCGCCGGCGCGGAGCATTTCGGCCTTGTTTGGGAGGAGATCCCTTTGGATGAGGGCGCGATGCGCAGCGCGCTCGATGCGGGCAAAATGCTCATTCTCAGTATGCTGCCGGGCGACTTCACGGAGAACGGACATTTTATTGTTCTGTGCGGCAGCACGCCGGAGGGCTTTTCGGTGCTCGATCCGAACAGCTTTGCCCTCAGTCGCGTCTGGAGTTATGATGAGCTCTGCGCGCAGATTGCAAACATATGGGCGTATTCCGCCGCGTGAGCGCCCCCAAAAAACCGCACAGCGATTGACGGAAACAGAAAAAGATGCAGCCCCAGCGTGGGGCTGCATCTTTTTGCGACAGAACGCGGGATGTTATTTTCCAAAACTGTCCTTAAGCGCGACGGAGCGGTTAAACACCAAATGCTCCGGAGAAGAATCCTTGTTGTCCACGCAGAAATAGCCAAGGCGCAGGAACTGATACTGCGCGGGGGCAGTTGCCTCGCCGAGCATCTTTTCCAGCTTGCAGCCGTGGCGGACGAGGAGAGATTCGGGGTTGAGGCAGTCGATATAATCCTTGCCTGCGCCATCGGGATCCTCATCGGCGAAGAGGTTGCCGTAAAGCCGCACCTCGGCCTCCACGCAGTCGTTCGCGTCCACCCAGTGCATCGTTGCGCCCTTGACCTTGCGGCCGTCGGCAGGGTCGCCGCCGCGGGAATCGGGGTCATAGGTGCACAGCACTTCCACAACCTTTCCGTTTTCGTCCTTCACGCAGCCGGTGCAGGTGATGAGATAGGCGCCCTTGAGGCGGCACTCCGGCCCGCCGGGATAGAGGCGCTTATATTTCGGTACGGGCGTCTCCAGGAAATCGTCCGCTTCGATGTAAAGGTTGCGGGAGAAGGCAACCTCGCGCGTTCCGGCTTCGGGATCGTTCGGGTTGTTTTCCACCGTGACGGTTTCGGTTTTGCCTTCGGGATAGTTCGTGATGGTCAGGCGGATCGGATCGAGCACAGCCATCGCGCGCTGCGCGTGCGCGTTCAGATCCTCGCGCAGGCAGTGCTCCAAAAAGCCGTATTCCACCGTGGAGGAGACTTTTGCCACGCCGATGCGCTCGCAGAAGTTGCGGATGGAGGCGGGCGTGTAGCCCCGGCGGCGCAGACCGCAGAGCGTGGGCATACGCGGATCGTCCCAGCCTGCGACGAGACCGTCCTCCACCAGCTTGCGCAGCTTGCGCTTGGACATGACCGTATAGTTGATGCCCAAACGGGCAAACTCGATCTGACGGGGCTTGGAGGGCACGTCTGTGTTCTCAATCACCCAGTTGTAGAGCGGGCGGTGATCCTCATACTCCAGCGAGCAGAGGGAGTGGGTGATGCCTTCCAGCGCGTCCTGAATGGGATGCGCGAAATCATACATCGGGAAGATGCACCATTTCGTGCCCTGGCGATGGTGCTCGATGTAGCGGATGCGGTAGATGACCGGGTCGCGCATGTTGAAGTTGCCGCTGGTCAGGTCGATTTTCGCGCGGAGCGTCTTGCTGCCCTCCGGGAACTCACCCGCGCGCATGCGGCGGAAGAGATCGAGGGATTCCTCGACCGGACGGTCACGCCACGGGCTGACGGCGGGCACGCCGATGTCACCGCGGTTGGCCTTGAATTCCTCCGGGCTCAGTTCGCAGACGTAGGCAAGGCCCTTTTGGATCAGACCCTCGGCCAGCTCATAGGTCTTCTCAAAGTAATCGCTGCCGTAGAACATACGGTCGCCCCAGTCGAAGCCGAGCCAATGGATGTCCTCCTGAATCGCCTCGACGAACTCCGTGTCCTCCTTGGCGGGATTCGTGTCGTCAAAGCGCAGATTGCACAGTCCGCCATATTTCTCCGCCGTGCCGAAGTCAATGCACAGCGCCTTGCAGTGGCCGATGTGCAGATAGCCGTTCGGCTCGGGCGGGAAGCGCGTGTGCACCTGCATGCCGGCGCAGCGGCCGCCCTCGGCGATATCTTCCTCTACGAAAGCGTGAATAAAATTCCTGTTCTCGTCCATGACTGACGCCCCGTTTCCATTACAAAAAATAGTTTGGAAAATCATTATACGCGATTTCCCAAGTATTTACAACAGGAACTTGTTTGGTTATAATAAAAAAAGAGAAATATCCGAAAGGAGGCGCAGAAAATGCCGGATGTGATCGTAATTGGCGCCGGCCCTGCCGGACTGTCCGCGGCACTTACGCTGCGCAGCCGGGGCAAGAGCGTGCTGCTGCTGGAGAGTCCGGGGGCGGTTTCCGCGCTGGCAAAGGCGGAAAAAGTGGATAACTATCCCGGCCTACCCGAAATCGGCGGAAAAGCGCTGCTGGAGGCGATGCGCGAACAGGCCCTCTCGCTCGGCGTGGAGTTTTTAAGCGAAAAGGCGCTGGCCGTGCTGCCGATGGGAGACAGGTTTTATGTTTCTGCCGGACAGGAGACGCTGGAAGCGCGCAGCCTGATCCTTGCCGCCGGCGCAGCGCGGGGAAAAACGCTGCCGGGAGAAGAGGCGCTTCTGGGCATGGGCGTGAGCTATTGTGCAACCTGTGACGGGATGCTCTATCGGGGCAAAAACGTTGCGGTGCTGGGCTTCTCGGCCGATGCGGAGGAAGAGGCGGAGTTTTTGCGTTCCATTGGCTGCAATCTGCGCTTTTTCAGCGCGGAGGAGAGCAAAAAAGCGCGTATCCTCGGCGAAAATCGCGTGGAGGGCATAGAGCTCTACGGAGAGACGCTGCCCTTTGACGGCGTGTTCGTTCTGCGGGATACCGTCGCGCCGCAGGCGCTGCTGCCGGGGCTGGAGCTGCAGGGCGTGCACATCGCCGTGCAGGCGGATATGCGTACGAGCGTTTCGGGCGTGTTTGCCGCAGGAGACTGTGTGGGCACACCGTATCAGATCGCCAAAGCGGTGGGTGAGGGCAACATCGCCGCGCTCTCCGCTGCAAAATATCTGGATCAGAAAGCGAAAGAAAAAATAAATTAAGGAGGAATCACAATGAGTGTACAGCATTTGACAAAAGAGAATTTCGAGCTCGTTACGGGCGAGGGCAAGAGCCTGGTGGATTTTTGGGCAAGCTGGTGCGGCCCCTGCCGCATGCTCGCGCCGACCATCGACGCGCTTGGGGAGAAATATGAGGGCAAGGTGAAGGTTTGCAAGGTGGACGTGGATGCCCAGCCCGAACTGGCGGCGCGCTTCGGCGTGATGAGCATTCCGACGCTCGTGGTGCTGGAAAACGGCAAGGAAGTCACGCGCGTGATCGGTCTGCGTCCGATGGAGGACATCGAGCGTCTGCTGGTCTGATCGGACTTGCAGAAAGCTTGACCGTTACGGTTTGAATGAAAAAACAGGGGTCGGCACCATGGCCGACCCCTGTTTGCGTCGTTTTGGAGGAGAATCGCAGCGCAGGCCTGCGCGAAGGCGTTGCGGATTTTGCGCAAAAGCCCGTGAAAAATTCTTGACAGCGCGAAAGGGCTGTGCTATGCTCCAAACAACAAGCAAAACGGGGAGCTGGTGTAATCCGGCTGAGAAAAGGCGTAGTACCGCCTTGACCCGAGAACCTGATCCGGATAATGCCGGCGGAGGGAAAATACACGCCCGTAATGGGTTTTTCGCCGCTTTTGTGTTGTCCGCACGGAGCGGTTTTTTGTTTGCCGAAAATGGGAGGGAATGAATTTGAAAAGAGTAAAAATTCTCACGATCTGTGAGGGCGCAATCAGCGTTGCGCTCGCGCTTGCACTCAGTTATCTGAAAATCCCGATCGGCGCAGGCTTCGGCGGCTGGGGTGGCAGCGTGGACCTTGTGATGATCCCGCTGATCATTTTTGCCTGCCACCGGGGGCTTTGGGGGCTGGGCGCAGGCTTGGTTTTCGGCACGCTGAAGTTCTTTCTGGCGGGTGGCGTTGCCATCAACTGGCAGAGCATGCTGCTGGACTATTCCGTGGCCTATATGTTTGTGGGCTTTGCCGGGCTGATGAAGGGCCGCCGCGCCGCGCTTCCGCTCGGTGCCTTGATCGGCTGCGCCGCGCGCTTTGCCGTTCACTTCTTCAGTGGCGTGACGATTTATGCCATTCTCGCGCCGGAGGAGATTCTCGGCGTCATGACGGGCAGCTCTGCGCTGTACTCCCTGCTCTACAACGCAAGCTATATGCTGCCGAACACGGTTCTTGCCGTTGTGCTCTGCGCGATTTTGCAAAAGCCGCTGAAAAAGTTTCTGGCGAAGCAGTAAGGCGTTGCCGCAAAGAAAAATCCGCAACATACATACAGAAACAGCGAGGGTGCTGCAGAATGAAAATTCCGCAGCACCCTCGCTGCTTTGCGTTTTGCGCCGCGCTGCAATTCACAGCGAAGCGGAGATTTTTGTTTTTTGGATTATTCCGCGTTGAAGACGTACTTGTCCATGCGCTGGAAAGCCTCCTGAATGCGGCTGAGCGGGGAGGCAAGGTTCATGCGCACGTGGCAGGGGCCGTGGAAAGCGCGGCCGTCCTGAATCGCAACGCCCACATCCCAGCAGGCCTTGAGAATGTCGTCAACAGTCTTGCCGTGCGCCTCGCACCACTTCGTGCAGTCAACAAAGAGCATATAGGTGCCCTCGGGCTTGGAAACCTCAACGCCCTCAAAGTGATTCCAGATGTAATCACAGGCAAAGTCCACGTTGCCGCCGAGAACTTCAACGAGCTCATCCAGCCACTCGTAACCCTCGGGCTTGTAGGCACCGATGAGCGCGTGCATGGACAGCACGTTCATGCCGTTGTAGTGGGACAGGCTGGACTCCTTGCGCACGCGGTCATGCCACCACTTGTTGTAAATGATGTGATAGCTGCCCACGAGGCCGGCCAGGTTGAAGGTCTTGGAGGGGGCATAGAACGCTGCGGTGCGCTGACGCGCATCCTCGGAAACGGACTGCGTGGGAGTGTGCTTGTGGCCGGGGAGGATCAGGTCGGACCAGATCTCATCCGAGACGACGAAAACGTCGTACTTCTTGAAGAGTTCCATGGCCTGCTCGATCTCCTCACGCTCCCAGACGCGGCCGCAGGGGTTGTGCGGGTTGCAGAAGACGGCAGCATGGATGTTCTGGGTTTTGAGCTTTTCTTCCATGTCCGCAAAGTCCATACGCCACACGCCCTGCTCGTCCTGCACCAGCGGAGAGAGCACCATGTTGTAGCCGTTGTTGCCAAGGCAACCGGTGAAGCCGACATAGGTGGGGGAGTGCAGCAGCACCTTGTCGCCCTTGCTGCAAACGCAGTTGAGCGCAGAGATCACGCCGCCGAGCACGCCGTTTTCATAGCCGATGTGCTCCTTCGCCAGACCGGTGACGCCATTGCGCTTTTCCTGCCATGCGATAATTCCATCGTAGTATTCATCACGAGCGCCGAAATAACCGAAGGCGTGATGCTGCACGCGCGCGGTGATCGCCTCGGCGATGGTGGGAACCGTGGGGAAGTTCATGTCTGCAACCCACATGGGGATGGCGTCAAAGCCCTCCTTCGGTGCGCCGGGCGCGCCGCGGCCCTTGCCCAGACCGTCAACCGCAACCGCGTCCATCCCGTGACGATCCATGATGGATGTGAAATCGTATTTCATAAGCTCTCCTCCTCGTATATGTGAAAGCAAAATTTGATCCAAATTGAGTATAGCCGACATTCTCCGGAAAATCAAGCTTTGCCGCGCAGGAATCAGATATGGTCTTGTGTTTTGTGAAAATTTCCTATATAATACACGATAAAGGTAAGATACATAAACCATATAAAAAATAAATGAGGTGTAAAAATGAAGTATCCGCATGTTTTTGAGCCCATCAAGATCGGTGACACGTTGTTCCGCAACCGCATCTTTGCCGCGCCCACCGGCCATCCGGACGCGAGCTTTGAGGGCAACTTCTCCGACGATGTCGTCGCCTACTACGAGGCGAAGGCCAAGGGCGGCGCGGCTGCCGTTACGCTCGGTGAAGCGATCGTGGACAGCAAGTATGGCAAGCGCCATCACTTCCAGGTCAGCCTGGACTGCCGCAACGGCCTGCACGGTCTTGCCAAGGTTTCGGATGCCATCCGCCGTCACGGCGCGGTGCCGTCCATTGAACTGCAGCATTCCGGCATGTCTGCCAACCCTGGCGTGATCACGCCCGAGCTCGGCGCAAGCTCCAGCATCATCTACGGCCCCTCTGCGATGGAGGTCAACGGCGTGCAGATTCAGGAGATGCCGGAAGAGATGATCCTGGAGATCATCGAGAAGTTTGCCAACGCCGCGGCCTTTGTGCAGAACAGCGGCTTCGGCATGGTCATGGTCCACGGCGGCCACGGCTGGCTGATCAACCAGTTCCTGTCCGACCGCGTGAACAAGCGCACCGACCGCTGGGGCGGCAGCATTGAAAACCGTGCGCGCCTCGCTGTTGAGATCTGCGACGCGATCCACAAGAAGTGCGGCGTCGGCTTCCCCGTTGAGATGCGCATCAGCGCCTCCGAGGTTATCGACGGCGGCTACACGGTTGAGGAAGGCATTGCCGTTGCCAAGCTGCTCGAGGGTCATGCGGACATTATCCACTGCTCCGCCGGCTACGGCTTCGGTCTGCCCGATAAGTACAGAACCTTCAGCATCACGCACCCCTGCATGTTCAAGGAAGACGGCGTGAACGTGAAGTATGCGGCCGAGGTCAAAAAGCACGTTAAGAACACCCCGATCGCCACCGTCGGCGCGCTGTCCAACCCGGACATGCTCGAGGAGATCATCGCCTCCGGCAAGGCGGACATCGTGGAGATGGCCCGCGGCCTCATCTGCGATCCGGAGCTGCCCAACAAGGCCCGCAGCGGCAAGGAAGACGAGGTTGTCAAGTGCATGCGCTGCTTCCACTGCTTCACCTCCGGCATGGACCGTGGTGCATTCTGGTGCGCGCTGAACCCGAAGACCAACCGCGAGCGTGCCTTCGCCCGCGTTGCGGCCACGGCCGAGAAGAAAAAGGTTCTCGTCGTTGGCGGCGGTATCGCCGGTATGCAGGCTGCGCTCACCGCGGCTGAGGGCGGACACGAGGTTATCCTCTGCGAGAAGAGCGATCATCTGGGCGGCCACATCCGCTGCGAGGAGAAGGTTCCCTTCAAGAAGAATCTGTTTGATTACATCGCGCTGCGCGAAAAGCAGGTCGCCGATGCGGGCGTTGAAGTGCGCCTGAACACCGAAGTCACGCCCGAGTACGCCAAGAGCGTCGGTGCGGACGTGATTATTGCAGCGCTCGGCGCTGAGGCGATCAAGCCCAACATCCCGGGTATTGACGGCAGCAACGTGCTGCTCGCGGACGATGCCTACGTCAACGCGGAGAAGGTCGGCGAGAAGGCCGTCATCCTCGGCGGCGGTCTGGTCGGCATGGAGCTTGCGATCTACCTCAACTCCCTCGGCAAGAAGGTCGAGGTCGTGGAGATGGCAGAGCGCTTCAACCCCGGCCCGAACAAGCTGCACGGCAACGCCATCGAGATCAAGTGCAAGGAAGAGGGCGTCACCGCCCATTATTCCACCAAGGCCGCGCGCATCGACGAGGGCGGCGTGTGGTGCGAGACGCCGGAAGGCGAGAAGTACTTTGCAGCGGACACCGTGATCTATGCGGTGGGTCAGAAGGCGCGCACGGAAGAGACCAAGGCGCTCTACAATTGCGCCGGACTGTACTACCCGATCGGCGACTGCGTGCGCCCGCGCAACATCGCCGAGGCGAACCTCGAGGCCATGGCCGTCGCGCTGGACATCGGCAGATAACTTCCCGCACGGTCGGATTTTGACCCTGTATCTGATTCAGCCGTTCCGGGACCGGAACGGCTGAATATGTAGTAAAATATTCTGCACATCAATTTAATTGGAGGAGGAAACAGCATGACACCGGAAGCACAAAAACGCTATAACGAAAAATCGGCCAGAGTAGAGGCCGCAATTGCCCTGAAAGAGCCGGATATGGTTCCCATGATCCCCTCTGCGTCTCTGTTCCCCATGCTCAATGCGGGATACACGGTTGGCGAGGTCATCTATGACACCAGTCTGGAGAAGATGACCAAGAGCGTCGTGAAGTACCTTGAGGACTTCGATCCGGACTGCGGTCTGGATGCCGGCAACAACTTCGCGGGCCAGGGCCCCATGATGGAGCTCGAGCGCTCGAAGAACATGCGCTGGGCGGGTATGCCCGGCAACCTCATTGACATCAACTCCATTCAGCAGTTCATCGAGTACCCCACGCTGCTGGACGAGGAATTTGAGGAGTTCTTCTCCGACCGTACCGGCTGGACACTGCGTCGGGAAATCCCCCGCACATCCGGCCTGCTGGAGCCGCTGGCAGACCTCTTCACGGGCCGCATCGGCGCCCGCGCCCTGTCCGCCAAGGTTTCCACGCCCGAGTTCAAGGCCATGATCGAGGATCTGTGGAAGATCAACGAGCTTAACGAAGAGTATCAGAAGAATTGCGCAAAGCTCAACGAGATCGTCTACGAGATGGGCTATCCCATCTTCAAGGGCGGCCAGGCTGCCGTTCCGTTTGACTCTTATTCCGACGGTTACCGCGGCACGCTGCTGTCTCTGCAGGACCTGTATGCCAACCCGGATGAGATCGAGCGCTACATCGAGGCGGCCATCGGCCCCATGCTCGAGAACATCCACAAGATGGCCGAGCGTCCCAACGCCAAGGGCAAGCACGTGTTCATGGCGCTGCACAAGGGTATGGACGGTTTCATGAACGATGAGCATTACCGCAAGTACTACTGGCGCCACCTGCAGATGATCATCGAGGAGATCATCAAGGTGGATATGGTGCCGTACATCTTCTGCGAGGGCAAGTACAACTCCCGTCTGGACTGCCTGACGGAAGTCACCCCCGGCAAGGTGTTCTATCACTTTGAAGAGGTGGATATGGCGGTCGCCAAGGAGAAGCTGGGCAACATCGCCTGCATCTCCGGCAGCTTCAACACCAACCTGCTCCAGTTCGGCACGCCGGAACGCGTGCGGGACGAGGCCAAGCGTCTGCTGGACATCTGCGCCCCCGGCGGCGGCTTCATCTTCACCACCAGCTCCGGTCTGAGCCACGTCAAGCGCGAGAACGTCGAGGCCATGTTCGAGACCGTGCGAGAGTACGGTAAGTATTAATCCTTTTGCACAAGTCATAAGCTTAACGCAGGCGGCGTGCTGCTTCTTCGGAAGCGGCACGCCGTTTCTGCATCGGCGGGCTTGTCGGGCAAAGGATGGGACAGATAGACCCGTCATTGAAGGCGTGGATTTCCGGCAGCCTGAAGCGGCAGCCGTCTTTGTGTAAAGAACGGCTGCCGTGCTTATCCCTACGGTTATGGCGCTTCATTGACTTCCGGAGCGTATGCGTTTATAATTCAAGTAAATATGAAAATAAAGGAGGCAAAATCCATGTGGAACGACATTGATGTCACAGCGAATGAAAAGATGATCGCCGAGACGGTGGAGTATGAAGGCCACGGCGGGAAAATGATCCGCTCCTATCTCTCCCGCCCCGTGGTGGAGGAGCCCATCCCCTCGCTTGTGCTGATCTCGCATATGCCCGGCTGGGACGAGTGGTGCCGCGAAACGGCGCGCCGCTTCTCGCAGCACGGCTATGCAGTTGCCTGCCCGAATATCTATGGCGACTATCCCGGCAAAACGCCGGTGGAGGCCTCGGAGGCGATGCGGGAGGCCGGCGGCGTGCCCGATGCGAACGTGATGGAGGATTGTGCGGGTTCGCTGCGCTATCTCAAAGAGCAGAGCTGGTCCAACGGCAAGGTCGGTGTCATCGGCATGTGCTCCGGCGGGCGTCACGCCTTTATGGCGGCCTGCACGGTGGACGGCTTCGGCGCAGCGGTGGACTGCTGGGGCGGCGGCATCTTCCCGAAGCCGGAGGAGCTTACCCCCGCGCGTCCGGTAGCGCCGATTGATTATATTGACCGCCTGGAAATCCCGCTCATGGGCATTTTCGGCAACGAGGATTTCAGCCCCACGAAGGAGGAAGTTGACCGCCTGGAGGCGGCGCTGCAGGAGCACGGCAAGGAATATGAATTCCATCGCTATGACGGTGCGGGCCACGGCATCTGGTATTACCACAGCCCGCTTTACCGCCGCGAGCAGGCGATGGATTCCTGGGAAAAGGTGTTCGCCTTCTTTGAGAAGAATCTGAGATGAGCGCGGAGAAAGCGCCCTTCGTGGCGATGGCCAAGCCGGTCGGCTCAAAGTGCAACCTGCGCTGCGGCTACTGCTACTATCTGGGCACAGACGAGCGCATTGACAACGGCTGCGCCGCTGTGATGGACGACGAGACGCTGGAATGCTTCATCCGTCGCTATATCGGGGAGAGCACGGGGCCTGCGGTGTCCTTCACATGGCACGGCGGCGAGCCGACGCTGGCGGGGCTGGATTTTTTCAAAAAATGCGTTGCCCTGCAGAAAAAATATCTGCCCGCGGGCTGGGAATGCTGGAACAATCTGCAGACAAACGGAGTGCTTCTGGACGAGGAATGGTGCGCCTTTCTTGCAAAGGAACGCTTCGATGTGGGCTTGAGCATCGACGGGGCAAAGCCCGTTCACGATAAGTACCGGAAAAACGCCGCCGGCGCGGAGACTTATGACGAGGTTTACGCCGCCGCGAAGCGGCTTGTGGCACACGGCGTCCGGCCGGATCTGCTGTGCACCGTCACCTCGGACAGTGCGGAAAATCCGCTTTCGGTTTACCGCGCGCTGCGGGAGCTCGGCACGGGCTGGGTGCAGTTTATCCCCATCGTTCGGCAGGATGAAAACGGGGACGTGACGCCCGATTCCGTGACGCCGGAGGGCTACGGGAAGTTCCTTTGCGACGTTTTCGACGAGTGGATCTATCACGACCTCGGGAAAACCGGCGTGCAGTTCTTTTTGGAGTGCGCACTGGTGCTCTCGGGCGGGAGCGCCAGCCTCTGCTGGATGGCGCCCGTTTGCGGGCGCGTGCTGGTGACGGAGCGGGACGGCGGCGTTTACGCCTGCGACCATTTCGTGGATCCCGAGCATCGGCTCGGCAGCGTGCAGACGGACGGTCTGCGCGCACTTGTGGACAGCGAAAGGCAGGCGGCTTTCGGAAACGCAAAGCGGGAGAAGCTCACGGCACAGTGCCGCGCCTGTTCGTACCTGGCGCTGTGCAACGGCGGCTGCATGAAAGATCGCTTCGTCCGCTCGGAGGACGGCGAGGAGGGGCATGCCTATCTCTGCGCGGGACTCAAGGCGTTTTTTGACCATGCGGTGCCGCGCCTGAAAACGCTCGCGCAGCTGCAGCGCGCGGGGCTTGCACCCGGTGCGATTATGGAACGTCTGCGCGCGCAGGAGCTGCAGCGCTGGAAGGGGATCGGCCGAAACGATCCCTGTCCTTGTGGCAGCGGAAAAAAGGCGAAAAACTGCTGCTGGGACAAAAAGCCCTGAGATTTTTGCGGAATACAGTTTCAGCGGGAGAGAGGAAAATCCTCTCTGAATCGGATAAGAAAAAGGCCGGAGGCTGTTTGCCTCCGGCCTTTTTGGCTTTTTCCGTTACTTATTTTTGCGGGCTGCTTTCCGTCTGTTTGCAGCCGCTTGTTTTTTGTCAGAATTTTTCTGCGCCCCGATGCCGAGATGCAGCGCGCCGTGCGGACAGGCGCGTGCGCAGCGTGTGCAGCGGATGCACTCCGTTGAAGCGAAATCTTTCACCGGGTCGATGCCCATGGGACAGACCGCTTCGCAGGCGCCGCAGTGCGTGCATTTGTCATCCGAATGCTGCAGATTCACGATCGCGATTCGGTTGAACAGCCCATAGAAAGCGCCGAGCGGGCAGAGATAACGGCAGAATGGGCGGGAGATCGCAAGCGAGAGCAGCACGATCACGGCGAGCACGGCGATCTTCCACCAGAAGAGCCCGCCTGCCTGCGATGCGAGCGCCGGATTCGCCAGCGTGAGCGGGATCGCGCCGAAGAGCATGCCGGACGGGCAGATGTACTTGCAGAAAAAGGGCACGGTTGCCCAATCCCCGCTCAGGAACATGGGAAACAGAATGCAAAGCAGCAGCAAAACCGCATATTTAATCCAGCGCAGCGCGCGGTCACCCCGGAAGCTGCGTAGCTTTTTGAAAAACGGGATCTTATAGAGCAAATCCTGCACGAAACCAAAGGGACACAGGAATCCGCAGATCAGCCGCCCGAGCACCGCGCCGAACAGAATCAGCATGCCGAGCGCGTAATACGGAAAGCTTATCCGGCCGCCGTTTCGCACGGTGTTTTGCAGCGCGCCCATCGGACAGGCACCGACTGCGCCCGGGCAGGAATAGCAGTTGAGTCCGGGCACGCAGACGCTCTTTGCCTTCCCCTGCGAGATGCTGCCGCTGAGAAAGTTCCACAGTTTGAAATTGTATGCCAGCGTGACGGCGGCCTGTATGGCAAGGCGCTTGCCGTCACCCTTTACGCGCTTTTCTTTAGCCAAGCCCCACACACTCCAGACATACACGGATTGCTTTTTGCAGGACGAGCCCGGCCTGCCCGGAAAGCACGCCGTATGCGATCAGGGCAAGCCCGATCACGCCCGCTGCGATGCCGAAATACGCCCGCTTCACGGCAGATGCTCCTCGACGGCGGCTTTCCACTGGTCATAGTTGCGCCCACCGACCAGCGTCTCGCCGAGCTGCTCGCCCTTGCTGTTGAAAAATATGGACGCCGGAATATACATCTGTGCATTCACCAGATCCTGCAGGTCGTCACCGGGATAGAGGATGGGATAAGTGAGGCCGGCTTGCTCCACGATCTGCCGTGTTGCCTCCATGTCACCGGTGTCGCACAGGACGCCCAGGAATAGGACATTGTCGTATTCCTTGTATACGCGCTCAATGTCCGGCAGCTCGGCGACGCAGGGCCCGCACCAATAGGCCCAGATGTTCATAACGATCAGATCATAGCCTTCCATGATCGACTGATCAACCGGATTGCCGTTTATGTCCACGGTCGAAAAGCGCAGCGCCGAAGCAGACGGCGCGCCATCTTCCTGCTCTTCCGGATTTTTCGTGTTCCCGGACGAAGAATCCGGCGTTTCCGTTTCGGTCTGCGCCGAATCCCCGGACATTTCGGCGTCAGGCGTATCTTTGCCGTTGTTTGCCGCGCTGCACGCGGTCAGCATAGCAAGACAAAGCAGGAGAGAAAGAAGGGTGCATATACGCTTTTTCATAATCTGACCTCCGGATGTGTTGTTTTTTTCTTCCCGACTCCCGGCAGACGCTTACCGTCGAGCCGGCAGACCGGCTCGCGTCCCTTTTCGTCCTTTGCCCGGGATACGTTCTCCACAATTTCCAAATAAAATCATATCATAATGCACAGCAAAGTCAATCATTGCTTGAAAAGCCTTGTATCTTTTGATCGAATCCTATATACTGACATCAGAAACGAAAAACAATAAACTGCATGGGAGGGGAACTCGAAATGAGTAAGTATCTTGAGGGAAAAGTTGCAATCGTAACCGGTTCCGGCCAGGGCATCGGCCGCGCGATTGCCAAGACGCTCGCCGCTGAGGGCGCCAAGGTTGTGACGAACAACCGCAAGCCCGCCGGGGCGGTTGAGACGGGGCAGCTCACGCCGGAACGTTTAGCAAGACTGTCGCCGGAAGATCGCGCCTGGGTGCAGAAAGAAGCGGAAGCTTTTAACGGCGATGCGGAGACCACCGCGCAGCAGATCCGCGACGCGGGCGGGGAGGCGACAGCCTGTTTTGCAGATATCTCCGACTGGGATGAGGCGAAAAAGCTTGTGGACACGGCCGTGGAGACCTACGGAAGCGTGGATATCGTGGTCAACGTGGCGGGCGCTTTCGGTTTTTGCGCCGTTGAGGAGATGCCCAAGGAGCTCTGGGACAAGGTCAACGCCGTCAAGCCCACCGGTTATTTCTATGTGATCCGTCATGCCGTGCCGTACATGATCCGCAACGGCTGGGGCCGCATTGTGAACTGCTCCTCCGGCGCTTTCCTCGGCGGGGAGATCCGCCAGAGCGAATATTCCGCTGCAAACGCCGGCGTGGTCGGCCTGACCCGCGCGCTGTCATGGGAGCTGAACGAGCACAACATCACTGTCAACGCCTTCTGCCCGGTCGCCAAGACCCGCGCATCCATCGATATGGAGCTCTTTGACAGAACTGTTACGGACGGCAAGACCTCCACACTCTCCGGAAAACCGCTCATGGGCTATGACGTGACGCCGTATCCGGAGGACTTTGCGCCTTTTGTGGCCTACATGTGCACGGAAGAGGCCGCCGATCTGACGGGCGCTGTGTTCATGCTCAACGGCAAAACCATCAGCCTGTTCTCCAAGCCGCAGATCATCGCGTCCATGCGTCCGGAGAACGGCGAGGACTGGACGGTGGACAGCATTCTGCGCGCAGCCCCGGAGGCGCTCCTGAAGGATTATCAGAATCCGCTGACCGCATTCAAAAAGAAACTTCAAAAATAAATGAAAAAATATTGGAGGTAACAGAAAATGTACGAAAAATTGGTGTTTGAGTTTCCGCAGGAGTACAACGAGATCGTCGCCGAGGGGGATGATCCCGGTTTTGTCGTCAAGCCGCAGGCTTATTTCCGCGGCGCCTCGCAGATTCCCGGAAGTGAGTTCAACTCCAGCTTCCAGATCTTTGTCAAGCCCTTCTTCCTCGACCGCGTGCAGCACCGTCATCCCAAGGATGAGTATCTGATCTTCCTGGGCGCTTCCTTCCCCAATGTCTTTGATTTCGATGCGGACATTGAGCTGACTATTGGCAAGAAGGGCGAGGATGAGGAAGTTTACCACATCACCAAGCCCACAGTTGTGCGCATTCCCGCCGGCGTCTATCATTGCCCGCTGCACTTCAAGCGCGTGGATAAGCCCGTTCTGTTCCTCGCTGCCTGCATGATGCCCATGTTCGGCGGCATTTACGACACGCCCGATGGCGGCACCAAGGAAATGTACTACAACGGCCCCATGCAGTGCAAGTATAACGAAAACAAGAAGTGCGACTCCTGCGGAAAGTGCCTGCAGGAAGATTGGAAGGACTAAGCCTTGCGCAGTTTCCACGCGGGAAATAAGCGATAAAAACATAGAGAGGATGCCCCGAATCCGGGGCATCCTCTCCTGTTTTTTGGGGGGAGATGGACGGGGCGAAGCCTGCCCCGCGCCAAACTTATATATCTATGCCGCTACGCATAACAAATGGAAATCGGGTTGCGCGGTGTTATTGGGGATTTTGGATGATGCGATAAACCGCGCCGTCGGTTTTTGAGCTTGCCTCACCGGCGGCCATGTCAAGGGAAAAAGATTCGTTCCATTCCCCGGTGATTATAAGTTCACCGTTCTCTATTTTCCAGGACAGGGCTTCCTGATGGAATGAGCCCTCTATGCTGTGATGATATTCTCTTTTGGCCGTGGTCTCAGTGAGTGTAAACATCCACATGCCCATTCCCTCGCCCCTTCTAAGACAGAACGGGGTGCCATATTTTTCGAACAGTTCCGCTTTCAGAGCATCGTCACCATTCACAGGTGCGTCGGCAAGCGGATCGTTGTCCTCGGGATTGGCGGTTATATGGTTCTGCTCTGTTTGCGGGGCGGGATCGTGCGTAACCTTTTCAGAACAGCCGACTGTTCCCAAAACACAGAACAGGGCTAAAAAGAATACGATAAGCTTTTTCATAGACACATACTCCTTCTTAGTCGTATTGATTACGCTCCGCGTAATCACTTTCTATGGCAAAAAGGCCTTGCCCCAGGGAAACCGGGAAATACTTAGGGCCGATTGCACAGCTGTATGTGTTGCCGTCGCCGTCTTTGAATGTGATCAGATAATCCCCATAGACAGCGGCCCACTCCACATCCGTGCACTTGAGCTGCATTTCGGGGAAATGTTGGTTTACATAACTTTCGCCAGAGATTCTGGCAATTTGCTTTGGAATCACGCCCGTGAGCCACAAAACGACGGCCACGGCAAGGATCAAAACGGGAATCAGCCACTTTTTCTGCTTCAAACGATCACACCCCTTTATTAAAATCTAATCCAATTTTGCATATTGTTTGCATATTGATGGTGGGAAATCGGCAGAAAGTTCCGGAAGGTCTTTGAAATCAACCGGAGGCGGCAGCCATACCCCGTTGGCGAAAAAAACAGACCCGCCGGCCTTGCAGGCCGCGGGTCTGTTGCTGTTTATTTTTTCAGCCCAACAGGATCCGGTCGTTATCCAGCGCCTTGCCGGTTCCGACGCGAAAACGGGTCAGCAGGTCGTCCACGCACAGGCCTGCGCGCTCCTCGCCCTCGATGTCGAGCACGATGCCGCCGTCCGCCATCATCAGCGTGCGGTTGCCGAGATCCAGCGCCTGCTGCATGTTGTGCGTGACCATCATGCAGGTGATTTGTGACTGCTCCACGATCTCTTTTGTGAGCCGAAGCACCTTGTCCGCTGTGCCCGGATCGAGCGCCGCGGTGTGCTCATCGAGCAGCAGCAGCTGGGGCGGAACCATGGTGGCCATCAGCAACGTCAGCGCCTGCCGCTGGCCGCCGGAGAGCAGGCCAACCTTGCTGTTCATCCGGTTTTCCAGTCCCATATCCAGCAGCGCAAGACGATCGCGGAACATTTCCCGCTCTTTCTTTCGGATGCGGGAAAAGCTGCCGCCCTGTCCGGATGCCAGATAGAGGTTTTCTTCGATCGTCATGTTCGGCGCGGTGCCGCGCATCGGATCCTGAAACAGACGTCCGATCTGCTTGGAGCGCCGGTGCTCCGGCATGAAGGTGATGTCCTTCCCGCCGAGAAGGATTCTGCCCTGATCCGTGAGAAAGCTGCCGCAGACGGCGTTGAAGAGCGTCGATTTTCCCGCGCCGTTTGAGCCGATGATGGTGACGAAATCGCCGGGCTTGACGTGGAGGGAGAAATCCCGCAGCGCGGCCTTTTCGTTGACGGTGCCGGGGTTAAAGGTCTTGCTGATGTGTTCGATCCTCAGCATTTTGTCCGCCCCCCTTTTCCGAAGCGACGCAGCAGCGTGTCCTTTTGGGATTTCAGATAGGGCAGGGAGATGGCCAGCACCACGATGACGGAC
The DNA here is from genome assembly GCA_015068035.1 of Oscillospiraceae bacterium. Lineage (GTDB taxonomy): Bacteria > Bacillota > Clostridia > Oscillospirales > Oscillospiraceae > SIG483. The sequence goes on along the minus strand of SVLI01000002.1, from coordinate 74,405 downwards.
GACACGGCCTTGAGCATAAAGGCCGGCATGTTGAAGCGCAGCGCGATCGTATAGACCAGACGGAAGATGATGGAGCCCAGCACAACGCCGATGGCCCGCACGGTGACGCCGCCCTTGCCCAGAATGGTTCCGCCGATGAGCAGCGAGGCCAGCGCGATGGTGACCATGCCGGTGCCGATGTTGATGTCCATGCTCTTTTGCGCCTGCGCCAGCAGACAGCCGGAAAGCGCCGTGATCGCGCCGGAGATGCACAGGCCGATGATGGTCATCCGGGCGGGGTTGATGGAGGAAGAGCGCACCATGTCGGGATTGTCGCCGGTGCAGCGGATGGACAGACCCAGGCGCGTGCGGAGGAAGAAGGAGAGAAACAGCACCACAACGGCAACGAACACCAGCGCAACAAGCAGCTTGTACTGGCCGGCCAGAGGTGTGTTTTCCAGCAGCGCCTTGACTTTGGTGAAAACGGTTTCGGTCTTGTTCAGGTTCAGCAGGGAGCTTCCGCCCATTATAGCGATGTTCACAGAATACAAACCCGTGTTGACAATGATGCCTGCCAGCAGGCTGTTGACGCCCAGCTTGGTCTGGAGCACCGCCGTGATCAGGCCGGAGCAGACGCCGGCTGCCATCGCAGCGGGGATGGACAGATACGGGTGTCCCGCCAGCGCGACCGCCGCACCCACCGCTGCGCCCATAGTGAAGCAGCCGTCGGTGGAAAGGTCACAGACATTGAGCATGGAATAGCTGAGATACAGCGCCAGCACGGTCAGTGCGCAGATGAGTCCCAGCTCAAACGCGGTTTGCACCGGGCCTAAAATTGCCGAAGCCGTCATGAAATCACATCCTTAAATCCGGTTAAATGCCAAATGGAACTTGTGTTCGACGAGGACTCAGAAGTTCTCCGCGGTCTGGATGGGCTGAACCTTCGTGCAGTAGGGCTCGAAGATTTTGACCAGCTCGTCGTAGTCATAGCCGATGGCCTCGCAGGTCTCGGTGTTGATGGTTGCGGTGCCGTTGTCGAAGGTGCGAACGGGCAGCTCGGCGGGATCGGCGCCGTTCACCAGAATTTCGCAGACCATTTGCGCGGTCTCGCGGCCCAGGTTGGCGTAGTCCACGCCGTAGCCCAGGAACGCGCCGTTGAGGGCGAAGGAGTCCGCGCCGGTGTAGTGCGGGATCTTGGCCTCGGCAAGGGCTTCATAGATGGCCAGCTCCGCGGTCATGATGGTGTTGTCGGTGGGGGTGAAGACGGCGTCCACACCGTCGGCAATCAGCGCCTGCACGGCCTGAGAAACCTCGTCCGTGGTGGTGCCGGTGTATTCCTTATAGGCAACGCCCTTGTTGGTCAGATATTCCTTTGCCGCGGCAATGGGGGTGGTGGAGGAATCCTCGCCGATGTTGTAAAGCAGGGCGATGTTGTCCGCATCGGGATCGGCGGCGAAGATGAGATTCATTACAGCGTTGGTGTCCAGATAGTCAGAGGTGCCGGTGATGTTGGCGCCGGGAGCCTCAAGGGAATCAACGATCTGGCTGCCCACAGGGTCGGAGACGGCGGAGAACACAACGGGGATGCCGTTGTCCTCGGTGGCGGCCTGCATGGACGTTGCCACCATCGTCGTGATGCCAACCATCAGGTCAACATCATCGGCGATGAAGTTGGAAACGATCTGGTTAAGTACGGAAGCGTCAAGGTTGCAGACGTCATAGGAGATCTCAAACTTGACGTTGTTTTCTTCGCCAAGCTTTGCAAGCTCGGATTCGATGTTTTCCGCGATCTGCACGAGGGAGGCATCGTACACGAGGTTGCAAATGCCGACCTTATAGGTGGTGATGCCGTCGTCGCCGTTGTCGTCCGGCTTCGCGGTCGTGCCGCCGCAGGCTGCGAGCAGAAGCAGCGCAAGGGCGCAAAGCAGAGCGGCCAGTTTTTTCATGGTCTTGATTTTCATAGTTTTTTCTCCTTTTTGTTTGATTTGGGCGGCAGATGGCAAGTTTGGGATAAAAAAACAGCCCTTGCCCCACACATGGGACAAAAGCCGACTGCTTCTGCGATACCACCCAAATTGACGTATTCTACGTCCTCTCGCTTATGCGTTCCATCAAACGCATCCCGCCTGGTAACGGATGGGAACCCCGTCGATGCCTACTGAGACGAAAAGTCTGTTCGGGTCGCCCTCGGAAGTCCATTCATCAGCCGCTTGCCGCCCCGATTCCACCATCCGGAGCTCTCTGTGCGCTTGCCGCACTGATTACTTCTCTTCTTCAAAGGTTTGTTTTTATAAACTTGCCTTTATTATAAACATTCTTTTCGGTTTGTCAAGCGGTATCGGACAGTTATTTTTTGTGCATAAGCCGCAGAATTTTGCTGTCTGCGCAGAAAAAACCGAAGCGGAGCGCTCCAAAGGGGAGACTTCGCTTCGGTTTTTCGCGGTTTTGTGTGTTTCTGCCCGCTGATTTTTACAGCAGCTTCATTGCACCGGTGGGGCAGGCCTCGGCGCACTTGCGGCAGTCTGCGCATCCCGCGATGGCGGCGCTCTCGCGGAACTCCGGCTTCACAACGGTGCCGAAGCCGCGGCCGATCAGACCAAGCAGGCCCTTTCCGGCCACTTCGTCGCACACGCGCACGCACAGACCGCAGAGGATGCATTTGCCCTGGTCGCGCTCGATGACCACCAGCCGTTTTTCGCTGTCGTGGCGGCGCTTCTCGCCCTCAAAACGCTCGGGATGGATCTCGTAGCGGTTGGCGTGGCGGATGAGCGTGCATTTTTCATAGTCATGGCAGCCGCATTCCAGGCAGCGGGATGCCTCGCGCATGGCCTCCTCCGCGGTGAAGCCGGTGTTGACGGGCTCAAAGTCGCATCTGCGCGCCTGCGCGTCGCGGTTTTTGATCTGCACTCTCGGCTTTCTCTCGCGGTCGACGTAATCCGCCGCGGTGACATATCTCTGGCTGACAAAGGGCTTTTTGCAGGGCACAAGCGCACCGTGGAGGTAGGAGTCCACCACGTCTGCGGCCCTGTTCGCCTCTCCGATGGCGGCAATGGCGATGTCCGCGCCGTTGTTCGTGGCGTCACCCACCGCGAACACGCCCTCCAGACTGGTGAGGAAGCTGCCCTCGTCCGCCACGATGTTGCCGCGCCGGTTCAGCTCGGCATCAAAGCCCGTGGAATCCGTTTTCTGCCCGATGGCGGCGATGACGCAGTCCACATCCAGATATTCAAACTTGCCCTCCACGGGAACGGGGCTGCGGCGGCCGGAAGCATCGGGCTCGCCGAGCTCCATCACCTGCAGCTTTACCTGCTTCACCTTGCCGTCCTCACCCAGCAGCTCCGCCGGGTTCGTGAGGAACTTGAAGTTGACGCCCTCTTCAACGGCCTCTTCAATCTCGTCCGCCGCTGCCGGCATCTCCGCACGGGTGCGGCGATAGATCACATAGACGTTTTCCGCGCCCAGACGCACCGCCGTGCGGCAGGCGTCCATCGCGGTGTTGCCGCCGCCCACGATGGCGACGTTCTTTCCGATGGGCAGCGGATCGTGAAGCGCAACGCTGCGCAGGAAGTCGATTCCGCCGTAGACGCGCTCCAGCGTCTCGCCGGGGCAGCCGAGCGGGCTGCTCTTCCACGCGCCGATGGCAAGCACCACAGCGTCAAATTGCGCGCGGTAATCGGCAAAGGCGATGTCCCGGCCGATCTTCACGCCGTTTTCCATCCGGACGCCGGCTGCCGCGATGTCGGCAATCTCCGCGTCCACCACGTCCTTGGGCAGACGGTACTGCGGGATGCCGTAACGCAGCATGCCGCCCATCTGCGGCATCTGCTCTGTCAGCGTCACATCGTGACCCTTGAGCGAGAGGTAATATGCAGCGGTGAGACCCGCGGGGCCGCCGCCGATCACGCCCACGCGTTTGCCCGTCGGCGCGCTGCGCTCGGGCTGCCAGCGGTCGGCATTCTTCAGCTCCGCCATGGACATGAAGCGCTTGATGAGCGCGATGGAGACAGGCTCGTCCACCAGATTCCGGCGGCATTCTTTCTCACAGGGATGCGGGCAGATGTGACCGATGGATGCGGGCAGGGGCAGCTTGTCCTTGACGATGCGAACGGCCTCGTGCGTGTTGCCCAGCGCGACCTGCTTGACATAGCTTTGGCAATCCGTCTCCGCCGGACAGGCCAGGCGGCAGGGACCCACACAGTCGCCGTCATGATCACTCATCAGCAGCTCCAGCGCGATTTTCCGCGCCTGAACTGCGCGCGCACCCTCGGTCTGGATCGCCATGCCGTCGGTTGCAAGGGTGGAGCAGGCGCGAAGCAGCTTGGCGCTGCCCTCGGCCTCCACAACGCAAAGGCCACAGGCACCGTAGTGGCGCACTTCTTCTTTGTGGCAGAGTGTCGGGATATGAATGCCGTAGCGCTCTGCAATCTGCAATATGGTTTCACCGGTGCTGCCAACGCAGGACAGCCCGTTGATGCTCAGTTTAATTTCAGACATTTTCGCACCTCCTCAGTCTACCCGCACCGCGCCGAAGCGGCAGGCGCTCTGGCACGAACCGCAGCGGATGCACTTCTCCGCATCGACCGTGTGCGGCTTTTTCAGCTCGCCGGAGATGGCGCCGACCGGGCACTTGCGCGCGCAGGCGCCGCAGCCGATGCATTTTTCCGCGTCGATCGCATAGGTCAGAAGCGGCTTGCACTGTCCGGCAGGGCACTTCTTTTCGCGGATGTGTGCGTCATACTCGTTTCGGAAATAGCGGATGGTGGTCAGGATGGGGTTGGGCGCGGTCTGGCCAAGGCCGCAAAGCGCGCCGTCCTTAACGCTGCTGCAGAGCTCTTCAAGCAGCTCCACATCGCCCTCGCGGCCGTTGCCGCTGACGATGCGCTCGAGAATCTCGCTCAGCCGCTTGGTGCCGATGCGGCAGTGTACGCACTTTCCGCAGGACTCCTTGGTGGTGAATTCCAGGAAGAATTTGGCGATGCCCACCATGCAGGTGGTGTCGTCCATCACGACCATGCCGCCGGAGCCCATGATCGCGCCGGTTGCGCTGAGGTTTTTGTAGTCGATCACGGTGTCAAGCAGCGCGGCGGGCACGCAGCCGCCGGAGGGACCGCCGAGCTGCACGGCCTTGAATTCGCGGCCGTCCCGAATGCCGCCGGCGATGTCAAAGATCACATCGCGCAGCGTTTTGCCCATGGGGATTTCCACGAGGCCGCCGCGACGCACCTTGCCGGTAACGGCAAAGACCTTGGTGCCCTTGCTGTTTTCTGTGCCCATAGCGGCAAAAGCCGGGCCGCCGTTGAGAAGAATCCAGCTGACGTTGGCGAAGGTTTCCACGTTATTGATGTTGCTGGGCTTCTGCCAGTAGCCCGATTCTGCGGGGAAAGGGGGCTTGAGCCGGGGCATGCCGCGGTTGCCCTCGAGCGATTCGATGAGGGCGGTTTCCTCGCCGCAGACAAAAGCGCCCGCGCCGGCCTTGATGCGGATGCTGCAGGAGAAATCCGTACCCAGAATGTGATCTCCGAGATAGCCGCGTTCTCGCGATGCATCGATGGCGGCGCTGAGGCGGACGATGGCGAGCGGATACTCGGCGCGGACGTAGACAACGGCCTCCCGCGCGCCCATGGCGTAAGCGGCGATGAGCATGCCTTCAATGAGGTTGTGGGGGTCGGATTCGAGAACCGCGCGATCCATAAACGCGCCGGGGTCGCCCTCGTCGGCGTTGCAGATCAGATATTTTTCCTCGCCGGCGCTGCTGCGCGCGGCGTTCCACTTAAACCAGGTCGGGAAGCCGGCGCCGCCGCGTCCGGCAAGGCCGGAGATTTTGATCTCCTCGATCACCTGCTCCGGCGTCATCGTTTTCAAAACCTTTTCCAGCGCCTGATAGCCGTCGTGCGCGATATAATCCTCAATGCTCTCCGGGTCGATCACGCCGCAGTGACGCAGCGCAATGCGCGTCTGCTTCGTGAGGAACGCTTCGTCCTCTTTTTCGATGAGAAGTGCGCCCAGAAGGCTGTAATCCTGCGTGCGCACGGCATCGGCGATGGCCTGCGCATCCTCGGGCTTCACCCGAACGCAGCGGTGCAGCGCGCCCTGTGCATCATAGATGTCTACGATCGGTTCCAAATAACACAGGCCGATGCAGCCGGTGATGCCCAGCGTGGCCGGGGTGGAAGCATCCAAAAGCTGTTCGATTGCGGCATAGACGTCGGCTGCGCCGGCAGCCAGACCGCAGCTGCCCTGTCCGACAACAATACGTACACTCATGCCTGCTGCGCCTCCTTTCGCAGATCCCGCAGGATCTGACGGACCTTGTCCGGCGTGAGAGAGCCGTAGGTCTTTTCGTTAATCATCATCACCGGCGCCAGCGAGCAGCAGCCAAGGCAGCTCACAAGACTCAGGGAAAACAGGCCGTCCTCCGTGGTTTCGCCGTCGCGGATGCCAAGCTCGTCGTGAATGGCCTCCGCAATGCGGTCCGCGCCGTTGACGTAGCAGGCGGTGCCTTTGCAGAGAAGGATGAGGTATTTTCCGACCGCCGTAAAGCGGAACTGGGAATAAAAAGTGGCCACACCCATGATCTTTGCGGGAGTCTCGCCCGTGCGCTCCGCGATATGATAGACCGCGTCGGTGGGGATGTAACCGTAAATCTCCTGCGTATGCTGCAGTATGGTAATCAAGCTGCCTTTCACATTGGCGTATTCCGCCAGCGTGGGTTCCAGCAGCGTCAGATCGACCTTGTTTTTCTGACACTCACACATGTTGCTGTTCCTTTCTTTTCGCATGTGGTGGGGGAGAATAAATTTTTCTGTGCATTCAGCCAATTTATTATTATACAGCATTTTTCTCCGGAAGCCAAGAATTTTTATTCGGAAAACAAGGGGCTTTTGCAGACAAATTTCGCCTGTTCCATGACGGAAAACGGCGCAAAATGCGGCTCATTGTTGGCGACACAGAGTCATTTTGACGGAACGCAGCCGTTAAACGAAAAAACACCGCCCGATACGGTATCGGGCGGTGGGGTAGACAGGGAAGCCGAGCTTTTCCGAAGCAAAGCAAAATTCGATTGCGACTTTCGGTGGAAGCGGCATTATGTATCTAACTTGTGACCTTTTTGCTCAGCGGCCATGATGGCGCTTGGGCATGGGCTTTGTAACGGCAGAAAGCTTTGCCTCACGGCGGTTGAGAACATCCTTGCTCTTCTCCTGAATGTCTCCGGCTTTGGTAAGCGCCATTTTGGCAAGGGAGGGGCCGACGATCTCATAGATCAGCACGCCGAAGAGAACAATGTTGCGCACAAAAGCTCCGTCTGCGCCCAGTCCCTTGGCAGCGGTTGCGCACATGCCGAGCGCCACGCCTGCCTGGGGCAGCAGCGTGATGCCCAGGTAGCGGCGCACCATGGGGTCACTTTTTGCAAGGCCGGCACTCCAGCGGGCGCCGAGGATTTTGCCGACGGATCGAAACAGAATGTAAAGCACACCCACGGCGACCACGGCCAGGTTGGCAAAAACGTCCAGCTGCAGCGCAGCGCCGCTCAGAACGAAGAAAAGTGTCAGCACCGGCGCGGACCACTTGTCTGCAATGTCCATCAGTTCTTCCGAGAGCGGGCAGAAGTTGCAGAACACCGTGCCGAGCATCATGCACACCAGCAGCGGGGAGAAAGCAACGGTGAAGCGGCCAATGGGGAAGCTGCACTGAGCAACCGCCACCGCAGTCAGAACCGCCATGATCACCAGTGCGTTGCGGTTGCGGTTGGAGTTGAAGAACCGCTCCAGGAAGGTAAGGATCAGCGCAACGATGCCGCCGAGCAGCAGGGAAGCGACGATCTCGAGCAGCGGCTGCACCAGCAAAACGGAAAGCTGCGTGCTGCCGTTGGTCATGGCCTGCGCCGCGCCGAAAGAAACGGCAAACACAACAAGGCCTACAACATCGTCCAGCGCCACCACGGGGAGCAGCACGTCGGTAACGGCGCCCTTGGCCTTGTACTGGCGCACCACCATCAGCGTGGCAGCCGGCGCGGTTGCAGCGGCGATGGCGCCCAGCGTGAGCGCAGCGGGGATGCTGATGAGGTCGGGGCGCAGGAAATGAAGCGCGATCAACGCGGCATCCACGAAGAGCGTGGCGATGACGGCCTGAAGAATGCCGATGATAATGGCCTGCCGTCCGGTCTTTTTCAGGCTGGAGAGGCGGAACTCGTGGCCGATGGCAAAGGCGATGAAGCCCAGCGCCACATCGGTGATCAGGCCCATACCCTCCACCTGTTCAAAACTGGTGAAGCCGAGACCCAGCGCGCCCAGGCAGCACGGCCCGATCAGAACGCCCGCCACCAGATAAGCGGTGACGTCCGGCAGACGAAAACGGCTCATCAAACGCGTCATGAGCAGCCCGCAGAGCAGGGCGAAAGCAATCAGCAGCAAATGCAGCATAATTGTGAATTCCTTTCAAAAAACACAGCGGCTGTCCGGCGGTTTGCCGACCGGCACGCTTTGATTTGGGAGCACTGTATTATAGCACGCATTGACCCATGCAGAAAGAGGAAAAACAACGAAAAGAAGCCCTTTGTTGCACCGCGCTTTGGATAAAAGTGTTATAAGTTTATGCATAGCACGAAAAATATGCCGAAAAAACCTGTTATATCGCGGCTTCCTGCGACGACATTGCGGATTCTATCCGAAAATCTCGTAGGGCACCAAAGCCTCCGGAACCGTGATTTCGGTCTGTGGATACAGCTCCCCGGCGAGTTGGACAAATTCCCGGCAGTCGATCCGCTGTGAGACCGGCGGAAACGCGTTATCGAAATGATCCAAAAAGACTTTCCGGGGGCGGTAACGCTCCAAAAACTGTAGGGAATAGGTGGACAGATCGCTGCGCCCCTGATAGGGATAGATCATTAGATCAACGCCGGACGGACAGGAAAGTTCCTCCCGATAACCGGCCGTGCCCAAAAGGAGAATGCGCTTGCCCTGCACGGTGATTTCATAGGCCAAAACGTCAGTTTCCTTGTCGATCTCATAGAGATTGTTGAGCTTTTGAAAGTGCAGTCCCGCGCGGGTATTCCAGGGGAGGAGCGCCCGGGCGTAGACGCTTGCAATGAGTTTCCGGTCAAATTCAACGTGACGGCTTAGGCGCGCCGTGACGGTGAAAGCGCCGAATGTGAGCGTGTCGTCCGGCGAGAGGCAGCGCAGCTGCGATGAGGCAAAGCCCTGCGCCTCGGCAAGCTCTGTGCCGCGGCGGTTGACGTATACGGGCGCTTCGCAGGCGGCCATGATTTCCTTCGTGTCGGCAAAATGATCGAAGTGGGGATGGGTGATGAAAATTGCGGTCACGCCGCGGAGCGCATCGAGCGGAAACGGCGGCAGGTCCTTCCCGCGTTTGCGCAGATACGGGTCAAACAGCAGCTTCGTTTTGCCCAGTTCCAAAAGCACGGATGCCGTGCCGAGCCAAGTGAGCTTCATGTGCAAGTTCTCCTGAAAATAACTGCTTACAGCAGATCGCGGTAGTAGAGTCCGCCGGTGCGCGGTTCGTTGGATTTTTTGCCCAGCAGGAAATCCGAAACGATCTCCATGCAGCGCTCCCGACTCTCCGAAGTGAACCAGAGCAGCTGATAATCAAGCCCGCGCGTGTCGCGTTCGGCGATGTGCAGCGGCACCGAGTTGAGCAGCGTGGTGTAGCGCCGTTCGGCACATTCAACCGGAAACGCAACGCCGAGCCGGTCGGTAAGATGGGCGCGGCCACGGCAGTTTTCACAGCCGATTCCGGCGCGGAGGGGGCAGTTGCGCAGCCGCATGAGCGGCGCACGTCCATAGGCCAGAATGCCACGCGGCAGCTTTCCGCCGAGGGCTTTGATCTTCTGCATGCTGACTTCAAACGAGATGGTTGCGCTTGCAAGACCGCAGCGTTCTGCGCTGCGAAGCGCCTCGGTGTTGGTGATGTTCAGGCAAGCGCCGCCGCGCACGGTGAGGCCAAGCCGCCGGCCAAGCTCGATGCCGTAAATGTTGTCGGTATATACCTCCCGCAGCCCGGCCTTGGCAAGCCCGGACAGACGCGCGGCGTTTTCTTTCTCGTCCTCTGGGAACAAGACGGCGGGCAGCTCCGCCACGAGCTGATTGCCGAGGCGGGAAATCAGCTCCGCGCTTATCTCCCGAAGCGGCAGGAGAATCTTTTCAAATTTGTCCACACAAACGAGCTGTTCTGCGCGGAAGAAGCGTGCCCAGAGCTTGGGCTCACCCTCAGCGGAATAGGGCTTGATCGGCTTGAATGCAAAGGGCTCGGCTTCGTGCGCGGTGATCCGGCCCCGCTCCTCGAGCAGCGCATCCAGCGCGCTGCGCCGCAGGTTGTTGAGCGCAGACACCGGCAGCATCAGCCCCGGCGCGATCTCATGGCTGAGCTCGGTAAAATAAAACGGCGTGCCGCCGGTTTTTTTGAGGTTCTTTTCTGCGATTGCAGCATCCGTCGGGCGGCTTAGTGCTTTCTCCGGAACAGGGCCCGCTACTTCGATGCTGTGTTTGCCGTCGCACACGCGCAGCGAGGAGCCGCTCTCATCCATTTGAAAATGCCCTTCGAGCGGGATAAGCGGCGTTTCGGCGCGATAAAGTCCGGCAAGCTCACCCAGAACCTTTTGCGCGAGTCCCACATCCTCCTTGGTTCGCGCGCCAAACATCGCTGCGTCGCGCCGACCGAGGAGATAACCGTCAGAAAAGCCGCTGCGTGAAAAGACGGCGCGCAGCGTATCCACATCATAGGGGCGGCCCGCCAGCGCGTCGCGACAGGCGGTAACCGCGGCTGCGACGTATTCGGGGCGCTTCATGCGGCCCTCAATTTTCAACGAGGTGACACCAATGCGGTCCATCTCGGGAATGTGCGGGACAAGAGACATGTCCTTGAGCGAAAGTGCATAGCCGTTTTTGCCGTTGTTCCAGTTGAGACGGCAGGGCTGCGCGCAGAGTCCGCGGTTGCCGCTGCGCGTGCCGATCATGGCCGAAAGGTAGCACGCCCCGGAAACGCTCATGCAATGTGCGCCGTGAACGAAAGCCTCTGTTTTGATCTTGACGGCCGAGCAGATCTGCTCCATCTCTTTAAGCGTCAGCTCGCGGGCGAGGACGATGCTGTCAAAGCCGAGGTCGCGCAAAAACAGCGCACCGTCGACATTGTGCACAGCGGTCTGCGTGGAGGCATAGCGCTCCAGCGTTGGATAACGCGAGGCGAACAGCTCAAGCACGGCCATATCCTGAATGATGACGGCATCTGCGCCGGAGCGGGCAATCAAATCCGCCTCCTGCTCAAGCCGGGGCAGCTCAGAGTCCAGAATGACGGTGTTGACCGTGACATAGACCTTTACGCCGCGCGCATGGCAATACGACACCGCCTGTGGCAGCGTGACTTCATCGAAGTTGGCTGCATTCCGGCGGGCGTTGAAGCCCTGCGCACCGAGATAGACCGCGTCCGCACCGCAGCGGACGGCGGCATAAATCTGTTCCATTCCCCCGGCGGGGGCGAGGATCTCAGCCATAAAAGTCTCCTTTGTTTAACAGGTTGTGCTGCCGGCGCTGCGCATCACTTCCGTGACAGCTTCAGTCTGTTCGCCGGGCATCGCACGGGTACCTGCGTCGGTCGGTTTTTGGCAGGAATCGGCGTCAGAGTGCCGATCACCGCCACCTTTTTTGTAGTATAAAACTTTTGCGCGGCAATAACAAGATTTACCTTGATCTGTGCCCGATAAATGTGGAAGGAAATGTAAAAAAGGGAGTGTCGGGACATAAAATCTCGTCTTTATGATAAAGCGAAAGCCCGGAAACGGCTGCGGTTTCCGAGCTTTGCTGTTGTGTTTTTTGCGGGAGCGTTTATTCGTAGACGGTGAAATCCTTGTCCCAGAAGCCGATGTTAAAGGGCATGTGCAGGCTGCCGGGCTTGCCCAGCGGCATATCCGCCGGGGTGACGGGGGCGCTGCCCTCCGGCACTTTCATCGGGGAAAACGCGGGCATCGGAGGCGGCGTGGCGGCGTCTCCGCCGTCGGCGCCGGGTGCCACCGACATCATGGGCGCGGGCTGCGGGAGCTTTTCAAGCCCAAGGTGATTCTGCAGGAAGCGCCAGCAGCAATCGAACCAGTCGTCCATGCAGGGGCCGACGGTTCCGTCGGGATTCAACGTGCGGTTGATGCTGCCGGTTGCGCCGTGATCACCCACGCTGGAGATGTAGCAGCCATAGGGGCGCTGCGCCTTCTCAAATGCATCCAGCATGGAAATGGTCTGGTACACGGAAACCAGCTTGTCCTGCCGCGCATGGTGGAAGAATGTCGGCGGCGTCTGTTCTCCGACAAGGTCGCCGTTGGGCACATAGACCAGACCGTCATCCGTCTGCTGGCCGCAGAACATGGGGCCATAGCCCAAGACCATGGCGTTGGGCTTGCCCTCTTCGCCTGTGCAGCCGGCGGCCTCCATCATATCGGGACGGTTCCAGAGGTTGCCAGTGGCCATGCAGATGAAAGCGCCGGCAGAGTGGCCGGAGATGACGATCTTATCCGGATCGATGCCCCATTCGTCCGCGTGTTCGCGAAGAATGCGGATGCTCTTCATCATGTCGATCACAACCTGGGGGAAACGGTAGTCTCCGCCCACGGGATACATATAGGAGCAGATGACGTTAAAGCCCTTGCCCAGCAGACGGGTGCCCAGCGGGAAGGTGTCTGACTCCAGGCAAAACATAAAGCCGCCGGCGGAGGCGTGAATCAGAGCGGGGGCTTTCACCGGGCCGAAAAAGCCCATAGGCTCCTGCATTACGTTTACAAGCAGGTGGGCGGAGCTGCCTTCGCGCAGCGTGAAACGAAAAGTCTTCATAATCTGCTCTCCTTTATATACCAATATGTAAAAATACTACCGCGCCCGCAAAGACCTGTCAAGCCGTAACCGAAAAGAAAGGGCCCGCTTCCGGAAACTGCGGAAGCGGGCTCTTTAAGTGTTGGAATAAACAGAGATCAGCCGCCGAGGTAGGCTTTCTGCACAGCGTCGCTGGCCATCAGCTCTGCGCCGGTGCCGGAGAGAACGATGTTGCCGGTTTCCAGCACGTAGGCACGGTGGGCGACGGAGAGCGCAGCCTGCGCATTCTGCTCGACGAGCAGAATGGTCGTTCCGGCCTCGTTGAGCTCACGGATGATGTCAAAGATCTGCTCGACCAGAATCGGCGCAAGACCCATGGACGGCTCATCGAGCATCAGCAGCTTGGGCTTCGACATGAGCGCGCGGCCCATCGCGAGCATCTGCTGCTCACCGCCGGAGAGCGTGCCGGCAATCTGCTTGCGGCGCTCTTTCAGGCGGGGGAAGCGGGCATACGCATCGGCCAGGCCGGGCGCGATGGAGGCATTGGACTGCGTGTAAGCGCCCATCTCCAGATTTTCCTCAACCGTCATCTGCAGGAAGATGCGGCGGCCTTCGGGAACCTGAGCCAGGCCCTGGCGCACAATGTTGTGCGGGGCGATGCCGTGAAGGTCCTTACCTTCGAATGTGACGCTGCCGCTTCTGGCGTGCAGGATGCCGGAGATCGTGTTGAGCGTTGTGGACTTGCCGGCGCCGTTGGCACCGATCAGCGTGACGATTTCGCCTTCGTTTACATCAAAGGAAACGCCCTTGACGGCGTGAATGCTGCCGTAATAGACGTGGATGTCGTTGACTTCAAGAATCTTTCCCATTCGCTCACGCCTCCTTCTTCTTTCCAAGGTAGGCTTCAATGACTTCGGGGTTGTTCTGAATGTCATCGGGGCTGCCCTTGGCGATCACGCGGCCGAAGTTCAGCACGACGATGCCCTCGCAGATGTTCATAACAAGGTTCATGTCATGCTCGATCAGCAAAACGGCAATCTGGAACGTGTCGCGGATGGAACGGATGTTTTCCATCAGTTCCGCCGTTTCGGACGGGTTCATGCCGGCGGCCGGCTCGTCAAGCAGCAGCAGGCAGGGGTTCGTTGCCAATGCACGGAGGATCTCCAGTCTGCGCTGGGCACCGTAGGGCAGGCTGCCCGCCTTCGCGGAGGCGAAATCCTCCATATGGAAGATGGACAGCAGCTCCATCGCGCGCTCGTGCGCGATTTTTTCGCCCTTCCAGTAGCTCGGCAGACGGAAAATGCCGCTGAACATGTTGTACTTAATGCGGGGCTCCATCGCAACGGTGATGTTCTCCTCAACCGTGAGATTTTGGAACAGGCGGATATTCTGGAAGGTGCGGGCGATGCCGGCGTGGTTGATCTGCGCGGTGGAAAGACCGTGAATGTCCTTGCCTTCGAGCAGGATTGTGCCGTGCGTGGGCTGATAGACCTTGGTGAGCAGGTTGAAAATGGTCGTCTTACCGGCACCATTGGGGCCGATGAGGCCGGCGATCTCCGTGCGGCCGATGGTGACATTGAAGTCGTCCACCGCTTTGAGGCCGCCGAAAGTGATGCCGAGGTTTACGGTTTCAAGGACGGGACTCTTATCCGCATCGCGCTCGGGCAGGTATGCCTTGCGCGTTACTTCCACGAGCTTGGAGCGTTCTGCCATTTATGCCCCCTCCTTTTCCTGCACTTGCTTTTTCGCGAGTCGATTGATGAGCTTGGTGGGCTTGATGCGCTCGAGCAGGTTCTTCATCCCGGCGCTGTTTCTTGCGAGCATGACGAGGATGAGAACGATGGCGTAGAGCAGCATGCGGTAGTCGGCAAAGCTGCGCATCGCTTCGGGCAGCGCCACGAGAATGATCGCGGCGATGATCGAGCCGGGCACGCTGCCCATGCCGCCGAGCACAACGATGACCAGAATCTCAATGGACATGTTGTAGTCGAAGGATGCGGCCTTGACGTTGGCAAAGAAGTGACCGTAAAGCGTGCCTGCCGCGCCGGCAAAGAACGCTGCGATCATAAACACAACAAGCTTAAAGCGCGTCACGTTCAGACCAATGGATTCCGCGGCAATTCGGTTGTCGCGAATGGCCATGATGGCGCGGCCCTGCTTGGAGTTTTTCAGGTTCATCATCACGATCGTCGTCAGCAGCACCAGAACGATGGCGTAGGGCAGAAGCTGCTTCGGTGCAGAATAGATGCTGCCCGTGTTGAGGCCGAGTGCACCGCCGGTAAGTTTCAGGTTGGTGATCACGTTTTTGATGATCTCACCGCAGGCGAGCGTCACAATGGCGAGATAGTCGCCCTTGAGGCGCAGCGCCGGCAAACCGACCAGAAAACCGAAGAAAGCTGCAATAAGACCGCCGATAATCATGCAAAGCGGCAGACGCGCGACCATGGGAAGATAAGGTTCCAGCGCGATGGAGACCAGGCAGCCGGAGAAAATGCCAACGGACATGAAACCTGCGTGACCGAGCGACAGCTCGCCCAAAAGACCGACGACCAGGTTTAGTGATACCGCGAGCACGATGTAAACCGAGATCGGGATGAGCATGTTGGAGATCTGCCGCTTGAGGCCGCCGCTGTAAAGCAGAAAAGCGACCACGGCATAGGCCGCGATGACCAGGATGAGGGTCACAAAGTTCAGATTCTTTTTCTTCTTCATGCCACTCACACCTTCTCACTCATTTGCTTGCCGAGCAAGCCGGTGGGCTTGACCACGAGAACGACGACCAGAACGCCGAACACGATGGCATCCGCCCAGAGGGTAGAAATGTATGTTTTGGAAAACTGCTCGATGAGTCCGAGCAGAATGCCGCCAAGCATTGCACCGGGGATGGAGCCGATGCCGCCGAAGACCGCGGCGGTAAACGCCTTGATTCCGGGCATGGCGCCGGTGGTGGGCTTGATATAGACATAAGTCATGCCATAGAAGATGCTGGCAAAGGCGGCCAGCGCAGAGCCGATGGCAAAGGTCATCGTAATGGTGCGGTTGACGCTGATGCCCATCAGCGAAGCGGCAGCCTTATCCTCGGAAACGGCACGCATGGCCTTACCAAGCTTGGTTTTGTTGATGAACAGCGTCAGCGCAATCATGATGACCGCGGTGACGGCCAGCGTCAGAATGGTGATGCCGTCAATCTGGATGCCACCGATGTTGTAGGTCGGGAAATCCGCCATGGTCGGATAAGCTCTTTGCTGAGAACCGAAGATGAGCAGCGCAATGTTCTGCAGGAAGTAGCTCACGCCGATGGCGGTGATGAGCACGCTCAGAGACGGTGCGCTGCGCAGCGGTTTGTAGGCCAGAAACTCGATGAGCATACCCAGCAGCGCGCAGATCACGATGCTCAGAATGATGGCGATGACCGGAGGCAGGCCCAAAGACATGACCGTCACGATTCCGGCGTATGCGCCGATCATAATGACGTCGCCGTGCGCGAAGTTCAGCATCTTGGCAATGCCATAGACCATCGTGTAGCCCAGTGCGATCAGCGCATAGATGCTGCCGAGGCTCAGGCCGCTGATAAGCGTTTGAATGAAGTGTAGCATGTCAGATACATCCTTAAGGAAGGGCGTTGAACCCTTGCCGGTTTTAACGGGCGAACCGTCGCCCGGGCTTCGTTAAGCCCATGAATACATGGTTTGCGAAATGCGGAATTTGGACGCAAAGTCTACCGGAGTAAAATCCGGTAGACTTTGGCGCATTGGGGTCTTATAAAAAGCTGGAGGAATTCTTAATTACTTGACGAAGAGGCTGCCCACGCCGTCCTTGTAGAGGATGGCGCTTGCGTTCTTGACGGTGTTGCCGTCCGCACCCCAGGTCATGGAGCCGGTCACGCCGGTGTACTCGAGGGTGGTCATGGTCTTGGCGAGCTCTTCACCGGAGGTGGAGCCGGCGGCCTCGATGGCGGCCTTGATGATGTAAATGGCGTCATAGCCGTCAGCAGCGAACTGGTCGGGCGTGGCGTTGTAAGCCTTCTTGTAAGCCTCGACGAAGGCCTTGACGTTGGCTTCTTCGGAATCAGCCGCGAAGGGGGTGAGCATCAGGACGTTGTCCGCAATGCTGGGATCCTGCTCGACCTTGCCGAGGATACCGTCCAGACCGTCGGCGCCGAAGAAGTAAACATCGCTGGCGAACTTGCCCTTGGCCTGGGTGAGGAAGGTGGAAGCTTCTTCAGCGTAGATGGGCATGAAGACCAGCTTGACGCCGGAGGCGACCAGCGCGTCGATCTGGGTGGAGAAGTCGGTGGCGGTGGTGGTGGTGAAGGTCTGGGTCTCAACGATGCTCAGGTCGAGCTTCTCGCACTCGGCGACGAAAGCTTCGTACAGGCCGACGGAGTAGTCATAGTCGCTCTCGTAGAGAACGCCGACTTCGGTGGCCATCTCGTTGTCCTTGATGTAGTTGGCAGCAGCAGCGCCCTGATAGGAGTCATAGAAGCAGACGCGGAAGGCCTTGTCGTTGCCTTCGATGGCCTTGTCAGCGGAGCCGGAGGGCGTGAGGAGCAGGACGTCGTCCGCAACAGCGGCTGCGGTGATGGAAGCAGTCTCACCGGAGAAAACGCCGCCGAGAGAAACATCCATGCCGTCGTCCATCAGCTTGCCGTAAGCGCTGACAGCGCTCTCGGGATCAGTCTGGGAGTCTTCGAACAGCAGCTCGATCTGCTTGCCGTCGATGCCGCCGGCGGCATTGATCTCGTCAACCGCGATCTTGGCACCGTTGCGCACGCTCGTACCGTAGTTGGCGTAGCTGCCGGTCAGAGGGCCGATGCCACCGATCTTGATGACATCATCGCTGTTGTCGCCCTGGGCACCGCCGCAGGCGACCATGCAGGCCATCATCACGAGGGCCAGCATCATGCATAAAATCTTTTTCATTTTCCTCGGTTCTCCTTCTAAAAAATTGGATTTTTGAGTTTTATACAAAAAAACGGCATCACCGATGCGGTGAGGGCGCTTTGCTGTATCCAAACAGGCCCGGGGTTCAGCCCGGAAGAACTCCGCCGAATCCGCTGCTTACATGAACAGAGGACGGGATATCAAGCAAGAATAAGCGCTGCCAGAGCAGCGCCCAAAATCACGATGGAGCACATACAGGAGAAATCAGCCTCTGTCATGGCGGTGGAGGCAAAACAAGCATTTTTCGCGCCTGCAAAAGCAAAACGCTTCATGCTGCAAAAGCCTCTTTTATTCATTTTATATGATTATAGCGTTCGCGCCCTGTTCCGTCAAGATGCATAACCGACAAAATAGAACGCGGATTTTATGACGCGCTTGACCAAGAACGACAAAGAGAGGCCTTGGGATGGATAAATATACATATAAAATTTAACCGCGAAGCGGGCGAACTGTTTTTGACGGCTTTCATTTGTCAATATGCAACAAAAAATGCGCCGGTTTGCCGCGAACATTGGGCATTCCTCCGCTTGACTTTATGACTGCAAAGCGTTACAATGCAAAAAAATTAAAGCATTAAGCGCGAATGCGCAGGAAGGAGTCCGCTGTAATGAAGAGCAAAGTCATCCGCAGTTGTGTTGAGTTTTATAGCTTTACGTTTGCTCGCTTTGCGGGCTATTTTGCGTTTCCCAAAAATGACCTTCCTGTGCGAGAAAGCTGAACTGCGCGTCTGAAATTTGTAGGTAAGCGGCTTCTCCCGGGAAGGGAGAGGCCGCTTTTGTTATTTTGACCAAAAAAATTTTTTCAATCAAAAGGAGAACTCCACAATGAAAAAACTGCTTTCACTCATCCTCGCAGCGGCACTTTGCCTCTGCCTCGTCGCCTGCGGCGGCGAACCTGCCAACGACAAGAACGATGCAAACAACGCTGATGCCAAGACCTACACAGTCGGCATTTGCCAGCTGCTGCCGCATCCCTCGCTCGACAGCGCAACTCAGGGCTTCAAGGATGCGCTCAAGGAAGCCTTCGGCGACGCCGTTACCTTCAGCGAGGGCAACGCCGGCGGTGAAGCCACCAACTGCACCACCATCATCGACGGCTTCATCGCAGAGGATGTGGATCTGATCCTCGGCAACGCTACCCTGCCGCTGACGACGGCGGCTTCCGCAACGGACACCATCCCGGTTCTGGGCACTTCCGTCACCGACTTTGCCTCCGCGCTGGGCATCACCGATTGGACCGGCACGGTTGGCGGCAACGTCTCCGGCGCTTCTGACCTTGCCCCGCTGGACGGCCAGGCCGAGGTGCTGCATGAGCTCTTCCCCGATGCGAAGACGGTGGGTCTGCTTTACTGCTCCGCCGAGGCCAACAGCATCTACCAGGTCGAAAACATCCGGAAGCATCTGGAAGGCTATGGCTACACCTGCACGAACTACGCGTTCAATGACGTGAACGACCTTGCCAGCGTCACGCAGACCGCCTGTGACGGTTCGGACGTCATCTACATCCCCACCGACAACGTGGCTGCTGCCAACACCGAGACCATCGCCAACGTGGTTTTGGCTGCCGGCGTGCCGGTGATCAGCGGTGACGTCAGCACCTGCGGCGTGTGCGGCGTTGCAACGCTGGGCATCGACTACTATGATCTTGGCTACACCACCGGTCAGATGGCTGTCCAGATTCTCAAGGGCGAGGCGGACATCTCCACCATGCCTGTCCAGTCCGTCACCGAATTCACCAAGGTTTACAATCCTGACAACTGCGCTGCGCTTGACATCACGCCTCCCGAAGGCTACGTGAGCACGGCTGACCTGTAAAAGACTGGTTACAAAAGCAGAGGAGAGGGCACACCTTTCCTCTGCTTTCGGGCGAAAAAAGTGCCCGCTTTATCACAACTTCCGGAGGAATGGGCTTTGGACTTCTTGTTAACTTTTCTGCGTGCCACACCCGGCTCAATCGGTCAGGGTCTGATCTGGGGCATAATGGCCATTGGTGTTTACGTCACCTATCGTGTCCTTGATATTGCGGACCTGACCGTGGACGGCTCTCTGTGCACCGGCGGCGCACTGTGCGTTCTGCTGATTGTCAACGGCGTCAATCCCTGGGTTGCGCTGATCTGCGCTTTCCTTGTTGGCATGCTCGCCGGCCTGGTCACGGGATTGCTGCACACGGCCTGCGGAATACCGGCCATTTTGTCCGGCATTCTGACGCAGCTGGCGCTGTACTCCGTCAACCTGCGCATTATGGGCTGGGGCACCGACGCCGGCACGCAGGCAACGCTGCCGGTCAGCGTGGACAAATTCCCGCTGGTGGTTTCTTCCCGCTTCGTGCGCGAGCTGGGCGTCAATAACCCGATTCTGATGCTCCTTATCCTCACGGTGGTTGTGATTGGCATTCTCTATTGGTTTTTCGGCACGGAGGTTGGCTGCTCGATTCGCGCCACCGGCGCCAATCAGAGCATGGCACGTGCGCAGGGCATCAACACCAACGTCAACAAGGTTGTCGGCCTGATGGTCTCCAACGGTCTTGTTGCCCTTGCCGGCGGCCTTCTGGCACAGTATCAGGGCAGCGCCACGATCGACATGGGGCGCGGCGCCATCGTCATCGGCCTTGCCGCTGTGATCATCGGCGAAGTCGTTTTCAGCAAAATCTTCCGCAATTTTGCGCTGCTGCTGCTTTCCTGCACCTTCGGTGCCATCATTTATTATATTGTGATCCAGTTCGTGCTGCGGCTGGGCCTCTCCACGACCGACCTGAAGCTGCTCACTGCCGTTGTGGTGGCGATCTTCCTTGCCGTTCCCTATCTGAAGGGCAGGTATTTCTCAAAATCATCGAAAGCGAGGGCGTCCAGGCATGCTTGATGTTCAGAATATCGCCAAGACCTTCAACGCCGGAACGGTCAACGAAAAATGCGCGCTCAATAACCTCTCGCTGCATTTGAATGCCGGGGAGTTCTGCACGGTGATCGGCGGCAACGGCGCGGGAAAATCCACACTGCTCAACGCCGTGGCCGGTGTTTGGCCGGTCGATTGCGGCAACATCTATATTGATGGCAAGGATGTGACACATCTGCCGGAGTATAAGCGCGCGAAATTCATCGGACGTGTGTTTCAGGATCCGATGACCGGCACGGCTGCCTCCATGCAGATCGAAGAAAATCTGGCGCTCGCCATGCGCCGCGGAAAAAAGCGTACGCTCCGCAGCGGCATCACAAAAGCAGAGCGTGAAGAATACTATGAAAAGCTCAAAACGCTGGGGCTTGGGCTGGAGAGCCGCATGACCGCAAAGGTCGGCCTGCTTTCCGGCGGTCAGCGTCAGGCGCTGACGTTGCTTATGGCCTCGCTTCAGCAGCCGAAGCTCCTGCTGCTCGACGAGCACACCGCAGCGCTCGATCCGGCGACGGCGGCCAAGGTGCTGGAATTGTCCGACCGGATCGTGCAGGAGAACCAACTCACCTGCCTGATGATCACGCACAACATGAGTGACGCCATCCGGCACGGAAACCGGCTGATTATGATGAACAACGGCCGCATCATTCTGGACATCTCGGGCGAAGAAAAACAGCATCTCACAAAGTCGGAGCTGCTGGAAAAATTTGCCGAGGTTGCCGGCGTGCAGGAAGAGACCGATTCGGTGCTGCTGTCCTAAGAAAATTATTTTGATGATTTGCCCGGCCGCATTCTGCATTGGAAGCGGCCGGGTATTATTCAATTCGTTGGATTTAGACAATAATGATTGCAGAAAGAGCGAAACACGAGTGAGCAGATCTGTTCTGAAAAAAGCAATTACGGATACATTTCCTGTCCTGACCGGCTACCTGGTTATCGGACTGAGCTTTGGAATTGTCCTGAGCAGCAGAGGCTACGGTCCGCTGTGGGCAGCCGGATCCAGCCTGTTTATTTATGCCGGAACGATGCAGTTCGTGGCGGTGGAGCTGATGTGCAGCGGGGCAAGCCTGCTGACCACGGCGCTGACCACAC
Source organism: Oscillospiraceae bacterium (assembly GCA_015068035.1). Lineage (GTDB taxonomy): Bacteria > Bacillota > Clostridia > Oscillospirales > Oscillospiraceae > SIG483. The sequence goes on along the minus strand of SVLI01000002.1, from coordinate 52,700 downwards.
TGGCGGTGAATATGCGGCATCTGTTTTACGGGCTGTCCATGATCGAACGCTACCGGGATACGGGCAAGGCCAAGCCCTATCTGATTTTCGGACTCACCGATGAGACCTTTTCGCTTGTCTGCGCGCCGACAGCGCTGGAACCGGGCAAGGAGAAGCTGTATTACTTCCTGGTTACGCTGTTTGATCAGCTCTATTGGGTGCTGGGGTCTGTTTTGGGTTGCGCGCTAGGCGCTGTGCTCCCGTTTAATACGAAAGGCATTGATTTTGCGCTGACGGCGCTGTTTGTTTCGGTGGTGACCGAGCAGTGGCTCAGCAGCGATGACCATGTCCCGGTGCTGATGAGCATTGGAATCTCGGTGCTGTGTCGGCTTGTCTTCGGGGCGGATCAGTTTCTGATTCCGGCCATCGCGCTGATTTGGCTGGCGTTGACCCTCTATCGGAAGAGATCGGAGGGCAAGGCATGATGCATTCGGTGCTGATTATTGCGGTTGCCGCGGTGGTGACGGTTGCGCTGCGCTTTTTGCCCTTTGTGCTGTTCGGGGGCAAGCGGGAAACTCCGCCGTACATTCAATATCTGGGGCGGGTTTTGCCCTGCGCCGTCATGGGAATGCTGGTGATTTACTGCCTGCGGAACATCAATTTTACGGCCTCGCCCTTCGGTGCGCCGGAGTTGATTGCCTGCGCGGTGGTGGTTGGATTACATATCTGGAAGCGTAGCTCGATTCTGAGCATTCTCGGCGGCACGGTCTGCTATGTGCTGTTGGTGCAGCTTGTGTTTTAAGGCTGCAATTTGGAGCTTGAGAGCAAAGAAAAGAACAGGGCGCGGGGAATACACCCTGCGCCCTGTTCTTTTCTTATCATTTTGAGATGCGCCTTTTCCCCACTTGCTGCCTGCGTGGAAAAGAATCGGCTTTTACCGCGTGAAAACAAAGCGTTTATCCGGCCTGGGGGCCCTTGTCCGCGTGGGCGTTGACCCATGCGCGGGAGTGCTCGACCTGCGCGTCACTCATGTGGAGGATTGTCTTGTCCTTCACGAGGATGGCCTGCAGCTCCTTGATGTTGACCTCGCCCTTGGCGGCCATCAGCATGGCGGCTGTGCCGGCAGCCTGGCCGGTCATGGCACAGGTGGGGATGCCGCGGAAGACGTCGACAAGAATGCGTCCGGCGGCAAAGACGTTTTTAACGGCGCTGCTGCAGAGCTCGCGGAAAGGAACCTCGTAAACGAGACCCTGATCTCCCCGGATTCCGGTGCAGCCGATGGAGTCCTCATACCGGATGCCGGCATCGTTGCGGCTGGAATTGTGCAGGCCGTCGATGCGGCGGGTGGTGCGGAACTGCGCCTGGCTGGGGAAGGAGGTATAGATCAGGCTGGGATCGCGCTTGAGCCGCTTCAAAGCCAGCTCGCGGCCGTCCAGCAGGAATCTTGTGGTCTCCTGCACGCTGCAGCCGTGATATTTGCCCTTGTATTCTTCCGGCAGATCACCGCCGCCGGCCAGTCCGAGCGCCATCACCTTGACGTACTTCGGCGGTGTGCCGCCGGGGCGGAAAATGTTTTCGCTGGTGTCGGACTGGCAGTAAGCCCAGTAAGCAAGGGTGTTGGTGCCGTCGATCAAAGGCGCGCCCGCGTGGAAAAACACGTCGGCATCACCGGTGGCGTCCACAACGGCCTTGCAGAGATAGGCCTGTCTGCCGGATTTGTTTTCCACGATGACCGCCTTGCAGACGTCGCCGTCCATAACGACATCGCAGACCACGGTGTCCAGCAGCAGATCAATGCCGGCCTCCTTGATCTTCTCATCCAGCGCCAGCACGAATGCGGGGGCGTTGAAAACGGTTTCATAGCGCTCTTTGGTGTCCGCCTCCATCGGGCCGTCCCGCCATGCGTCGGGCAGACTGTCGTAACCGTATTGGATGGAGGCGTGGAGGAGCTCCTCGCACAGACCGCCGATGACTTTGTGCCCCATGCCATCGTCAATGGGGAAGTACAAAATCACAAGGCCGGAGGTGGCAAGGCCGCCAAAAACGGTGGTTTTCTCCAGCAGCAGCACACGGGAGCCGTTTCTCGCCGCGGAAAGCGCCGCGGAAACACCGGCAACACCGCCGCCGGCCACGATTACGTCGTATTCTCCGCAGATTTCGGTTTGCTTATGCTCGGTAATAAACTGCATGATCTTTCTCCTCTCTCCTTTGATCCGGCTTGCGGAATGCGCCCCACGGGCACAGCCTGCAGGATTTGAATTCAATACTTCTTCTTACGGCTCCCAAAGGGTCAGCGCGCCGGTGCTTCGGGTCGCGTTTAAGTCGATCAGTCGCTGGTTGCTGCTGCCGCGAAACAGCAAGGCAATGTCGTGCAGCGCCTCTTCATACCGGCCATCCACCAGCACGTCCAGCATTTCCAGCAGCGCATCCGTTGCCTCGCAGCGGCAATGCTCCTCCGGCCGGTGCAGCTGCTCATAGGTGAAGCCGGTGAAGCACCAGATGCTTTTTTGGGGATAGCGCTCCCTTACCCGGCGCAGAAAAGGCAGCAGCGCGCGCTGATTTTCCGGCTCCATTGGCTCGCCACCCAAAAGCGTCAGGCCGCTGATGTAGTCCGGCGCGAGCATCTCCAAAAGTGTCTGCTCCGTTTCCTCTGTGAAAGGCTGTCCGTAGCAAAAGTCCCAAGTCTGAGGCTGGAAACAATGGGGGCAATGGTTGGTGCAGCCGGATACGAACAGGCTCACCCGAACGCCAATGCCGTTTGCGATGTCACAATTTTTGATTTCTCCGTAATACATAGACACTCCATGAAAGGAAAGAGCGGCAAAAGCCGCTTCTTTCCTCTTCGTTTTTCATTTCGGATTAAAGATGCAGAACGCGCTCCTTAATCTCCTGCGTGCGGCCCTGATTCCAGAACTGCGTGCCGATGTAGCCACAGGTGCGGCGTGCGACGTTCATTTTGTTCTGGTCGGTGTTGCCGCATTTGGGGCATTTCCAGATGAGCTTGCCGTTCTCTTCCACGATTTCGATCTCGCCGTCCCAGCCGCACTCCTGGCAATAGTCGCTCTTGGTGTTCAGCTCGGCGTAGATGATGTTGTCGTAGATGAACTTCATCACCTGCAGCACAGCTTCGAGGTTGTTTTGCATGTTGGGCACCTCGACATAGCTGATCGCACCGCCGGGGGACAGGGCCTGGAACTGGGATTCGAACTGCAGCTTGGTGAAAGCGTCAATCTCCTCGGAGACGTGGACGTGGTAGCTGTTGGTGATGTAGCCCTTGTCCGTCACGCCCTCCACGATGCCGAAGCGGCGCTGCAGGCACTTGGCAAACTTGTAGGTGGTGGACTCCAGCGGCGTGCCGTAGAGGGAGTAGTCAATGTCCTCCGCCTTCTTCCACTCGGCGCATTTGTCGTTCATCTTCTGCATGACCTGCAGGGCAAAGGGCGTAGCGCTGGGATCGGTGTGGGACTTGCCGGTCATATACCGGACGCATTCATACAGGCCCGCATAGCCCAGCGAGATGGTGGAATAGCCGCCGTAGAGCAGCTTGTCGATGGGCTCGCCCTTTTTCAGACGCGCACAGGCGCCGTACTGCCACAGGATGGGCGCCGCGTCGCTGAGCGTGCCCTTCAGACGCTCGTGACGGCAGCGCAGCGCGCGGTGGCAGAGCTCCAGCCGCTGCTCAAAGATGTCCCAGAACTTTTCGACGTTGCCGCCGGAGGACAGCGCCACATCCGGCAGGTTGATGGTCACAACACCCTGATTGAAGCGGCCGTAATACTTGCGCTTGCCCGGCTCGTAGTTGCCCGCGTTGGCAATGTTGCCGACGCCCGCGGCCGTGAAGCGGTCCGGCGTCAGGAAGCTGCGGCAGCCCATGCAGGTGTACACGTCGCCCTTGAGCTCGAGCATCTTTTTCTCGGAGATATAGTCCGGCACCATGCGGCGCGCCGTGCATTTTGCCGCAAGCTTGGTCAGGTAATAGTAGGGGGAATCCTCGTGGATGTTGTCCTCCTCCAGTGTGTAGATTAGCTTGGGGAAGGCGGGCGTCACCCAGATGCCCTGCTCGTTTTTCACGCCCTGGTAGCGCTGCTCGAGCATTTCCTCGATAATCAGGGCAAGGTCATGCTTCTCCTGCTCGTTGCGCGCTTCGTTCAGATACATGAAAACCGTGATGAAGGGCGCCTGACCGTTGGTGGTCAAAAGGGTTACCACCTGATACTGAATGGTCTGTACACCGCGGCGGATCTCCTCCCGCAGACGGCTTTCCACCACCTGGGCGATCTTTTCCTCGTCGGGCTCTGCGCCGAGCACTTCGACCTCGGCGAGCACCTGCGCGCGGATCTTCTGACGCGAGACATCGACAAAAGGCGCCAGATGTGTGAGCGAAATGCTTTGACCGCCGTATTGGTTTGAGGCGACCTGCGCGACGATCTGCGTTGCGATGTTGCAGGCCGTGGCAAAGGAATGCGGCCGCTCAATCAGCGTGTCGGTGATGACCGTGCCGTTTTGCAGCATATCCTCCAGATTGACAAGATCGCAGTTGTGCATATGCTGGGCATAATAGTCTGCATCGTGGAAATGGATGATGCCGTCCTCATGTGCGCTGACAATGTCGGCCGGAAGCAGGATCCGGTTCGTCAGATCGCGGGAGACTTCGCCCGCCATATAGTCGCGCTGTGTGGAGTTGACCACCGGGTTTTTGTTGGAGTTTTCCTGCTTGGCTTCCTCGTTGTTGCACTCGATCAGAGAGAGAATCCGATCGTCCGTGGTGTTGGATTTGCGCACGAGAGAACGGGTGTAACGGTATGTGATGTAACGCTTGGCCACCTCAAATGCGCCGTGCGCCATGATCTGACTTTCAACAAAGTCCTGAATTTCCTCCACGGTGGGAGCACGGTTCATGCGCTCACAATCCAGTTCTACCCGCTGGGCGATGCGCTGAATCTGCACAGGGGTCATGCGCTCGGCTTCTTCCACCACCTCATTTGCCTGTGTGATGGCAGTGACGATTTTGCTGATGTCAAAATCAACCTCCATGCCGTTGCGCTTGATAACTCGCATATTTCTTCCCGCCTTCCAAAAAACAAACACAATATATAGTGTGTTAAATAAAATTACAACTACATTATATAGGAAATTTTTTGAATTTGCAAGAGCCTTGGACGTGAAATTTTCCGCGGAAAACGACAGAATCCTTGGTGAATGTGCATTTTTCGGGCAAAAATCGCGCTTTTTCGGGAAAGCATAAAAACAAAGAGGGTGACACAAGCGGCGCGTTGTGTTAAAATGATTTGGCTAAAAATGGGAAAAGAGAGGCAGCTGCGGACGAATGCTGCGCGGTGTTTGCGCTGTTGTTTGCAAAGCCCGTTTTGGAGTCGGGAACATATAGAACAAGAGGGGAAAGCCTTATGGCGAACAAAAGAAATGCCGGCTTCACGCTGGTGGAGCTGATTGTGGTCATCGTCATCCTTGCCATCCTCGCGGGTGTGGGCACCATCGCCTACGGCGCGTATATCAAAAAGGCCAACGAAGCCAAGGATGCGCAGCTTCTGGGTGACATCCGCTATGCCGCTGCGCTGGGCGCCTACACGGATCCGGACGTGGAGGGAATCGTTTATGTGTATACCGATGCGGACGCTGTTGCGGTGGGGCGGACTGCCGAGGATGATGCTGCGGTCATCGGCGAATGGATGGCAAACGTGTTCGGCAGCGATTGGGCAGAAACGCTGCGCTGGAAAACCGAGACATACAGCACGATGTATGCCGGCGGAATTTATCTTCTGCAGCTGACGCAGGCGCAGAAAAATGCGGTTTCGGACATTTTGGACTCCAAATATGCCGAAAAAACGGAGGCTCTGCTCAGCAGCGCGGGCAATCCGGCGCATATTTTCGCGAGTGGGAAGAACGATCTTCCCGCGACGCTTACCATGGATGCGGGTTATGCAGACTGGGCCTATCAATGGTTGCAAAACGAAGGGCTGGACAGTCTGATTTCAAGCGCGCCGGACGGCAGCATCACGGGCGCAAACTGGGCTGAGCTGACGGACGGCCAGCTCACGCGGCTCGTGAACGAAACCGCGCTCTATATTGCTTCTGCAACGAAGGAAACCAATGTGCAGGATGCATACAACGGCATTTGTATGGTTGCGGCTGCCGCGCAGAGCGGGGACGGAACCGTGGTTATGAACGCGATGCGGCAGGTCGTGACCGATGAAAACGGAAACGGCATGATGCTTCCCTCGCTGGCGCTGCTCTATTCCACCACGGTGGGCTATCTGAATTCCGAGCAGTATTCCGGTGATCAAAGCTATACCATCCACGACGGCGGAGGCAACCCGATCACCGGCACGCTGGAGGAACTGTCCGTCAAGGCACAGGGCGGGCCGTCCATGATGGAATATCTGTCGGTAGTCATGTCCGATCCCGGGTATTATCAATATTTTACGGGTGCAGACGGTCAGTATCAGCAGGATATTGCGGCCTATATCGGCGTGATGAACCTGCTCGACGATTACAGCGATGAAATTCAGACAGACAGCGAATCGGCCATCACCGATCCCGGCGTTGTGGCGCTGATCAACAATCTGCTGGCAGCGGGCTAAGACATTTTCACATGGAAGAACGATCTGTCGGCAGCGGGGCGAGATGCTCTGCTGCCGACTGTGATTTTGCCCCGTGCGCGCGGAAACTTGTGTAATGCGGCATAAATGGCGGACGTTTTTCGGGCAAAGTTTGGTTGGAAATAAATTGACTTTAACGCAGTAGCGTGCTATATTGTTAGCATAGTAGCACGATAAGGAGAAAACGCTGTGAAGAAAGGGAATGAAAAAGTCATCCGGCAGCTTTGCGAAGTGCTGGCCGGGATGCAGAATGTCGACGATGTCGCGGCATTTTTGGACGATTTGTGCACCGTTTCGGAGATAGAATCCCTGTCTCTGCGGCTTGAGGTGGCGCGCTGTCTTGACGGCGGGATGAACTATGCCAAAGTAAACGAAACGACCGGAGTAAGCTCGGCGACGATATGCCGGGTGAACCGCTGCCTGAACTACGGTGCGGGCGGTTATAAAACAGCGCTCAAGCTGATCGAGAAGGAAAGCGCAATATGATGATTGACGAGCAAATTTTGAATCCGGACGAGGCGATTGCGCTCAGGCTGCGCAGCCTCTATCGCCAAAACGGCTACCGGCAGTTCCGGATGAGCAAGTTTGAGGAATATGACCTTTATATGAAGAACAAGGACTTCCTCATTTCCGACGGCATCATCACGTTTAATGATACCAACGGCCGTCTTTTGGCGCTGAAGCCGGACGTGACGCTGTCCATTGTGAAAAACGGACGGGACATTCCGGGCCAGGTGGAAAAGCTCTATTACGACGAGAACGTATATCGCATTTCCGGCACGACGCATTGCTTCAAAGAGATCATGCAGACCGGACTTGAGTGCGTGGGCGATACCGATGAGCAGGACACTGCGCAGGTTGTCCGGCTGGCGCTGGAGAGCGCCGAAATCATCCGGGAGGGCAGCCGGTTCCAGTTTACGCACGTGGGCTTTGTCAAGGCCTATCTCTCCGCGCTGGGAATTGATGCGGAAACCGACAGCCAGCTTTGCCGGGCGTTTTTCGGCAAGAATGCCGATGCGCTGCGCGAGCTGTGCACAGAGGCGCAGTTTGCCGCGCTGGAGCCTTTGATGGGCAGTTATCCGGACCCGACAGCGGCAGCCCTGGCGCTGGAAGCCTATTGCAGCAGTGCGGCCGCGGCGGCGCTGGCGGAGTTTGGCGGGCTGTGGCAGCGGGTGTTCCCGGAGGGAAGCTCCGGGCGCTGTGCGGTGGACTTTACGATGTCCAACACCACGGGCTATTACAGCGGCATTGCGTTTCGGGCCTATGTGAGCGGCATATCCGACCCGGTGCTGTCCGGCGGACAGTACGACGGCCTGATGAAAAAGCTCGGGCGCAGTTCCCGCGCCATTGGCTTTGCCGTGTATCTGGACACATTGGAAAATCTCGGCAGCGAGGCGGAAAACGACGACTGGATCCATGTGGCTCTGCCCAAGGGCCGCCTGGGCAAACAGGTGTACGACATGTTTGAGCGTGCCGGCTATGACTGCCCGGCCATCCACGAAAACAACCGCAAGCTGATTTTTGAGAATCCGGAAAAGCGCATCCGATACTTCTGGGTGAAGCCCTCGGATGTGGCGATCTATGTGGAGCGTGGGGCGGCGGACATCGGCGTTGCCGGACGGGATATTCTTTTGGAGTATGAGCCGGATGTGTATGAGCTCTGCGATCTGAACCTGGGCAAGTGCCGCATGGCGGTGGCCGCAAGGCGGGATTTTCAGGACGCGCCCTCCCGGACGCTGCGCGTGGCAACGAAATTCCCGAACATCGCGCAGCGGTTTTACGGCGAAAAGTGCCGGCAGATTGATATCATCCGGCTCAACGGATCCATTGAGCTTGCCCCGATTCTGGGCCTGTCCGATGTGATTGTGGACATTGTGGAGACCGGCAAGACGCTGCTGGAGAACGAGCTGACCGAGGTGGAGGAAATTCTGCCCATCAGCGCCCGGCTCATCGCCAACAAGTCGGCATATCAGTTCAAAAAGAGCGCGCTGAACAGGCTGCGCGAAAAAATACAGGATCAGGTGAAACGCGTATGATCAGGATTTTGCGTTCCGGCATCAACAGTGCCGACGAGATATTTGACCGCAGCATTCCAACGGACGATGTAAGCGATGTCGTCCGCGGGATCATCGAGGATGTCAGACTCAATGGCGACAGGGCGCTTTTGGCCTACTGCGAGAAGTTTGACAAGGCAAAGCTCGACACGCTGGAAGTCTCCGAGGAGGAGATTGCCGCCGCCTTTGAGGCCGTGGAGCCGGAATTTATCGAGACGCTCCGCCTCGCGGCGGAGAACATCCGCGCGTTTCACAGCCATCAGAAGCGCAGCAGCTTCGTCATCAGCGAGCAGGCGGGCGTCATTACCGGACAGAAAATCACGCCGATTGAAAAGGTGGGGCTCTATGTTCCCGGCGGCACGGCGGCCTATCCCTCCACGGTGCTGATGGACAGCATCCCCGCAAAGATTGCAGGCTGCAGCGAGATGTGCATCACAACGCCGCCCTCCCCGGACGGGAGCGTGAATCCCGCTATTCTGGCAGCGGCCAGGATTGCGGGCGCGGACCGCATTTTTAAGGTTGGCGGCGCGCAGGCTGTGGCCGCGCTGGCCTACGGCACCGAGACGATTCCCAAGGTGGACAAGATTGTCGGCCCGGGTAACGCCTTCGTCGCAGAGGCCAAGCGGCAGGTGTTCGGCATGGTGTCCATCGACATGATTGCCGGACCGAGTGAGATTCTGGTGATTGCCGACGGCAAGAGCAATCCCGCTTTTGTCGCGGCGGATATGCTCTCCCAGGCGGAGCATGACAGAAACGCCGCCGCCGTACTCGTGACGGATGACCTCGCGCTGGCGGAGGCGGTCAGCGCGGAGCTGGAAAAGCAGCTGCCCCTGCTGCCGCGGTATGAGATCGCCCGCGCGTCGATCGATAACAACGGCAAAATCATCGTTGTGGAGAATTTTGACAGCGTCATAGACGTGGCAAATGAGATTGCGCCGGAGCATCTGGAGCTGTGCGTGGACAATCCCTTTGATTATCTGGACAAGGTGAAAAACGCCGGCAGCATTTTCATGGGGCGCTATTGCCCCGAGGTTTTGGGCGATTATCTTGCCGGACCCAACCACACGCTGCCCACATCGGGCACAGCCCGGTTCTCCAGCCCCCTGTCGGTGGACGATTTCGTGAAGAAGTCTCAGTTCACCTATTACACCGGCGAGGCGCTGTCCGCCGTGGCCGATAAGCTGGCGCTGTTTGCTGAGAAGGAGGGGCTTTCCGCCCACGCAAGGAGCGCACTTGTGCGTTTTGAGGAGAAAAAATGAGCCGATTTATGAATGAGAAATACGCCGGTTTGGAGGCGTATACCCCCGGAGAACAGCCCCGGGATCAGCAGTATATTAAGCTCAACACCAATGAGTCCCCGTTTCCCCCGTCGCCGGGCGTGCTGTCCGCCGTGAACGCCGCAGAGCTTGAAAAGCTGCGGCTGTACTGCGACCCCGCCTGCACGGAGCTTCGGGCAAAGCTGGCGGAGCTTTACGGCGTGAAGCCGGAAAATGTCTATCTGGCCAACGGTTCGGATGACATTCTGAATTTTGCCTTCATGGCCTTCGGCGGGGACGGCGTGGTGTATCCCGCCATAAGCTACGGTTTTTACAGCGTGTTTGCCGCGCTGCACGGCGTGGAGGCCGAGGAGATCCCGCTCGAGGCGGATTTTGGCATAGATGCGGAGAAATATTGCGGCAGGAACAAGCTGGTGGTCATCGCAAACCCCAACGCACCGACCGGGCTGAGCATATCGCTTGACGATGTTGAGCGGCTGCTGCAGCGCAATCCGAACCATGTTGTGCTGATTGACGAGGCCTATGTCGACTTTGGGGGCGAGAGCTGCCTGCCACTGCTGAAACGCTACGACAATCTGCTCGTGGTGCAGACCTTTTCCAAATCCCGCTCTCTTGCCGGGGCGCGGCTGGGCTTTGCCTTCGGCAGCGAGGCCGTGATTGCGGATCTGGAAAAGATCAAGTATTCCACAAACCCCTATAACGTCAATCGCCTGACCCAAATCGCCGGCATTGCCGCCTTGGAGCAGGATGAATATTATAAGGAAAACTGCCGCCGTATCATGGAGAACCGGCGCTATACGGCCGACGCGCTCAAAGCGCTGGGCTTTACGGTGCTGGATTCAAAGGCAAACTTTGTTTTTGCAAAGTCGGAGCGGATAGACGGTGAGGCGCTGTATCTGGAGCTGAAGCGGCGCGGCGTGCTGGTGCGCCATTTCAGCCGGGAGGAGATCTGCCAGTTCAACCGCATCACGATCGGCAGTCGGGAGGAAATGGAGCGGTTCATTGAGACCGTATCGGAAATATTGGAGGAGATAGCATGAGGACAGCGGAAATCACGCGCAACACCGCGGAAACACAGATCAGCCTGAGCCTGAACATTGACGGCGGCGGCACCGCGGTTGTGGACACCGGCTGCGGCTTTCTGGATCATATGCTGACGCTGTTTGCCCGCCACGGCCGTTTTGACCTGAGCCTGCGCTGCATCGGGGATACCGCCGTGGACGATCATCACACCACGGAGGATGTCGGCATCGCTTTGGGACAGGCTTTTGCCGCGGCGCTGGGCGAAAAACGCGGCATCGAGCGCTATGGCAGCTTTCTTCTGCCCATGGATGAGGCACTTGTCCGCTGCGCTGTGGACATCTCCGGCCGGAGCTGCCTGGTTTATCGGCTGGATATTCCCGCGCAGAAGGTGGGCAGCTTCGATACGGAGCTGGCGGAGGAATTTTTCCTTGGCTTTGTGCGCCATGCTGCGGTGACGATGCATCTGCATCAGCTGGAGGGTAAAAACTCCCACCATATTCTGGAGGCTGCGTTCAAGGCCGCTGCCCGTGCGCTGGCGGCAGCCTGCCGGATTGACCCGGATTATGCCGATCAGATCCCCTCTACGAAAGGCGTACTGTAAAAATGCTTGCGATTGTTGACTATGGCGTGGGGAATCTGTTTTCCCTGCGCTCATCCCTGAAATTCATTGGTGTGGACGCTGTGATTACCGGCGAGGCTGCCGAGCTCCGGGCGGCGGAGCGGATCATTCTGCCCGGCGTCGGCGCTTTTGGCGATGCCGCCGAAGCGCTTCGCTGCCGCGGATTGGATGAAGTGCTCTGCCGGGAAGCCGCCGAAGGGAAGCCGCTGCTGGGCATCTGCCTGGGGATGCAGCTTCTGTTTGAAAAGAGCTATGAATACGGTGAGCACCGGGGGCTGGGGCTGCTGGAGGGCGAGGTTTTGCCCATGCAGGGCAGGCTGGCCCCGTCGCTGCGGCTGCCTCATATCGGCTGGAACGCCCTGCACATCAAAAAGCCCTGCCCCATTCTGAAATATGTGGGCGAGGGCGAGCATGTCTATTTTGTCCACTCTTTCTTTGTGCCCGGGGAGAATGAAAACACCTGCGCCGTGGCGGAATACGGCGAATGGGTGACGGCGACTGCGGCAAAGGACAATGTCTTCGGCTGCCAGTTCCATCCGGAGAAAAGCGGAGAAACGGGGCTTGCGATCCTCCGCGCCTTTTGTGAGCTTTGAGGAGGTTGCGTTTATGATCCTGTTTCCTGCGATTGATCTTTATAACGGCTGTGCCGTCCGCCTGCTCAAGGGCGATTATCAGCAGATGACCGTGTACAGCGATCACCCGCTGGATGTGGCGCGGGATTTTGAAGCCTGCGGCGCGGAGTGGATTCACATGGTGGATCTGGAGGGGGCGAAGGACGGCACGGCACCCAATATGGCAACCGTGGCGGAAATCGCCCGCAGCACCGCCTTGAAGGTGGAAATCGGCGGCGGCATCCGCAGCATGGAGGTCGCCCAGCAATATCTGGACTGCGGCGTGGCGCGCATCGTGCTGGGCACGGCGGCGGTAAAGGACAGAGCATTTCTCTGCCGCGCGATCGAGGCGTTTGGCGAGCGGGTTGCCGTGGGCGTGGACGTCAAAGACGGCAGCGTCGCCATCCACGGCTGGACGGAGTCCTCCGGCATTGACTGCTTTGATTTTTGTCGGGATATGGCGGAGCTGGGCGTCCATACCATCATCTGCACGGACATATCCAGGGACGGCGCCATGGCCGGCACGAATCGGGAGCTGTACCGTCAGCTGAGTCAGCGTTTTTCCCTGCAGATCACCGCCTCCGGCGGTGTGTCCTCCATGGACGACATCGTTGCGCTGAGGAAACTGGAGCTGTACGGCGCCATCATCGGGAAAGCTTATTATACCGGCGCCATTTCCCTCAGGGATGCACTGGAGGCGGCGAAATGATTACAAAACGAATTATCCCCTGCCTGGATGTGCGAAACGGCCGGGTGGTGAAAGGCGTCAATTTTGAGGGCTTGATTGATGTGTCCTCCCCGGTGGAGCTGGGGAAGTATTACAGCGATCATGGAGCGGACGAGCTGGTTTTCTATGACATTACCGCCTCTTACGAGGAGCGGAAGCTGTTCACGGACATCCTGACGCAGGTGGCCGAGACCATCTTTATCCCGCTGACGGTGGGCGGCGGCATCAACACGCTCGAGGATTTTGACCGGGTGCTCAAGTGCGGCGCAGACAAGGTCAGCGTCAATTCCGGCGCAATCCGCAACCCCCGCCTTGTCTCGGAAGCGGCGGAGAAATACGGCGATCAGTGTGTGGTGCTCTCCTGCGACATTAAGCGGGTGGACGGCGTGTTCCGGGTCTTTGCCAAAGGCGGCAGAGAGGACACCGGCATGGAGGCCATTTCGTGGATTTGCCGCTGTGTGGAGATGGGTGCCGGCGAGGTGGTTGTCAACTCCATTGACACGGACGGCGTGAAGGGCGGTTTTGACATTGAGATGCTCAAAGCGGTGCGCGCGGCGGTAAATGTGCCGGTCATCGCCTCCGGCGGCGCGGGGAAGGCCGAGGACTTCGTCACGCTGTTTCGGGAGATTCCGGATATGGACGCCGGCCTTGCCGCCTCCATTATCCATTTCGGCGAAGTGAGCATCGGCGAGATCAAGAGCCTGCTGCTGAAAAACAACATCCCTGTGAGGTTATGATATGATTAACATTGACGAGCTGAAATTTGATGAAAAGGGTCTGATCCCGGCGGTTGTGGTGGACGCTGTAAGCAAGCGCGTTCTGACGCTGGCCTACATGAGCCGCGAAAGTCTGCAAATCTCCATGGAAAAGGGGCTCAGCTGCTTTTTCAGCCGCTCCCGGCAGGAGCTCTGGCTCAAAGGGGAGACCAGTGGCAACTATCAGCACATCGTTTCCATCACGGCCGACTGTGATCGGGATGCGCTGACCGTTCTGGTGGAGAAGGACGGCCCCGCCTGCCATCGGGGCACGGATTCCTGCTTTGAAGACCTTCTCTGGCAAAGCGGGGAGCGCAGCGCGTTTTCTCTGCAGGCGCTGTATGCGCTGCTGCAGGCGCGGAAGGAAGAGCTGCCGGAGGGGTCCTACACCAGCTATCTGTTTGAGAAAGGCGTGGATAAGATTCTCAAAAAGGTGGGCGAGGAATGCACGGAAGTCATTATTGCTGCCAAGGACAATGACAAGCGGGAAACCGTTTATGAGATTGCGGACCTTGCCTATCATGTGATGGTTCTGATGGTGGAGATGGGCATCTCCGTGGAGGATATCCATAAGGAGCTGGCCTCCCGCCACGTGATCGATCACAAGGTCAAGCAGGAAAAGATGGCCAGCGACAGCAATTCGCTGTGATGCCTTTGGCGTACGTGACGCGGACAGCGTTTTAACAGGAAAAAGCCCGAAACCGTGATGGTTTCGGGCTTTTCCGTTCCGTAGCCGGTTTGCCGGAAGCAACAGGGTAGAGGGCGGTGTTGGCGGATGTGCTTTTCCGGGATGCGCCGCAGTTTTAGGTATTTCCGGGTTTTGGGGGAAAGAAGATGCAAGACGGATACACCTGCGCGCTACGCTAAATTCATTCTCAGATAATCTGTACCCGGAGGTTACGCGATGAAAAACTTTATTTGGCTGTTGATAGCTTTGTGCCTGCTGCTGGCCCTGCCCGCCTGCGGCGGAAATGTCCAGAATGTGGAGCTTGCCGAATGGGCACCGTCCGAGCTTTATACGGACGAAGAGATTGAGGACGCCGTTTCTGTCGTGAAAAACTATTTCAGGGCGGAGTTTTCGGGCTGTACGCTCACGCATGTCCGCTATCCCGGTGACGAAGCCGCAGCGGAATTTGAAGAATGGGCGGCGCAGTATGAAGCGGACGAGGCAATTGTACTCTATTCCTCGTTTGATGTGGATGCCTCCGGCGGTGACGGCTCTCTGAACCCGAATTCCACGTATACAAACTGGAAATGGGTTTTGATCCGAAATGACGGCGGACGCTGGGAACACAAAACGCACGGCTACGGTTAAATCCGATCTGCGGCCGCTTTGCGCATGAAGCCGCAAGGGGATGAAAAACGGAAAATTTGGATTTCTGCCCGCGAGCTTCTAAGCAGAGAACAGCCCCCGGAAAGCGATTGGCTTTCCGAGGGCTGTTTCGTTTTGCTATTTTTGCTATTTAATAATGGAGTTTAAGATGCCAAGCAATTCTTTCGCAGTCAAACCGTGGGTAAAAATCCGAAAGCCCGTGTTTTGATACTTGAACTCTGCATACAGTTCTCCGTATGGCGTCTGCCCGATTCCGACCTCAACGCCGTGAATGACAGATCTTGTCTGAATGTCGGCAAACAAATTACCAAAATCAAACGGCATGCAGTCCTTGTCCACGTTTACGCTCACGCCTCTTGAGCTGTCCGCATTGACGTACTCAATCCTGTTGCCGTCGTAATACAGTTCGCCTGTGGCCTTTCGTTTGTAAATGCCGAAACGCTGCGTTTTGATCTCGAGATCATCCGGCACGGCGGGGAAAATGTCCACCCCGTAATATTCGTTAATTTCGTCGCGTGTCATGCTGATGAAATCACCGGTCATAAGGGCAATGAACATCTTACTTTGCGTGTTGGGCAGCGCTTCGATTTCCTGAAAGTGGATTTGATCCTGTGTATCCGCATTGTTTGGCGGCGCCGGGGTGTTTTGGGTTTGGCTTACGTCAGCGCCGGTGTTTGGCGTCTGCTGCTCCGTGCTGTCATTGTCAGAATTATGAATGGGACTCACAGACGCAACAGGTGTTTTGGCTTCGAACACTCCGCCTTTCCACACGCCAAAGCCGAGCAAAACCACCAGGCAAACACAGGCAACCGAGCTTGCAGCGCGCAGCGCGGCTTTTCTCTTTCTCTTTTGATCTGCAATATAACAATCTCTGCGTGCAAGCAAATCCTTCGTCAATTCGTCATAGTTCTTCATAAACAAAGCCCTCCTTGTCAAGTTCTGATTTCAAAGCGCTTTTGGCACGGTAAACGAGGTTTTTCATTTGACGGGAGCTTTTTTTCATAATGACCGAAGCTTCTGCATTCGATAATCCTTCAAAATAGAGCAGCCAAAGGATCTGCCTGTATTCGACGTTCAGCTTTTTCAGCGCCCTGTGAACGTGGATTTTGTGTTCCTCCGCGACGTAGAGCTTCTCCAGTTCAAACTCGTCCTGCACAGAGTTTACTAAATCCTCAAACGATGTATCGGCCAGTTTCGCCCTGCGGCGGAGATGATCGATCGCAAGGTTTCGCCCGATGGTATACAGCCAGGTTTTGAAGGAATATCTCGCGGTGAAACGGGGTTTCTTCGTTATGATTTTGAAAAAGCATTCTTCCATCAGTTCTTCGGCAACGGAGATGTTATTCACGATGCCGTTGAGATAAAGAATCAGCCCGTCGCTGTAATTCCTGACGATTTCCGCCAAGCCTTCGTCATCACCATCAAGGAAACGGCGGTAGCTACTTGCACCGTTGTCCATTGACTTGCTCCTTTCCGAAAGGATTTTGTCCTTTCACTTATTAAACGGATGAAAAAGGAAAAGGTCTCACCGGAGATGTGTTCCGTTAAGCTTTTTCGAGGAACAAAGCCTTGCTGCCGCTTTGCGCATGAAGCCGCAGGCTTGCCGTGATGCCCGTGGAGCGGGCGGCGAAATCGCAGCTGAAATTGACTTTGCTTTGCCCTCTGATTATAATATACATTGTATCCGTTAAGAAAGGGGAAGCACCATGATTTCCATCAAAAACAACTGCATGCCGGCGCTGGCGCGTAAGGCAAAGTTTCAGCCGAAACTGATCATTCAGATTCTGATGTTTCTGGCGGTGTTCGGGGTGGGCAACGCCGCGGCATCCGTCATTATGATCGTTCCGATGGTGATCGGAATTTTCGGTGATCCGGAGTTTCTCTCCGGCGTCGTTTCCGGCGATGTAAGAAGCGCGATTTCCGCGGCGATGTCCGTGATGGAAAAACCCTGGATCATGCTGATTTCGCTGTTTGCAACGCTTGCCACCACAGTGGTCTGCATTGTGTATTGCTGCAAGATTGAAAAGCGCTCCATGGCCTCCATGGGGTTGCGGAAGTCCGGCTGGCTGGGGCGTTATCTGAAAGGCTTTGCCATTGGCACGGCCATGCTGTTGCTTTCCGCGCTGGTTTTGTGGCTGATGGGTGATTTGGATTTTGCATTTGCCGAGCGCGTTCCGTTGCTCTATTTGCTGGCCTTTTTCGTGGGCTTTGTAATTCAGGGCATGTCCGAAGAGGTGCTCGTGCGCGGATTTTTTATGGTTTCTCTCGGCAACCGCTGCCACACGGCAATCGCGGTTGGCATCAGCTCGGTTGCGTTTGCGCTGCTGCATTTGGCCAATCCCGGCATCAGCCTTCTCGCCCTGCTGAATTTGACGCTCTTTGGCGTGTTCATGGCAGTCTATGTGCTGCGCACCGATGACCTTTGGGGTGCCTGCGCCATCCACAGCGCGTGGAACTTCGCGCAGGGAAATCTGGTTGGAATCCGCGTCAGCGGCATGGCGCAGCTGCCCACGCTTGCGATCATGAACCCGGTAGGGGAGCAGAGTCTGTTTCATGGTGGCGCTTTCGGGCTTGAGGGTGGTCTGATTGTGACCGTTGTGACCCTCGCGGCCATTGTGTTGACGCTTTTTCTGCCGAAAAAAGGGAAGAAGACAGAGACAGTGTAAGGCCTTGGAGACAGGCTGACCGTGTGCGCTGCAGCGCATCGACAAGCCCTGTCTGCCGATACGGAAGCTAAGCTCCAAATCCGATGCAATAGAAAAAGCCGGTCACCCGGGTGGGTGACCGGCTTTTTGTTATCCTGTGCCAAAGCACTGAGCGGGATGGAATGCCTGTAAATCAATTGCGCTTTGCGCCGCACTTGCTGCAGAACCGATCGTTCTCGCCATACTTGTTTCCGCATTTGGCGCAAAAAACGTCCGTGAAATTGCCGCCGGTGGGCGCTGCGGTGGCGGAGTTCTCCTGCGGCGTGGCAGCGGGGCGATTCGGAACGTCAATCGCATAGCTTTCATTATGGCGCAGATGGCTTTTGCACACAGGGCAATCTACGTATCCGTCCGGATACCAGGGACGGAAATCCAAAGCTTCGTCCGTGTAACGGACAAGGTTTTTGCAGGTTTCGCAAAGCTGCTGATAGGTTAAGCCGCTGTGCCACTGTGCTCTTTGATATCCCATATCAAATTCTCCTTCTTACATTCATATATGAATTAAACGATCAAAGCAGAAAGTCAGCTCTGCCCGATTTTGCTTACACATCCGGTTGCTCTTGAAGCATAACGGAAACCCGGAAAATATTATCTTTGGAATCCACATCTAATACACCGTTGTGATAACGGACCAAATGGGCAACGGAATTCATGCCCAAACCGTGCCCGCGCTGTTTGGTGGAAAGATATTCTCCGCTTATAGATTTTTTCAAAGCGCCCGAATAGGGGTTGGAAATATCAAAAAACACGAAGCCGTTGTTGGCTTTTCCCCGAACCGTGATCTTCCGTTCCCCGTCAGATACCTCTTTGCAGGCATCTATGGCGTTTTCCAAAAGGTTGCCCAGCAAAACGGACAAGGTGGTTTCCGGCAGGTGAATTTTTTCCGGAAGCTGAACAAATATATCCATGGTGATGCCGTGCTGCTGTGCCTGCTGCGCGAAATATCCGAGAAGGGAATTGGTTTCATAGTGCTGACAGTAGAGAATCGACTGGGTTGTGGGAAGGGATGCGCTGTATTGATCCAGATAGGCTTCCAGCTCCTGAAGTTTTCCGCTGTGCAGATATTCCCGGATCAGGTGCATGTGATGGCGCACATCGTGCTTGGCCTGACGGGCTTCGTTGATGCGCTGCTGCAGATTTTCGTGCTGAATATTACGCAGCGACAGCAGATAGTTGTTTTGCATCAGCAGGGAGCTTTTCTTTTGCTCAAGCAGCAACAGGATCGCCGTGTGATAGACCACAAAAGCGCCCAGGTTGATGATCAGCAGGAACAGCGCGTGATGGATATCCAGGGCGACCATCAAAGCGCTCTGCCCTGTGAAATACAAATGGTAATACCAAGTTAAATAGAAAGTTGCGGGAATGATCCAAAGGTGGCGCCATGATTTGGTTTGGATCGGAACGCTGCTGGTGAAATACTTCTGCACATAAAACCCCACGGGAACTGTGATCAGTAGATGCATGATCACCATACATATCAGCATAGACCAGCGGTAACTCTCCAGGGCGATACTGCCGAAAACCAAACCCTCCAGGCACTTGGCACAGACGGTTACCAAATTTCCCAAATTGGAAAACACCAACAGCACAAAGGCCAGCCGGCCGATGTGATCCTTAATCACAAAGAAATAAAATCCCGCGTAGATTACAGTGCTTACCAAGGACATTACTTCCGAACCGATGGGGGAAAACGCGGCCAGGCAGCCCAGGCAAATCTGAACCAGAGCCATCACGATGATCAGAATGTTTGTGGTGACGTGGGAGAAGCGCAGGTGCCTGCGAAAAGGATATATGGCCATGATCAGAAAGGGCATCAGGTTCAGCATGGAAAACAGGCCCACTTCCAAAAAACGGTAGAATGGAATCATCCCATATCCACCTCCGAACGCATTTTTTGAAAGTTGAACTTTGTGTATGCCGCCTGAATCTCTTTGGCCTTCCGGCGAGAAATGGGGAGGACTGTGCCGTCGGACATCTTGAAGCTGTCCGCTGAGCAACTGACGACCTCATAAAAATTCACAAGGATGCCCTTGCTGGGGCTGTGAATGAAGCCATACGGGGTTAGCAGCTCCTCTAAGGTTGTATGGCTGGTGCGCAGACGGTAGCTTTCCCCGTTTCGCATATGCAGAGTTACCACGTGATTATAGTACTCTGTATACAGAAGCTGCCGCAGGAGCAAGTTGTGGCCGTCCGGCAAAGTGACAGTTTGCTCCAGCTGAATTACCTCCAGGTTTAAGCGCTGAAGCATATTGGAAATGGAACCGGGGGTGGCGGGTTTTACCAGATAGTACTGGGCATTGACCTGATAGCTTTCGGCAGCAAATTCGTTGCTGCGGGAACAGAACACCAGCTTTACATCCGGATCGGTAAGGCGAATCTTTTGGGCAACATCCACGCCCGTGAGACCGCCCATGAAAATGTCCAAAATGACCACATCATATTTTCCGGGCTGCCAATGGTCCAGGAAGGACTGGCCGCTGCGGTAAGAGTCAATCCAATGGGGTGTTTGGCTGAGTTTTGTCTGCAATTCGGCGCTCAGCAATTCGTGTATTCGCTTGAGCTGGATGACCTCGTCGTCCACCAACGCGATTTTCACAGCGATTCCCCCCCTTTTTTTGTTTTGAAAGTATACATTATTTATATAACATTTTTCCCGGCTTTGCAAGACCGGAAACCGCTTGCGTCGTATTTTCGCCGTTTGCGTCAAACCCCTTGCGCACAGAAAAAATATTTGTAAGATAAGATAGCGTTGAATTCCTGCAACGAATAGCAACTCTAACGAAAGGAGAAACCTTTATGACGGAACGTGAACTGCGCAGACTCAGCCGCACGGATCTTCTGGAACTGCTTGTGGCGCAGAGAAGAGAGAATGAGCAGTTGCGGTGCATTCTGGATCAGACTCAGGCGCAATTGGCTGATCGCACCATCCAAATCGATAATGCCGGTTCTATCGCAGAGGCCTCCTTGCAGTTAAGCGGTATTTTTAATGCGGCGCAGGATTCCTGCCAGTATTATTTGGAAAACATCCGGTTGCTTAGTGAGCGGCAGACGCAGGCTTGTCAGAAGATGGAGCAGGAAGCCAAAGAAAAATGTGACCGCATGGTGGCGGAAGCGGAAATGAAGGCACAGCAGTGCTGGGAAAATTGCTCCGTTAAGATCAAGCAGCTGGTGGATGCCTTTGAAGGGCTGCAGCAGGTGATGGATCTGTATAGTTCTCTGCAGAAAAAGAGCAACCAGCCGGAAAACCGTATATACGGCAGGATGTACTAAGTCTATGAAAGTTAAATTTGACACACTGCCCACTTCCCAACAGCTGGAAGAAGAGCTGAGCCGGGCGAAATACCGCAGGCGTTATCGAAGCATTTTGCGCAGCACAGTATATACCCTGATCACCGTGGCCGCCATTGCGGTATTGGTGGCAACGCTGCTTATGCCGGTGCTGCAGATCTACGGCAGTTCCATGAGCCCCACGCTGGCGGACAGAGATATCGTATTGTCGATCAAGAAGTCAGAGTTTAACAGCGGCGACGTTGTGGCGTTCTATTATAACAACAAGATCCTGGTAAAGCGGGTGATTGCCAAATCGGGCGAATGGGTAAACGTCACTCCGGAGGGTGACGTCTATGTAGGCAAGACTGTCGACGATATGAAGCTGCTTGATGAGCCCTATCTGGAAGCGAAGGCAATGGGCGATTGCAACATAGAATTTCCCTACCAGGTTCCCGAATCCCGGGTTTTTGTAATGGGTGACCACCGGGATATTTCGGTGGACTCCCGAAATACAGCTGTTGGCTGTGTGGCCGAAGAACAGCTGGTTGGAAAGTTGGTTTTCCGCGTTTGGCCCTTGGCCTTTTTCGGTGAGATCAACTGATTTGTAACGAAATGATTTTTTGAAGAAAGGAGGGATCCACGTGGAGCAGAAGTTCGATTTTGAAGTCCTGATGAAGCTGAGACGAAAAAAACGCAAAAGAACCTGGGTACGGGTGCTGAGTGTCTTAACGTGCATAGTCGTGTTCTGCACCACTTACATGTTGATCCTTCCTGCCATTACCAAAGAAACAAATGTCTTCTGCGGGATTGAAGCGCACGAACACAGTGAGGACTGCTATGAAAAGGTGCTTTTGTGCGAGGGCCATGTCCATACGGAGGAATGTTACGAATCCCGCTTAGAACTGATCTGTACGGATGACGGACATATCCACACGGAAGAATGCGGACCGGTTGCAGAAACAATCCTGAGTTGTGACTTGGAAGAGGGCCCGGGCCATACGCATACAGAAGCTTGCGAGCCTGTCACGGAAACCGTCCTCAGCTGCGGTCAGGAGGAATCCGAAGACCATACGCACGCGGAAAGCTGCTACAGCACCAGAACGGTGATGAGCTGTCAGATGGAAGAATCCGCGGGACATACCCATGAGGATGCGTGCTATACCACGGTTGTTACATATAGCTGCGGTTTGGAAGAGAACCCCTCGGCGCATGTCCACACGGAAAGCTGCTATGCAGAGGTTCAGGGGCAGATCTGTCCTTTGAATACAGAGCCGGGGCATGAACATACCGATGCTTGCTATGAACAGAAGCTGATTTGCGAACTGCCTGAACATATTCACAGCCTGCCTTGCTATGCAAACCCCTCTGCGGATCTGGAATACGCGCAGCAGTGGGAAGCGACGCTGCCGGAACTGACAGGCACTTACGCAGAGAACGTGCTGGCGGTCGCCAGAAGCCAGCTGAGCTACACCGAAAGCGCCCTGAACTACATCGTCGATGAAAACGACAACACGAAGGGCTACACCCGTTACGGTGCCTGGTATGGCATCCCCTATGGGGACTGGTGTGCGATGTTTGCCTCCTTCTGCCTGCACTATGCCGAGGTGGATTATCCTTACGATGCGTATTGCCCCACCTGGGTTAATGAGCTGAATGAACAAAGTCTTTACAAAACACCTTCGGATTATGTGCCCAAAGCCGGCGATATCATCTTCTTCGACTGGGAACAGGATGGCATTGTTGACCATGTTGGACTTGTTGAGAAGCTCGAAGACATCAATGTTACCACCATCGAGGGTAACAACGGGAACTGTGTTGCAAGAAGCACATACGAACTGTTTGATAAGCGTATTGCCGGTTATGGCGTTTTGACGCAGCTTCAGCGCGAACCGGAGGGGAGCAACGAAGACGAAATCCAGGATGCACCCTATCTGGACAAAGACAGCACAAACGCCTGGGTTGAACTGGTGGGTGACAGCAAACAGTCCGTTACCACAGTTCCTCAGGAAGAAGTTGCGCAGATTCCTGCGGAAGAAGCCGGGATGAGCAGAATGCGCTCCGTCGGCGGCGCTACTACCTTCGGTTTGGCCAGAACCACCATGCGTTCTGCCCGCGCCGCAAGCGCGACTTTGGATCTGACACCGTACATCAATGCGGTTGCCATGTACGATTCCGATGGAAAACCCATCCCCAACGGCGCTGTGGTCACGGAAGGTGATCTGATCGAATTTAAGATCGAGTATACCATCACTGGTCAGCAGCTGGGCGTTATGAACGGCGAAACGGTCTCGGTGACCACGGACACCCTGACCTATGATCTGCCCAAGATTTTCCAGATCGTGCGAGATGACAGCGGCAACATTCGAAATTCTTCTGGTCAGGTGGTTGGTTCTTATGTGATCGACAGCGAGAACGGCAAGATCACCATGACCTTTACGGAAGATTATGTGGAGCAGAATGCCAAGGGTATTCAGATCCATGGTTATATTTCCTTCTTCTCCACGGTTACCAAGGTCACCGAGGAAGACGGTGAGCACCAGGATTATACGTTCACAGATAAAATTACTCTGGGTGTCGTCATCGAAGAGGAAAGCGAAAGTACAGGTGACCTGCGCATCGAAAAGCAAAAGGTCAGCGTTAGTGGCGAAGAAATCCTCTACGAGATCAAAGTCACCAGCGAAGAAGGCACCAACGGACCCATCACCGTCACAGACCAGATGTCCGCGGGCCTGACACTGAAGAATATTGAGAGCATCAGGAAGGGCAGCACGACGGTAAACAATCCGCAGACCAGCGTTGCTTCCGATGGAAAATCCTTTACCGTGACATTGCCGGAAATGAAGGCCGGCGAATCCTACACCATTCGCTACCGCTGTGCGGCAGATGTCGACCTTCTGGGCGCGGATATGACAGTGCGAAACACTGCCACCGTCACGGGCAAGGATAGCGATAACAAGGAGCTGAAGGATCATGTCACGGTTGATCACACCTTTGATGTGCTGAAGAAAACCGGTGAACTGAACGAAGACGGCTCCATCACCTGGACCATCACCATCAACCAGGCCAAGGCAGATATTTCCGGATGGACTCTCAAGGATATCATGAGAATAGGGAATGAACAAGTTCCCTATACCGGACCGGTGACAATCCGAGGTAGCAGCGGAAACATTGTGGCGAATAACGTAAGCCTGCCTTACAAATTCCCCGATGGCTCCACGGACACCTATACGATCACCTATACCACCACCCACGCCTTCGGTGATGGCGATACAATTTACAACTCGGCAATCCTGAGCGATGACGACACCGATATCAATGTGCTGACGGGTGTTGTTGTCGGCACCCCCTTCACAAAGACCGGCGAGGCCGAAGAGGTTATTCAGGATGAAAACGGCACCTATCTGCTGCCTATCACCTGGACCGTTACCATCGATACCACAAAAGCCCCCATTTCCGGCGGTTTGTATTTTGTCGATGAATTCCGCGGTTATCTCTCCGACGATATGTACATGACCTATGATCAGCTGATGGAAGCATTGGCAAACTTTGAAGCTAAGGTCATGCCTGTATCCGGAGAGAAGCTGGAATTGCTTTCCGCTCGGGTATATCAGCCCGGCCCCGACACTTCCAATGAAATATACGGAATCGAAGACTTGCGGGCCAATAAGAACGGCTGCCAGTCTAAAAAGTTTGATCGCTTCGCCATATCATTGGGCGACAAGGGTATCCCAAAGGGTCATGTGCTGACCTTCAGCTATGAAACCTACGGTCTGTTCCCCAACAACATCGTTTCCACCACAACCTTTAAAAACCGATTCAACCTCATGGATCAGTATGAAGTTGAAGGCCGCGTGGACTATATAGAGGGTACGATCAATGCTACCAAGTATGGTATCAAATACTATAACCCCGAAACTCAGGGAGACCAGTATTGGTTCTGGAGCGAGATCGATGGGGGCGGAGAAGGAAGTGTTACGCAGCTTGATTACAACAAGCTGAAGGATAGCTATCTGGCATGGGCCATTAAACTGAGTGCGCCGTCCACTTTCGCGGCTCAGGACACGATCACCCTCTACGAGGATCTTCCTGAGGGGGTTACGGTGAAGGATATAAGACTGGTCTTCCAGGACAAAGTGCCTACCGAGAGCCTGACGCTGAAGGATGTGGAGCTCGGTAAGATCTACAAATGGGAGTTCCCGCTGTATACGGCGGAACAGTACGTCAACTGGAACCACCAGAACGGAAAAATGGTCTCTATCGATGTGAAAGTGACCGAAGACGGAGATCTGGAAATGACGTTCCCCGGCGAAGTTCTTGAGACGATGTCCCAGTATGCGGCAATTCAAAACATTGAGGAAAGCTACGGTTACCTCAGCATCTTCACGCAGATCAACGATGACTTCGGATGGACAGAAAAGGAAGGCGAATCCTTCGTCTACGTCAATAACTTCGAGAACCGTTTCACCATTAAAAATGAGAAGGATGCGGTGATCGACGTCGGTTCTCAGAGCCAGCAGATCACCAAGGACGAACGCGATGGCATGATCAAAAAGACGGCCAGCACGGAAGAGGATAACATCATCACCTACTCCGTTGTTCTTAACGCCTATGAGAAAGACCTGATTCAGAACTCCGGAACGCTGGCGGTTCACGACGAACTGACTTATCAATCCACAAGCGCGCAGCCGCTGCGATTGAGACTGGTACCCGGTTCTGTAAAGCTCTATGAGATCAGAATGAAATCGGATGGCAGTTATGAAAAGCTCGGCGAGGTAACAGCCAACTATCAGTACGACGAAAATTCCTATGTACAGTATGGCATTACGCACTGGTCTCACACCATCGACCTGAATGTGCCTGACAGCACATCACTTTTGCTGGAATACTCCTACAAAGCCTCCGGCGATAGGGATGTGAAGCACAATGTGAGCAACACCTGTACCATATCGGGTGTTGGCCAGGGCAACCTTGAGGGTGACACCAAGGTGGAGATCGAGGTGAAGAATGCCACGGCGCAGGCGGATATCACCGGCGTAATGCTCTACAAGGTAGATGCGAACAGCGACGGTATCTTCCTGGAAAACGCCAAGTTTAACATCTATATCTGGAACGAAGCCCAAGGTAAGTACATCCTTGTGCATCACCCCAATAACGGTGACGCCATATTTACCACCGACACCAACGGTATGATCGTTCTGGATGCATCCACGATGGACGAAGAGCAGTTCGCTTACAACACGGCTTACTACATCGTGGAAATCGAATCCCCCACCGGTTACTATCTTGGCCCCGAGCCTTATTACTTCTACATCAAGAACGATGATACTGAGAAATATCCCAGCAGTATTCCCGAAAACTTTACGGGACGTGCCCTCACCAGCGGCGATATCATCTACCGCCAGAATGTGAGCGAGTTCACAGAGATCACGGTTGAGAAGTACTGGAAGGACTACGGCGGAAAGACCGTAACCGTAACCGGAGAAGAAGTGAGTTCCGTTACCCTTGAGCTGTGGCAGATGCTTCAGGGCGACCCCGGCAGCGCAAAGAAATTCGGAACTTACACCATGACACCGGATGAAAACGGAAACTGGAGCTTAACCATCAAGGACTTGCCCAAGGCCACGAAAAATGCTGACGGTACGCGAGGAACCAACTATCTTTACTATATCAAGGAAGTTGGTGTGGGTGGTTATGCGCTGGAATCCGTGGAAAACAACTCCGGTATCAATTTCGGCACCATTAAACTGGTGAACAAGGAGCTGGAAGGCTACGAGCTTCCCGAGACCGGCGGTACCGGTACACGACTGTATACAACGGCAGGCCTGCTTTTGGTGCTGACCAGCGCAGCGTGCCTACTGTATATACATAAAAAACGCAGAAGGGAGGACGCAAATTCTTCCTGATGCAAAGCAAATTTACATATTTTGAAAAAATGAGTAAGAAAAATCTATTAAAGAGATTGGAAAGGAGTTTCACTATGAAACACATGAGAAAGATTCTCGCGCTGGCCCTGGCCCTTGTAATGGTCATGGGTCTGGCCATCACCGCCTCCGCCGCAGAAGGCGATACCGGCTACACCGTGACAATCAATAATGCTACCGGCCACGAATACAAGATCTACCAGATCTTCACCGGCGACCTGTTCCTGGATGGAAAGGGCACCGAAACTGAAGAGGACGATGAAGAAATTCTGTCCAACATCAAGTATGGTGCTGACTACACTCCGAATGGGGTTAAAGTCGGAGACAAGGTTCCCGACTCTGTTCTTGAAGGCTTTAATCCTTCTTCCATTACGCCCACCGGTGCCGGCGCTGATATGACCGTGGCTGACGGTAAGGCTACCGCTTCCGGCCTGGATGCAGGTTACTACATGGTCGTTGACGTGACCGAGCCTCTGCCCGAAGGTGAAACCCGCTCCGCAGTTATCTTCCAGGTTGTTGGTAACACTGAGCTCACCTCCAAGCACGACGCAACTCCCATCACCGAGAAGAAGATTGACGACAAGAACGACTCCACCGGCGCTGAAGATGCAATCGTTTGGCATGACTCCGCTGACCACGATATCGGCGACCTGATCGACTTCCAGCTCAGCGCTGTCATTCCCTCCAGCATCGAAGCTTTCAGAGAAGCTAATCAGAAGTACCCCTTCATCTTCCACGATGTGGAGGAGCAGGGCCTGACCTTCAGTGGCATCACTGCCGTTTATGTTCTGAACGGTGAAGAGAAAACCGATCTGACAGGCAAGTACACCCTGGTCACCGAGACCGAGGATGATTGTACCTTTGAAGTGAAGTTCGAAGACCTGGGCGCTATCGAGGCAATCGAGGGCGGCTCCACTCTGGTGGTTGAGTACCAGTCTGAGCTGAACGAAAGGGCTATTCTCGGCAGCCAGGGCAACGTCAACGAAGTCTACGGCGAATACAGAAACTTCAACGAGCCTGAGACTCCCGCTTTTACCCCCAAGGATACCGTTATCGCCTTTACCTACAAAGTTGTTGTCAACAAGGTCGACGAGGAAGGCGAAGCCTTGACCGGCGCGACCTTCACGCTTGAAAAGTACAATGCTGCTACCGGTAAGTGGGATGCTCTGGAGACTGTCGAAGCTGCGCCCGAAGATGTCTTCACCTTCAAGGGCCTTGACGACGGCAAATACCGCCTGACAGAAAATGAAGCTCCCGATGGCTACAACAAGATCGATCCCATCGAGTTCACCGTTACCGCTGATCACGACATTGAGTGGAAGACGCAGCTTCGCACTGAGGTTCTGAACACCCTGAGTGGCGATGTAACCACCGGCGAAATCGAGTTCACCGAAGACCTGGGCGCAGGTTCTCTGTCCACCGACGTTGAGAACAAGGCCGGCGTTGTCCTGCCCGAGACCGGCGGCATCGGCACCACCATCTTCTACATCCTCGGCGGCCTGCTGGCTGTTGTTGCGGTGGTCCTGCTGGTCACCAAGAAGCGCATGAAAACCGCTGACTGATTTTTGACAATTCAATGCGTCAATGTGGGAGGGGCATCCGCCCCTCCCGCCAAAACCCAACAGCACCAAGGAGAGCCCTATGAAACGACACGGTACAACTGTTATATTGCTGATCGTGTTGATCGCAGGTTTGTCCTTGCTGCTGTATCCCAGCTTTTCCGACTGGTGGAACTCTATGCACCAGTCCCGCGCCATCGCTTCCTATGTGGAGCAGGTGGCCGGCATTGATGAGGAACAGTATGCGCACTTGTGGGAAGATGCCTGGAATTACAACGAATCCCTGGCAGAGCGTCCCAACCACTATGTGCTGGATGATGAACAGAAAGCGCAATACAACCAGATTCTGGATATCAGCGGTCTCGGCATTATGGGCTACATCGAAGTGCCCTCCATTGGTGTTGCGCTGCCCATTTATCACGGCACAAACGAGTCCGTTCTGCAGGTGGCCGTGGGCCATCTGGAGTGGACCAGCCTGCCCGTCGGCGGAGAAAGCAGCCATTGCGTGGTTTCCGGCCACCGTGGTCTGCCCAGCGCCAAGCTGTTCACCGATTTGGACAAACTGGTGGTTGGCGATGTGTTCATTTTCCGTGTGCTGGATGAGATCCTCACTTATGAAGTGGATCAAATCCTGATCGTGGAGCCGCATGAGACCGATGCGCTGCTGATTGAGCAGGGGCAGGATCTTTGCACCCTGATCACCTGCACTCCCTACGGCGTGAATTCGCACCGTTTGCTGGTGCGCGGTCATCGCGTGGAGAATCAGGAAGAGGCGCAGTCTGTTCGCGTTACCGCGGATGCCATGCAGATCGAGCCCACCATCGTTGCGCCCATCGTGGCAATTCCCATGCTGCTGGTGCTGCTCGTCGTCATGCTGATCCCCAAACGCAGAAGGAGGTTTTGACTACTGATGAAAAACAGAATACTGTCTTTTCTGATGGCGTTGGGTCTGATGTTTGCCCTTGCAGTCAATGCCTTCGCAACGGATGAGCCGGTGCGCATGCCGGATCTTAGCCGAAAAGGCAGCCTTGAATTCACGATGGATGTGGACGGTGTGCCGCTGGACACCGGCGCTTTGAAGCTGTACTATGTGGCCAATATCATCCAGGTGGAAGAAGATCGGTATGACTTCCGACTGGTGAAGGAATTGGCCGATGCCGGTGCCAAGCTCGATACCACGGATTTGTACGATGGCGTACAGGCGAAAAAACTGCTGGAAAAGGCGAAGCCTGTGCTGTCTGATCCCCTGAATTCTGCCATTTCGGACGGAAAGGCCTCTTTCGTGGATTTGGATGCCGGTCTTTATCTGGTATGGCAGGGGGAAGAAGATGCGTCTGATGGTTATGCTGCCATCCATCCGTTTCTGATCTCTGTTCCCAGATGGCAGAACGGTGCCTATACCATGTATGTGAATGCTGACCCTAAGGTTCCCTTTGAACCGACCACGACTCCGCCGCCGTCTCCGCCGCCCCCTACACCGCCACCTCCGCCCTGGTTGCCCCAGACCGGACAGCTGAATTGGCCGGTGCCGGTTATGGCGATCATCGGTGCGACATTGTTTATTACGGGATGGGTTTTGTGCCTGCGCAAAAAGAGAATCAAAGATGAAGAGTAAAGCCGGAATTTTCTGTATGGTTTTGGGCGCGCTCCTGATTATCGGGGCAATTGCGCTTGTATACTGGAATCAAAAGGAAGATGCAGCCGCGAAGGATTCGGTGGCGCAGATCGTGCCTCAGCTTGTGCAGCAGATTCAGGAAAGCGCCGATGCCAATGCGGATGCGGACATTCTCCCGGAACTGCAAAAGCCCGTGGAATTGCTGACGGAAGAAGACAAAAAAATGACAGAGGTGGAGATCGATGGCAACCTGTATATCGGTTATCTCTCTATCCCTGCGCTGAATATGGAGCTTCCGGTCATGAGCAACTGGAGCTATGATCAGTTACGGATTGCCCCATGCAGATATGACGGCAGCATCCGCGGCGAAGATCTGGTGTTGATGGCGCATAATTATAACAGCCATTTCGGCCAAATCTCCCAGTTGGTGATTGGCGACGAAGTGTTTTTCATGGATATGGATGGGAAAACCACCTGCTATGCAGTTGTTGGCACGGATATTCTCGATCCCTCCGCCGTGGAAATCATGACTGCCGGGGAGTATGACCTGACCTTATTCACCTGCACCTACGGCGGCGCCAGCCGCGTCACGGTGTACTGTGACTTAGCCAAATGAAAAAACACCCACCATGGGTGCGCTTAAACAGAAACGGCATAACATCAAGCGTTATGCCGTTTCTGTTTTGCATGAAAGGGAAAAAGGGGATGGGCTTTGCGCCCATCCCCTGATTTTTTGCAATTATTCTTCTGTGCGTATTTTGCCCAGCGCTTTTTTGAACTGGAATGCAAACAGGATGGCTGTGAAGGTCACGGCAATCACGTCGGCAATCGGCTCTGCCATATATACGCCGATGGTTTTGTCGCTTATCAGGCTTGGCATCAGGTAAATCAGCGGCAGAAGCAGCACGAACTTTCTCACCACCGCCACGAGGACGGAGGAGCCTGCGTTTCCGAGGGACACGAAGGTCATCTGGCATGCGATCTGAATGCCGAAGAGGATCATGCCGCAATAGTAGATGCGCAGCACCCGCGATGCAAAGGCGATCAGCTCTGCTTCCGGTGTGAAGATGGAAACAAAGGCGCCCGGGAAGAGCATAACAGCTGCCCAAACTGCCACGGAATAGAGCAGGCAGATTTTCAAAAGAAGCTTATAGGCTTGCTTTACGCGGGCTGTGTTCTTTGCACCGTAGTTATAACTGAGTATGGGTTGCGCGCCCTGGGCGATGCCGAGCGGGGGAAGCATGGCAAACTGCATCACGCTTGAGAGGATGGTCATGGCGCCAACGGCGATGTCGCCGCCGTATTTGAGCAGAGAGGAATTGAAGCATACCGAGATCACACTGTCGCTTGCCTGCATGATGAAAGACGCCGTGCCGAGCGCGATGCACGGCAAAACGATTTTGGGCGACGGAATAAAATGCTTCGGCTTGAGTTTGAGCATTGTTCGTTTGCCGCAGAGGAACGAGAGCACCCACGCGCAGGAAAGCGCCTGCGAAAGGATCGTGGCCAGCGCCGCACCCCGAACGCCCATATCCAGCGCGTAAATAAAGATCGGGTCGAGAATGATGTTGGAGACCGCGCCGACGATGACCGAGACCATGGAGATTTTGGTGAATCCCTGCGCGGTGATAAAGGCATTCATGCCCAGCGTCAGCTGCACGAAGACCGTACCGAGGGCATAAACGCGCATATAGGCTGTGGCGTATTCAATGGTTTGATCGCTTGCACCGAAAGCCAAAAGAAAATCGCGATTCCAAATGAGCAAAACGGCCGTGAGCACGGCGGAAACGATGATCTGAAGACCGAAGCAGCCGCCGAGCGCCTTCTCTGCGCGCTCCATATCTTTTTGACCCATGAAAATGGATGCGCGCGGCGCGCCGCCCGCGCTGACAAGCGCGGCAAACGCGGACACGATCATAATGACGGGCATGCACACGCCCACACCCGTGAGCGCAAGGTTGCCGGTTCCCGGCATGTGCCCGATGTAGATGCGGTCCACAATGTTATAGAGCATGTTGATGAGCTGGGCAATGACCGTCGGAACAGCGAGCTTAAACAGCAGCTTGCCGATCGGCGCGGAGCCAAGCATTTCTTTTGTATCTGCCATAAGAAAGAATCCTTTTATTTTTTGATGGGAAGCAGCATCCTGGTTTGCTTTTTGTATTCGCCAAAGCCCTCTTTGCGGGACTGTCTGTTATCTGCCATCGGGATGCTGACAGCCAAAAACAACACCGTGTTGGCTGCGGCCCCGGCCAAAAGGTACCACCTGTCCGGCGCTGCACACACAACGGAAAGTCCGACGCCCCACCACATCAGAATCTCGCCGAGATAGTTGGGATGGCGCGAGAATTTCCAAAGTCCGTGACGATTAAATGCCCCGTCGCGGTTTTTGCGAAACTTATGCATCTGGATATCGGCCGTGCCCTGCAGAATGGCCGCGGCGAGCGAAACGCAAAGGAACAGGACGCTTGCTGCGTTCGCCTCAAGTCCTGCGCGGATGGCATAAACGGCAGGCAGTGTGCAGCCGTAAACCACCAGGGTTGGAACCATGTGAATGCCGATGAAGTTGATAAGGGGATAGAACGCTCCGGTCTTTTCGTGGAGCATGGTGTAGCGCCAGTCCTGATGATTGAGATTTGCGAAAGTGTATGCCCAGTTTGCTGTCAGGCGAATTCCCCAAAAGAACACGACCACGAGAAGAAGAACCCCAAAAAGGGTCAGCTCTTTCCCGATGGCAAACGCCGCAAGAATGACGGGCGGCTGCACGCTCCAGTAGGGATCATAGACAGATGCATTGCCAAATATTAAGCTGAAGATAAAGGTTACCACGGTTGCAATCACATCTGCAATCAGAAGGGATAGCCAAAAGTCAAAGTCGAGCGCGCGATAGATTAGAACACC
The DNA here is from genome assembly GCA_015068035.1 of Oscillospiraceae bacterium. Classification (GTDB taxonomy): domain Bacteria; phylum Bacillota; class Clostridia; order Oscillospirales; family Oscillospiraceae; genus SIG483. Next base: position 19,734 of record SVLI01000002.1, on the reverse strand, counting down.
CACAAGGGCAGAAATTATGTAAACTAATGTGACGACGATAAAACTTGCCGTACGGCTTCGCTTTAATGCTTTCAATGATTTCACCTCATGGAAAATGGTGGAATGGATTTGGGTGTGTTTTTTGTATTACATCATATTTTTGTGAACTTTTCAATCATTTCGGCAAAAAAGGCTTGCGGAGAGGAAATCCGGCAAGCCACAATGCTTGTTTGGCAGCGGCTTTAACAGCAAGCTGCATAACGGGGCCGATTTTGTTACACAGGTTCATATCCAAAACAAAAAAGGCGCACCGGCTCTGTGGCAGGTGCGCCTTCGATGGGCATTTTTGCAGATTAGTCGATCTCGTCAAGATCCGTGAGGGAAGAGAGCTTTTCGCGGGAAGCATTGAGGGCGGCAGAAAGCGTTTGATAGGCAGTTTCCAGGGAGACGGCCTGCTCCATCATCACGTCAATAGCCTGCTTCACAGCGGTGTCGGCTGCATGGAAATCATCCAGTGCACCGTTGCACAGGTCTTCCATTTTCTCGTAAAGTTCCCTTGCTCTGGTGTTGGCGTGCCGTTCCACAGCCTCCGCACGGCGGTAAGCCTGCAACTCCAGATGCTCCCAATCCGTGGATTCAGCGGGAACGACCGGAGCAGGCACGGGGGCAGGTTCCGGAATGGGCTCTGCCACAGGTGCGGGTGCGGGCGCCGGAGCAATTGCGGGCGTGGACATCATCAGCAGATTCAACTGCTGCTGCAAAGACCGGTTTTCATCCTGCAGCTCGGCAATCTTTTTTTCATATTCCAGAATCTCAGAACGATGCTGAGTGGCGGTTTTTTCGATGTAAGCAGTGACGTCTCCTTTGTGATAGCCACCTAAAGAATTGCGGAAATGGTATGTGGACTCATCCATGACATAACCCTCCATTTTACATTTATAGTTCAATATACCACATCGTGTGACAAAAATCAAGAATTAAACTAAATATTGTAAAGCAAAAGAGATTGTGCTGAATTAATACGAGCAGAGATCCCGGATTGTGCGCTGCAGCCGATGATTTGGCGCTGCAGGACACATATTTTACCCGTATTTCCGATGACTATACCAACTTTTTCTCATGGAAGATAACAGTGACACCGCGTTTTTCTAAAGCTCGAGCACATCTCCGGAGGAAATGGACTGCACACGGCTTCCCATCAGGCTTTTGAGCAGGCGGTATTGCTCCTGTCCGGTGCAATGGCCGGTATAATACTGCGTCTGGTGTGCGCAAAGCTTCTGCGCGGCATCCGTAATGAACTTTGCGTCATCGCCGGTGGTTCCCAGCTCCATAAAATGGAAGCCGCCGATCAAAACGTCGGGCCTGAACCATTCGGCAATGTTGAGGATACCCTTATGGGAGCAGCCGCTGATGAGAACCCGGCTGCCGTTCTCCCGAATGAGGAGATATTGCTCGTGGCGGAAGTCTTCCGGCACACGCTCGCCGTTTTCAACCATGCTCAGTCCGCAGGGCGGCATGGCAAACGGCCGCGCGCGGTCGTTGCAGGTGTACAGCGCAAGCTCCTCGTCGATCACCAATTCTGCATCGGTGAAGATGAGCCGGTCGGACTGCTGCAGCGCTTTGTTTAGACCAATGTCCCGCCCCGTGGCGTTGAGGTGCGCCTCAAAAGCGTATCTGCTCAGGTAAATGGGCGCCCTGCTGTTTTGCTGCATAAACTCTGCCAGCCCGCCGCCGTGGTCATAATGCCCGTGTGACAGGACAGCGATATCGACAGCAGACAGGTCCACACCCAGTTTGGCTGCATTCGCGGCAAATGCGCCGGATTTTCCGGCGTCAAAGAGAATTTTGTGCCGGGCGGTCTCGATATAGAGGCTCAGGCCGTGTTCACAGGCAAAGCGTTCATCGCAGGATGTGTTCTCTATGAGCGTTATGATTTTCATGCCAATTTCTCCCGTTTTTCAGCTTGCTTCCATAATATGTCTTTTGCAGTGCCGGTGTCAACCGCGAGCTTGGCGGCGGCTGCCGCAGAAAGGGAACGGGCATAACGCGCCAAAGGCGAAAACAGGCACAAAAAACCCTCTGCAAGGCTTGGCGTCTTGCAGAGGGTTCTTTTTATGGCAGGCAAGCGCCGATTCAGTCGCCGATTTCGAAGCGGTTTATGTGGCCCAATACGCCCTGCGAGGAAACATATTGCATCAAACCGGGCGCAATTTCCGAATCGCTTGCAAAATGCAGATGTCCGGCCAAAACGGCAAGCACTTTGGAGGCGTTTTGCTTGAGGATTTCAACAAATTCGAGCACCTCTTCCGGCGCGCCTTCGTAATTGAACCTGAAATGCCCTCCATATCTTTCTATGTCGGCTTTGTTTCCCTCTGTTGTAATGGGGGAGTGCATCACGATCAGCAGGGGCTTTTCGCCAAGCAGCGCATTTCTGAGCGTTTCGTTCTGCTCCCTGGTAACCGTCTGCAAGGAATTGTCGAGGCCAAAAATAAGCATGTCTTCCAGCTCGAGAATCTGCACCGGCGCCTTTGCTTTTTCAAGCAGATGCCCGTCCGGTATATCATCAATGGACTCGTGATTTCCCAGCACGTACATATAGGGGATTTGAAGATTCTTCATATCCGCATCAAGGGCGCGCAGATTTGCCCCGCTGAGATCATGGCAGATGTCGCCCGCCATAACGAGCACGTCGCCCTCGTTGGCCGCGGCCAGCAGCTCCGCAAAATAGGCGCGTGCCGTCTGAAGTTCCTCTTTGTTGTACGGATCGCCGTGGTTGTCGGCAAAAACAAGGCGCTGCTTTATCCAAATCTGGGTAAAGGAAATGGCGCTTTCCTTCTCTTTTTCATCGGACAAATGGTCATATTCGGTGAGGTGAACGTCGCTGAATTGATATATGATTTTCTTCTTAATTCCCTTGGCTTCGATTTTGTAATTGTGCAAATGAAGATGCCGCATGTTGTTTTCTGCCGCCCCGGTAGTTTTCATCGCGTACACCCTTTCGAATTCTTATTTTTCAAATGGATTATACCATGTGTTTTGCGCTTTTTCCACAGAAATTCTGTTATTCTTTCAGCCCCGCAAAATATCGGTACAGCATTACAAGTCCGGCGCTGAGTAAAGCGCCGCCGACAATGTCCGTAAACCAATGCACGCCCGAAACGAGCCTGCCCGCCACCATGAAAACGATAAAAGCGGCAATGAAAAGGGACAAGCATTTTCTGAGCGCTATGTTTTTTATCCGGCGGCTGAGTTGCATGGCCGCCGTGGGCATAATGCACATCACGAGCAGCGTGGTCGATGAGGGATAGGATTTTTCCAGAATCCCGCCGATCAGCACAGGCCTGAAATTGACGGTAACGGCTTCAAACAGTATGTACACAGCCATTACGGCGATGTAGAATCCGCCGAGGATGAAGAGGCTGTAATCCACCCGGCGCAGCTTTTTTCTTTTGATCCATTGCACAAGCCCGAGCATGGCAAAGCCCAGCGCAACAAAAATCGGCACAAGGCCTAGCCAGTCGGTGACGTGATAAAGCAGCATGTGCACGCCGGTAAGCCTGTGGATCAGGGCGTTGATAGCGGCAAAGCCAACGCTTGAGCCGTTCGGCCCGATTGCCCTGACGTCAATAAAGCCAAGCGCTGCCGTCCACAAAACAAACGCGGCAAGCAAGGAAACCGAGGCATATAAGTTTTTGCGATTTTTCTGTTTCATTTTTAGACCCGCCTTTCCGGATTCGGTTTTCGATACGAATACAGTTTAAGGCGGAATGAGAAATACACAAGAAACAAGGTGTCACTTGCGTGACACCTTTCGTATCATTTCCACTTGATAAGCATTAGGGCCTTGATAATCAGGAAAAGCAGCAGAAAACTTGCGGCATATGGCTGCCGACTGATCACAAACAGAAGCGCCCCGGCCGTGTTTAAGAACAAAGACAGCTTATATTTATTGCGCAGCCAAAAGGGCCTCTCGCAGTTTTGAAGAGCAAGGCTTAAAACGCCGACGGCGACCATGACCGCAACGGCAATATAATAGCCTATACGCAGATACAGGCCAATGTCTGTTAGCGACAAAAGAGAAACGCCCTGGATCATGTCCTGTGCATTCTGTCCGAAGAAGGGAAGAAAAGCAAGCATCATAACGCTCAGATCGAGAAGCCCGAACACAAGATCGCGGAAATGATTTTCTTTTTTCCTGCTATCCGCTTCCGATATGGTAAGCAATTCCTCGCCGGAGAGGAGCGTATCGACCGTTACGCCGAAGAATTTTGCGATTGCTTTGAGCGATTCGATATTGGGATAACCCCGGTTCGATTCCCACTTTGAAACGGCGGAGCGCGACACAAAGAGCACCTCCGCCAGTTCCTCCTGCGTCAGTCCTTTTTGTTTTCTCAGTTCCTGCAATTTTTCATGAAATTCCATAATGATACTCTTTCACAAATTCATAGTTTTCAAATGAATTATAGCATAGGATGAAGGCCTTTTCCAACTGTTATTCTCCCGGCGTTTGGCCCAAATCCAATTTGACAGGGTATAATGGCGAGTGTCTATGAAATCTCGGTTAAAACACAAAGAAAATCCCCTGCCTTCCGCAGAAAGCAGGGGACCTTGTTATGCCTTATTCAACAAGTGCCGCAAAGGATTATTCCTGGGGCAGCAGGTTGAGGTTGACGTTCCAGCAGACGTAGTAAGTACCGATCTGGCCGGCAATTACGAACTCCTCGGGGTACTCGGTCTTCAGAGTGTTGATCTCGTTGGTGGGAACGTCGTCGATGAGCAGCCAGTCGCCGTTCTTGAAGTTGGTCAGCATGTTGTTGGCATCATCGGACAGGTAGCACTTGATCTCGTTCATGGTGACATCGTCAGCATTGTGATAGGTCTCGCTCTTGGTCAGGGTGATGACCTGGTCATGCTCCCAAGCGGACAGAGTGTAAGCACCGTTGCAGACATAAGTGCTGGGATCGGTGGCCCATGCCTCGTTGGCGACAACATCCTCGCGGACGGGGAAGTAGGTCGGGAAGGCAATCAGCTCGTTCCAGTAGGAAACAGCGTTCTTCAGGGTGACCTCGAGGGTCTTGTCGTCGAGAGCCTTAACAGCGAAGTCCTCGGTGGCGCAGCAGTTGTCAACATCGAAGCCATAGATGACGTCGAACATGTAGCCGTAGTCAGCGGCGAGCTCAGCAGAAGCAGCGCGCTTCCATGCAAACTCGAAATCGCCGGCGGTCAGATCCTCGCCGTCGGACCACTTCAGGCCATCCTTCAGGGTGTAGGTGTAGGTAACGGTGCCGTCGTCGTTAACCTTACCCTCGGGCAGCTCGGTAGCGCAGTCAGCAACAACGCTCAGGGTGCCGTCAGCATTCTGCTGCCACTTGGCAAGACCTGCGAACAGGTGAACCAGCATGGTGGCGCCGTCAACGGCGGAGTTCAGAGCGGGATCCAGAGTGTCGGGCTCGGAAGCCAGGCAGACGGGCAGGGAGTCGCCCTTGCCGTCAACCGTGGTGCCCTGGAAGTACTTGTAGCCAAGGGGGATGGAGTAGAAGCCTTCGACCTTGTCGTTGATCATGTACAGATCGGTGTAGTAGTAGATAGGAGTCAGGCAGCCGGTGGCCATGAGCATATCCTCGGCCACGTGCATCATCGCAAAGCGCTTCTCGGTGTCGGAGCACTTCTTGATCTCGGCGACCAGAACGTCGTAGGTCTCAGCCCAGGTGCCGTCCTCAACCTTGATGTCCAGGCCGTAGGCGGTCAGGTCCAGATCATACATCTTCAGATCCTTGTGGGCGCCCTTGCCGAACTGAACGTCGTTGTTGCCGGAGCCGGAGATCCACATATCCAGGAAGCAGATGGGATCGGTGTAGTCAGCAACCCAGCCGTTACGGGCGACGGAGTACTGGCCTTCCTTACGGGTGTTCAGGAAGGTGTTCCACTCCTGGTTTTCCATGGTCATGGTGATGCCCACGGTAGCCAGCGCGCTCTGGATGTACTCACCGATGGCCTTGTGGCCCTCGTTGGTGTTGTACAGGTAGGTCAGAGAAGGAGCGTTGGTGAACTTGGTGCCGTCATAGTCATAGTACTTCTTCAGGATGGTGATCGCCTCGTCGAAGTTGGCCTGGAAAGCATCCTTGTCGACGCTGAAGTAGCCCTCGCCGCCGTTGGAGTTCAGCGCGAAGTTACCGCCGTTGTTGTCGGCCATACCGTCAGCAACGAAGGTGTTGGCGGGCTTTTCGCCGGCCTGGGAGATGGACTCAACAATGTAGTTGCGGTCCAGCAGCAGACCAAACGCGTAACGGATCTCAGCGTTGGCAGCTTCGATCTCTTCGGGGGTGGTGGGCTTGTCAGTCGCGGTGGTGCCGCTGTCCTGGGGGGTGCCGCCCTGATTGGGGGCAGGCTGCTTGCCGCCGCAAGCGACCAGGCTCAGAACCATCACAACTGCCAGAAGCAGTGCAAACAGTTTCTTCATCGTGTGATTTTCCCTTCTTAGAATTTGTTTTGGAAATGTTTTTCCATTTTTTATATTCATACCTGTTTCGGTACGGCACACCAAAATCAGGAACGAATCGAAATGTTGCCGGAGGCTTTCTCCGGGGAGAGCCGATGGCTCAGTTGAGTTCCTCCGCTCTGTGGCAGGCCACGAAGTGACCGGAGGACAGCTCCTTGAGCTCGGGCATGCGCTCTGCGCAGACGTCGCACGCATGGGGGCAACGAGTGCGGAAGGGGCAGCCGGAAGGCGCGTTCAAGGGGCTGGGAATGTCGCCATGGAGCACAACGCGCTGGTTGGCTCTGGCCACCTTGGGATCCGGCACGGGAACGGCGGACATCAGGCTCTTGGAATAGGGATGCAGCGGATGATCGTAAATTTCCTTGGCATCCGCCAGCTCCACCAGTTTGCCAAGATACATAACCGCAATGCGGTCGGAAATGTGGCGGACGACCAGAAGGTCATGGGCAATGAAAAGATAGGTCAGTCCCATCTCACGCTGCAGCTCGTCAAACATATTGATGACCTGCGCCTGGATGGAAACGTCCAGCGCGGAAACGGGCTCATCGCAGACCACAAACTCCGGATTCGTCACCAAAGAGCGGGCAATGCCGATGCGCTGGCGCTGACCGCCGGAAAATTCATGCGCATAACGGCTGGCGTGCTCAGAGTTCAAACCGACCTTTTCCATCATGGCAAGGATTTTCTCCGAGCGTTCCTGCTTGTTTGCGTACATTTTATGGATGTCCAGCGGCTCGCCGATAATATCGGAGACCGTCATTCTGGGGTTCAGAGAGGAATAGGGGTCCTGAAAAACCATGGCGGTTTTTTTGCGGAACTCGGCAATATCCTGCTTAGTTACGATTTTTTTGCCGTTGAACCAAACTTCGCCGGCCGTGGGCTTATACAGGTGCAGCAGCGTGCGGCCAACGGTCGTTTTGCCGCAGCCGGATTCGCCCACGAGGCCAAGGGTTTCGCCCTTGCGAATGGCAAAGGACACATCATCCACGGCCTTGAGCGGCTTGGAGGAGAACAGACCGGTATTGATGCTGAAGTATTCTTTCAGATTTTTGACTTCAACCAGATTCTCAACCTGACTCATGCATCCTCACCGCCTTCCATTTCGTTTTTCACATTGACCCAGCAGGCTGCAGCGTGATCTTCATTGATCTCCATACGGGGGCAGCGCTCCCGCAGGCAGATTTTCATGGCCGCGTCACAGCGGGGAGCAAAGGGGCAGCCGGCAGGCATGTTCAAAAGGTCGATGGGCGTTCCGCTGATGGGCTTGAGCTCCTCGTCATCATTGTTGACAGTGGGGATAGAGCGCATCAGACCCTTGGTGTATTCATGACGGGGGTTGTAAAAGATCTCGTCCGCCGTGCCCTGCTCGCAGATGGAGCCGGCATACATCACGATCACTTCGTCGCACATCTGCGCCACAACACCCAGGTCGTGGGTGATCATGATGATCGCCATGCCCAGTTCCTTCTGCAGACTCTGCATCAGTTCCAGAATCTGTGCCTGAATGGTCACGTCCAGAGCGGTGGTGGGTTCGTCGGCAATTAGAATGTCCGGCTCACAGGCCAGAGCCATTGCAATCATAACTCTCTGGCGCATACCGCCGGAGAACTCAAAGGGATACTGCTTCATGCGCTTTTCCGGCTCGTTTACGTTCACAAGACGGAGCATTTCAACCGCCCGATCCCAAGCCTGCTGCTTGTTGCGGGAGGTGTGAAGCATGATGGCTTCCATCAGCTGATGGCCGATGGTATAAGTAGGGTTCAGGGAGGTCATCGGGTCCTGGAAGATGATGGAGATCTTGTTGCCGCGAACGGTTTTCATAACCTTTTCGCCGGCATCCACCAGCTCCTGCCCGTCCATCTTAATGGAGCCGGAAACGATCTTGCCGTTCTTCTCCAGAATCTGCATGATGGAATAAGCGGTGACGGATTTGCCGGAACCGGACTCGCCCACGATGCCCAGAACCTTGCCCCTTTCCAGGTTAAAGGACACGCCGTTAACCGCATTAACAGTACCCGCAGGGGTGGTAAAGGCAGTGTGCAGGTCGCGCACTTCAAGTAATGCCATAACTTAACGTTCCTTTCGTTAATTTTTCAGCTTGGGATCGAACGCGTCACGCAGACCGTCACCGAACAGGTTCAGGGACAGTACGATGAGGCCGATCACAATGGCGGGGATCAGCAGACGGAAGGAATAAGAGTTGATGCCGTTGAGCGCATCGGAGGCAAGGCTGCCCAGAGACGGCATGGGCGCGTTGACACCCAGACCGAGGAAGGACAGGAAGCTCTCCGTGAAAATAGCCGAGGGAATCTGCAGCGCGGTGGAGATGATCACAACGCTGATGCAGTTGGGGAGCAGGTGCTTGCGGATGATCCGGCTGGGCTTTGCGCCCGCGGATTTGGCGGCCAGCACATACTCCTGCTCGCGCAGGGACAGAATCTGTCCGCGGATCAGGCGGGACATGGAAACCCAGTAAAGAAGGCCGAACACGAGGAACAGGCTGATCATATTGACGCCAAGTCTGGCAAATATGGTGCCCTCAATGGCCTCGCTCAGGGCGACTTTCGTGACGGACGCGAGCAAAATGACCATCAACGTGTCGGGCAGGGAATAGATAATATCCACGATGCGCATGATGATAATGTCCACCTTGCCGCCGATGTAGCCGGCGATGGAGCCAACCGTCATGCCGATGATCAGCACGATGATGCTGGCAAAGAAGCCGACGGCCAGAGAGATGCGCGCGCCGTAGACCACGCGGATGAAGTAGTCACGCCCCTGGGAATCCGTGCCGAAAATGTGCGGGAAGACGGAATAGCCCTCCTCAAGCCATTGCTGCTCGGTGGTGCCGTATGTAAAGGGCGCGAGGTTGTTGAAAGAGGGGTCGACGGGACGGCCGGGCGTCACGCCCAGCATCTGGTCATAGGAATAGGGCCAGAACATGGGCAGGAAGATGGACGCCAGCGCGATCACGACCACGATGATGAAGCTGATGGTTGCGACCTTGTTTTTCAGCAGGCGCTTGATGCCGTCCTTAAGAAAGGTGCTGGAGGGGCGCATCTGCACCATGTATTCTTTTTCCGCATCGGTGGCCGGGATGAAATCATCCAGGTTCACATGCATGGAAAAGGGAAATTTCTTAAACTGCATGCTTGCTCCTCCTTTACTCCAAAGTAATTCTGGGATCCACGACCTTGTACATGATGTCGCTGACCAGGTTCATAATCACGATCAGGGTTGCCAGCACAATGGTCGTGCCCATGATTAAGGGATAGTCACGGTCGGTGATGGAGCTGACGAATGCTCTGCCGATGCCGTTCACGGCGAAAATCTGCTCCACAACCAGCGAACCGGTAACGATGTAAGCGAGCATGGGCCCCAAATAGGTGATCACGGGGATCAAAGAATTCTTCAGCGCGTGGCCGAAGATGATCTTCACGCTTGACACGCCCTTGGCCCGGGCGGTGCGGATGTAGTCCTGACCGAGAACGTCCAGCATCGAGGAGCGGGTCAAGCGGGTGATGTACGCAGCGGGGTACAGGGCCAAAGTGATCACCGGCAGGATATGTCCGCCCTCCATGGCGCCGTTGGCCGGCACCCAGTTTAGTTTCAATGAAAATAGCAATAGCAGCAATGCGCCCATAATGAAGGAGGGCATGGAAACAAAGGCAGTTGTGATCACCATGATGATCTTGTCGATGATCTTGTTGCGGCGCAGCGCTGCCACCGCGCCCAGCACGACGCCGATGACCGTTGCACAGGCGGCGGCGATCAAACCCAGTCTCACAGACACCTTCATGCCGTCGGAAATGATGTCGATAACCGTGCGGCCGCGGTTTTTCAGGGAGGGGCCGAAGTCCAGACGCGTTACAATGTCCTTGAGATAAGTGATGTACTGCTCAAAGACCGGCTTGTCCAGTCCGTATTTGGCCATCAAAGCGGCCTCGGCCTCTGCCGAAAGCGCCTTTTCTCCTAAAAACGGGCCACCGGGCACGGCACGCGTGACAAAGAAAGTCACCGTAATGACGATCCAAACCGTCAGCACTGCCAGGGCAATTCGTTTCAAAATGTATAACAACGTCCTGGAATTCATACTGCCTTTCCTTTCTTAGAAAAAACCCTCAAACCAAAGCCGCTGCGCATAAGTCGGACACATAATGAGGGCATTGTAATAATTTACTGTGATACATTGGTATTGTATCACAAGAACTTGCGGGATTTCAACCCGGGAATCGACAAAAAAGCAGCGCGTTTCGCCCGTCGTTTTTGTGCTTTTTCCACGGGTAAGCGTCTGCGGGAGCGAATTTTTGACGATTTTCTACTGAAATAAGAAAGAATCCCGAACTCCATAGGGGAGGCCGGGATTCCTACATTATTATATATTGGAAGAGATTCTATTGTGCTGTCAGATTTTGATAATGCCAAAGGCATTGAGCACCGAAGAAACCAGAATCAGCAGAATGAAAACCGGTGCGATAAATTTGACCATCACCACAAACAGCTTTTTGCTCTTGAAGCGCGCGCCTCCGGTTTCCACTTCGTCGATCAATGCCTGCGGCTTGATGAAGTAACCGACAAAAATGCAGGTAATCAGCGCGACCAGGGGCATGATAATGCTGTTGCTGATGAAATCGAAGAAGTCAAGGAACTTCATGCCGATGAGCTTGACATCTGCCCATACGCCGTAGCCGAGCGTGGAGAGCAGGCCGAGCACAATGCTGCCGATCAGCACGACCAGGCAGGTAAGGCTGCGTTTCCAGCCGAATTTGTCGATAAAGATGGATACGATCGTTTCCATCAGGGAGATGGAGGAGGTGAGCGCAGCGAGCAGCACCAAAACGAAGAACAAAGCGCCGAGAATTGTGCCGCCCGGGAAGGTCTCAAACACTTTCGGGAGCGTAACAAACATAAGACCGGGGCCTTGGCCGAGGGCGCTTTGGTCGCCGCCCGAGAACGCAAACACCGCGGGAACGATCATCAGACCAGCAAAGAAAGCGATGCCGGTGTCGAACAGGCTGATCTGGCGGGTGGCGCCTTCGATATTCACATCTTTTTTCATGTATGAGCCGTATGTGATCATAATGCCCATTGCAAGCGACATGGAATAGAACAATTGCCCCATCGCGGCAATTACGGTCATAACGGAAAAATTAGAAAAGTCCGGCTTGATGTAATAAATAACGCCTTCCATTGCGCCCGGCAGGAATGCGGAATAAATCGCAATGCCGATGGACAAAACCACCAGAACCGGCATCATGAATTTGCTGACCTTTTCGATGCCTTTTTCTACGCCGAGCAAGGCGACGAGGGCGGTTAAGCCAAGGAAGATGGCAAAATAAAGAATGGGTTCGCCCGTGGAGGAAATGAAGCTGTTAAAATAGCCGTCCTGCGCTGCGGCGCTTATGTTACCGCTGCAAAATGCCACCAAATATTTGGTTACCCAACCGCCGATCACCGAGTAATAGGGGAGAATGATGATCGGAACGGCCGCTGCCAAATAACCGAGGAAGGCAAATTTTCGGTTGAACCTGGAAAATGCCGACACGGCGCTGAGCTGGGCTTTGCGGCCCAAAGCAATTTCGGTGACCATCAATGTGAAGCCGAATGTAACGGCCAGAAGGATGTAGACGAGCAAAAAAATACCGCCGCCATATTTTGCGGCTAAGTACGGAAAACGCCAAATGTTGCCCAATCCAACTGCTGAGCCCGCAGCAGCTAAAACAAAACCTAATTTACCGGAAAAACCGCTTCTTTTCTGTTCCATATGTAAAAACCTCATGTCTGTTGAATGTAATACCGAACTACTATCGCATACTTTCGGTAAAAAAACAATAGAGAAATATGGTTTTGGCAAATTCATTGCAAACAAATTTGATTTTGACTCAAAAAGTTATCAAAACATCGGGCTTGCACGATCCGGTGTTTTTGTAGTACGAGAGGAAATAACGGATCAAAACAAAAAGCAGTCATAGCGAATCCGCTATGACTGCTCAATCTGGTTGCGGGGGAAGGATTTGAACCAACGACCTCCGGGTTATGAGCAAACGCACCCGAATGATTATACGCACATCTTTCGGTACGACGAAAAGTCATGCACAAAAGCTCAAGGTATGGTTCCCATTATTCGTATTCAATTTTGCCAATTGCAAATGTTGGTGTCAAAATTGGCGTCAAGCGGCTGTAATTATAATGCGGGAGGTGTCCAGTCGGTGTCTCCGCCGCCACCACCGCCACCGCCACCGCCGGTGGCGATCAGGGTTTTGCTCACCGCGGATGTTGCCATATAGCAGATTTCATCGTTAACGCTGACAACGTAGAAATCTCCGCAATCCCAAAGGACGGCAACGAGCGTGTTCAGATTCACCGTTTTGCCGGCGTCCCGGAGCAAATAATTGTCATACACCCGAGCTCCGTAAACAGCATAACCGCTCCATACTTCGTAGGCTTCATCGCCATCCTGCAGGACGAATTCCGCAGGTACATAGGCATACAGACCATCCAGATAAAGGGTGCAGTAGCCATCCCATTCGGGCGCGAAGCCTTCTTCGGCAACGACCGGGATTACTTCGTCACGATCCAAATATCCCAGAACTACGGGCGCGCCATCGGCCAGGACTGTTGCCGTGCCGGTGACATCGCCGCTCTGTGCCACATAGGACAGCCGCTGAATGCCGCCAAAGCTAAGGCTGATGTCGCCGCCATCGGCACCGGTGCCGGCACGGACCACATTTCGGTTCTGGTAAGCTACGTAGCCGATGCTGCGGTAGATCGTTCCGCCATGGAGAGTAATTTGGTTACCCTCGGCATCCTCCAAGATGATGTAGGGCCGCATGGCGATGTCTTCCTTTAACGGCGCTGGCTGCATCTTCCTGGACGCATACTGTGCATCTGATTTTTCAGACAGGCACAGCATCCTCTACGGCCACCACATGAATGACGGAAGTATGTTCTATGACCTGATGGGGTATAAGGACCAGTCTTTCTATGAGGAACACCCTGTCGCCCTTTTCGTAACGCCCACCGCATATTACAAGATTCAATTCTTTTCCGGCTATGTAGCCCACATCACAGAGAACGCGTGGAAACTGCGCTTTAACGAGGACGAATACACTGGATGGTTGAATGAGATTCAAAGCAAATCCTGTTTTCAAGCAGACTGTGCCCCGTCAAGCGAAGACATTGTCATTACCCTTTCAACCTGCACCTACGAGTTTGCTTCAGCCAGATTTGTTTTGCATGGATATGTTTCGGAATTGATCACACTGGAAAACAAATAGCAGAAGCCTGTTACTGTAGCGCTTCTGTGCAGTAAAAGCAAAAAATACCCCCCTACCGTAGTAACGATCCTACGATAGGGGGGTGTTTTTTGCTGTTGTTTGTCCTTCTGATTTTGTGCAATCAGCAAGTCTTTTTGCCGCAGAAGTCCTTGCGCTTAGGATTTGGGGGCTATGTTGTCATCGGAAATGCCAACGCCCCAGCTTCCGGTCACAGCTTTGTGTGGCTCACTCTGGATGGCATCGGCAAAAACTTCCAGCACCTGACGATATCCCGTCTCCGTATCTACACGCAAAACGATGGTTTTACCGGCTTGCAGCAGCTCCGGAGTAAGCGCGCCAACCGCCACCGGTGTTTTGCAGTAGTAGATGCCGTTCTGTTCAAACCAGGTGGTTTCATCATAAGAAATCACAGGCATCTCAGATGCTTTTCCCACAGCATGCCCTTCCGTATCTACCCAGTAAGACACAAAACGCACCCGAATATAGGCAGGGATATTGCCGGTATTCTCCACCGTAATGCTGCTCTTGGCACCCGCCATCACAGAGCCGGTATCGGTCTTTTCGTGAACCCTGCAGTCCACGATTGCCGTCTCAAACTCATTGGTCAAAAGGCTCGTTTGCCGGAACATCAACGCCACAGCTGTACCGCAAAGCAGCACGAGCACAACCGAAAGCACGATCACCGTACGAATCAGGTTTCTTCGTTTCATCCGGCGCCACCTCCCGAGTAGATATTACGGATCAGCTGGCTAAAGCCATCCAACCACTTTGCGGAGGAGGATCCGTTGAACACGACCTTCGCAGCCTGTCCTTCTTGGTTGTTGTCTGCGCTTAGGGTCACTGTATGCGATTCATCCTGATATCGCCAAGACCAGTCGTTTTGCTGGGTGACGGTATAATCGCCGTAAGGCAGATCATAAATGGTCGTTTCGCCATTGCCTACCACCGTCACGGTAATGATATCGCCGGTTGTGTTATTCTTGACCTCATAGACGAACACCTGCTCCGGATCGGCTGCAGCATCTCTGTCAATGGTCAGGTTGGTCAAATGCCTCTTGTACTGGTTGGTAAACACCACCGTATCGGTCTTTCCGGCAGCAAATGTTCTTTCCATACTGCCAGTATTACCGGAAGCAATCACCTCACTGGAGGTATCCACTACCGTAGATGCCGTGTCACCAGTTTCGGTCTGATAGACCTGGTAGCGCATGTTGTAGTGCTGGGGATCTGCCGATTCGGTGACAGTATAGCCGCAGACAGGCATATCGGGCACCACCGCGTATTGCCCTGCCTTCAGGGTAATCGTGAATGCATTATCTCCATTCACGGCTGCCGTGTTTTCAGCGTACACAGTGCCATCCTGATTATAGATCACATAGCTGTACTGTTCCCGGTCTTCTTCATCCAGTGTGACTGTGAACATAAAGCTGTCATTCGGCAGGGTATCCCGGTCATATTCCTTCGTGACCAGTTTCTGAAGGACCAGTTCCGCCCGGTCCACGGGGTAAGTGTTGGTACACTTGACTTCTGTCATCTGATCGGTCGTCACGATCACATCCAGATACATGGCACCGTCAACCGTTGATGTACTGGGCTGCTCCACCCATGCTTCGCCATCTTTCAGAGCAAACTTGTTGGCATAGGAAGGAACCGTTGCTTCGGTAATGCGGTATTTTCCAACAGGCAGACCGGTAATGGTTACATGCTCATCTGCCTCCATTTGTACCGTCAATGCCCCATCGTTCAGCGTTACTTCCTGTGCCGCTCCGCCATTGTATGCCACCTGAACCTTCACGTCATCCAGGATACCCTCGCTCAGAGCGATCGTGAAACTAAACTTGGTACCCTCCGGCAGTTCACCTGGATTAAAGCCCGTAGCTGCCACCAGCTTTTTTTCAAGATACAGGTCACCTTTGCCGCGCTTGAAGGTGTTGGTAAAGGAAGCCGTCCGGCCGCCGGTGCCTGTCAGCTGCAAATCTTCCACCTTACCGGAGGTGGGATTCTGGTTGTAGCATTCCAGGCCCTTCTCCGCCTCCGCGGCAGTTTCCTGAACCGTGTACGTGCCGGCAGGCAGTTTTTCGATCAGCAGGCTGACAGTGCCTGCACCGGTCACCGTAATCTGCGGATTGGCAGAGAGGGTAACCTTACCGTCTGCAACGGTGGCGGTTGCGGCTGTGCCGCCAATCAGAATCTCATAGGTGCCATCGGGCAGTTTTGTCTCACCGGTCACTGCAAAGGTGAACGTATCCTGACCCAGGGTGTCATAGGGGTATTCCTTTGTCACAGTCTTTTGGATGGTCAGTTTATCCTTCTTATAGGTGTTGGTATATTCCACCGTTGTGTTGTGGCCGCCATAGATCTTGGAATTCACCACCGAGGAGTTGCCGGGCATAGTATCCTGTGCGTGGTTCTTCTTGGTGTAGCTGACCTTGTAGTAAGGCGTTGCATAGTGACTCTCGTCAATGGTCTCCCACACCTGGATATCACCTTCCGGAATATCTTCCACCATGACGGTATCCCCAGCCTTCAGCCGCAGATCAAAGGTATACTCTTTTCCATAGCCGCCTGTCGGGATGGTGTAGGTGTTATCAATGATATTCCCTCCACTGTCCAGGTCTTTGAACTTGATCACTCTGTCCTCTTCCAAGGTTCCGTCTGCGGGTGTCACAGTGATGGTATAGGTGAAAATCTCACCGGTGCCATCGGGATCGGACGTATCCGCTTTCTGGATCTTTTTGGACAGAATCAGGTCTCCCGTAAAGAACGGATAGGTGTTCTGGAATTCCACCGCTACTGTTTCACCGTGGTTGTCCAGCGTGACGGCCTGGGTTTCTGTTTCCACAGCACCAACAGTGGTCTTATAGCCGATTACGTGGGTTTCCTTCACGGTGTAGTCGCCCAGACTCAGACCATGAACCACGATCTTTTCATCATGGCACAGCTTAATGGGGCCCAGTTCCTTAAACAAACTGTCCTTCACAGAAACCGTACCGGTTTCCACCGTGTTATCCTTACGGGTAATGGTGTATTCAAATTGGTTCTTATGGAATTTGTCCGTGGCCAGAATGGTGAATTCAAAGGGTCTGTCCTCTTCGCCCGCCGGCAGCTCCAGATCGGGATTCTCTGCCTTCTGTTGATCATCCAGTTTTACCTCTTTGGAGATCTCAATATCGCCGGTTTTCCGGGTGTAGTAGAAGGTGATGGTGTTGGTTGCTGCAGAGCCGACCTGAATGGTAATGGACTTGGAGGATTCATCTACCATATAGCCGTCAAAGGTTGCGGCAGTTTCCGTCACCGTCTGGCCATACTGGGCTTTCAGGGCAGGCTCACCCGCGCCGGGTTTTCTTCCCAGTTCAGCGCCGGTGTCTTTGTCGACGTAGCGCACGCGGTATTCACAGTCTATACGGGTATAGAAGAAATCCAATGTGGTGGAGTTGTCCTCCTTAACCTGGGCAGACAGCAGCATGCTCTGGCTTTCCCAGATGTAGCCCTCACTCGTGGGATTCTGCGCCACAGTGATTGCCTCGCTGAACTCCGCGCCAAACACAGCGATGGGTTTTGCCGACACAACGCTGTCCACCTGGCCGGTAATCTCTTCATAGGACTGCAGGTCGTAGTCTTCCGGGCCGTTAACCTCAGTCACACCGGGCTTCACCAGATAGTGATTGACCACGAAGATGGCCGCATTGGGAGAATAGGTGTAAATAAACTTAATTACATTTTGGCTTTCTTCTGCGGAGAGGATCAGTCGCTTCTGCATCTGATCCGGGAGGTATTTGGAAGCGGAAAGCGCTTTCTCTGTAACCACCGACAGACCGTGATCTGTCACGTACTTTTTGTACATCTGCGCCGCGGTGATTACTGTATTGCCGACGAATTCGTGACCGCCATCTGCGGTTTCCCGGAACGCTGGGCGCAGTGTGCCGTTCTCATCCTTGATCCAGTATTCCACCGTGTAGGGAGGCGATTCTCGGAAAACATAGCGGAAGATCAGCTCGTTCTTACTCTCATCTTCACTGATCGTAATGGAACTACTTGCCGTTTCGGGGTAATACTTGGTGCGGTAACCCTCATAGAGCTGATTTTCCGTTTTGGCATCGTAGGTTTTGGTGTCGCCAACATAGCCCTTGAAGGTCTCCGGCTCTGCGATCTCCACATCCACACCGTCCACCTTCGTCACATACCGGACAGTCACGTCCCGCAGCTGGTCGGATCTCCATTTGGCATAGATCGTAAGGTCTCTGGTGACCGGGATCGTGTAGAAGTCAAAAGCCTGTTCCTTGCCGTTTTCGTCCAGATAGAACCAGCCGTCAAACTTCAGGTGACCTTCGTCCTCCGGGGTTTCCGGAATGTATTGTTCCTGAACCAGACTGTTGTGGGGCGCGTTGAAATCTTCCTCCAGAATTTCGGAGAAATTGCCGTCGGCATCCTTGAATTTCCATACGCGGACGGTGTGCACGACCTTTGACCACTTGGCATAGAGGATCAGAGGTTCATCGGGCATTGTGAAGGTGTCCAGATCCACTTTCTTGCCGTCGGAACACTCCGGGTTCAGATACCAGCCGTCAAAATAGATGGATTCGGGGTCCTGATTCTTCGGCTTCTCCGGTTCATAGTTTTTGAAATTCTCCAACGTACTGCCATACAGAACCGACACCGGGTCATCCGGCTCATATCCGTTGTGGAAGGTCAGGTCAATGCTGTTGCGGGTATAGTAGAAATAGACATCACCACCGCCGTTAATATCAAGCGAGCCGCCGCTGAAAGCAGGGTTGGAAGCCCACTGATCATAACCAGCCAAGTCAAAGAAGTCCTCATCTTCTGTTACATGATTATAGTTTGCATTAACCTTGAACAACTCATTAAAATGCTTCCCGTTATATGTATGGGTATACGTCGTGCCCGGAATCGCTTCTACCATGTAGTGCATGATAAATGTATCCGCAGTACTTGTGCTTAATCTTAATGTGAAATCCTCTGCGGGCATAATCGCAATATAAACCAGCACCTGACTATATATACTGCTTCCGTTGGGGCTCCAACGCTGACCGGAGTCATAGGTAACACCGTCCGTTCCCTTGATGGGCCAGTGTTTAGAGATATCCGCACCCCATTTTTCATTAATCGTATATATAACAGGGGTATTATAATTGCTTCTGGAACTAAAATTGATTGTAAATTTTGTTCTTTTAAAATAGACATTGACAACAGTTGTGCCGTCTTCCTTTACCACCACATTCTTATCGGTTTCCGCTGCATCATAGGTCCAATATTTGGTGTCAGATACCTTATCCAGAATCGTTACCCGGCACTTTTCGTTGTGTGTATGGGCAGGTTTTCCACAACTGTAGGCGCAGAGGCTGCTGTGGGTGTGCTCCGCAATCGTACATGTGCGCAGATAGCAGCCATTGGCTATTGTATGGGCGTGATAATCACAAGTTCTTTCGCAGGTATCAGAATGGGTATGGGCCGCTTGACCACAAGTTGTGCTATAACTAAAGTTATTAATATTTTGTCCCCAATTATTAAAGGTAATTCGATAATATGCATTGCCGATTTTTAAATAATACGTTCTGCTGTAATTGCCTGTGTAGTAAATATCATCTCGGTAATGGTTTGGATTATTTACATTATTCGCAGCATCCGTTGCTAATGTACCACCGGATGCTGTATAGCATCCACGCACATGGGTATGCTGCTCCATTCCGCAGGTATAGCAGGCTTGTGTATGAACCGTATGCTCTGTTTTTCCGCAAATGGGGGTGGTTGTATCGTAGCAGCCGTTACCGTGGGTATGCTCCGTCAACCCGCAGCCCGCTATACAGCCGGCGCCATGGGTATGGGCTTCCAGACCGCAGATATTCTGCCCGGTCACATAATTAATCGTTGTGCCCGGTTTTGCAAAAACTTCTTTAGAACCATAATAGGAATATTCGGTATCATCGGCATTCTCGCCCCAGAATGCAAAGGATACTTTGG
>SVLI01000016.1 GCA_015068035.1 Oscillospiraceae bacterium | reverse complement strand
GTCGATGCGGCGTACAATTCCGGTTGCTTTCATATATCTCTCTCCTCGTAAATGTCGAATTACGATGCTATTATCTGTAAAAGCGAGAAGATTATACTGCAAGATTTACTTTTTGCTTTCTCTGTATTATGATGAAATAAAGGCGGTGAGGATATGCTGTCAAAATGCAAATTATTAAATTGCATGGTTGAGATTGACCGAGAAAAAACAGAACAATGGTATGCACAAGCAGAGGATTGGGGCTGCGAATGCGGTGACTGCGCCAATTTTCTGGAGGTAGCCAAACAAAATTTGCTTCCCTCTCACATCTCAAAACTTTTGGAATCCTTACACATTCCCCCCACCAAAGCAACCTATGCTTGCCTTTTGAACAGTGAAAATCTGTATGAATTCAGTTATCGTATTGCAGGAAATATTCTTTTTGCCGAATCCGAGTGGGAACAGGATGGGCGTTGTTATCACGAGTGGTATCCTTACGGCGCCCCAGACTTTCCAACGCCACATTTTGACATCGAATTCGTGGTAGAATTACCGCGGGTTTTGGGGGACGACAGTATAAAAACTACAGCGAGGTGAATTTCACCTCGCTGTTTATCTTTGTGCATC
Source organism: Oscillospiraceae bacterium (assembly GCA_015068035.1). Classification (GTDB taxonomy): domain Bacteria; phylum Bacillota; class Clostridia; order Oscillospirales; family Oscillospiraceae; genus SIG483. Next base: position 27,188 of record SVLI01000016.1, on the reverse strand, counting down.
TCTGCGCATCGCAGAAGCGATTGATTCCCGCGGGCTAAAGGAGTATAATCCTGTCAGGAAAACCCGACCGTGCCAAGGATGGGAGATGCCGATGGAAAAGAGATTAAAATTCGAGACAACCTCGTTTTTATTACATATCATGGCCATGATCTGCATGCTGTGCGACCACATGTGGGCCGTGTCTCTTGTTCATCACGAGATCTTCACCTGCATAGGCAGACTTGCTTTCCCCATTTATGCTTTCATGATTGTTGAGGGTTATTTTCACACCGGCAACTTGAAGCGGTATGCGGCGAGATTGCTGCTATTTGCCATAATCTCCGAAATCCCCTTTAATTTCGTTGTGGGGGGCCGACTGTTTTTCCCCGTCCACCAAAATGTGTTGTGGAGTTTTCTGATCTCCATTGGGCTGATCCACTGGAATGAAAAAACAAAAGAAAAAGCGGTATGGAAACGGATTCTGGTTGGACTCATAACGCTTTGTCTTGCTTATATTGTTGGCAACATCACGTTCATAGACTATTATCATGGCGGTATTTTCATGGTGCTGACCTTCTATTTCTTCCGGGGCAAAAAGTGGTGGCATTATATCGTGCAGCTGCTTTGCATGTGGTTTATCAACTGCGAAATGCTGGGCGGTTACGGGTATGAAATCGACCTGTTTGGCGGCACGCTTTTTTTGGCAAGACAAGGCATTGCCATATTTGCGCTGATTCCAATTTGGTTATACAGAGGCCGGCAAGGATACCACAGCAAGCCGCTGCAATACATCTATTACATATTCTATCCTCTGCATTTGTTGATTCTGGGCATGATACAAATTTTATGAGCTTCATCGGCAAGCGGCATAACGCATATATTCTTCGCGGCGCAGTCCTGAATCGGGCTGTGCCGCTTCAATTTATATTTGGGAAATTTCAACACCCCGTGATATTATCTTCGTGATTCTCTGTCTTATATTTATGAAAGGCCTTTCGAAATCCAGGGGGGGACAGACAATGGAAGATACGGCGATTCTGGATCTGTATTTTGCCAGAAATGAACAGGCAATCACAGAGACAGCCCGGAAATATGGCGGCTACTGTTTTCGTGTAGCAAGCAGAATACTCAACAGCAACGAGGATTCCGAGGAAACCGTCAGCGATACATACTGGCAGGCATGGAATTCCATTCCGCCCCAGCGCCCTAACTTTCTGAAGTTGTTCCTTGCCAAGATCACCCGCAATCTCGCCCTAAACCGGCTGCAAAAGCAATCTGCCGCCAAGCGCGGGGGCGGAGAAACGGAGCTTGTGCTGGAAGAGTTGGCGGAGTGCATTCCCGGCACGGAACAGATCGACGACCGGCTCAATGCTCAGGAACTTGGCCGTACGATTCACCGGTTCCTTAACACCCTGCCGGAACGGGATCAGGATATCTTTCTGCAGCGGTATTTTTTCTTTGACGATCCGGTAACAATTGCAGCGAGATTTGGGATAAAACGCGCCCATGTAAATCTGATCCTCTCTCGCGCAAGAACCAAGCTGAAAACACATCTGACACAGGAGGGTTATGACTTATGACACGAGAAGATCTTCTCCGCGCGATCGGCACGGTGGAAGAGAGCCGCCTTGCCCGCTGCGAAAAGAACAGAGAGCCCTCCATGGTGATCCATGAGGAGGACTCAAAAATGGAAAAAGGCAAACATTCCAAACGAAAGCTTATTCCTAAAGTATGGTTGATCGCAGCGATCCTTGCTGCCATGGCGGTTACGATGGGCTGTGCATGGGCCGTGCATCTGACAATTGCCGCCCATCCCGATTACGCGGTTTTGGACGGAACCTGCATTCCCAAAGAAATCATTCATTTATCTGTATCGGACGTTACCAAAACAGATATGCATGTATCCGTTGCGATCGATGGATTCGACCCAGACAGCGAGCAGGCAATCTACATGCTGCAAAACGGACCTTTCGTATTGGAAAGAATGACTGACCAGGGCTGGATGCAGCTTCCTGTTCTTGTTGACGATCCCGAGTGGGATGCCGATACGGTTTGGACAGACGGCAATTCAGATTGGATTGTTAATTGGTCTGCCGTATACGGCGTACTGGACAGCGGAACATATCGGTACACAATCACGCTGCTGGAAGGCTGCGAGCCTGTATCGGTGGAATTTACAATTGGCACCGAACTCGACACCGAACTTGCGGAGCATTTAGAATCCATTCTGAGTGCAGACACTTACTATGTCAGTTACACTGTAAGAAACGAATTTGGCTCTTTTGAAAACTTGTCCGAAGAAGAAAAGGATCTCCTTGAAAGCGAAGATGCAGTATGGGTTTACGAATACTGGAAATCCGGCAAAGATCTGATACATCTGATTTACCGGGACGATGTTCTCTGGGTTGGCATGATGTATAAGGACGGAATCAAGTATACGCTGGATCACGAGGGAGATGACAGAACAAAGCCCATTATCGGCTGGAATCCCTGGCCGGACATGGATATAAACCGGCTTACAGATTGGATCAGCTTGCTGGCGGAGACCCCCGACAGCTGGGAGGCGGAGTATGCAGACGGGGCGCTGGTTAAGCTGCACAGAAGTCGCCCGACCGATAAATACGACAACTATCCGGTGGAGGTCACTTCTTTCGAAACCTGGGAATTCAGCACCGGAAATCACGCTCAAGCAGATCAAAAATTTTCTGACCAGGATGTCGATGCAGCACAGGTGTTCTCCTGGGAAGACGACAGGAAAAACATGAAGGCGCTGGATGTGGAATTTGTAAATACCGATGCACAGCCCGTCAGCATCGCATCCGAAGCGATTGCACGCGCCAAGACAGAATGCACCGCAGAATTTGATAAGATCATCGTCTATCGCGATGAGGAAGCGGGTATGTGGAAAGTGGAATTCCAAATCATGTACGGCTATCAGGGTTATCAGTTTGTTTATCTGAATGATCAAGGCATTACCCGGATGGTCTCCGCTGCGGGCTCCAAAGTGCCCGAATGGCAGGATATGTACCCCAACCCCTAACGCATAAAACAAATTTATGGCGGCATGCCCTTTCTTGGGCAATGCCGCCTTTTCTTCCCCTAAGGTTCATTAGAACGAATATAAGACCTTTGGTCAACTGTAGCCTTACATGACAGAGGCCCGCAGGATTTACTTTTCATCGAAAATGTGGTATATAATATACGTTTGTCAAAGGGGGATGTTATGCTTTTCATCAGTGTGGAGGATTTTTTATCCCAAGTCAGCGGCATAAAGCACCTGAGCCGGGACGAGGAAAAAGCCCTTGCCCAACGCATGAACGCCGGCGACCGGACTGCCCGGGAAGCCCTTGTGCGCAGCCGGCTTCCGATGGTGGCGTCTTATGTCCAACGGGCTCCGCAGACGATTCGCACCCTGCGCACTGTGTATGCCTGCATTGCCGCTTTGGAAAAAAGTGTGGATTGCTTTAACTTCCTGCAGAACAGCGAGCCGTTTGTCCATCATTTGGGGTGGAGACTGCGTCAATGCATCACGCGATGCATTGCTGACCGAATCTGATAACATATAAACCGGAAATGTGGGCATTCTGCCAAACCGATTGACAAGAGAAGCAACGTGCAATATAATAAAGAAGATTATATGTATTCATTGAGGGAATCAGCTGTCTGCAGAGGCCATTGGTTTCCTTTTGTTTTTTTGCGAACACGTTGTGTGCACCGAATCGAAATCTTATCGACGCGACAGAGGTTTTGCTTATGATAAAAAAGAAATTCTCTCTATCCACAACGCAAATCATTATGCTGAGTTTTCTTGTGGTGATTTTGGCGGGAAGCCTGCTGTTATCTCTGCCGATCAGCACCGCAAACAGAGAATCCGTTTCCTATTTGGATGCATTGTTCACCGCCACAACGGCCACATGCGTAACCGGCCTGGTAACGCTGCCCACAGTAACAACATGGAGCATTTTTGGACAGGTTGTGATTCTTATTTTAATCCAGATCGGGGGCTTAGGTGTCATCACGATCATGTCCGCGCTGATGATTCTGCTGCGCAAACGCATGGGCATCGGCGATAAGCTTCTGCTTCAGGATGCATTCAACTTGAACAGCCTTTCCGGTATTGTTCGTTTTGTCAAGCGTGTGCTTTGGGGCACTCTTCTGGTGGAAGGTGTGGGCGCGCTGCTGTATATGACGGTCTTCATTCCGGAGTTCGGCTGCAAAGGCATCTGGATTTCTGTATTCACATCCATTTCCGCGTTCTGCAACGCTGGTATTGATATCATCGCAGAAGACAGCCTGTGCCGCTATGCGACCAACCCGCTCATCAACATTATCACCTGCTTGCTGATCATTCTTGGCGGCATTGGTTACATCGTCTGGTGGGACGTGACGGGCTTGGGGAAGGAATCCTCTTTGAAAAAGCACCGGCGCTTCCGCAACCTTTCCTTGCACAGCAAGATTGCAATCGTCACCACGCTGATTTTGGTTTTTGGCGGCGCAGCTCTGATTTTCCTGTTCGAGCATCGCAATCCGTTGACAATCGGTAACATGTCCTTGTTTGATAAACTTCAGGTCTGCTTCTTCCAGTCCGTCACTACAAGAACGGCAGGATTTGCAACCATCGCGCAGCAGGACATGACCAACGCTTCCTCCATTTTGTGTCTGCTGCTTATGTTTATCGGCGGCTCACCCGTTGGCACCGCCGGCGGCATCAAAACAGTAACCATTGCTGTGTTGGCAGCCTCGGCGCTGGCAACCATCCGAGACAAGCAGGATGTTTCCCTGTTTAACCGGAACATCTCCAAGCAGGCAATCAACAAGGCTTTGGCCGTTACGGTGATGTCCTTTGCCATTGTGTTCACGTCCTCAATTTTGCTTTCCGCTGTTACCGATGCCAATGTGCTGGATATCTTTTTTGAAACTGTCAGCGCCACGGCAACGGTAGGCTTAACCCGGGATCTGACCCCCTATCTGAACGCAGCAGGGAAAGTGATCATCCTTGGCGCTATGTATTTGGGAAGAGTCGGTCCGATCTCTTTGGCACTGGCCATGAACTCCAGAAACAAACATCAGAACATTATCAAAAACCCCACGGAAGAGATCAGCGTTGGGTAAAGGAGTTTTGAATATGAGCGCGAAAAAAACATATGCCATCTTTGGTCTGGGGCGGTACGGCATTGCCGTTGCCCGCGAATTGGTCAACAACGGCATGGAAGTTATTGCGGTGGATGCCGACGAAAAAATCGTCAATGCCGCCGCCAACGAGCTGCCCATCTGCAAATGTGCCGATATTACCGATCCGGATGTGATCCGTCAACTGGGAATATCGAATGCGGATGTGGTGATCATTGCCATGGCCAACAATCTGGAAGCCAGCGTTATGGCCGTAACACTTTGCAAAGAACTCGGAATTAAAACCATAATTGCCAAAAGCGCCAATGAAATGCATCAGAAAATCCTGACTCGGGTAGGCGCGGATAAAGTGGTGTTTCCGGAAAACGAATCCGGCATCCGGTTGGCAAAGAACCTTCTCAGTTCCGGCCTTGTGGATATGGTTTCGTTAGCCAAAAATGTATCCATGATTGAACTGGATGTTAAGCCGGAGTGGCTTGGCAAGAACCTGATTGAATTGAATTTGCGAAAGAAATACTCTGTCAATGTGGTGGCGTTACGTAAGGGAGAGTCTGTAAGCGTGGACATTGATCCCCATGCACCGTTGCAGGCAGATGACAAGCTGATTGTAATTGCAAACACAGAAAAAATTTCCAAGCTTAAATAATCTGTTTGCTTTTTACCGTTTGTGTAGTATGATAAAGAAAACTTTTGGAGGCCTCATCATGAACAAAATCAAAAACATCGTTGCCGTCGCGCTGGTGTGCGTAATCTGCCTTAGCCTGTGCGCCTGCGGCATCAAGGAAGAAGACGCGGTCGGCACCTGGAGCGGCACCTATGTTTACAACGGAAACACCTTTGCCGTTGCGTTCGTTCTGTCCGCTGACGGCGACTACGCCAAGGCGACCTACAAAAACGGAAGCTTCAGCAGCACCGAGGACGGCACCTGGGAAGTGAAGGGTGGCAAGGTCGTTCTGCACGAGGACGGCAACATGGGCATCTCCACCGTTTACAAATACAAGGGCGGCGCGCTGGTCAACAACGACCACGAGTTCACCAAACAGTAATTCTGACGCTTTATAACCGTTTCGCAACACGATCTGCGAATGCTTTTCGCGTTGCATGTCACAAATTATATGGGGGTTTTTATGAACAATCAGTCTTTAGACCAGCTGATGCAGGTGCGCGCTTCTGCCAAGAAGAAGCTGATCCTGGGTATTGTATTCACTGCCGTCGCGTATTTTTTTAGCTTTATTGGCCTGCTGACCATGTCCGGCGGCGCCGTGGGCGTTGTTTTGGTCATCCTGTCCCTGCCTTTCTACGGCGTGGGCATTCCGTTCCTCATCAAGGGCATCATCGGCACCACAAAGGCCAACCGCCAAATCGCGCTTGCCAGAATGAACGGCAATTCCGCGCCGGCGCAGCCCGTTGTTGTGCAGCAGCCCACCCCGCAGCAGCCCATCGTTGTTGTGCAGCCCGCTCCCGTTGCCCAGCAGCCCATTCCCCAGCCTGTTGTGCAGCAGACCATTCCCGCTGCACCCCAGCCTGTTGCGCCCCAGCCCGTTTTTACGGAGCAGCCTCCGGTTCAGCCCATTGCATCCGAGCCTGTTCAGGAGCAGCAAGCCGCCGGGGAAGAAAAGGCTTCCGGCTGCGCGGAGTTGGATTGGCAGAAATACAATCCTCTGGATGCCGGCATTTCCTATAACAAAGACAAGGATTACAAATTCCATCGCGCGGACGGCTTTGCCGGCTCCGTTCCCCAGAAGTTCGTTGATCGCACTTTCCCCAAGTGCCCGATTTGCTGCTCCAAAGAGCCGCATTGGACAATCTCGCAGCACAACCAGATGTCCTGGAAGGGAAATCTGTACTTATTCAAGTGCTCCAGCTGCGAAAGCATCATTTCCATGAGCATGCCCGATGTCACCACGCTGGGCAACGGCGCAAGCGGCATCGTGTCGAACCCCAACGTCGGCCTCACCAACCTGATGGTCAAGGCGAAGTCGGGCAAAGAGGTGGGCGCTGTTTACGCTGTGATCGAAAGCGTCGGCAACTCCGGCGTTTCGCGCGAGTGCGAGGGCAAAGAGTTCAAGCTCGAGCACCTGCAGGATATGTTCCTCAGATAACAAACTATATATTTTAACGGCGGGGTGAATTTCACCCCGCCGTTGTTGTCTTTCCACCATGTGCCGGGGCATCTGCAAGCCGCCCGGAGGTTTGTGCAGCAGGATTTGCTTTTTCAAATTGCGGTGATATAATAAACAAAAGTGCAAGGGGGAGCGACAATGGCAAAGTTTATTTACGAATTTGAAGGCGTCCGCGGCCGCACCATGAAACTGTACGACACCAAGGTTGTGATCGCTACCGACGTTACGTTCGGCAGCATTATAACAGGCAACGCTACCGACGGAGAAAAAACCATATTTCTGTCCGATGTTGTGGGGGTTCAGTTCAAAAAAAGCGGCGCGCTGATCGGTTATTTGCAGTTTGAAACTCCCTCCTCGCAGATGAACAACAAGAGCGACAACGCATTTTCCGAAAACACGTTCACATTTGAAAACAACAAAAACGGCATTACCAATGAGCTGATGGAAGCGCTTTACAATTACATTGTCGACCGGGTTGAAGAACTGAAATACGGCGTGCCCATCCTGAACGAAACACCTGACTTCGATGCACTTATCGCGCAAATCGCCGAGGAGCGAGCGAAAGAAGCCGCTCTCGCAGCGGCACTTGAACGCTATGAAGCGCCTGCGGAAGAACAGCCGAGTGGCAAAAAATGCGAATTGTGCGGCGGTTATTTTGATCACTTGACCTACTGCAAGATCAAGGATGATTTCGGCACACGTTTCCGCAACATTTGTGACGATTGCATCATCAAGTATAAAGCAAAGCCCCAAAAATAAGATAAACGCCATCCGGAAGAATCCGGATGGCGTTTTTATTCTTTCTATGCTGCTTAAATTCGCGGCTTATTTATCCGAATACACAGCCAGCATGCCCTTATAGGTCATGTAGCAGTCAAACTTCGAGACGGTTTCGTAAGGTGCGTGCATGCTCAGCACGGGCACGCCGGCATCGATGGTGTCGATGTTGCGCTCGGCCATGAACTTGGCAACCGTGCCGCCGCCGCCCTGATCGACCTTACCGAGCTCCGCCATCTGCCAGACAACGCCCGCCTCGGCAAAGACCTTGCGCAGATAGGCAACCACCTCTGCGGAAGCGTCGTTCGAGCCGCCCTTGCCGCGGGAACCGGTGAACTTGCAGATGCCGAGACCGTAGTTGATCTTGGCGTTGTTGCGCTTCTCACTGACCTCGGGGAAGTTCGGGTCAAAGGCATTGCAGACGTCCGCAGAGACGCAGAAGCTCTTGGCAAAGCAATGGCGCAGCGCCACACCCTGCTCGCGGCAGATGTCCTCAATGAACACTTCAAAGGCCTCGGACTGCATGCCGCTGACGCCTTCGGAGCCAATTTCTTCCTTGTCCGCAAGGATGCACACGCAGGTGCGCTCCGGCTCACGCACATCCATGATGGCGCGCAGCTCGGCATAGGCGCAGGCGCGGTCGTCGTGGCCGTAGCCGCCGATCAGGCTGCGATCCAAACCGATGTCGCGCGTCGGGAAAGCCGGCACAGCACTGAGCTCTGCGGAGAGGAAATCCTCCTCTGTGATGCCGTATTTCTCGTTGAGCAGCTCGATCACCGCGAGCTTGACGCGATCCTTGCCTTCCTCCGCATCCGGCACGCTGCCGATGAGGAGATTGAGTCCCTCGCCGGTGATGATATCGCCGGGGGTTCTCTTCATCTGATCCGCCGCCAGATGGGGCAGCAGGTCGGTGATCACAAACTGCGGATCCTGCGCATCGTGGCCGATCACGACGTTCACAACGCTTCCGTCACGCAGCGCAACAACGCCGTGCAGCTCCAGCGGGATCGCCGCCCACTGATACTTCTTGATGCCGCCGTAATAGTGCGTTTTGAAATAGGCCAGCTCATCGCTCTCATACAGCGGGAGCTGCTTGAGGTCGAGGCGGGGAGAATCGACGTGTGCTGCTTCGATGACACAGCCTGCATCCATCGTCTTCTTGCCGATCACGGCCAGCAGCAGAGACTTGCCGCGGTTGGAGCAGTAAACCTTATCGCCGGCTTTGAGCTTCATGCCGGGCTCGTAGGCAACAAAGCCCTCTTTCTCGGCCAGTTCAATCGCGCTCTGCACAGCTTCGCGCTCGGTCATCGCGCTGTCCAGATACCGCTTGTAGCCCTCGCAGTACTCCGTGCAGGCCGCACGCTCGGCCTCGTTGATCAGATCATAGCCGTTTTTCTGCTCATAGAACAGCGCGCTGCGGCGTTCGCTCTTTTCACTCATGGTGGTGTTCCCCTTCCTGTTCATTCAGAATAATCCGGACAAGCGCCCGGCATTTTTCAACAAAGGCAGCCTCGCTGCCGTCGTTTTCCAGAATATAGTCGCAGTTCTCGCGGAAATAATCCTCGCCCTTCTGCGCCGAGATGCGGAGCAGGGCATATTCGCGGCTGATCCCCTCGCGCTTCATCAATCGCCCGACACGCGCCTCCGTGGGCGCAGTGACGCCGACGACGGCGCTGCAGATTCCGCCCAATCCGCTCTCGATAAGGGCAATGGCGTCAACCGCCGCAAGAAAGATGCCGTTTTTCACGCAATCGGTCAGCGCCTCGTCCACGGCGAGGCGGATGTGGCGATGCGTGATGGTGTTGAGCAGTTCAAGTTTTTCCGCGTCCGCAAAGACGATGCTGCCGAGCTTTTTCCGGTTAAAAACATCTCCGTCAAAAGCCTCCGGAAAGGCCGCGCGCAGCTCCGCGCGCAGCGCTTCGCTGTTTTCCAGCAGCCCGTGATACACCGCGTCGCAGTCAATGACGCGCCCGCCCTTTTCTGCGATCGCCCGCAGCGCGGTCGTCTTGCCGCAGCCCGTGCCGCCGGTCAGGCCGACAACCGTCATCTTTTCACGCAGCGCATCAAAGATCTCTGATTCCGACAGCGCACCCTGCCGCAAAACGCGGTAAGGTGTTTCGCTCAGATCCAGAATTGTGGACTCCCGTCCAAGGCCGCATTCGCCGCCATCGAGCACGCAGGCGATTTTCCCGTCAAAATATCCTCGCACCTGAGAAGCCGTCTTCGCGCTCGGCTCTCCGGAGGGGTTGGCCGAGGGCGCAGCCAGCGGAAAATCCAGCTCCCGCAGCAGCTCCAGCGTCAGCGGATGATCCGGGCAGCGCAGGCCCACCGTGTTTCCGCCCGCAAGGACGGATGCCGGGATGTCCGCTTTTGCGCGCACGACAAGCGTAAGCGGCCCCGGCCAGAACCTTTCGGCCAGCATGCAGACCGCCGGCGGCACTTCTTCGCCGCAGCGCTGCAGGCCGGAGGCATCCGGCACCATCAGGGAAAGCGGCTTGTTTTCCGGCCGACCCTTCACGGCATAGATTTCCGCCACCGCGTTTTCATCCAGTCCGTTCCCGGCCAGACCGTAAACCGTCTCCGTCGGAACGGCGCACAGGCCGCCGCTTTTCAGCGCTTCGGCCGCAACGTGCACATCGCTCGTGTAAACCGTGTTCATATCAGATCTCCGCGCGGTCGGCCAGTTCCCGCAGCTCCTCAGCCAGTTCCCGCAGCCGTACCATGGCCAGCGCACCGGAGGCGGTGTCGCCCTCATCGTCCACGCGGCCGAGCAGATAATCCGCTGACACGCCATAATATTCACAGGCGCGGCAGACAAACTCCAGCCCCGGCTCCCGCGCGCCGTTTTCATAATGGCTGAGCAACGCCTGGCTGATCTGCAGATCAGAGGCAACCTTTCTCTGGCTCAGCCCCCGCTTCTTGCGCAGGGTGGACATGGTAGTGGAAAAAGTTCTGTTCATCCGGACACTTCTTTCGCCGCCGCGCTGCGCGGCGGATGATAACAAACAGTATAATAACCCATCTGCCATACTTTGTAAAGGCCGCGGAGCACGTTTCGCTTGACTTTTCCCCGAAAAGTGCTATGATGCAGGCAGAAAAATCACATTTGGAGGTAAAATATACCATGGCAAATGCTGTCGTTATAGAGGGCTCCGGCCGTCACATTCACGTCACCCGCGAAGCGCTGGACGTTCTGTTCGGCGAGGGCTTTGAGCTCGATCATAAGAAGGCACTCTCCCAGCCGGGTCAGTTTGCAAGCTCCTGCAAGGTCACCGTGACCGGCCCGAAGGGCAGCCTCACGCTGTCCATCCTCGGCCCCTGCCGCAAGGCAACGCAGGTTGAGCTGAGCTTTACCGATGCCCGCAGTCTGGGTCTTGACTGCCCCGTGCGCGAGAGCGGCAACATCGCCGGCTCCCCCGGCTGCACCGTCACCGGTCCGAACGGAAGCGTGGAGATCAGCGAGGGCTGCATCATCGCCAAGCGTCACATCCACTTCACGCCCGAGGATGCCGAGAAATTCGGCGTTTCCGACAAGGAGATCGTCCAGGTCAAGGTCGGCGGCGACCGTGCGCTGATTTTTGACGAGGTTGTCTGCCGCGTCAGCAAAGACTATGCAACCTTCATGCACGTGGACTATGACGAGATCAACGCCGCCTGCCTCTTCGGCAAAGACCCGATCGGCGAGGTTATCCGCAAGTAAATTCTTCAAAAAGGCCGCTTTTCCGGCGCGCCTTGCATACAAAGTCATTGTTTTTCCCCTATAGCTATGTCTATAGGGGAAAACTATTTTCCGTCGCTTCGCCGCCTCCCCGCCGGAAAACGGACTTGCAGCGGGATGGCGAGGGGCGCATCTTCCGGCACGACGGCAAGCGTTTCACCTATCGCCCCGCACAAAACGCGGTGCATTTTGCGTAATGGCGCGTTTCCCACGCGCAGCCGTTTGTAATGCGCGCGATATTGTGCTATACTCTTTTGAAACCGAAGTTTTTCCGAGGGCACGCCGAAAGGTCTGCCTTATTCTATCCGAGGACGGTGTTCACATCTCATGGAGCATGAGCAGATGATGCGTTTGGCGCTGGAAGAGGCGCAGGCAGCCTTTGATGCGGGCGAAGTTCCCGTCGGCTGCGTGATTGCGGACAAGGCGGGAAATATTCTCGGGCGCGGACACAATCGGCGCGAGAACAGCCAAAGCGCCCTTGCCCACGCGGAAATCGAAGCCATCGCCGAAGCCTGCCGTGCACGCGGAAGCTGGCGGCTGGACGACTGCACTTTGTATGTCACGCTGGAGCCCTGCCCCATGTGCGCGGGCGCGATCATCGCTTCGCGCGTTCCCGTTGTCGTTTTCGGCGCGCGGGAGGAAAACACCGGCGCCTGCGGCAGCGTTGTGGACCTTTTCTCTGAACGCTTTGGCCACCGTCCCGCCGTTTACGGCGGCGTGCTCGAGGCCGAAGGCTCCGCGCTGCTGCGCGAATTTTTTGAAAAAGTGAGGAAGTAATCTCCTTTTCCTTGCAGAACATGTTTGGTTATGGTATAATAACATACCATAAATATAAAACCGTGTACAACAAGGACGTTTCGGAACGAGAAAGGGTTCGTTGCTATGAAATACAATTCCTGGATCATTCCCGATGCATCGCCTCCTCCATTATCCGCAAAGAAGGGGCTGGAATTCTCTCCCCTGCTCTCCGCGCTGCTCTCCGCGCGCGGCTGCAGCACAGCGGAAGAGGCGCACAATTATCTGCACTGCGGGCCGGAAACGCTCTCCGACGCCATGCTGATGGCGGACATGCCCGCGGCAGCGGCACGGCTGCGCCGCGCCATTGAAAACAAGGAACATATCGGAGTCTATGGCGACTATGACGTGGACGGCATCACATCGACTGTGCTTTTAACAGACTGGCTGCGCGACAAGGGTCTGGAAACGGAGCTTTACATCCCCGACCGCATTGAGGAAGGCTATGGCCTCAACGCTGCAGCCATTGAGCATCTTCACGCGCAGGGCGTGACGCTGCTGATCACAGTCGATTGCGGCGTGACCGCGCTTGCGGAGGCGCAGACTGCGCGCGAACTTGGCATGGACATGATCGTGACAGATCATCATGAGTGCCAGGCGGAGCTGCCGGACTGCGTTGCCGTTGTCGACCCGAAGCGGCCGGACTGCGCGGGCTGCAAGGATCTTGCCGGCGTTGGCGTGGCGTTTAAGCTGATCTGCGCTGTGGAGGGCGATCCACTCGAAGCGCTGAAAAAATGGGGCGATCTGGTTGCTGTTGGCACCATTGCAGATGTCATGCCTCTGACGGGCGAAAACCGCTTCATCGTCCGGCATGGCCTTAAACTTCTTGCCGAGTCACCGCGTCCGGGTCTTGCTGCGCTGCTTGAGGAAAGCGGCACACAGCGCAGTTCTCTTCAGGCCACGGTCGTGAGCTATACGCTCGCGCCCCGAATCAATGCCGCCGGCCGGCTTGGCCGCGCCAAGCTTGCAGCGGATCTGCTGCTGTGCCGGGATCCGGCGCAGTGCACCGCGCTTGCGCGGGAACTGTGCGCCATGAACCGCGAGCGGCAGCAGCTTGAACAGGGCATCTGGCGCGAGGCCGTGGAAATGCTCGGCGACGAGCTGCCGGATGGCCCCATCGTTTTGGCCAGTGACACCTGGCATCAAGGCGTGGTCGGCATTGCCGCCTCGCGGCTTTCGGATGCCTATTCCCGCCCCGCCATCATGATTTGTCTGGACGGCGACCGCGGCAGAGGCTCCTGCCGCAGCTTTGGAAACTTTAACCTCTTCAACGCGCTTAGCGCCTGCTCCGAACATTTGGAGAGCTACGGCGGCCATGCACTGGCCGCGGGTCTGAACATCAAGCGGGAGAACATCCCCGCTTTTCGGGAAGCCATGCGCGCCTATTATGCGAAGCATCCGGGCACGGGCGAGAACCCGCTGAACGTGGATCTCTGCATCAGCTCCGCTGAAATGCTGACGCTCGGCAGCGTGCGCGATTTGGAACAACTCGAGCCTTTTGGCTGCGGCAATCCGCGCCCGGTCTGCTGCCTTACCCACGCTTATCTGGACAGCATCACACCCATCGGCGGCGGACGGCATCTGCGTCTTCGTATCAACAAATTTTCCGCCTCTTATTCCTGCATTATGTTCTCGCAGACGGAGGAGGAGCTCGGCATACAGGCCGGCAGCGTTGTGGACATTGCCTTTTATCCGCAGATCAACGAATACCGCGGTTGCCGGAGCGTGATGTTTTATGTGGAAGACATCCGCCTTTCGGATTGTCTGTCGCTCTGCCGCACGGTCTTTGAGGGCGGAAATTTCCTGCCCCGGGACAAGGACTGCCTGCTCCCGCAGCGCTCGGACTTTGTCTGCGTCTGGAAACAGCTGCAGCAGGCCGGCGGCGAAATCTCGGGTGACCTGGGCACGATTCTCCGGCGCATGTCCGCTGTAAGGCACCCGGCGATGACGAGCGTCTGCCTGAAGGTCTTTGCCGAAACCCGGCTTGCCGATGTGTCGCTGGAGGGCAACCATCTCAGCGTCAGAATTCATAAAGACAGCTGCAAAACCGATCTGGAAGGCGCACCGCTCATGCAGCGGCTGCGCATGCTTTAGAACACACCGGGGCTTTTCCCCGTTTCACCCCCGCTGCCTCACCCACATGCTCTGAAATCAGGAGGCCCCGTACCATGGAAGAAAAAAAGACCTCTGCACAAAACGTACCCGAACGGGATGCCGAATACGACAGAATCGTCTCGGAATGCTTTGACGAGCTCCGCACGGCTGTGCTCACCTACAATCCGGCGGCAGATATGCTGCGCGTGCGCGCGGCCTTCGATTACGCCGAGCAGGCACACCGCGCGCAAAAACGGCGGGATGGCTCGCCTTATTTGACGCACGTCGTTGCAGCGGCAATCATCACGGCAGAGATGTGGCTGGATGAGGACAGCGTCGTTGCCGCACTTTTGCACGATGTGCTGGAGGACACGCCAACCTCCCACGCCGACATCACCCGCATCTTCGGGCAAGCGGTTGCAGACGTAGTTGAGGGCGTTACAAAGCTCACGCGCGTGCAGTATACCTCCAAGGAAGAGGAGCAGATGGAAAACCTGCGCAAGATGCTCTTCGCCATGGCGAAGGACATCCGCGTGATCCTCATCAAAATCGCCGACCGACTGCACAACATGCGCACGATGGCTTATCAGACCCCGAACAAACAGCGCAGCAAATCCTTTGAGACGATGGAGATTTATGCCCCTATCGCGCACCGGCTCGGCATGCAGAAGATCAAGTGGGAGTTGGAAGATCTCGCGCTGATCTATCTTGACCCGCTCGGCTATCAGGAAATCAGCCATGTTCTGGAGCGCAAGGAGGCCGAGCTGCGTGAGTTCATGGAACAGACAGAAAAGCGCATCCGGACGCGGCTTGACGAGGCAAATCTCCGCGGCACCACCAGCCACCGGCTGAAACATATTTACAGCATCTATCGTAAAATGATCGCGCAGAAGCGGGACGTTTCCGAAATCTTCGATTTGTGCGCGTTTCGCGTGATCGTGGACAACATCCCCGACTGCTATAACGTCCTTGGCCACATTCACGACATGTTCAAGCCCGTGCCCGGCCGCTTCAAGGACTATATCTCCACCCCCAAGCCCAACGCGTATCAGAGTATTCACACCACCGTGATCGGTTCGGAGGGCATCCCCTTTGAGGTGCAGATCCGCACCTGGGAAATGCACCACACCGCGGAATACGGCGTTGCGGCGCACTGGAAATACAAAACCGGCGAAACCGGCGTGCGCGAGGGCGAGACGGAGAAATTCGCCTGGGTGCGTCAGCTGCTGGAATCCCAGCAGGACAGTGACGCGCAGGATTTCGTCCGCAGCCTGAAAATTGACATGTTTGATGACGAGGTTTTCGTCTTCACGCCGAAGGGCGACGTCATCAACCTCCCGGCCGGCGCAACGCCCATCGACTATGCTTATGCCATCCATTCCGCGATCGGCAACCGCATGACGGGCGCGAAGATCAACGGCCGCATCGTTCCGCTCAACACTGCGCTGCAAAACGGCGACATTGTGGAGGTGCTCACCTCCAAATCCGCGCCCGGGCCGAGCCGTGACTGGCTGAAGTTTGCCAAAAGCGGCGAAGCGCGCAGCAAAATCAAGCAGTGGTTCAAGAAAGAAAAGCGCGAGGAAAACATCGTGCGCGGACGCGAGATGTTTGAAGCGGAGTTCCGGCGGACAAAAATTCCGCTTTCCGATCTCACCGATCCGGAAATTGAGCCGCTGATCCTCAAAAAGCTTGCCATCAGCTCTCTGGACGACATGTATGCCGCCATCGGCTACGGCGGCATGACCGCGGTGCGCTCCGTCAACCGCGTGCGGGATGAAATCGTCCGCGCGCGCAAGCCCGAGCCAAGCAAAACGGCGCTTGACCGCATTGCGGAAATCAGCGAGCGCAACGCGCAGCAGAAAAAGCCGGACCTGCACCCCATTCAGGGTGTGCTCGTTGAGGGGCTGGACAACTGCCTTGTCCGCTTCTCCCGCTGCTGCACACCTGTGCCCGGCGATGAGATCGTCGGCTTCATCACGCGCGGAAAAGGCATTTCCATCCACCGCGAGGATTGCCCAAACCACGTTAAGGGCCGCATCAACCCGAGTGGCGACGGCCGCTGGATCAACGTCGAGTGGGCAAGCCAGACCAACGAATTTTACTCCGTCGCGCTGAAAATCCATGCCGTTGACCGCAACGATCTGGTGTTGGACATCGCAACGGTGCTCAAAGCCGTCAACGCGCGGGTACGCAGCTTCGTCGCGCGCGACATCGGTGGAGGACGTTCCACCACCTCGCTCATGCTCGAAGTGCACGACCTGACCGAGCTGCGCAACATCACCTCCCGCCTGTCCACGATCTCCGGTGTTTCGGACGTCATCCGTGCGGGATAAACCGGAGAACAAAACAAGGGAGCGAATCAATCCATGCGGGCAGTGCTTACGCGCGTTAAAAGCGCCGCCGTCGCCATAGACGGGGCAGAAACAGCAAAAATCGGCAAAGGTTTTCTCGTCCTGCTCGGCGTCCATGTTTCGGACACGGAAAAGCAGGCGGAAAAGATCGCGGACAAGATCTGCGGCCTGCGCATCTTTGAAGACGAGGCAGGCAAAATGAACATTTCCCCGGCGGATGCCGGCGCACAGCTGCTCATCGTCAGCCAGTTCACACTTTATGGGGACTGCAAAAGCCGCCGCCCCGGCTTCACCGCCGCAGCAAGGCCGGAAACAGCCATCCCCCTCTACGAAAAAGTCATCGCGCTCTGCCGCGAACGCGGCTTTCATGTGGAAACCGGCGTCTTCGGCGCGGATATGCAGGTTTCTTCCGTCAACGACGGGCCTGTCACGCTGATTTTGGACACCGACACGCTGTAAATACCGGATTTCAAAAACGATTCTTTTTCTCAACACGAAGGAGGACCTTTCTATGCTCATCAAAACGCTCGTCGTCGGACACCTCGGCACGAATTGTTACGTCGTCACGGATGAGGACAGCCTGCTCTGCGCTGTCATTGACCCGGGTGACGAGTCCGGCACGATTTTGGACTATATGGAGGACAACCACCTGCAGTGCAAAGCCATCATGCTCACGCACGGCCATTTTGACCACACCGGCGCGGTGCGCGCGCTGATGGAGGAAACCGGCGCACCGCTTCATATGCATCTGGCGGACTGCGGCAGCGGCCACCATCGCTTTGACGCGCCGGACGGTACATATTTTTATGACGATGGCGACTGTGTCAACGTTGGCGCGCTGGAGTTTCACGTGATTGCAACGCCCGGCCACACGCCCGGCGGCGTCACGCTGCAGTGCGGCGATGCGCTCTTCACCGGCGACACGCTCTTTCGCGATTCCTGCGGGCGGACCGATTTGCCAGGCGGCGATATGCCCACGCAGCTGCGCTCGCTGAAGCGTCTGGCGCAGATTGAGGGCGAATTCGACGTTTATCCCGGCCACATGGAGCCCTCCACGCTCGATCGCGAGCGGCGCTTTAATTATTACATGGTCGCAGCCATGAACAAGTAAGCTCGCAGAAAATGACAACCGCCCCAACAGCCGTTGGGGCGGTTTTTTCTGAATAAACGGCGCGATTGGATATGCTGCGCGCCGCCAGAGGGCAAAACAGGGGGCGAAATCACGCAGGATCTTCCCCGTTTTCTGCAAAATTTTAGCTTTTTTTACCTTAATTCGTATTGTTCTTGCTTTTTTCGCGCAATCCGTGTATGATTAAATCCCGTGAATACGATCATTTCCGGTTTTCCCTTTTCGGATTGACAGCAACAGGAGGCACATGCATGGCAAACACATACAAGCGCCGCTGGGGCGATCGGAGAGATGGGCGGCTGCTCCACTCTCTTGACGCATTTACCAAATTCATTCCCTTTATCATGAAGACACGCAATGACGCAAGCAACCAGTTTTCCGATTGCGTTGAGATCACAGAACTGGACCGCTGGCTGCGCAAAAAGCGTGCCGAGGGTTGGAAAAACATCGGCCTGCTCCATGTTTTCCTCGCAGCCTACACACGCGTTGTGGCCACGCGCCCCGCAATCAACCGTTTTGTCAACGGGCAGCGCATCTATGCCCGCAACAATGTGGAGATTGTCATGGCTGTTAAGCGCACGCTGACGGATGCGGGTTCTGAGACCACCATCAAGGTCGAACTCACGCCGCAGGATACGATTTTTGACATTTACCGCAAGCTAAACGTGAAGGTGGACGAGATCAAGGCGGATGATGGCAACAACAACACCGAGCAGGTGGCAGAAACGCTTTGCAAGCTGCCGCGCATCATCCTCCGTTTCGCGATCTGGGCGCTGAACCTCGGGGATTATTTCGGCCTGCTGCCGAAGTCTCTGCTTGACGTCAGCCCCTTCCACGGTTCCATGATTATCACCGACCTGGGTTCCCTGGGCATCCCGCCGGTTCACCACCACCTGTACAACTTCGGCAACCTCCCCGTTTTTCTTGCTTTTGGCGCGAAGCGCCATGTGGTGGAGCTGGACAAGACCGGCACGCCGACGGAGCACAAATATGTGGATTACACAGTCACAATGGACGAGCGCATCTGCGACGGGCAGTATTATGCCACCTCTTTCAAATATTTGAAGTATTATCTCCGCAATCCGGAGCTTCTGGAAATTCCTCCCGAGACGGTTGTGGAGGATGTGTTTTAAGCGTTCCCTCAAGGTCTGCGCAGGTTTCGGCGCAACGGAAACGCCTTTATCCTTTGATATCTAAAGTTACGACGGCAGAAAATTCTGCCGTCGTATTTTTTTGCCCGGGAGCGGCGACACGCCCTGCGCATAGACTGTATCGGAAACATACGGCAAAAAGGAGGTCGTGGGATGAACTGTACGCTTGACACGCTGATGCAAGGCAAAAGAGGCCTTGTGACCGAACTGTACACGCAGGGCGCCATGCGCCGGCGGCTAATGGACCTTGGCATCACACCCGGCACGCAGATTGAAGCCCTCTTCCGCGGCACCCGGGGCGGGATGACCGCTTATCTCATCCGCGGCACAGTCATCGCACTGCGCCCGGAGGACGCAAGAGCCGTCCGCGTGCAAACGTGCGAAAACACATCCGGCGCGCACGAAAACACATCGAGGTGATCCATGTATGCGCTTTCCTTTCCGCGTTCACCGCAACGCGGGTTCTTCTGACCAAAGCAGCTCCGCGCGCGGGGACGAAACCGTGCTCGCGCTGGCGGGCAATCCAAACGTGGGCAAATCCACACTCTTCAACCGCCTGACCGGTTTGCATCAGCACACCGGCAACTGGCCGGGCAAAACCGTCGGCAGTGCCTGCGGTCGCTTTCAGCACGCGGGAAAGCACTATCTGCTGATGGACACGCCGGGGGCTTATTCCCTCACCGCCCGCTCCGACGAGGAGCGAATCACGCGGGATTTCCTCTGTTTCGGCGCGCCGGATGCGGTAATCGTCGTGTGCGACGCCACCTGCGCCGAGCGCAGTTTGATCCTTGCGCTGCAAATTCTGGAGATCACGGGAAACGTGATCATTTGCATGAATCTGTGCGACGAAGCGGAGAAAAAAGGTATCTTTCCAAACACGGAGAAACTCGCATCACGGCTGGGCGTGCCGGTGCTGCCAATGTCTGCCGCGCGCGGCAGGGGCATCGAGGCCTTTCTTCGCGCCGTGGACACCCGTACGCCCGGCCCGGCGCACCCCATCCCGCTACCTGCGGCGGTGGAAACCGCCTGCGCGCCGCTGGTCTCTCTGCTGGAATCGCGCGGCTTGCCGCTGCCTGCGCGATGGCTGGCGCTGCGGCTGCTGGAGGCGGATGGCTCTACGCTCGATGCGTTTCGCACGCAGCTTGGCATTTCGCCGGAGAATGATGCCGCTCTTGCCGCCGCCCTGCGGCTTTCTCGGGAAATTTTGCACCTGCACGGCCTTGACACCGCTGGACTAAGCGACCTGTGCGCTGCTTCCGCGGCTGCGGAAGCGGAAGCGCTCTGCCGCCAATGCGTTCGCAAAAGCACTTCCCCCGCGGCAACACGTGACCGGCGCATCGACCGCGTGCTGACGCATCCGGTCTGGGGCATTCCGGTTATGCTGACGCTTTTGGCGCTTGTGCTCTGGCTCACCATCTCGGGAGCCAACTATCCCTCCGCGCTGCTCAGCCGGGGTTTTTCCTGGCTCGGCGCGCTGCTGCGGGAGATTTTCACCGCGCTGCACGCCCCGCCGTGGCTCACCGGCGCGCTGCTTGATGGCGTATACACAACCGTCGCCTGGGTCGTGGCGGTCATGCTGCCGCCGATGGCCATTTTCTTCCCGCTCTTTACGATTTTGGAGGACCTCGGCTATCTGCCCCGCATGGCCTTTAATCTCGACGGCAGCTTCAAAAGATGCAGCGCTTGCGGTAAACAGGCGCTGACAATGTGTATGGGCCTCGGCTGCAACGCAGCCGGTGTTGTCGGCTGCCGCATCATTGACTCACCGCGCGAAAAGCTCATCGCTGTGCTGACCAACAGCTTCATGCCCTGCAACGGGCGATTTCCAACGATTATCAGCCTGATCAGCCTGTTTTTCGCGGGCAGCGGCCTGCTGGGCAGCGCCGTGTCCGCGCTGATTCTTACACTGATCATCCTGCTTGGCGTGGTCTCAACGCTTCTCGCCTCCAAATTGCTGAGCAAAACGCTGCTGCGGGGCGTGCCCTCTTCTTTCACTTTGGAGCTTCCGCCTTATCGCAGACCACAGATTCTGCGCGTGCTTGTGCGCTCGCTCCTGGACCGGACGCTTTTTGTGCTCGGCAGGGCCGTTACGATTGCCGCCCCTGCGGGATTGCTCCTCTGGCTGATCGGAAATGTGCGCCCGGGCGGCATTGACCTGCTGCAAGCGCTTTCTTCGTTTCTTGATGCACCTGGGCGGCTTTTGGGGATGGACGGTGTTATCCTGCTGGCCTTCCTTCTTGGTCTGCCTGCAAACGAGCTGGTTTTGCCCGTTATGCTCATGTGCTATCTCTCACAGGGGCAGCTCACAGAGCCGGGCGCGCTCGCGTCTCTCGGCACGGTGCTGCGCGCAAACGGCTGGACCGGCGTGACAGGCGCATGCTTTATCCTTTTTTCGCTGCTGCACTGGCCTTGCGCAACAACGCTGCTGACCATCCGCAAGGAAACCGGCTCCTGGCGCTACACGGCCCTTGCCGCCGCGCTGCCGACGGTTTTCGGGCTCATCGCCTGTCTGCTCGTCCGCATTCTGTCCATGTTGTTTTAAGAGAATGCTCAGCCCTTTTCTTCTTCCCACTTTTCAAAAAACTCGGCGCTTGAAACGCCGTGAGGACGGTTGAATCGTCCGAGCTCGAGAAGCTCCTCCGGTGCGCCGGTGAGCAGATTCACCCGCTCGGTGCAGGTAAAGGCGGCGCGAAATCCATTCGCCGCGACGATCTCCCGCGTCAGCGCGCAGTAAGCGCCAAAGGGATACGCAACAGACGGCACGGTTTTCACGCCGTAGGCAGCGCAGGCATCCGCAAACTGCTCCATGTCCCGCTCCAGCGCCGCGCGGTAACCCGATTCCGCCTCCCCCTTTTTCCGGTTACAGCCCTGACGGGGCGAGAGCGTATGCATATCCCATGTGTGGTACTGCACCTCCAGCACGCCGCCGCGCGAAAGCTCCGCAACGGCCTCCCAGCTCAGATGCGAATAGCGCAGGTTGTGGTCAGGCTGCTCGCTATACTGCTGCGCAACGGCGCCGATCACCGCGACGACACCCGTGAAGCCATACTTTTCCAGCAGCGGCGCGGCGCAAACGCCGGTGCTCTCATAGCCGTCATCCAGCGTGATGATACAGGGCTTCTCCGGCAGGGAGAAGCGCCCCTCCGACCATGCGATCAGATCCTGCACGCGCACGCTTTCGTAGCCGTTCTCGCGAAGCCAGAGCAGGTCACGCTCAAACTCCGCGCTGCTCACGACATATTTGCCCCAGATCGCCTCCACATCGCTGATGTGGTGATACATGACGATTGGCAACCGGACACACGCATCCATCTCCGCTTCTTCCGGCGCTGCGTCCGGCGCTGTCAGCGCCCAGGTGCTCAGCGCAAGACACAGGCTTGAGAGCAACAGCGCGGCACAATGCACGACAAATCTCCTTTTTATCAACAAAAATCCCCCCTGTCGACTATTTTGCCGCAGGGGGGACTTCTTTATATTTGGAAAGTATTGTGCCGGACGCCCTTTTTCCGATGCATCACATAAAACGCATCTGCATGGGGCAAACTTCCACTATGTTGGAATTTATGTTTGTCTACACGCTCGGCGCCATCGGCTACGGCGCGATTGAGCTGCTCTGGCGCGGTCACACACATTGGACGATGCTGCTCACCGGCGGACTGTGCTTTCTGCTGATCTATCTCGTGGCAACGCGCCTTGCGTTGCCGCTGCCGCTGTCCGGCGTGCTCTGCGCGGCGCTGATCACGGCCGTGGAGCTTTTCACGGGGCTGCTTGTCAACCGGGCGCTCGGCTGGAACGTCTGGGATTACTCCTCCCTGCCGCTGAATCTATCCGGACAGATCTGCCTTCTGTATAGTTTTTATTGGCTACTCCTGAGCATCCCCGCCGTGACGCTATGCCGCCTGCTGCGCCGCGTCCTGTTTTCCTGATTCAATCTTCAGGAGGGCACATCCGCTCGCTGCGCTTAATAACCCTGTTCGATTGCAAGCTTCACCACGCGGCTTGTGCCGAGGCGGTCCGCGCCGAGGGCGACAAAGTCCGCTGCATCTTCCAGCGTTGCAATCCCGCCGGCGGCTTTCACGCGCACCTGTTCGCTGCAGTTCTCTCGGAGAAGGCGCACATCCTCGCGCGTTGCCCCGCCGGTGGAAAAACCGGTGGATGTCTTGATGAAATCCGCACCGGATTCGGACACGATGTCGCACAGCGCAAGTTTTTCTTCCTCACTGAGCAGGCAGGTTTCCACAATAACCTTGAGCACCTTTTCTCCGCAGGCAGCTTTCAGCGCGCAGATCTCGCCAAGCAGCGCATCCCGCTTCCCGTCGCGCAGCAGGCAGAGGTTGACCACCATGTCGATTTCGTCCGCGCCGCTCCGGATGGCCTCCTGCGCCTCAAAAACCTTAACGGCCGTTGTGCTGTAACCGTTTGGAAAGCCGATCACGGTGCAGATTTTCATTTTGTCCCCGACCTGCGCCTTGGCAAAGGCGACATGACAGGGCGGGATGCACACCGAGGCACAGCCGTAGCGCAGCGCCTCGTCGCAGAGCGCGGCGATCTCGTCTTCCCCACAGTCGCGCCGCAGCAGCGTATGGTCACAGCGGCGCAAAATCTCCCGAATATCCAGATCCATAGCAAATTTTCCTTTTCAAAAAACAGAAATGTACATTTATTTTACCCCGCACGCACAGAATATGCAAGTGGCACGGGCCACAGGGAGGCGGCAGACATGCATGCAGCGGCTATACTGGAAACGAACGGACAACTTTTTCCGCTTTTGCTCCCGATTGCCTCGCGCTGCGCCTGCCGTCTGCTGCGGCCTGCGCCCGGGGAAAAACTCCGCTGCGCCATGCTGATCGTTTCTCCGGATTGGCAGGGTGAAGCGCCGGAGATATACTGCCGCATTCTGCTCACACCGCCGGAGAAAGCAGCGCAGCTCTCGCGCGTTCGCGCCGAGTGGATCGTCAGCTTCGGCCCCTCCTCCCGTGCAAGCATCAGCTTTTCGTCCCGCACACCGGAAAGCCTCACCCTCTCCGTGCATCGGGAAGTTCCCACGCTTTCCGGCAAAGTGCTGGAGATGCAGGAAATCCCCATGCGCTGTCCGCCCGGAGAAACCGAGGACATCCTCGCTTTTTGCGCGGCATCGCTGCTCATGGGGGCACATCTTTAAACGGCTGCCTTCAGCAAAACCCAAATCACACAAATCCGAAACGGACCCGCTTGCGCGGTCCGGCGAAGTACGTGCGCGCATAAAACACGCACCGCCCGAATACGATTGGTTAAGGCCGTGCGACAGGATCCGAATCCGCCTTTCCCTGCGCAGGTTTTGTTGACTTAATGTTCGTCAAAGTCGATAGACTGGCAGCACCGGGTGCATAAGCGGCTTGGAATCCCTCGCCCGCCCTGGCAAACAATTCCGAATGAAACGTATTCGAGGTGTGCGTATGGACGAAAATCCGAAGATCAACAGCGTGACGCTGCGCGGCGTCACTTCCTGCGCGCCGGTCTTCTCTCACGAGAGCAGAGGCGCGCGGTTTTACAGTTTCCCCATTGAAGTTGAGCGCCTGTCCGGCGCCGTGGACAGGCTCAATGTCATCGCAAGGCAGGAGTTGCTGTCGTGCACAGAACTAACCGAGGGAGATAAGCTCGGCGTATACGGCGAGCTGCGCTCTTTCAATAACCGCAGCGGCATCGGCAGTCGGCTGATCATCAGTGTGTTTGCCAGGTCGATTGAAATGGAAACCGGCGAGGATCGCAACCTGGTCGAGCTGACCGGCACGCTCTGCAAAGCGCCAACGCTGCGCACCACCCCCATGGGGCGCGAGATCTGTGATCTGATGCTCGCCGTGAACCGGCGATACGGACGCAGCGACTATCTGCCCTGTATCGCGTGGGGGCTCCTCGCGCACAGCGCCTCCGCCTGGCGCGTCGGCGACCGCATCGCACTGCACGGGCGCATCCAATCGCGGCAATACATAAAACTGATCGACGGCGAACAGATGGAAAAAACGGCTTTTGAAGTTTCCGTCACGGATGCTGCGCGGGTGTGACGCTCTCCAGGCGAAGCGTGGTCGGTGCATTCCTTGCAACAAAAAGCCAGGGATTTAGTATCCAAATACCAAATCCCCGGCTGTGTGCTGCAGATGCGCTGAGGGTGTTCCGGCGCTCTGCGGGCTTAAGTTTTGCTTTGATTACTTCGTGAGCATCTCGCTCATCGTGTCGATGGCGATCTTGCTGTCACTCTCGGAGAGGATCGTGTAGATCACATAAGGACCAAAGGTTCTGACCTGTGCGTTTTCAACCTTCGGCTTCTCCTCGGGCAGATATTCGTCCATCCATGTCTCAAGGCGCATCGCCAGATAAGCCTGCACGTCCGCATCAAGTGCCTCGACATGATCCACGTCCTTGGCCTTGAACACGCCGAACTCGTTGACGTTGATGCTGGCCGTGCTCAGGCGAACGTCATATTCCGCACAGTTGGAAAGGTCAATTTCCATGCGGCCGGTGATGTAGCTCTCGTCCAGAGCCGTCATGGCGTCCGCGCTGCCCATCTCGTTGACGATCGCGTTTGCAATATCGGCCGGTGCCACTTCCGTGTTGATTTTCTCTCCATCGCAGGCGCACAGCGCGAGAAGCGCCGTCAGGCACAAAACCAGGGCTAAAAATTTCACAATGTTTTTCATTTGCATTTCCTCCTTAATTCATCAGCAGGCATGTGTGCGGATATACTGTACCACAAGGCCAAAGGCCTCACCGTTCAAATGCAGGCCGTCGCCGTTCGTATGCTCGTCGGGCAGATAACCGTTTTCATTGCGCAGCGCGCTTGCGCTGTCCAGATAATTCACACCGCAGCTCTCCGCAACGTTCTGAATCCAGAGATTCGCAGCTTCGATCTTCAGGTTGTTGATTCCGTTGCCCTTCTCCTCATAGCCGGTTGTCACCGGGTAGATCGAGTTGAGAATAATCTTCGTGTTCGGGCTGACTTCCTGCACCTTTTTGACCAGAGAAGTGTAGGAGTCCTTAAAATACTGCTCTTTCATGAAGCTCACTCCATTGACACCAAGCGTGATGCAGAGATATTCGGGCTTCTTAAGCGCAAGCAGATCCGGCAGCATCATTTCCTCGCCGGTGTCAGGATTGACAATGGCAACGTAACTCCACTGGTCGAGCGTCAGCGTACCGCTGCTCGGCGTCCAAACATGCTTGGAAGTGACGAGATCGGTATAGCCATGGTCATAGTAATAGCCGAGGCCATAGGTCGTGCTGTCACCAAGGAAATAAATCTTGTCAAGATACTCGCGGCCCATATCCTCCGTCTGCGCAAGCACCGTGTGCGACTGCACAGGCGGCGTATACTGCGGATCATTCGTGGGCGTCTGCGTCGTCGGCGGCGTGGTGTTCTGCGCAGGCGTTTCTTCCGGCTGCTGTTCCTCATTGCCGGTCAACGGATCCTCATTATTTTCGGGATCTTCGTTCTTGCCGACATCAGGACTTTCCAAATTCACATCCATGCCCTCATCGCCAGGTTTTGAGCAGGATACAAAAATCAACGAAAACAAAACAAGCAGTAAGCTCACCATGATTGCTCCAACCCAAAAAGATTGGAATCCCCTTGAACGCTTCTTAGACATTTTGACAACTACCTCCCAATGCATCGCAAGGCTTTAATTGTTCGTCATTAAATTAAAAATAAGATGTATCCGAATTCCATCGAATTAGACTAATTCTATACAGCAAATAGTCAACAAAAGAAGTATAACACAGTCTTTAGAAAAAAACCAGTAAAAGAAATCAAAGCCCGCAGGATTGCTCTTGCGGGCTTTGTGTTGGCATTGACCTATCTTCCCGGTCCGTCTCCAGACAAGTATTGTCGGCACTGGTGAGCTTAACTTCCGTGTTCGGAATGGGAACGGGTGGACCCTCACCGTTAAAAACACCAACTATCGTAAA
>SVLI01000015.1 GCA_015068035.1 Oscillospiraceae bacterium | reverse complement strand
TCGGAGCTGTTTTCATCTGTATATAAAGAAAAATCCGACCATCTTTTCGATGATCGGGTTTTCTCTTGTCCCGTACCGGCTTTCACCCATTGGTCAATTTTTGTCCCTTTGAGCGAAAACCCTTCGGGTGACGGGGGTTTTGGTACGCCCGACTGGATTCGAACCAGCGACCTTCAGAGTCGGAGTCTGACACTCTATCCAACTGAGCTACGGGCGCATATGGGAGCGCCTTTCAAAAAGGCGCTCATGTAGTATAGCAAACTTTTCCCAAAATGTAAAGAGAAAGATGTAAGTTTAGGCCTCGGAAAGCGCCTCCCACTTCTCATAGAGCGCGTCGAGCTGGCTGTCGAGTTCCGCGCGCTGCTCCCCGAGTTCCATCAAGCGCTGATAGTCCGAGGCATAGAGTTCCTCCTGTTCCCCGATCTCCGCGAGCGCCTTTTCCAGCTTTGCGATCTCGCGCTCCGTCTGCGCGAGCTGCTTTTCCGTGTTTTTCCTCGGCCGTTTCTCCGTGGCCGCCTTCTCTGCTTTTGCGGGTGCGGGCATTTTCTTCGCCGCCGTGCGCGCAAGCTCCTCCTGCCGCTTCCGATAGGCGCGGTATTCCGCAAAGCCGCCGCGATAATCCCGGAAAACGCCGTCTTCCAGCGACCAGATGCGCGTGGCAAATTTCTCAATAAAATACCGGTCGTGCGAGACGAACAAAAGCGTCTCCTCATAATCGGAGAGCGTGTCCTCCATCCACTCGCGGCTGGCGAGGTCAAGATGGTTGGTCGGCTCGTCCAAAATCAGGAAATTGATCTCCCCATGCATGAGGATACACAGCCGCAGCCGGCTCTTCTCCCCACCGGAGAGCGCCCAGACGGGCTTGAACACATCCTCCCCGGAGAATTTGAACGCGCCGAGGCGGTTGCGTGCGGTCTGCGGCGTGCAATTCGTCTCGTACAGCACGGTATCCAGCACGCTGCGGTTTTCGTCTTCAAAATGCACCTGCTGCTCCAGATAGGCGGTTTTGATGGCGGGGCCGCGCCGCACAAGACCCGTATCCGGCCTGAGCTCGCCCGTGAGAATCCGCACGAGCGTGGATTTTCCGGTTCCGTTATCGCCGATGAGCGCAATGCGCTCACCGCCCGTCACGATGCCGGAGACGTCCGAATAAAGCGTTCTGCCGTCGAAGCCCTTGCTCACCCCGTCGAGCACCAGCACCTCATCCCCGCGAAATTCCTTTTCGGAAAACCGCGCGGTCATCTTCTTTTCTTCGCGCGGACGCTCGGTCTGCGAGAGACGGTCAATGCGCTTTTCCATGGAAAAGGCGCGCTTGTGCAGCTTGTCGTTGCCCATGAAGGCCCACAAATGCAGCTTGTCCGCGGCCTCCTGAAGCTGCTTGAGCTTGGCCTGATCCCGCTCGTAACGGGCAAGCTGCTCCTCAAAGCGCCGACGCTTCTCCTGCACATAAAAGCTGTAGTTGCCGCTGTAGAACTCAGCCTTTCCATTGACCAGCTCAATGGTTCGCTGCGCAATCCGATCCAAAAAATAGCGGTCGTGGCTGATGGCAAGCACTGTGCCGCGGAAGCTGAGCAGGTATTCCTCCAGCCACTCCGTGGCACGCAGATCCAGATGGTTCGTCGGCTCGTCGAGCAGAAGAATGTCCGTGTCCTCCAAAATCAGCCGCGCCAGGTTCACGCGCGTCTTTTCCCCGCCGGAGAGCTGCGAAAACAGCCTCCCGCGCATGTCGTGCGAAATGTCCAGACCGTTGGCAACGCGGTTGCGCGCATAGTCCGTGTCATAGCCGCCAAGCCGCTCGAACTCGGCCGAGAGCGTGTCATATTCCCGCAGCAGCTTGTCCGAGCTGTCCGTGGCCATCCGCTCCGACACCTTTTCCATGCGCGCGGCGATGGCATCCAGACGCGCGTGCGCGGTTTTGAGTACATCCTCTGTCGTGTAGTCCTCCGGGTAGACAGGGATCTGCGAAATCAGCCCAATGCGCTTGTCGCCGCCAATGACGATGTTGCCCTCGTCCTCGCTCAGCTCGCCGGTCAGCAGCCGGAAAAGCGTGGTCTTGCCCGCGCCGTTCCGACCGAGCAGGCACACGCGCTCGCCGGCTTCAATTTCCATGCTCAGGCCATCGATGATGTTCTTGCCGACCTCGAAGGCCTTGACTAAGTTTTGTACGGAAATGTCGATCATATCTGTCTTTGCCTTTCAAATATGTGGGTAACGCTCACTCCTGCGCCGGCACGGAAAACACGGTGGCGTAATAGTCCTGCATCAGAATCTCTGCGCTGTATGTGAACATGCGGTCCACTTCCTCAAGCGTCTCATGCACGTATTTTTGCATTTCCTCCTCGGAGGCAAAGATGCCGGGGACAGGCTCAAACGCGTCAGAGCCGGCGTTGTAGCGCCCGCACGGCGTGATAAAGCTGTGGTCGGCGAAGACAACAAGCCCCTCTGCATCCGAGAACATATCCCGTCCCATCAGGAGCCGGGAATCGTAGGGCAGGCCGAAAAGATTGGAGAGCGTCGGCAGAATGTCCAGCGTGGAACAGGGCTTCGTCACGGTGACCGGCTCCTCCAGCTCCGCGCTCCACAGGATAAA
Organism: Oscillospiraceae bacterium; assembly: GCA_015068035.1. GTDB lineage: Bacteria > Bacillota > Clostridia > Oscillospirales > Oscillospiraceae > SIG483. The sequence goes on along the minus strand of SVLI01000015.1, from coordinate 31,032 downwards.
GGCGTTGCGGTAAAGCTCCAGCTCATCCCCGATGGGCGCTCCGCGCAGCTCGGAAAGCTCCTGATCGCTCAGTGCATAAGGATAATGGTCGGCGGAGAGCGCAATCACGGTGTTTTCCAGTTCACCTGCCGCGTCCAGTTCACGCAGCAGCATGGAAAGCGCGTCCTCCAGTTCCAGATTGCAGGCCAGATACGCGCGCACACCCTCGCTGTAGGGCAGATTCGCAGTCTCTGCCTCGTGCTTGGCAGCCATCGGGTTTCCGGGGAAGGTGTAGAACATATGTCCGCTGACCGTCAGATAGTAAACATGGAAAGGCGGGGAGCTTACATAGCTCCCGACGCTCTGCTCCACCATCTCCACATCGGACTCCGGGAACTGGTCTGTGACATTCAGGCCGTTTCCCTTGGCGCGCCAGACGTAGCCCATGTTCGGATGGCTCTTGTCCCGGTCGTAATAGCTGTAGTTATGGGGATGGAAGGCATAGGAGCTGTAGCCCTCGTCGTTTAACATGTTGGCGATGGAAAAGGGCATGTAATTCTCCGACGAGAGCGAAAAGCTCCAAACGCCGTATTTGGGCAGCAGGCCCGTCATCGTCACATATTCCCCGTCGCTCGTGGAGACGCCCCAGAGCGGATCATAGAAGTTTTCGAAGGTATAGCCCTCGCTGCACAGCTTATACAGGGTGGGCGTGAGCGTTTCGTCGATAACCTCGGCGGAAAAGCTCTCCGCCACAATCCAGATCAGGTTTTTCCCGGCAAACAACCCGGTCTGCGCATTTTTGTTTGTGGCCTCGCGGTTTTGGAAATACCGGTGCATTTCAAGCAGCGTGCTATCCTCTGTTTCGGAAATCAGGCGGTCAAAGTCGATGTCCAGCACATTCCTGTCCGCACCGTCCTCCGGCACAGAGAGCTCCGCCGGCGTGCTTTGCCGTTCCTCCGCATCGGTTTCTGCCTCGTCATGATCCGGCAGCGGCAGGAGTGGCGCAAGCTCCGGCTCCGGCTGCGTAAGCATCAGCTCGCGCAGATCAATGCGCGTTGTGGTGATCAGGCCGAAATATTCCTGCGAAAGACTGGGGATCAGCGTGTCGCTGTAGAGATAGCCGGGCGACATATAGCCGGGCTGTTTTGCCATGATGCCGCAGACGGCGGCAAGCTGCAAAACGAGAAACAGCCCGGCCAGGCCCGCGCGGTAGAGCGTCTTGGGCTGCGCGCAGTCAGCAAGCTGCCTGCCAAACACAAGCCAGAGAACGAGCGGCACGGCGGCAGCGAGCAAAAAGGGCAGAGAGTTCCATATGCCTATGAGCGCCTGATCGAAGAAATCGGCGACCACGCCGCCCGCTTTTGTGACGCTGAACAGCGCAAGAAAGGCCTTGAAGATGCGGAAATAAACCGCCTGTGTGCCAAAAAGCAGAAAAGCAATCACGAGCCACACCGTTGCTGTCGCGCGCGAAAAGCGCTTTCCGACGCAGCAGCTGAGGCTCAGGGCAAAGCCGAAGGCGCCGGAGAGCAGCGTTGTATACACAGCCCCCTTCGCGCTGACGGAGCCGAAGCACCAGAACTTAAAGGCCAGCTCCATATAGATCAAAGAGAGTGGGATAAACAGATAACAGAGAATTTTTTTGCCGTTTGCAGTCATGGCAAGCTCCTTATCTCATTCGGGCAGTTCAGGATTTAACAGCCTCCTGCAGCACAGCGTTCGCCACGGGGGCTGCCGCGCCGATGCCGCTGCCGCCGTGCTCAATCACGACGACAAAGGCGTATGGATGTTCCTGATCCTGCAAAAAACCGGTGAACCATGCGTGCGGCGCACCGTCACCGACCTCTGCCGTGCCGGTTTTTCCGCAAAGCGCAAGGCCGGGGAAGTTCCACTCCCCGTAGCCGTACACGACATTATAGCGCAAATCATCCGCAAGCAATTCGGCGGTTTCTTTGTCCAAAATCCGGGTCTCCGTTGTTTTTCCGTCGCGGAGCAGCGTGGGTTCCTGCACAAGGCCGTCTCCGGCAATCGCGCTCACCAAACGGAGCATCGCAAAGGGACAAACGAGGTCAGTGGACTGTCCGATACCGCTCCATGCCAGCGCCGTGGAGCCGGCGTCGCCCTTTTCAAAGTTTCCCGCAGCGGTGACGCTGCCACACAGCGCAAGCTGCTCCGTCATGCCGAGCCGCCCGGCATATTCCGCAAGCGTATCCCCGCCGAGTTCCAGACTCAGCTCGGCAAACGCGCAGTTGCAGGAATTGGAAAAGGCCTGTTCAACGGTCTGCGCGCCGTGGCTTGCCGTGCAGTGCACGATCTGGCCGTCAACAACAGTCTCCCCTTCGCACCAAAAGCTGCGGCTTTTCAAATCGGGGATGCGCTCGATGGCGGCAGCAAGCGTGACGATCTTGAAAACCGATCCGGGCGTATAGGCCGCGCCCGTGACGCGGTTGAGATACGCACCCTCCGGCAAAACAGAGGGGACGGATTCCGGATCATAAGCGGGAGAAGAAACCATGCAAAGAATCTCCCCCGTTTCGTAGTTACACACCGCAACGGCACCGTTTCGCCCGGCGAGCGCAGCGTTTGCCGCTTTGCAAAGCTTCGCATCGAGCGAAAGCACCACAACAGCACCTTCCCCGCCCGGGTCATAGACGCCGCTTACAGGATTATATCCGACAAGTTCGTCGGAAAAAAGTTGAATCGCGCCCGCGCCGATATTGCCGGCAAAGTCACCCACCGCGTGCAGGCAGCTCATGCGTGTGTCCGCATCCGCGGCATAGCCGCGCGCATCACCGTCCGCCCGCGCAAGAACAACACCGTTTCGGTCGGTGATCGTGCCGCGCGCAAGCTGTCCGTTCTGATAAACAGCACGGTTTGCGGTAAAGGAAGCCCAGTCCGCGCCGTCACGCGCGAAACGGAAAACGTAGACGCCAAGCCCGAACACCAGCGCCAGCGCAATGAGCAGAGAGAAAACGGCGCGGGTTTTGACCTTTTTCATTCGCCGTCCTCCTCATCCTCATCTGCCTCTTCCGTCAGGATGCCGGAGGGGAGCTTCTGCGCGAAGCTGGCGTTTTGCCGCGTGTCCGCCGCCTTGATGAAAGCCAGCAGCATCCAGCAGGAGATCAAACTTGAGCCGCCGCGCGAGACAAAGGGGAAAGTCACGCCCGTAAACGGCAGAATGTCCGTTGAGCCGAAAACGTTGAGCGCAAGCTGCACCATCATCAGACTCACCGCCGCGCAGGCGCCAATCACATAAAAGCTGCTGCGGCTGCCTGTGGCGTTCCGGTAAGCAAAAGCGGCCAACAGCACAATGGCGAGGATGGCCAGCACAGCCGTGAGCAGTCCAAGCTCCTCGCAGATCAGGCAGAAGACAAGGTCCGTGTCCGCCGCCACAATGTCCTTGAGCCAGCCCGCGCCCGCCCCGCAGCCAAGCAGTCCGCCCGAGGCCGCCGCGGCAAGCGCGCGCGTCTGCTGGAAACCGGCGCCGTAGGGCGTTTCCCAAATATGTCCCCATGTGGCAAAGCGCGCGGCGATATGCGGCTTTGCATACAGCACGAGGAAGCAGGCAAGCGCCGCGCCCGACACGGCGAGAAACACCGTGGCGAGGTTGCCGCTGCGCAGAAAGCTGATGACCAGAAAGGTTGCAAAAAACACCAGCGCCGTGCCGAAATCGCCCATCAGCGCGAGGGCACCGACACACAGCGCGGAAAACGCGATAAACAGAAAGAGGTTTCGCCCGGAATAGAGTCGCTCCAGCGTCGCGGCGCCCGCATAAATATAGGCGACCTTCACGAACTCCGAGGGCTGGACGGAAAAACCGGCGATATAGAGCCAGTTGCGCGCGCCGAAAACTTCCTCCGCGGTGAACAGATTAAGCGCCAGAAAGCCCAGCGCTGCAAAGCCGCAGACCCAGCGCAGGGCGCGGGTGCGGCGCAGATCGCGCATCCACCAGCCGAGCAGAATGAACAGCACAATGCCGGCGATGAGCAGCAAAAGATGCTTAAGCAGCGCTTCGGGCGCAGACCCGGCCGCAACAGAAAGCCCGATCGCGGAGAGGAAAAACGCGATCGTCTCCACCTCAAAGCCGCTGCGCCGGATCGAGCGCATCACAAGGAAATAACACCACATCACAAGCGAAAAAGCGGTGTAGGCAAGCAAAATGTGCCACCGGTGCTCCGCCTGGGCGCTCAGCAGCTGTTGGCCGCCCAGAATCACCAGCAAAAGCGTGAGCAGCAGAAAATTCAGCCCCGGTCTCACCAAATGCCCCGGCTGTGCGCGCACGCCGGAAAGTTCGCCACGCTCCGCCTCCGTAAGTGAGATGAAGCGCAGCTCCTGCTCGGCGAGGCGCAGCACGTCGCCGTCCCGAAGCTCCGAAATCTTAATCCGCTTTCCGTTGACGTATACGCCGCCTGCGCTGCGCAGGTCGCGAACCGACCACGTTCCGTCGTCCGCGCGGATCAGCGCGGCATGGACGCGGCTCACCGTCGGATGGGGCAGCGCAATGTCCGCGCTCCCCATGCGCCCGAGCAGATTTTCCCAATGCAGGATCGGGAAACGCTTTCCGTTTGGGAGCTTCAGGTAGCCCCACACCTCCGGCTCATAGCGCATGCGCAGCATGGAACGCACGCAGCGCAGCATGATCCAAAGCGCAAGCAGAGGCACGCAAAACCGCGTAACAGAGACGAAGTCCCGACCGAGGGCCAGATTCTCCGTGGCCAATGTCAAACCGTTCACGCCGCGTACCTCCTCTCTGCGTTGATTCCGTATCCTAACACTATATTATATCAAACTTGTAACCGATTGACAAGCCGCGCGGGAGAAACTAAAATGGAATCGGGTGCGCTGCGCCCCCCCATTTCCATCCGGCATGCGTTTCAAGCGGAGGCTCCGGATGCAATCTGCCCGCGAAATCCGCGTGCGCAAAGCCCCGAAAGGTCACCTTCGTGCAATGCGATTCCCTTCTGAGAGAAAGACGAAGCGGAAACCGCATCAAGTGAAATCGCAGAGCGCTGGATATGCCATCGGATTGCCATGAAAACAAACCGTCAGACAAAAATCTGGATACTCCTGTTTATCCTGCTCCTGTGCCTCGGCGCGCTCGGGCTTGTTTTCGCGCGCAGTTTTTCTCTTCCCGCCGTGACGGCGCGCATATCCGTGGACGGAGAATGCGTGAAGGTGATCGACCTGCGCGCGGTCACGCTGCCCTATGAATTTGAAATTTCCACCGCGCACGGGCGCAACCTTGTGCGCGTGGAACATGGACGCATCGCCGTGATCGAGTCGGACTGTCCTGAGCAGATCTGTGTGCGTCAGGGCTATGTGCAGGAGAGCGGCGTTCCCATCGTCTGCCTGCCGCACCGGCTTGTGATCGAACTGGAGGGTGACGAATGAGCCGGTCGAAGAAGCTTGTGCTGGCCGCGGTGCTTGCCGCCGCCGCGCTTGGCATTTACGTGCTTGAATCGCAGATTCCCTCGCCGCTGCCCGTTCCCGGCATCAAACTCGGCCTTGCCAACATCATCACGCTCACCGCCATGGCGCTGCTCGGCAGAAAGCTCTCCTGCGCCACGCTTGCGCTTCGGCTACTGCTCGGCAGCATGTTCACCGGAGGCTTTTCCGCGCTGCTGTACAGCGCCGCGGGCGGCGCGGCGGCTTTCGCCGTTATGGCCGGGCTGATCGGCCTTTTCCCGGAAAAGCGGCTTTGGGTAATCAGCGCACTGGCTGCCATCGCCCATAACGCTGCGCAGCTCGTCTGCGCCGTTTTGGTAACGGGCACAACAGGCCTGTTCTGGTATGCACCCGCGCTGCTCATTTCGGCAATTTTGACCGGCGTATTCACGGGAATTGCCGCAACTTTCCTGCTGCGCGCACTAAAAAAGAATTAGATTGGAAAATTTCGCAGGAAAGGCTTGACAAATTCCAAATATTCAGTATAATAACAAAGCACTCAGCTTTACCGGGATTGTGTAATGGTAGCACGCCGGACTCTGACTCCGTCTGTGAGGGTTCGAATCCTTCTCCCGGTGCCAGGAAACCTCTTCTGTCATGACAGGAGAGGTTTTTTGTTTTTCCATGACATCCGCGTTCCTGCCGGTACAGCACAAATCCCGCTTTCGTGAGATGAGATTATTTCACGATAAAATCTGACTTTATCGGACATACGACGGATTTCGCCTGTGCGCTTTCATTGAATTGAAATATACGCCGATTATATGCTATAATCTGTTTGAAAAATCAAAATGTTGCGGAGAGAATGCTATGCTGGAAAAGATGCGCGATTTCTTTGAAAACAGACTGGACGGATACGACGAACACATGATGACAAACATTGAGTCCGCAAGCGAATTCTATCCTTTCACCGCGAAAGCGCTGCCCGATACAAAAGGCTGCAAAATCCTCGATTTAGGCTGCGGAACAGGTTTGGAACTGGAATCATACTATTCGGTATGTCCGTCAGCAAAGGTAATCGGCATTGATTTATCGCAAGCCATGCTGTCTGTCCTTGGCAGAAAATTTACCGATAAAGACATCACATTGATTGTCGGTTCCTATTTCGATGTACCGCTTGGTAAGGATGTATTTGATGCGGCTGTATCGGTTGAAAGTCTGCATCATTTTACGAAAGAGGAAAAAATCCCGCTTTATACCAAGGTTCATGCTTCGCTCAAAGAGAACGGTTATTTTATCCTGACAGATTACTTTTCCCTGTCCGATGATGAAGAGACAGCCCACCGCCAAAACCTGATTGCATTAAAGGCAGCACAGGGCATTTGCGATGATGAATTTTATCATTACGACACGCCCCTTACGGTAGCGCACGAAACGGAAGCTTTGCTTGAAGCCGGCTTTTCCCATGTTGAAGTGCTGAGTCGCTGGGGTGTGACGTATACGCTAAAGGCAGTTAAATAAATTCACGCCGTTCGACCTTACTTTCGTCTCCACCCTGCCGCCTTTGGTCGCGCTTGCGCATCACAGCGAAAAGATACAAGAAGGCCGCGCATCCTATGGGATGCGCGGCCTTCTTCTCTGTTTTTACTTCTTGCCGGGACGCTTGCGGTTGAGGTATTCGTCCAGCTTTTCTTTCATATTGTCGGGGATCGTCTTGGCCACAGGGCAACGGAATGCATTGACCATCCGGCCCGTAAAGGCAATCAGGAAATTGATGTCCTCCACCATCTGCTCGCCCTTCATCACGGCGAGGGTATCATAGCTGTTGTGGATGGTTGCGGTGTTCTGCGGGGCGATGCGGGCAAAGGAAACCGCGGGAACGCCCTTATCGGCAAAGGGGGTGGAGTCGCTGGAATACACGTTCTGGCTGCCGTCAATGGGAAAGCCGATCTCGCTGCCCAGATAGCTGATGTAGTGGCAGAGCTTCTCTTCGCCGGTAACGCAGTAAATAAAGCGGCCCATGATGCAGCCGATCATGTCCAGATTGACATTGAGCACGCAGTTTTTCAGCGCTTCCTCGTTCTCACAATAGGCCTTGGAACCCAGCAAGCCGCGCTCCTCGCTGCCGCACCAGATAAAGCGCATACCGTAGCGGTGGGGATTCTTGGAAAAATGCTCTGCAATGCCCAGAATGCCCAGGCTGCCGGACATATTGTCATATGCGCCCTGGGACAGGGACGTGGAGTCATAATGCGCGGTGAAGGCGATGTACTCGTCCACTTCGCCGGGCAGATCCAGAATCACGTTATGGGAATTGCCGGTATACTCTTCCTGCTTGAGCACGATTTTGGCCGTGGCCGCGCCCTTGCGGATCAGCTCAATGGCATCCTTGGCGTTGATGTTAACGCCGGGGATCTTGTTGCCTTTGTGGACAAAGGCGCGCAACTCGCGCTGGTCAATATCCCGATCACAGTAATTGGCGTTGCCGTCATAGGTGATGAAGCCAACGGCACCGTTTTCCAAAATGTCCTGATAGGTCCAGTAATTCAGATAACCGTCCACCATGACGATCTTGCCCTTGCACAGGGACAGGGAGAAAGCATCGGTATGGCGCAGGTAGTAGAAGGGCGCCTCCACTTCGTGGCTGCCGGCATTTAAGTAACCCTTGCAGACGACCGTTTCTCCATCCACCGTCAGGACAGCTTCCTGCATCGTGGCCATGGGAACTTCGAACGGCACGATCTCAGCCTTCAGACCCAGTTCGCCGATCAGGCCGGCCAAATACTGCGCGGTCTTGAGCTCTTCTTCGGTACCCCCCATGCGGACGTAAGCGGTGTCTTCAAAAATTTTCATAATCTGATTGGCATTCATTCAAGCAACCTCCAATGTGGGATTTGAGTATATGGTAATATTTTTGGACGAATTTTGCAAGAGGGATATTCCGCTGCGCCACGCTTTGCCGCAGAGAATCTGCACTTTTCGCGTTTCCGCCAGCCGGGAACGCATCGCCACATTGGTTGAAACGTCCATGCTTTCATGCTATAATGGCTGCAGAAAGCAGGAAATTAGCGGGGGTGTTTTTCTTGGTTCAAAAAGCAACCGCAGCCGACGCCCATATTTTGGCAAAAATGGCTGTCCAAATGTGGAGCGGACATACAGTGGATGAATTGGAAGCTGAGTTCTCCGAAACGCTTCTCTGCGAACATTCCGCTTTTTTCATCAAATATTCAAATCATGTTCCTGCTGGTTTTGCGCAATGTGGATTGAGATCAGATTATGTTGAAGGCACGGAAAGCTCCCCCGTTGGCTATCTGGAAGGTATTTTTGTAAACGCGGACGATCGAAAAAAAGGTTATGCAAGCCAGCTGCTTTTGGCGTGTGAACAGTGGGCAAAAGATATGGGTTGCACAGAGTTCGCCAGCGATTGTGAATTGGACAATATTGACAGCCTGAAATTTCATATGGCCATGGGATTTGACGAGGCCAACCGTATTATCTGCTTCAGGAAAAGCATCTGATATTTGGGTAAATTGCTATGTTTTTGAAATTTCATTCAGATGCGCAGCGCCGCGCATTCGGGAGTTCCGATTTTTTGGAAATACAGTATTGCAGTCTTCCCGCCGGAAGCTCCGCGCGGAAAACCGTATCGGTCGACTCCATCCATAATTGGAATCTGTCCTCTCTGTATGTTTCCGCAGAAGACATGGACGACTTTTATGCCGAATACAAGGACATTTTGCATAACGGTCTTTACAACAACCTGCGCGAGGGCGTCGTGGATCTCCTCGGAATCAACTATTACAGCGAGGAAAAGACGCGCGCGATTATCGCAGAATTGCACGCACGCAGGCCGAAAGGCTATGAGACGTTCCTGGCCTGGCTGCGTGAAAACCCGTACAACAACGGTTTCTATGTTTTGGGAATATAAGCCCTCTTCTTTTTCAGTTGTGCAAAACAACGGACGCAGCAATCAAAAGCTGCGCAAGCAACTTTTCTGCAGGAAAAGACCAAAGGTGAGACAATGAAAATTTATGACATCACGCAGGAACTGTTCGGCTGCTGCGTATATCCGGGGGATCCGGCGCCGGAGCGGGAACAGCTGCAAAGCATCGCAGACGGCGATCTGTATAACCTGAGCAAGCTTTCTCTTTGCGCCCACAACGGAACGCACATCGACGCGCCCTATCATTTCTTTGGCAACGGCAAAACAATCGACCAAATCGCGCTGCAACAGTGCATCGGCCGGGCAATCGTCGTATCCTGTGACGGGGAGCCTGACCTTGCAACGCTGGAAACACTCCTGCAAAAGTCGCCGAAGAAAATCCTATTCAAGGGAAAAACCGTCGTTTCCATGGAGGCCGCGCAGCTGATGAATCGTTACGGCGTGGAGCTTGTCGGCGTGGAGAGCCAGACGGTCGGGCCGGAGGATGCTCCGATGGCGGTGCATCTGGAGCTGCTTGGCCGAGAGGTTGTTCTGCTCGAGGGCATCCGTCTGGGCAAAGTGCCCGAGGGCGAATATCTGCTTTTTGCCGCGCCACTGCTCCTCGGCGGTGCGGACGGCGCGCCCTGTCGCGCGGTGCTGATCGAAACAGTCTGACACCTCTTGCGTGTTTCCGCTTCCTGTGCTACAATCAAGACGCGCTTGATCTATGGCGCGTCTTATTTTGTATATATTGTTTTTTTGGAGGATTCACGATGGCAGTTTTATCCGGTCTTCAGCCCGAACGGGTGTTTTCTTACTTTGAAAAGCTCTGCTCCGTGCCGCACGGCAGCGGTAACACCAAGCAGATCAGCGACCTCTTGGTGGGCTTTGCCAAAGAACTTGGCCTGAAATACCGTCAGGACGAGATCAACAACGTCATCATTTGGAAGGACGCCTCGCCCGGCTATGAAAACGCCGAGCCGATCATGATGCAGGGCCATATGGACATGGTCTGCGCCAAGACCGAGGACTGCACGAAGGACATGACAAAAGAGGGTCTCGACGTCGAGACGGACGGCGAATTCGTCTGGGCGAAGCAGACCTCGCTCGGCGGCGACGACTGTATCGGCGTTGCGATGACGCTGGCAATCCTTTCCGACGACAGTCTGCCCCACCCCCCGCTCGAGGCGGTGTTCACCGTTGACGAGGAGGTTGGCATGGACGGCGCCGCCGGACTCGACTGCTCCGATCTGAAAAGTCGCAAGCTTCTGAATCTGGACTGCGGCGGCGAAGGCATTTTCACCGTCTCCTGCGCGGGCGGCGTCCGCGCTGACTGCTTCCTGCCCGGCACGGCGGAGCCCATCGGCACCGAGGCCTGCTACAGTGTCACCATCTCCGGTCTGCGCGGCGGACACTCCGGCGGCGAGATCAACAAGGGCCGCGGCAGCGCAAACGTCCTCATGGCGCGTGTACTCTACGGCGCGCTGGATGCACTCGGCATTGTTCGTCTGCACGATGTGCGCGGCGGCAAGTTTGATAACGTCATCTGCAGCTACTGCGAAGCGAAAGTTGCCGTTCCCGCCGACAAGGCAGAAGCTTTTGAGAGCTTCCTGCGCGAATATGACGCAATTCTCAAGGATGAATACGCCGCGAGCGACGCGGACGTCACTCTCAGCTTTGAAAAATCCGCTTTCTCCACGGCCATGAATGAAAAGGACAGCGCCGTCATGCTGCGCACGCTCTTTGCCATGCCGCACGGCGTGCAGGAGATGAGCCGCGACTTTGATGGTCTGGTGCAGACCTCTCTCAACCTTGGCATGATCTCCATGGCGGACGACGGACTGCACTTCTCCTTCTCCATCCGCTCCTCCGTCGCTTCTCAGAAAGCCATGATGCTGCAGAAGCTGCGCGCGATCCTCGGTCTTGCCGGCGGCAGCGTCACGGAGCACAGTGCATACCCCGGCTGGCAGTATCGCCGCGAGTCCTCGTTCCGCGATCTGGTCATGCAGACCTGGAAGGACCAGACCGGCACGGACGGCAGAATTGTGGCCATCCACGGCGGACTGGAATGCGGCCTGTTCATCGAAAAGATGCCCGGGCTGGACGTTGTCGCCCTCGGTCCCAATCAGACCGGCATCCACTCTGTGAACGAAAAGCTCAACGTTGCCTCCGTCGGCCGCGTCTATCCGGTACTGTGCGAGATTCTGCGTCGCAGCAAATAAACTATCGCAAAACGTACACGATTCCCGCCGGGCGAAGCTTTCGCCCGGCGGGGATTTTTGTTTCTATGCCTGTTCCAGCGCGCGAAGCAGCACACTGCAGACAAGGGGCGCATCCTCCGCCTCGAAGGCCAACGGGAAATTATCCGAAAACAGAATTTCCGCCGCAGGACGGAAGGTATCGCCGCCCTCCCACAAAAGCAGCTGCACGCGCAGCGCTTCCAGAAACGGGATCTCAAAGGCATAATCCGCCATCGGCAGCGGCATACCACCAAGGGCTGTGCAGGCGCGGGCAAAGTTTTCCGGCGTCTGGGCAAAACCATGCGCAAGCCGCTGTGCACTTTGGCACCGCAGCGCTGCTGCGCCCGATTGTCCCCACAGCTCTGCATAGGTCAGGAATGAACCCGTCCGCGCGACGCAGCGTCCGCGCATCAGATAGCCAAGCAGCAAAGCAGAAAATTCGTCTCCCGCCACAAACTCGCCGCCCGGGCAGGACACTTCGCCCTCTGGCCACGTCACCCTTACTTTTTTGCCAAAAATCTGCGCAGCAAACAGCCCCGCGTCCGCATCGAACACAGCGCCGCTGTGGCGCTGCAGCGCCTCCGGATTGGCGCGCGCGAACTGTGCGCGCTCCTGCCGGAGTCGCAGTCGTTTTCTGTCAAAAGTAATATCCAAAATTCTCACCTCAATCGCGGCGTTTGCCCTGCAATGCGCACACCGCTGCATTCCGGCCGGCGCATAAAGCTTCGGCCCTGCTTCGGATTCTGCTGCTTAGTTTTCCCACTTGCGGCCCGTCTATCCGCGCGCCGAAGGGCATCCGGTTGACTTCTCCGAAAAAGCGTGTATACTATTATGCACAAATATGAATCAATACAGGAGATGGCCAAATTGAGCGAATGTAAACACGATTGCGCAAGCTGCGCAAGCAACTGCAGCGAACGGACGGCGGAGCAGACGGATTTCCGCGAGCAGCCGCATCCCGGCAGCAAAGTGAAAAAAGTGATCGGCGTTGTCAGCGGTAAGGGCGGCGTCGGTAAAAGCCTTGTAACCAGCATGCTGGCGGTTCTGATGAATCGCGCCGGCTGCCGCACCGCCATTCTGGATGCGGATATCACCGGCCCCTCCATCCCCACCGCTTTCGGCCTGAAGGAGCGCGCGCAGAGCGTGCAGGACGGCATTCTGCCGGTGGAGAGCGAGAACGGCGTTGCCGTTATGTCGCTGAACCTGCTGCTTGCGGACGCGGGTGACCCCGTTGTGTGGCGCGGCCCGGTGATCGCGGGCGCGGTCAAGCAGTTCTGGACGGATGTTATCTGGGGCGATGTGGACTATATGTTTGTAGACATGCCTCCCGGCACCGGCGATGTGCCGCTGACCGTGCTGCAGTCGCTGCCGGTTGATGGCGTGGTCGTTGTGACCTCTCCGCAGGAGCTGGTCAGTCTGATCGTGGAGAAGGCCGTGCGCATGACCGAGATGATGCCCCGCAAGGTGCCGGTTCTGGCGCTGGTGGAGAACATGAGTTACTTCAAGTGTCCGGACTGCGACAAGGTGCATCACATTTACGGCGAGAGCCACATTGAAGAGATCGCCGCGGCCCACGGCGTGGACACGGTGTGCCGCCTGCCCATTGACCCGACGATTGCCCGGGCGATTGACGCCGGCGAAGTTGAGAAGCTACCCTGCGATGAGCTTGCCGCCATCGCGGAAAAGCTTTTGGCTTTATAATTGCGCGCAGCATGCCACGCGGCTTCGTTTACCTGTGTATAACAAATTTGAAAAATAAATAAAAAGGAGATGTCAACATGGCGGACTTCGTACTGAACAAAGAGGGCGAATACGGTCATCTGATCATGCAGGATCTTCCGGAGATCTTCAACCAGCCCACGGAATTTAACGAGCTCTACAAGCAGTGGGGTGACCGTTGCCTGTTTATTGACGGCAACCAGGTTCCCGGCTCCATCCAGATGAACATCACCTGGTACCGCAACGCCCCCGATTTCTATCCCCTGCCCCGCCACGATGAGCACATGCATGACTTTGGCGAGCTCGTCGGCTTCCTCGGCTCCGACCCCGACGACAAGTATGATCTCGGCGGCGTGATCGAGATCGGACTCAACGGCGAGCTGCACCGGCTCACCAGAAGCTCCGTTATCTTCATGCCTCCCGGAATGAAGCACCTCCCCCTGTCCATCATCGAGCTGCACCGTCCCATTCTGCATTTCTCCGTTTCCATGAACCCCATCTACACCCTCACGCGCACAAACGGCGAAAAGGGCGGCGTCGATACGACGGCGAAATAAAAACTACAAAAACAGAAAACACCCGCGCGGGAGATTCTCCCGCGCGGGCGTTTTTTTGTTTACACGCCTTTATGATTTGTTGATTTCACAAACAACGCGTGTTTCCCGGCCGGGATGCGCAGACTCTGCATCCCGCGCCGGAATCGATTTTGAAAAAATTCAGATCGCCAGAACTTCGATTTTTCCGTCTTTCGCCGTCAGGCCGACGCGGTGCACAGCGCCGCGCAGCTTGTCGATGATTTCAGCCGCGATGGCATCCTCCACCTCGCGCTGAATCAGGCGGCGCAGGTTACGCGCGCCGTAGGTTTCGGAAAAGCTCTTATCCGTGAGATAATCGACTGCAGCGTCGTCCCAGGAAAGCTCCATGCCCTTTTCGGCCATAACATCCTTCAGCTCCGTGAGCATCAGCTCGGCGATGCCGCGGAAATTCTCCCGCGTAAGCTTGTTGAAGCAAACGATCTCGTCCACGCGGTTGATGAACTCCGGCCGCAGGAACTCGTTGAGCGCCTTGATGGCCTTATCCCGGCCCATCTCGCTTTCGGTCTTGTTAAAGCCCATACTACCGCCCTTGAGGTTGCTGCCGGCATTCGTCGTCATGATGATGACCGTGTTTTCAAAATTCACATTGCGTCCCTGTGCATCCGTGATGTGTCCGTCATCCAAAATCTGCAGCAGGACGTTGAGCACATCGGGGTGCGCCTTTTCGATCTCGTCAAAGAGCACGACGCTGTAGGGTCTGCGGCGGATTTTCTCCGTGAGCTGTCCCGCCTCGTCATAGCCGACGTAGCCCGGAGGCGAGCCGATCATCCGGGAAACGGAATGCTTCTCCATAAACTCGGACATATCCAGCCGAATCAGGGATTCCGGCGCGTTGAACAGGTCCTCAGCCAGCCGCTTGACCAGCTCCGTCTTGCCCACGCCGGTGCTGCCGACGAAGATGAAGCTGACCGGCTTGCGCTTTGCCTGCAATCCGGCGCGGGAGCGCTTGATCGCCGCGCACACGGCATCCACGGCCTCATCCTGCCCCACAATGTGCGCCTTGAGCCGCTTGTGCAGCTCGGAAAGGCGGACGAACTCATCCTCCCGGATGCTGCTGGCGGGAATCTTCGTCCAAAGTTCAATGATGCGCGCAAGGTTCTCCACAGAAAGCTCCGGCACTTTCTCCGTGCGAAGTACAGTCAGCTCGTCAAAAAGCTGCATGTCGCGGCTGCGGATCACCGCCAGACGCTCAAAGTCCTCACTCCCGGCATCGGCAAGCAGCAGTTCGCGCTCCTTATCCAGATCCGCGCGCTCCTTTTCGATGCTCTGAATGCGCGCAAGCGTCTTGTTTTTCAAATTCACGTCCGAACAGGCCTCGTCAATCAGGTCGATGGCCTTATCGGGCAGGAAACGGTCCGTGATATAGCGCTCGGAAAGCAGCACGGCCTGACGGCACATCTCGTCCGAGATGCGTACGCCGTGGTAATCCTCATAATACTTGCGAATGCCCAAAAGGATCTCCACGCTGTCGCTTATAGAGGGCTCGGCAACAGTTACGGGCTGGAAGCGGCGCTCGAGCGCGCTGTCCTTTTCAATGTGCTTGCGATACTCCGCGAAGGTTGTGGCACCGATCACCTGAATCTCGCCGCGGGACAGCGCAGGCTTGAGAATGTTGGCGGCATTCATGCTGCCCTCGGCATCACCCGCGCCGACAATATTATGCACCTCGTCGATCACGAGGATGACATTCCCCTGCTTCCGGACTTCCTCAATGAGTCCCTTCATCCGGCTTTCAAACTGGCCGCGGAACTGCGTGCCGGCGACGAGCGCCGTCAGGTCAAGCAGATAGACCTCCTTATCCAGCAGCTTATAGGGCACGTCTCCGGCCACGATGCGCTGGGCAAGCCCCTCCGCAATCGCCGTTTTGCCGACGCCCGGCTCGCCGATCAGGCAGGGATTGTTCTTCTGCCGGCGGTTGAGGATCTGAATCACGCGCTCAAGCTCTTCCGCGCGGCCGATCATGCGGTCGAGCTTTCCCGTGCGGGCGCGGTCGGTCAGATTGATGCAGTAGTTCTCCAAAAATTTCTTCTTGCCACCGCGGGAGGGTTCCTTGCGGCCCTGTTCCTCGCCGCCCGGCGCTTTATCCGGCCCCGGCGTGCCCTGTCCGGGCGTACCGCCGCCAAAGAGACGGTTCAAGAACGGGAATGTGGCCGTCTTGCCATCCTCATCCCCGTCCTCCTCTCGGTTTTCGATCTCCATCAGACCCTCGGCTCCGCCGAGCGCCTCAAGCATCTCCGAGCTCAGCCCGTCCAGCTCCTCATCGCTCAAGCCGATCTTGGCAATCACATCGTCCACCGGCTTGATGTGGAGCTCACGGGCGCACTTCAGGCACAGGCCTTCATTTTTGGACGTGCCGTTTTCAATTTTCGTGATATAGATCACTGCAAGATTTTTCTTGCAACGGGCACAAAGTGTAGGCTGCATATTCATACTCCTTGGTCGTCTGCTTCTTTGCTCTTTTTTCCCTTCATGATTCTGGCAAAGCCGATAATATAGCTGACAAAGGCCGCCAGCGAAACCAGCACCGCCGCGCCCACCATCACCGCGGACAGCCCGTGACGCACCTCAACATGGAAAGAATCAAGCAGAATCAGCGTCACACAAACGGCGAAAAACAGCACGGTGGCCGTCTTCCCGAAATAGTTGGCGGGAGGGATCTCCACCTTTGCATAGCGATGGATGACAAGTCCGCCAAGACCCATCAGGAGCTCCTTGCCGAGGATGATCAGCAGGAACCAGAACGGGATCACCCCGTCAATGGTGATGCAGGCGAGCACCGCCATTGTAAGCATCTTATCCCCCAGCGGGTCGAGCACTTTGCCGAGATTTGTAATCAAATTATATTTTCTTGCAAGATACCCGTCCAAAAAATCCGTAAACGTGGCGATCACATAGATCCCCACGGCAATCAGATGCGAATAACTCGCGCCGGAAAAATAAGCCACGATAAAGGCCGGGACAAGGCAAAGACGAATGATGGACAGGGCATTCGGGGTAATGAACATATAAGGGACACTCCTATTTTTGCTGATATCTGAAGTGCGCTCAGACTCCGAGGATTTTGGCGAAAAGGTTGGCTTTCATCAGGCCGGAAGCCAGCCAGGTTTCCTCCAGATAACCCACGCCGAACACAATGCCGAGGTAACGCAGGGCCCAGGTGATAAGTAAGCAGAACATAATTCCCCGGACTACGCCCAGGCACGCGCCGCCCACATCGTCAAGAAGATCCATATTGGGCAGCTTAAAGCTCAGATTTGTAATATTCCCGATTACGGTCAGAACAATCAGAATCAGCAGAAACGCCAGAATCAGACACGCAACCCGGCTCACCCGCTGACAAAAAACTTCCGACAGCGAATACAGCAGGTCCCGATCACTGTCCTTTTTATGCTCGATAGCCTCATCGCTCAGCTGCTCCGCCACATCCGCGGAAAGTCCGAAGCGCCGATAGGCCTCAAGTCCGATTTCCTTTGCCAGTTCCGGCTCCTGCTCGAGAACATCCGCAAGGGAATAGCCCTCATCATCATAGCCGAGCTCGGTAAGAACACCGTCTTCCTCGTTCGTGAGCGTTGTTTCTATGTATCCGCTGACAAAGGGCCGCATAACCGGCACGATCTCATAAGAAAAGGTATTCGCCAGCAGGTTCGCGCACAGAACCGACACGATAATGACCACGACCCCTCCGATACCCATGATGAGGCCCTTTTTATAGCCACACCATCCGCAAAACAGAATGATTGCTATTAACACGATGTCAACAATGATCTTTGGCATACATTTTCCTCCTCGTCCTCTTCAACCCGAAAAGTCAGTATAATCCGATCAATTCCGCTGCGTATGCACCAAGGAGCAGGCTTTTCCCGTCCTTGCGCAGCAGCGCCTTCTTAACACCAAGAATCTCCTCCGTGCTGCCAAGCACGCCGAGCTGATCCGTCATCAATTCCAGTTTATCCGCATAGAGCGCCAGCACCTTACCGCCGCGCAGATCGAGAGAATACACCTCCTGCTGCAGCTCGACGCTTCCGCGCTCCCTGCCGTCCGTCGCCACAGTCACAAGCAGACTGTTGCCGCCCGACCGATGGTCTCCCAGCAGCAGAGCCGCGCAGTTTTCAAGGTCATAATCCAGCAGGTAGCGCCCCTGATAGCCGTATTCGGCCAGCACTTCCGCCTTCTCGTTTGTGAAAACGAGACGCTCCTCCGACAGCAGGCATACATACGCCTTATCCATCCAATGCAGATCCCAAAACAGCTCGCCCTCAGAAGTAAAGCTTCCGAGCGGCTGCTCCTTATCCAGCGCAAACACCGTGAGCTTTCCGCCCTCCGCGTCCACGCTCAGCGTTGCGAGCATCTCATTGTTCGGGTCAATCTCCGCTGCGATCACGTAGGCTGCGCCGGAATGCCAGACAAAGATGCGCCGGAGTTCATTGTCGTAGACGGTCACGGCGGCCTTGTAACCGGTCTCCTCCGTTACAACAGCGAGATATCCGTTTGCATTTATGCGCGCGGAAAGGATCCTGTCCGTCGTTTTGAGGCTCTTCGTCGTGCCGTTGACATCAAGCACGCGCAGTTCCTGTCCGTCCGCGTCATAGATGACGCACCAGTTTTCCGACACCGAAACGGCGGGCGCATCCATGGAGAGCACCTCGCGCGAGACGGTGCGGCCCTTCGCGTCAAGCATTTGGTAGCCCGTGGACGACGCAACGGCAAGGTTGTTGCCGAACGCGGCGAAACTCTGCATGGAGCCGCTTTCATAGGTGAACGGATCTGACTCGACCTCCTTCACCTCGCTCCCCGAATCAGAAAAGGTCTGATTGAGTCCCGACGGCGTCAGCCTGTCCCGGTACAGCAAGGCTGTAACTGCGCCGAAAACGAGCAGCAGCACAATCAATGCAAACAGGACCGTGCGGATCGTTTCGCGTTTTTTGTTTTTCTTCTTTTGACGCTGCTCCATTCCCGATTCTCCCGCGCTCTGATGCGCAATTTCGCGCGCAGGCGCTTTCTCCCGTGTGAAGCTTTACACAACAATGTATCACATTTGAAGCAAAAGTGGAATGCTTTTTTCAGCGCTTCATCATTTCGCCGACTTCGCCCGGATACCAAAGGCGCGTCATCGCCAGCCCCTGCGGCGGCATCGTCGGCCCCGTGAGCCGGCGGTCCCCCTTTTCCAGGAGCGCCGGAATCTCCTCCGGATTGATCTTTCCGTGCGCGGCATAGACCATCGTTCCGACAATGGCGCGCGCCATATTATACAGGAATCCGTCTGCACACACGCGGACGGTCACAAGCCCTTCCTCAAGCGTCGTATCGCACCACTTGACGGTGCGCACGGTTGTCTTCGTCTCGGTTCCAACGCTGCGCACAGCGGCAAAATCATGCGTTCCGACAAAAGCTTCACCCGCGGCGCGCATGCGGTCAAGATCCAGCGGCGCAGGATAGAAGCACACGCGCCCCGCCAAAAAGGGGTCGCGGATGCGGGCGTTGAGAATGCGGTAGGTATATTCTTTCTGTATGCAGGAACGGATGGCACAGAACTCCTCCGGCGCCTGACAGGCTTCCTGCACAACAACATCCACCGGAAGCAGCGTATTCACCGCCAGCGGCAACCGCTCCAGCGGAACGCGGCAATCCGAGTGGAAATTAACGCAGTATCGTTCGGCGTGAACGCCAGCATCTGTTCTGCCGCAACCGGTGACTTTGACCGGATGGCCGCAGACGCGCGCAAGCGCGGATTCCAGCGTTTCCTGAACGGTCGGGAGGTCTTTCTGCATCTGCCAACCGTGATAGGCAGCGCCGTCATAACGAATCCGAAGTGCGATGTTTTTTATAACGGCCACCTCCCCAAAAATTGATCTTCGTTTTCTTACAGGCCGAAGCAGCGCAGCACGATCATTCCCGCCAGCAGCGCAAGGCCGAGCAGAAGCGCAACCACATCGCACGTGTGCATGGTGAGCACTTTCATGCGTGTGCGCCCCTCGCCGCCATGGTAACAGCGGCACTCCATCGCAACCGCCAGCTCGTCCGCGCGCCGGAAGGCCGAGACAAACAGCGGCACCAACAGCGGCAGCAAGGCTTTTGCCTTGTCCGTAAACTTGCCTGTGTCAAAATTTGCGCCGCGCGCCTTCTGTGCGGACATGATCTTGTCCGTTTCCTCCACCAGCGTGGGGATAAAACGCAGCGCGATGCTCATCATCATCGCCAGTTCATGCACGGGCAGATGAAGCTTTTTCAGCGGAGAAAGCAGGCTTTCCATTCCGTCCGTGAGCGCAAGCGGGCTGGTCGTGTAGGTCAGCAGGAAAGTGCCCGTGATGAGCAGCGCGATTCGCAGCAGCATCTGGCAGGCACGGACAATGCCCTGCACCGTGATTTTAAAAACCCAGAACTGCACGAGCACGTCGCCCTCTGTGTAAAACAGGTTGACAAACGCCGTGATCACAAAAATCAGGATCAGCGGTTTGAGGTTGCGCAGCACCGTTTTCAGCTTGATGCGGGAGATCGCAACGCAGGCGATCACCACCGCCGTCATCACGCCGTAAGAGATGTAGCTTTTGGCAAGAAACAGCGCCACAATAAACAGCAGCACAATGATCAGCTTGCTGCGCGGGTCGAGCCGGTGCGCGATGGTATTGCCGGGGAAGAACTGTCCAAGCGTAATATCCCGAATCATTGCGCAGCCCCTCCCTTCAAGGCGAGAATGCACGCGAGCAGCCGCTCCGTTGTGTAAATATTCTCCGGCAGCGGCACGCCGAGCTCACGCAGCCGCGCGGCAAGACGCGCGCTCTCCGGCACGGCCAAACCCATCGCCTCCAGCTCGGACGCGTGGGCAAAAATCTCATCCGGCACACCCTCCATCGCCATATGGGAGCGGTTCATCACAACCAGCCGATCGGCAATGCGCGAGATGTCCTCCATACTGTGCGTGACAATGACCACCGTGGCCTTTGTATGCCGGTGATATTCAATAATATTCTCCAAAATGCTCGCGCAGCCCTGCGGGTCAAGTCCCGCGGTCGGCTCGTCAAGCACCAGAATCTCCGGTCGCATAGCGATCACGCCCGCGATGGCAACACGGCGCTTCTGTCCGCCGGAGAGTTCCAGCGGCGAACGCTCAAAAATATCTTCCGTAATACCTGTAAAACGCGCCGCCTCACGCACCCGCTCGTCGATCTCCGCTTCGGACAGACCCATGTTTTTCGGGCCAAACGCGATGTCACGGAAAACCGTCTCCTCAAAGAGCTGGTACTCCGGATACTGGAACACAAGCCCGACGCGGAAACGCGCCTGCCGCAGCAGCGCCTTGGACTCATGGATATCCCGTCCATCGAGCAGGACTTTGCCCTCCGTCGGCTTGAGCAGGCCGTTGAGATGCTGGATCAGCGTGGATTTGCCGCTGCCCGTATGTCCGATCAGTCCGATAATCTGATTTTCGCCAAACGAGAGGTGAATATTCTCGACGGCGACCTTTTCAAAGGGGGTTCCCACGCTGTAACGATGGGAAAGACCCTGAATTTCCAATTTAACGGCGCCCGTCGGCAGGACTTCTTCGCGCTCGCTCTGCATCAGCACATCCGGCAGATTCTCCGGCAGCGCAGAGGCAATCACCTGCGCGCATTCCTCCGTGTGCAGCGCCTCCAACGGCAGATTCCAGCCCTTTTGATTCAGCGCATAGAGCAGCGCGGTCGTTTCCGGCGTGGTCAAGCGCTCCTGTCGCAGCAGCTCCACCTGAGAAAACACTGCCTCCGGCTTTCCGTCTGCAACCAGGTGTCCATCCGACATAACGATCAGCCGGTCGGCGTCCACGCACTCGTTCATATGGTGCGTAATCAGCACAACCGTGATGCCCTTTTCGCGGCAAAGTTTATGGGCGGTGGAGATGATCTCTGCACGCCCGGCGGGATCGAGCATGGCAGTCGGCTCATCGAGCACAATGCAATCCGGCTGCATGGCGATCACGCCCGCGATGGCAACACGCTGCTTCTGCCCACCGGAGAGCAGATGGGGCGCGTGCATACGGAATTCGTACATACCGACAGCCTTGAGCGCTTCATCCACGCGCACGCGGATTTCCTCTGAAGGCACGCCCAGATTCTCCGGCGCAAATGCGACGTCATCCTCCACGACATTGGCCACAATCTGGTTATCCGGATTCTGGAAAACCATGCCGACCGTGCGGCGCACATCCAGGATGTTCGCCTCCTTGGCCGTGTCCAGCCCGTTTACAAGCACCTGTCCCTCCGTTGGAATGAGCAGGCCATTCATCAACTTGGCCAAGGTGGATTTGCCGCTGCCGTTGTGGCCGAGCACGGCCACAAAGCTGCCGCGCTCAATCTCCAGACTCAGCCCGGAAAGGGCCGTCCGTTCGGCCTCCGGGTATTGAAATGTGCAGTTTTTGATCTCTATGATCGACGACATTATATTCTCCGAAAAAGATATTTCTTTGGCTGTAAAAGTGAATGTTCCTTCTGCACTCGGTTTAATATTCCCAGCGGCACGACGCGCCGCAGGGAAGCGCCATCCCACTGGCGGTAACCGGCAAGCCGAGTTCCTGCGCCTCGGCATGTCCGCCAAAGCGCTTCCCGTACACGCTGCCGGCAATATAGCTCAGCGTTGAGGCGGAAAGCCCTGTTGTGTAAGAATTGATAAGCACAAACAACGGCTGATCCGAGAGCACGCGGCTTGTCAGCTCCACAAAGGGGTAAAGCTTCTGTTCGAGTTTCCAGACTTCACCGTCCGGCCCGCGCCCATAGCTGGGCGGGTCCATGATAATGGCATCGTAGCGTTTGCCGCGGCGAATCTCCCGCTCGACAAATTTTGCGCAATCATCCACGATCCAGCGGACTTCCCGATCTGCGACACCGGATGCTGCAGCATTCTCCTTGGCCCAGGCCACCATACCCTTTGCCGCATCCACGTGGCACACGCTCGCGCCGGCGGCAAGCGCCGCAACGGTCGCCGCGCCCGTGTAAGCAAACAGGTTCAGCACACGCACCGGCCGTTTTGCCGCGCGGATCTTTTCAGCCGCCCAGTCCCAGTTCACGGCCTGCTCCGGAAAGAGCCCCGTGTGCTTGAAGTTCATGGGTTTGACGCGGAAGGTCAGCTCTTTATAGCGCATCTCCCAGGATGCCGGAAGCCGGTTTCTGTCCCACGCGCCGCCACCGGTTTCGCTTCTTTTGTAACGCGCATCCGGCTTTCTCCACGCTGGGTGCGCGCGCTCCGTCTGCCAGATCGCCTGGGGGTCCGGGCGGACGAGGGTATACTTCCCCCACCGCTCCAATTTTTCGCCACCGCTGCAATCAAGCAGCTCATAATCTTTCCATCCGTCAGCCAGCCACATCGTGCGCAAATTCTCCTTCGCAGAGTTCCCGGGCATACCGGGCAACTCAAATCGCTGTAATCTTGGATTATAGCACACCTTTTATAAAAGGTCAATTCAAACGTACGTCCCGGGCAGCAGAATCCCGCATAAGTGCAGCGAAAATGCAAATCTTATAAACACACAGCGCAGCATCCGTTCTTTCCTCCCGCATTTGCATTTTTGCTCAAAGCATTTTGCACAGGAATCAAAGCGGGTGTTTAGCACCATGTCGAAAAATGCCGCTTCCGGGTAAAATAGGACTTGCATAATGCCGCACTTGTCCTTATAATGATTTTGTTCGGGCTATGGCTCCCATAGCTCTTTTTAATTTCAGGAAAGGGGCAGGGCGCGCGCAGTTGTGTCGGCGTCCGTTGATGATAGTCTATGAAATCCGGAATTTTGAAATATGCGCTGACTTTTTTGATCGTTCTTGTTGTATTGTTCGCCCTTGTTATGGTCGGTTCCTGCAGCACGGCAGAGAGGCCGCCGGTTGATTCCGACACCCAACTTGCCTCCCCCAGCGGCGCAGAATCGCCGGATGACAGCGCATCCACACCCACTTCTGACCTCCAGCCGACGGATGCTCTGCAGACGCCGGAAAGCACAGCTACACCCACACCTGTTCCGCCCACGCCGACTCCGACCCCCGAACCGACAGCGCCTCCCACCGTGGTTCCCGCCTCGGATCCTGTGGACGATGAGTGGTTCTCGGATGCGGCTTTCCTTGGCAACTCACTCATGGACGGTTTCCGCCTGTTCTCCGGTCTGACGACCTGTGACTATTACGCAGCAACGAGCATGACGGTTGTGGGCGCGGCCGGAATGGTCAACTCGATGAACCAGCAGCAGTACGGCAAGGTTTACATTGAACTCGGCATCAATGATATCGGCTGGGATCCGGAAGTCTTCAAGGGACAATATGCCGAGATGATTGACACCATCATGGAGCATCAGCCGGATGCGGACATTTACATTATGAGTCTAACGCCGATCAGCGAATACCGCTCCACCACAGATTCGCTCTTCACCATGACGCGTGTAAACATGTACAACGAGAAGCTCCTTGAGCTGGCCGAAGAAAAGGGCTGCTACTACCTTGATCTGATTGAAGCTCTGGCTGACGAAACCGGCTATCTCCCCTCCGCTGTCACCTCGGACGGCATCCATTTTGATGTTTCTCACTACAAGGTCTGGCTGGAGTACGTTCGCACGCACCACGTCTGAGCATCCTTTTGAGGTTGATTTTTGATGAAAAAAATCCCGTTTTTATTGCTTGCATTGACGCTCCTTGTGAGCGTCTTTGCTGCCTGTGGCAGTAATGAACCGCAATTTGAGCCCGACGATGCGGCGCTGGCGCTGCTTGAGGAAGGGGCTTTTGCAGACCTCCTCAGCCCGGTTGACGCAACGATTGCCCAAAGCCTGTATAACCTCGGGGAGCTGGAGATCACTGCGTGCAGCGTGTACTGCTCCACCGGCGCCACGGCGGAGGAAATCGCCATTTTCCGCTGTGCGGACGCCGAAACCGCCAAGGAAGTTGAGCTTGCTGCAAAGGCAAGGCTGGAAAGCCAGTCCGCCACATATGCATCCTACGCGCCGGAGGCAATACCGGAGATTGAAAACGCCGTTTTGCGTATACGCGGCTGCTATGTGGCCTGCGTGGTATCCGGAGATGCCGCTTTGGCATCGTCCATTCTGGACAGGTATATGAAATAAACATTTGCCTATACGGCGGGAGATCGGAAAAGATCTCCCGCTTTTGTTATTTTGGCATATAAAAAAAGAAATTTACATACTGAGCGTCTTGCATTTTTTCGGAATCTCTTATATAATATCAGTATCTATGGACTTCGTGCCTCTATCTGTCATGCAGGTGACACGATGATATCATATAATGGCTTTTGAAAGGATTTGAAATCAATGAGTACAAAAGAAAACTTTTACCGGCTCATGAAGAACGACAGCCCGAAGTGGCTTGGCGATGCATGGGATTGCTTCTGCCAGGGTCCCGCAATGGGCCCGATCATCCTTGACCCCTATACCCTGACTTCCGGCCGCACCAATTACGGTGAGCGTATGAAGACTGACCGCTGGGGCATTATGTGGGATTGGCCGGAGGGTCAGCCCGGTGCCGTTCCGCTGCCGGATAAGCAGTACCGTGTGCTCAACGATGTGCACGAGTGGCGCGAGAAGCTCAACTTCGACAATGTCCTGCCGGATTTCGCGATGCCCTGGGATCTTCCCTACCAGATGAATCCCCCCTTCGACCGTGAGAACAAGATCCTCATGATGTCCGACTTTGCCGGCATGTTTGAGTTCTCTCACCTCGTTCTCGGCTTTGAAGAGGCGCTGATCGCCTACATGACCGAGCCGGAAGAGATGTATGCCTTGCTCGATGCTTACACCGATTGGAAGATCAAGGTCACCGGCGCTGTCATCGACCGTTATCAGCCCGACATGATCCACTCCCAGGACGACTGGGGTGACAAGCGCAGCATGTTCCTGCCCCCCGCTGTGTGGCGTGAGCTGGTCAGACCGCACACCGAGCGTTACTACAAGTTCCTCAAGAGCAAGGGCGTGCTGATTCAGCACCACAGTGACTGCGTCAACGATGCGGTTGCGGAAGATATGGTCGAGATGGGCATCGACATGTGGCAGGGCGTCATCCCGCAGAACGACATCCCCGGCGTCATCGAGCGCACCGAGGGCAAGCTCTGCATCATGGGCGGCTTTGACATGGGTCTTGTCGACCGTGCCGACATCAGCGCGGAAGATGTCGCTGCGTATGTCCGTCAGGTTATCGACACCTATATGCCGCTCGGCTCCTTCATCCCCGGCGCGACCAACGTAACGCCCGTGTTCCCGCACGTTGCCGCCGCGATGCACGATGAGCTCAACCGCTATGGTGCCATTTACGCCGAGAAGAATTTCTAATCCGGCACATCACTGCAGATAAAACTACACAATTAAAATTCTTTGAAAAAGGCTTACACATGTAAGCCTTTTTCATACAATAAAAACAGGTTTTATGAAAAAGGAGGACCTTTTCATGTTGACAAACCCCATCACCGAATCTGCGCTGGAATCCTGGTCCGAGGCTTATCGCAATGACCCCCAGCGCCTGCTGGCTACCGTTGCCCTTTCCAAGGCCAATCTTGCGGACGCAATCTACTCTGTGGGCGATGCTTTCGCCATGCAGCATAAGTTCTCCATCGATGTTCCCACTCTGCCCGTAACCGATCAGCAGCAGAGCGGCCGTTGCTGGCTTTTCGCCGCGACGAACGTGCTGCGCGAGCGCATTGCCAAGAAGCTGAATCTTGAGCAGTTCCAGCTTTCTCAGAGCTACCTTGCTTTCTGGGATAAGTTTGAGCGCATCAACTATTTCCTGGATTGCATTTTGGATACCGCAGACCTCCCCACCTCTGACCGCACCGTTTCCTTCATCCTCCAGTACGGCGTGCATGACGGCGGCCAGTGGGAAATGTTTGTCAACATCGTTCGTAAATACGGCGTGGTGCCGCGTGACGTGTATGGCGAGACCTATCAGTCCTGCCACACCAACTCGATGAATCACTACATCAACCGCAGCCTGAAGGCCTGCGCGGTGAAGCTGCGCGGCATGGTCGCCGCCGGTGCAAGCGAGAAAGAGATTCAGGCCGAGAAGAACGCCATGCTGCAGAAGTTCTATGGCTTCCTTTGCAGCTGCTACACCGAGCCGCCGAAGGCCTTCGACTTCGAGTATGTGGATAAGGACAAAGTCTTCCACGCGGAGCGTGGCATGACGCCGCAGAGCTTCTGCGAGGCCTATGTCGGCGATCTGCTTGATCACACCGTCAGCATCATCAACGCCCCGACGGAGGATAAGCCCTGGCACAAGACCTATACGGTGCGCTATCTGGGCAACGTGACGGGCGGCAACGGCGTGAAGCATCTGAACCTGCCCATGGATGAGTTCAAGGCTGCAATCCTGCGTCAGCTGCAGGACGGCAAAATTGTTTGGTTTGGCTCTGACGTCGCCAAGTTCGGCGAGCGTGAAATCGGCATTTGGGATGACAACTGCTTCAAGGCTTCCCTGATGACCGGTTTGGATCTTGAGATCGGCAAGGCCGATTCTCTGGACTACAACTTCGCCGCCATGAACCACGCGATGTGCATCACCGGCGTCAATCTGGTGGACGGCAAGCCCAACCGCTGGAAGATCGAGAACAGCTGGGGCGACAAGAATGGCGCGAAGGGCTACTACATCTGCTCCGACAGCTGGTTTGACGCATATGTCTTCCAGGCGACGGTGGAGAAGGAATATCTGGGCGATCTGGCCGCGCTTGCCGAGGCGGAGCCCATCGTTCTTGATCCCTGGGATCCGATCGGAACCCTCGCAGACTAAGCAAAACACAAATAACAAGACCGGCTGCAGCGAATGAACTCGCTGCAGCCGGTTTCTTTTGCGCACAGCGCAACTCTTTCTAATCCCGATAATGAAATCCAAATCAGCAAAAAAGGCCTGCGCCGGTTTAACCGGCACAGGCCTTTCCGATTATCGCGCTTCACCATTCCCAGCAGCAAAACTTCTCTGTCGGGCGTGTTTAAGGGCTTTTAAGCCGATGCGCCTATGTTCGGACATTAGCAATCAGTTAAGGCAAAGCAGGCTGGTGTACTCCCGCATATCGTCAAGCTCTTCAATGCGTCCCGCGAGGCGGATGATCTCCTCACCCACGTGCTTGGGAAGCTTGCCGAAAGCGTCAAACTGCTCCCAGAATTTCGCCTCGATGAACTCCTGCGTGGGGCGCTCCGCCATAGAGGCGTCATAGTCCACCTCCGCCTCGAGCACCGTGCCGTCCGCAAGCTCCATCGTGGCTTTGATGTACTTCTTGCCGTCCGGCGACGGATATCTGCCCATGGTGGAGTTCTCAGCCAGACGAACAAGCATCTCATTCGCGAGAATGGCCGGCGTCTGCACCAGATCAATGCGCCGCGCGCCGTACACGAGGCAGCAGCAAACGGCAAACTGATGGGAGAACAGGGCGTTGACATGGCTGCGCAGAGAGAAGGGATTCTGATAATAATTATGGCGGATGTTGTCAGAGCAGAAAACGTGCACGGCCTTGATCTGCTCAGGGTCTGCCTTGCCGTACTTTTCAATCATCTTCTGCCGCAGCAGCTTGCCGCAGGCGTCCGCCGCCGTCGTGGGGATGCCGCCCGGGCCCTTCTTAAACCGCATCTCGGTGTAGTACTGCGCGCCCAGCCCATCAAAGGCCTTCTCGTACAGATCCGGCAGGCAGCCTTCCGGAACCTTGTTGCTGATCAGACCCCAATGGCCGAAATAAGGATCCTCCAGTCCGTTCCAGCAGCCGCTTTTGGCGATCTCGGCGGCCAAAATACCCATGCGTGCGCTCTCACCGTTGTGCAGCTTGAATTCCTGGCAATAATCATAATAGGAGTTTGCCGGGTCGGTGGCGTTGGTGGCAGCATAGCTGAATGCAACCTTCGCCTGTGCCGCGTCAAGCTTATAGTACCGTGCCGCAATGGCAGTCGCCGCCGTGGAAACGAGCTGCATGTCCGTCGGCCAACGGTCAGGCAGCGTGTAAAGAATACGCGCAACCGTATCTTCCGCAACGACCTGGTTGGTGATAAAGTCCTTACCGGACACGCCGAACACGTCGGCAAGCGTCAGACTCATGGGAATCATCGTCTCGCCGAAATGAGAGGCAATTCCCTCGCCGAAAATTTCAACGTTCATGTTGCCATAGTCATTGGCTCTTGCGTGGATGCAGTTGTGCATCACCGCGCTGGTCAGCGGCAGACGGCCTTTGTCAGCAAAAAGCGGCGCCTCCTCTGCTCCGCCCTGACGCTTGAGCAGATCATAGAAAAAGCGATCCTCCGGCACAATGTCTCCGCCGAAGATGCAGCCGGTCATATCCAGCAGACGGCTCTTTAGCATCGCCACATTATCCTCGCTGAGGCTTTCAAATTTCGTGTCCACCAAATTGCGGCAGAGCGCCTGCGTGCCATAAGGCGGCAAGAGTTCCTTTTTAACTTCGCTCAGTTTCATGTTCATTCGATCCTTTCCTGTATATCGCAGGGCGCTCCAGCTTCAACATCTAAAGCTGCCCAATTTTACTGATGCTATGTAAATTATACGCGCGTCGGTAAGGCTTACGCTTCTTCCGGTTTCAAAAACTCAGTCAAATCCTGTATATAAAGATTATACAAGCCATACAACAATTGTTGCTTTCTGACTTCAACATCTTTTCGAAGAATATCTCCTAAAATAAGTGGAGGAAACAGAACTCTTTTCCCAACAGTTATCAAATCAAATTTCGTTTTTGCGCTCTTCTTTTGTTCCTCTGAGCCTTGCAAGGCATTTATCGCAGTGAGAAAAGCATTATAATCATGATCAGCGTTCAACACTTTAGGATCTGCGTCAATCCATGCAATATTATTATTCCAGCCATATTTTACACCATATTTATCAAATCGAATTTGATCCGACCCTAACTGCACTGTATTTTTAATTCTGCCAATAATTAACACTCTATCACGGCTGTCTAATCTGTCTCGATAAGCATCCCATGCCGCTTCATTCCAAATAATCGTATGAACAGCCCCGTCCTTTGTTCCTACAACCGTTTCATCATCAAGATCGTCCTTCAGATTAATTAACCGATTCATCTCTTCACTAAAAAACTTATCTTTACATACAACGATTAAACTTGATATACCTTCATCTGCAGCGGCCTCGGATTCAGCGAGCTCCTTTGCATTTTTAACCTTTTGGTTCGCAATAAAACTTGCACCACGATACAAAAGATACTCCGGAGAAGCCAGTCCGCCAATCCTAATCAGAATCGTAAATAATTTATCAGGAACCTTGGCCAGTAACCCTTGAGCAGTATTTGCAATTGGATAAAATATGCCAATAATACCTAATACAACTTCTGAAAATTTCTTCGTAGCCTCAGGATTGTTCTCTGCAATAGCAAATAAACTGATGTATTTCAAAACATCAGATACTTTCTTCCACTTAGCCCCCTCAAGGGCATCAACAGTCATTATCGCTTGAAGCTGCTCAATTTCTTCCTTAGCTAACTTCCGACTTCCCAATTCCTTATCAAGAATACTCACAACAGCTTGAAAATCATCCGGATTTATGTTCTGAGAGACCTGATTAATATTAAATAAAAGAGTTTTGCCCTTCGTAACTTTACTTTCATTTATATTAGACATATAAAAACACCATCTTTTGACAATATTGAGACACTAATAGTTATAATATAACCCCATCATTGCTTATTGTAAATAAGAATCTAAGAATCCATAACAGGCAAAAGAAATAGCTCTAACAGAACAAAAAAGAGTCGAGTGCAATTGCACTCGACTCCTTGGCAGGGGCTGAAGGGATCGAACCCTCGGCCTACGGTTTTGGAGACCGCCGCTCTACCAGCTGAGCTAAGCCCCTATATTCACATAAAATAACTTTGGTGGGCCTTCAGGGACTTGAACCCGGGACCGACCGGTTATGAGCCGGTTGCTCTAACCAACTGAGCTAAAGGCCCATATAAGGAGATTCAAAAAATGCCGCCGCCAAGCCAGCGGCGGCATTTCTTCTGGCGCCTCCTGTAGGACTCGAACCTACGACACCGCGGTTAACAGCCGCGTGCTCTACCGACTGAGCTAAGGAGGCAAATATCGAAAGGTCAGAAATAATATCCTGACCTTTCGTGTTGGCATTGACCTATCTTCCCGGTCCGTCTCCAGACAAGTATTGTCGGCACTGGTGAGCTTAACTTCCGTGTTCGGAATGGGAACGGGTGGACCCTCACCGTTAAAAACACCAACTATCGTAAA
>SVLI01000014.1 GCA_015068035.1 Oscillospiraceae bacterium | reverse complement strand
AACATAGCATCTGCTAAAACTATTCAGAAGAATGGTGGCATACTGACAGAAGAAAATGACAATTATAAAGAAGGTAAAATTAGTCAATATTATCTGATTAATTTGTAAATTTACCAATTCCAATTTGACAAACTGATTAGCGTAGTTTCAGTCCTAAAAGAGAGTTTCACTTCCCGTTTAATAGTTTCATTTTCGAGTGAAACCTTTTGAAACTCTTTGAAACCGTATCATTATTATCAACATACTTCAAAAAAGCAAACACGGTGGCTCAGATGAACCACCGTGTTTTTTCTTTGCCATTGGCCCCCATGTTCATTCCGTGTGGGGGCCAAATTTCATTCGAAGCCGATCGCGCTTATATCCCGTATTTTTCAAAAAGGCCGTAATAAAGCTTTTCGTATCTTTCTGTATCGTTGATGAAGCTGATTCCGTGGGCGGTATCCGGAAAAATTTCGAAAGTTATCATTTCCGGATTTGCGGCATAAATCTTTTTGCTCATTTCACAGGGGACAAAATCGTCCGCCTCGCCGTGAACGAGAAGGATCGGAACCTTTGTGTTCCGAACCGCTTTTTCCGCGCCTTCGCCGGAAAGTTTAAGATTTCCGAAAATCCTTGCCCCGAGCTTTACAAAAGGCATCCCAAGCTTCGGCGGAATGCCCATTTCCTTGCACTGCAGGGCAATAATCTCCTCCGGGCTGGAATACGGGCAATCCGCCACAATGCACTTCACGTTTTCCGGCAGATCCAGCTCCGAAGCCATAAGCACCGTTGCCGCGCCCATTGAAATTCCCGTGAGCATGATGGGAATATCGCCGAAACGGTCGATCGCATATTGGATCCACGCAAGGCAATCATATTTTTCCTTGATTCCGAAACAAATGGTTTTGCCCTCACTTTTCCCGCCGGCACGCTGGTCAACAACCAGAAGATTGCGCCCCATCTTCCGTGCAAACGAAAAACCACCGGAAAAATCCCGCACGGCGGTGCTGCGATAGCCGTGAAACTGAATCTGAAGCGGTGCGGAATCCGAAAGATGGTAATATCGCGCCGCAAGACGAAGTCCATCAAAGGTAGTTATGTAAACCTGCTCGTAAGGCACCTCTTCCATTTCATCCATCAGGTCTTTAATCACCGCATTCGCCTTCGCATACAGCGGAGACTTCGGGAGAAGATAGTTTGTCTTTCTTTTCTTCGGCGAAGAATAAAAGGCCTTTCTGTAAGAAAGATACGAAATCAGAAGTATAATCAGCGCAAGAGTAATCATTTTTCTCCTCAATTCAAGGTGTTTTTTTCATTATAGCACTTTTTCAAACAAAGGCCATACCCAATCTGATCAAAGGCCTTACATTCGGGCACACCGATGCTGTCTCCGTACCAAATCGAAAGCTTTTGCTGCCCGAAGTGCAGGAAGCTCATCATTGACACAAGCGATTACGAAAACAATCTCGGCTAAGTGATCTCATTTTTCAAACCATAAAATGAATCCCCGGGGAACGCCGTGTTCCCCGGGGATTCATTTTGTCTGCGGGGTCACAAATTCATAACAGCCACGCAGCCGGTATACAAATCAGCCTTCCGGTGATTCAAATTTTGAGGCGATCGTTTTCATGTGATCTGCAATCGTCAGCTTTTGGGGACAATGTTTTTCGCAGGAATGGCAGCCGATACAATCCGATGCCTTGCTGAAAGACAAAACCATCTGGTGATAAGTCGGGGTGATCTTCCATCCATCCCCGGGATCGCGGGTGATCTCGTTATAGAGCTTGATGTATTGGGGAATGGGGATCTGTTTCGGGCAGTGAGGCAGGCAGTAACCGCAGCCGGTGCAGCCAATGGCGGTTTTGCCTCGGACGATTTCTGCCACTTCTGCGAGAAGCGCAGTTTCTCCGTCGGTCAGCGGCGCAAAGGGCCGGACATTGGCGCGCACCTGCTCCACAGTGCCCATGCCGCTGAGGCAGATTTCCACACCGGGCAGGGACTGCACGAACCGCAGCGCCCAGTCAGAAGGCGTCCAATCCGGGTGGACAGCCCGAAGCTTTGCCTCTGCTTCTTCCGGGATGCTTGCCAGCGTGCCCCCCTTCACCGGCTCCATAACCATCACGGATTTGCCGTGGCGCATGCAGGCTTCATAGCACTTCCGGGACTGGATGCCCTCGCTCTCCCAGTCCAGATAGTTCAGCTGCATCAGCACCACATCCGTTTCCGGATGCGCGGTCAGAATCCGATCCAGCAGGACTGCATCGCCGTGATAGGAAAAGCCAATCCGCTTGGCCTTCCCTTCGGCCTTTATCTCCCGCAGAAAACGGAACTCGTCGTACTTTTCCGCAATTTCATAGTTTTCATCGTTGAGCCAATGGAGCATCAGCACATCGAACCATTCCACACCGCAGCGGGAAAGTTCTTCGTCAAAATACTTCCGACAATCATCATAGCTTTTGAAGAGATATCCGGGCAGCTTGTCACAAAGCTGAAAGCTCTCACGCGGCTTTCTCTCCACGACGCATTTCCGAATGGCCATCTCGCTTATGCCGTTGAGGTAAGTATAGCAGGTATCAAAGAAAGTTCCGCCGCCCTGCATAAAGGCATCCGTCATGGTGTTGATGGCTTGCCAGTCCCATTCATCGCCCTTTTTCGGCAGGCGGAGAAAACCAAACCCAAGTTTTCCAATCATACGCTCGTCTCCTCATCGGCAGGATGCAGATACTTGGAGCGGATCTGGCGGAACAGCAGCAGCAGGCCGCGCACGCACAGTTCCACTGCCATGGCCGTCCACATGCCCTGGATGCCATAACGCGGAACGAGGAGCAGCGCAAGGCCAAGGCGCACCACCCACATGCTGAACAGATTGAGAATGCTGGGCACCAGCGTGTCCTCCGCGCCCCGCAGCGCGCCGGAGGCAACCATGGAAACGCCATAAAGCGGTTCTGCAATCAGGCCGATGCGAAGAATCTGCGTGGCTACGGTGCGGACCTCTTCAACCGGCGTGAGCAGGCGGAACACCAAGGGGCAGGCAACGAACATGATGATGCCGGTAAGCGCCATCAAAACGCCGCCGAAAGTCACCGTGATATAACCATAACGCCGCGCGAGGCGATGGTCCTTTGCGCCGATGCTCTGCCCCACCAGCGTTGCCGCTGCGGAGGAAACGCCGTGGCCCGGCATATAGCAGAGGCTTTCCGCCGTGACGGCAAAGGCGTGCGCCGCGATGGCGACCGCACCCAGCGGCGCGATGATGATGGTGGACGCCACCTGTGCGCCGGACATGGCAATGGACTCGGCGCCCACAGGCGTGCCGATCCGCAGTGCGCGCTTGAGGATGGACGTATCCAGCGGACATTTTTCCTTTCGGTTCAGCCGGAGCGGCTCATAGCGCAGACAGCAGAACCCCATATTCACAAGGCACACCACCACCGCGGCAAGACCGGTGCCGATCGCGGCGCCC
Organism: Oscillospiraceae bacterium; assembly: GCA_015068035.1. Lineage (GTDB taxonomy): Bacteria > Bacillota > Clostridia > Oscillospirales > Oscillospiraceae > SIG483. The sequence continues at coordinate 35,952 of SVLI01000014.1, read as the reverse complement.
AGAACACCATAGCGGGGAATGAAAAACAGGTTAAAAACAACGTCCAGCGCACACATGGCAGCATTCAGCACGCTTGGCACCACCATATTGCCGGCGCTTTGCAGGAATCCGGAAGTCAGACGGTTGAGCTGCATGAACGGCAGCGACATGGAAAACACCAAAAAGTAAGCGCTGGCGTCAGCCCGCAGCGCCTCCTCGCCGCCCAGCCAACGGGGCAGCGCACCGCTGACGCAGATGCCCAGCAGCGCAATCAGTGTGGAGACGATCAGCGAAGTGATAAAGCCATGTTTGAGAACCCGCCGCGCATTGTGCGCTTCACCCGCGCCGATATACTGCGCGACCTGAACGGAAAATCCGGCGGAAACCGCCATGCCTATTCCGCCCATCAGCCATGTGCTGGTGGAAACAAGGCCAATCGCCGCGGAGGCGTTTGCGCCCAGGCTGCCAACCATGGCAGAGTCGATATACTGCATGGCGATGGTGGCCAGCTGCGTCAGCACCGCCGGAACGCTCAATCTCCACACGCGCCGGATCTGGGGTCTCAATTCACGTAATTTCAGCATTCTTTTCTCCCTCCGGCGCTCAGCTTCCGGCAGCAGGATTCCGGTTTCCTACATCTTAAAAATATATTTCGCCGCGCCGCAAAGAGACAGGGCAGCAAAACACGAAACTGCATTCTAAGATAGTACACCTGCAGGCAATTGTCAAGGCAAGCGAAAGGACTTTCCCGCAAGCTGTCAGCGCGTCTCCGGAGCCCCGGCCGCTCGATATGAAGCTGCCCGTTTGCAAAAAGAGGGCGCAGCGCGAAAACGCGCTGCGCCCTTCTGCTTTTCAATCTCTCGTCTGCCGCTCGGCAAGTGTCCATTCTTCAAATTCGGAGAGGATTTTTCGGATCTTCTCCGCCTTCTCTGCCGCCATTGAAAGCTGAGAAGGCAGCAGTTCAAGTTTTGCAACAGCACCGTCCGTCCGCACGCGAAGATCCGAAAAGCCGAGCACCGTGAGCGCCGATTCCGCGCGCTCAACGCGGGACAGCGTCTCCTCCGTCAGCATTTTTCCCGTCGGCACCCGTGTGGCAAGGCAGGCGTAGGCCGGCTTGTCCGCCGTGAAGAGCCCCGCCTCGCGGGAAAGGCGGCGCAGTTCTTTCTTCGTAACGCCGCACAGGCGGAGTGGAGACAGCACGCCAAGCTCCTTAATTGCGCGCATGCCCGGACGGTCGGAAGCATCGTCTGAAGCGTTTGTCCCATCCAGCAGCAGCGTATAGCCGTCCTGCGCGGCCGCCTCCGCAATCGCGGAGAAAATCGCCTTTTTGCACAGATAGCAGCGTTCGGGTCCGTTCTCCCGCACGCCGGGCACGGACAGAATGTCCAGCGGCAAAACGCGCAGGGGCACGTCGAGCTGCGCACAGAGACGCTGCGCGTCTTCCAACTCAAAGTCGGGCTGGAACGCGGATTTCACGATATACGCCGTCAGCTCTGCGCCGAACTGCGTTCCCGCCCAGAGCAGATAGGCGGAATCCGCCCCGCCGGAAAACGCAAGCGCGGCTTTGTTATGCGCTGCAAAAAACGCCTCAAGCGTCATGACTCCACCTGTCCTTCTTCCATCGGCGGCCGGATTGTATAACGAAAGTCCACAACATATTCCGGGCTGGTATAGGTCGTATAACGCGTGTCGTAATAAATGGCCTCGTCTCCGCGCAGATAGGCCGCGCTGACTGTGTTCTCCTTTTCCTCCAGAAGAATCACGCGCTCGCAGCCGGGCAGGTATTCAAGCCACAGCTCTGCCATCTCTTTCGCGCTCACCGCAACATCCTTTTCCGAATACTTCTCCTCATTTTCCAGGCATTTGCTGCTCTGGTAAAGGAAAAAGACCTCCTGCGTGTCAATGTCCACATAGACGCGGAACCAGTTGCTCCAGTCGCCGGCGGACTGCTCATAATATTCCCGCATACGCAGGCCTCTACCGTCCGCCGTGCCGAGCAGGAAGAAGCGCTCGCCCGTGCTCTCGGGCACGATCTCGCCGCGGTCGATGCGCAAACTGTCGCGCAGATCGCGTATCACATCCCAGCTTCCGGCGAGTTCCTCCTCGGTAAACGCATCCACTTCCAGTTCCTCCACCGCGCAGCGCGCGTCCTCCGCGCGATAGAGCGCAAAAAGCTCCGCGCGTTCAGCCGTTGTAAGCGGTTGCGCTTCGGAAAGCGCGTCGTGATCCTGCACGAAGAACGCCGGCACGATCGCCGCGAGCAGAACAACCAGCACCGTGATCGCCGCGCCCAGGATGGGCCTAAAGTTCTTCAGGTTTTTCAAATCCTTTAGTATCTTCACGCAGACACACCTCCCGGCAGGAAAAGACGCACGGTTGTGCCTTTACCGGGTTCGCTGTCAAACTCCAGCGTGGAATCGTGCAGCTCCGCAATGCGCTGGCATAGCGCAAGGCCAAGCCCCGCGCCGTTCTGCGCGCGGGAACGGGATTTGTCCACCATATAAAACGGCTCTGTGATGCGGCTGATCTCCTCTTTCTTCATGCCGCGGCCATAATCTTTGACGTAAAAGGCGTAGCCACCCGCCTCGTTTTTTCCGTACAGCTCAACGTGCTGTCCCTTATGGCTTGCCTTGCGGGCGTTGTCCACAAGGTTAATGAGCAGCGTTTTGAGCAGGTCGGGCTCGAGCATCACCTCGCCCGGCTCAGAGCGGAAGTCCAAAGCCAGCCCGTCGCGGCTGAGCGAGGGCGCGGCCACCGCCGCCACCTCGCGGATAAAGTAGCCCGCGTCGTATTTTCGCTTTTCAAAGTCCTGTTTGCCCGCCACGATGATGTCCATCAGCTTGAGCGAGAGCGCCTCCAGCCGCTTCCCCTCGGAAAAGATATATCCCGCAGCGGTAAAGCGCGGCTTTGGTGCCATATCCTTGGAGCGAAGCATATCCGCATAGCCGATGATCGCCGTCAGCGGCGTTTTCAGCTCGTGGGCAAACGCACCGATGAATTGTTCCCGGCGCTCGGCTGCATCCTCCAGGTTCTGCAGCTCCTTTTCCAGCGCCGCAACACGGCGTCTGTCCGCAAGCGTTTGCACCCGCTCGTTCTGGCTCCACAGATAACTCAGCACAAAAACGATCAGTCCTCCGCCCAGACAGGCGCAGAGCAGAAAGAGCAGATATTTTATGTAATCGCTGCCGCGCAGCGCGCCGTGCGCAAAAACGATGCACGCGCCAATGCCGATCAGCCCGGCGAGCACGCTGACCGTCAGCAGAAGCAGTTTAAACGGCAGGCCTGTCAGGTATTGTGCAAAGCTCTCCTTGCTCTCACGCTTCAAGTCTGTATCCCACCTTATAGATCGCCTTGATTTTTTCTTCCCAGTGCAGCTTCTTGCGCAGGCGCTGCACGTGCAGATCGACTGTGCGGCTATCGCCCATATAATCGCTTTCCCAAACGCGCTCATAAAGCGTCTCGCGGAAAAGGGCAATGTTGCGGTTGCGCACGAACAGCAGCAAAAGTTCGTATTCTTTCATCGTCAGGGCGATTTCTTTGTTCCCGCGGCGCACGGAGCGCGAGCGTGTGTCGATCACCACGTCGTCGACAACGATCTCCGTCTGTGTCTTTCCGGCGCGGCGCAGAATGCTTTCCACGCGCGCGAGCAGCTCCACAATCTCAAAGGGCTTGACCAGATAGTCATCCGCGCCGAGCCGCAGACCCTTGACGCGGTCGGCAACGCTCCCCTTCGCGGTTAAAAAGATCACGGGGATCTCCATGGGCTTGATGTATTCCAAAAGCTCATAGCCGTCCACTTCCGGAAGCATAATGTCGAGCAGAACAAGGTCAAACCGCTCCGTCTCCAATATATTTGCAGCGGTCATGCCGTCATAGGCACAGGTGCATTCATAGCCCGCTTCACTCAAATTCATCTCGATCAGGTCATTGATCGGCTTCTCATCCTCAACGATCAGGATTTTATTCACGGTATACGCCTCCCTCTCTTTTGCTATTTTCCGGCAATTTTGTATCCGTGTTGCATCCTTTTGGCGACATTCGGCACATTCAAAGCGCCGCTTCGCTTTAATTATACTATGATTCGACGCGCTTGAAAAGAGAATGTTCCCGGTCAAAGCGGGCAAAATCATCCAAATTCAGCGCAAATCCCTGCTTTTTTCTGCATTTCACACTATTTTTTATCCGAATTCAAAAAATAGCCGTCATGCAAAAAGGCCGTCCGATTATTTTCGGACGGCCTTTTTGTTTATGGACTTTTCTTTACTTTTTTGCGGCCTTGCCGATCTCCAGACCCTTGCGGAAAGCAGCCTCGTTGATGGGGTTCATCTCCGGGCGCTTGGCGCCGAGCTTCTTAAAAATCGTCTGGACGCAGTTCTCCTCCGGCAGAACGCCGGTGTAGCCGACAAACGCACCGGCCATCACGAGGTTCAGGCACTTGCTGCTGCCGAGCTCGATGGCAATCGTGCCGGCATCGACCTCGATCACGTTGATGTCGGTGCGCGTCGGGCGCTCCTTGACAACGGAGGTGTTGATAAACAGGTTCCCGCCGGGCTCGAGATAGTCCACAAACTTCTCAAAGGACGGTGTGTTGAACACCATGAGGTTGTTGACGTGGTTGACCATCGGCGCGCCGATCTCTTCGTCGCCGATAACCACATAGCAGTTGGCCGTGCCGCCGCGCATCTCCACACCGTAGGAGGGAAAGAAGGTGACGAACTTATCCGTCGTCTCGCAGGCCGTGTAGCAGAGGATCTGACCGGCGACCATAACGCCCTGTCCGCCGAAGCCGGCGCAAATGAGTGTTGTTTTCATCCTCGTTCCTCCTTATCTGCAGCGGAACTCGCCGAGTTCGAACTCTTTGAGCACGACATCGTGGATGTAATCAAGGGACTCCAGCGGCGTCATGCCCCAGTTGGTCGGGCAGTTGGAAATGATCTCCACAAAGGAGAAGCCCTTGCCGTCGAGCTGATTCTGGAAGGCCTTGCGGATGCAGTTTTTGGTCTTGCGCACGTTCGGAACGTCCGCCGTGGTGCAGCGCGCGATATAGGAAGGCGCCTGCAGGGTGTTGAGCAGCTCGCACATATGGATCGGGTAGCCGTGCTCCCCGGCCGTGCGGCCGAAAGGCGTGGTGGTGGTCTTCGAGCCGATCAGCGTTGTGGGCGCCATCTGACCGCCGGTCATGCCGTAGATGCCGTTGTTGATGAAGATAACGGTGAAGTTATCTCCGCGGTTGGCAGCGGAAATGGTCTCGCCCAGGCCGATCGCAGCCAGGTCGCCGTCGCCCTGATAGGTGAACAGGAAGGTATCCGGATTGCAGCGCTTAAAGGCGCTCGCGCCGGCACAGGCGCGGCCGTGCGGCTGGTTGAACTGGTCAAGCTCGATGTAGCGGTGCGCATTGGCAACGCAGCCGACGCCCGCGATCCAGACGCACTTTTCCGTCAGCTCCATCTCGTCAAGCACTTCGCCGATGAGCTTCCACGCCGTGGAGTGCATGCAGCCGGGGCAGAAGTTGTTCGGCTTCGTCTCGGAAAGATTGGAAGGCTTTTTATAAACGATCTCCATGACAGTTCCTCCTCTTACAGTTTGCCGTACATCTCGACGGCAGCCTCATAGATGGCATCGGCCGTGATGATCTCGCCACCGGAGCTCAGCGCCGTGCCGACCGGGGTGCGGCCGCGCACCACATTGCGCACATCCACCGCGTACTGCGCGGGGATGGACAGCTCGGTGCAGAGAATGCCGCGCAGCTTCTCATAATTGAGCTTCTCAAAGGCCTGCGCGGGGAAGGGATTCACGCGGATCGGCCGGATCAGACCGACCTTGTAGCCCGCCTTGCGCAGATCGTTCACGACGGACTTGGCAATGCGCGCGGCAATGCCGTAGCCGGAGATGATGAGCTCGGCGTCCTCGGTCAGATATTCTTCCCATTTGACCTCTGTGGTCTTCCATTCCTCATACATCGCAGCTTCGCGCTTGTTGCGGTCCTGCAGCGGCGCACCGTCCGTGATGTTGTGCAGCGTGTGATCTTTTTCTCTGCCGCGGGGCACCCAGGTCTTGCTTGCCTTGATCGCGGCGACCTCTTCATCGCTCTTCGCTTCGGGCATGGCAACCGGCTCCATCATGGTGCCGGTGAAACCGTCGAGCAGCACGAGCACGGGGAAGCTGTACTTATCCGCAAGATCAAAGGCCTCATAGGTCATGTCCGCCGCCTCCTGCAAGGTGGAGGGCGCGAGCACGATCATCTGGAAGCCGCCGTTGCCGCTGGCCTTCGTGGCCTGCGTATAGTCCTGCTGGGAGGGCTGGATCGAGCCGATTCCAGGGCCTCCGCGCTGGAAGTTGCCGATCACCGCGGGCAGATGATGCATCGCCATCCAGGAAATCGCTTCGCTCATCAGCGAAATGCCGCAGCTGGAGGAGGTGGTCATCGCGCGTGTGCCGGACGCGGCCGCGGCCAAAAGCATATTCGCCGAGGCCACTTCGCTCTCACCCTGCAGAAACACGCCGCCAACCTGCGGCATTCTGCGGGAGAAATACTCGGGCACGTCGTTCTGCGGGGTGATGGGGTAGCCGGCGTAAAAACGGCAGCCCGCGCGCACGGCCGCTTCCGCAACCGCTTCGCAGCCCTTCATGAATTTCTTTTCCTGCATGCTTTCTCCTCCTTACCGATACACGGTGATCGCCGCGTCGGGGCAGATCGTTGCGCACATCGCGCAGCCGATGCATTCCTCCGCGTTCACGGGGACGACATACTGATAGCCCTTGGAGTTGACTGCATCCGTGATGTCCAGAACATTCTTGGGACAGGTTTTGATGCAGAACAGGCAGCTCTTGCAGGCCTCAGCATCGATTTCCACTTTGCCTTTTGCCATAGTCTTTTTCTCCTTTTTACAGGTTTTGATCTGATATCCAATCTATGTAAATGCAATGAGTTTACTTCAGCATCCAATCCGGCAGCGTATGCAGGTGGATTGGAATAACGGGCTCCGGAATCCGCGTCTGCAATTCGTCACAGAGCGGTTCAAGCGCCGTGACAAATTCCAGCGGCACGCCTTCCGTCAGCGCGCGGAGCTTTTCCACGCCGCGCAGGACATCCTCCAGCGTCGTCTCCGGACCGTAATTCGGGTTGCCGAGCAGCGTGATACGCCTGAGTCTTGCGCTGCCCAGCACGCGGGCCATGGTCTCGCGAATATCCTCCGCTGCGCCCGACCAGGGCCTGTAAGGGTTGAGCACATAGAGCACCAGCGCATTGTCAAGGTTGAGCAGCTCATGAAACTGGCCGATCATGTGCGAGCCGTGATTGCCACCGCCGACGTCCAGAAGCACATAGGCGTTTTCATTGCGCAGATGCTCTTTCACGCCCGTTGCAACCACGGGTGCATCCAGCACCTGCTCATGGTAGTGCAGCTTCACGCCCGTTTGCTCAAGCTTGCGCGCCGCATCACGTGCACGGAAATTCGGCTTGGTCTGGTCCATGTCGAACAGATGCACACTCTTGTCCGTGAGCTTCGTCATATGAACGGCCAGACTCAGCGCGACCTCGGTTTTCCCGCTGCCCGCCTCGCCGATGAACACAAAATTTTTCTTTGTCTGCAAAAGCTCCCGGAGCTTATCCAAAGCCATGAAACTGCCTCCGTCCCGCGCGCTTGACAGCGCTTTGCGCGGATGATAAGGTTAAACCATAATTTATGATAGAAAAGGGGTATTTATAGATGAGCGAATACAAGGCCGTGCCGATTCTGCCCGGCTTCACGTCCATTGAGGACGAGGGCGTGCGCTTTTTCCTGTTTGAAGGTGAGAACGAAGCGCTGCTCGTGGACACCGGCTTCGGCCGCGGCGATTTGAAAGCCTTCCTCAGCACGCTGACGGACAAGCCCGTCACCACCGTCGTGCTCACGCACGCGGACGGCGACCACAGCGGTGGCTGCGCACAGTTTGAGGACGCGGTGTTCCGGATGCACCCCGCGGAATACGGCTTTTTCTCAGCGGACAATGCCGCGCTTGCCGAGCGGATGCGTCCCGCCTGGGAGGGGGATGAAATCTGCATCGGCGAATATAGGCTCCGCGTTGTGCACATCCCCGGCCACACCCCCGGCAGCATCGCGCTGCTCGACGAGGAGCACCGTTTCCTGCTCGGCGGCGACACCGTGCAGTCCGGCATCGTGTTCATGTTCGGCACAGGGCGGAGCTTGCACGCTTTCCTGCACAGCATCGAAAAGCTGGAAACCGTGGCAGACCGCTTCGACATCGTCTACGCTTCCCACCGGGCACTGGAAGTGCCGACCGACATCCTGCCGGAGCAGGCGCAGGCCGCGCGGGACATTCTTGACGGGAAGATTCCGGGCCGCGAGCCGGAGGGGCCTTTCCCCTGCAAGCTCTACGAACGCGGACGCGTGCGCTTCTACTACCAATGAAGGAAGCGGGCATCCCACAACCCCGCCATCATAGTGTAACAAAATCCGTCTATACAGTCAAGTAAAGACGGGAAATGATTTTCCGCCCCTGCAGAGGCATGAACATGCCGTCTATTGGGGCGGATTTGCATTTTTTCTTGACATAAGCGCCATCTTGTATATACTTAAATTTGCGACTGATTCTCAAATCTTGCTCAAAAACAGGACGGCACCCATGAAAGATTATCAAACCGGACAGCGCAAAGCGCTGCTTGATTTTTTCGCACAAAACAGCACAGAGGCCTTTTCTGCCGACCAGATCGTTTCTCTGCTCGGCACGGAGAAGGTCAGCCGCAGCGCGGTCTACCGCAACATCGACAGGATGCTGCAGGAGGGCCTGCTGCGCAAGAGCCAGTCGCCCGACGGGCGCAAGGCACTATATCAATATGTGGACTGCCGGCAGGACTGCAACCGCATCCATCTGCAATGCGGAAAATGCGGACGCATCTTCCATATGGAAAACGTCTCTGACGAGGAGCGGCTCAAATCCGTGCTCGACAGCAGCGGTTTTCATTTGGACGAACACGCCACGATGCTGCCCGGCACCTGCCGGAGCTGCCACCTCGCATCGGGCGAGGCGAAGGAGGGCCGCCATGGGCACTGAACGTACGGAAAAAAGCCTGCTCCGCTGTCAAAATCTGGCGCTGGGCTATGAGGGCACCCGCATTGTGGAAAACCTGAGCTTCGACCTCGCGCAAGGGGCTTATCTCTTCGTTGTCGGTGAAAACGGCTCCGGCAAATCCACGCTCATCAAAACGCTGCTGCATCTGCGCGCCCCGCTCGCCGGAACGATCACGGCGGATACCGAACTTCGGCGCGGGGACGTCGGCTATCTGCCGCAACAAAATCCCGTGCAACGGGATTTTCCCGCCTCCGTACGGGAGATCGTGCGTTCCGGCTGCCTTGCCCGCGAAAAGCACAGGCCTTTCTATTCAAAGGAAGAAAAGATTCGTGCGGAAGCCGCCATGGAGAAGCTGGGGATCGCCCCGCTCGCCACGCACTGCTACCGGGAGCTTTCCGGCGGGCAGCAGCAGCGCGTTCTGCTGGCCCGGGCGCTCTGCGCGGCGAAGAAGCTGCTTGTGCTCGACGAGCCCGTTGCCGGGCTGGATCCTGTGATCTCCGCCGAGCTCTATGCTCTCATCGCGCAGCTCAACATGGAAAACGGCCTGAGCGTCGTCATGGTTTCGCACGACATTCCCGCTGCCGTCCGCTACGCAAGTCACATCCTGCACATCGGCCACGATCAGCACTTTTTCGGCACAACCGCGGAATATCTCGCTTCGCCCATCGGGCAGGTCTTCGCCGATCCGGAAGGAGGCGGTCCGCTATGAGCGCACTTATGGAAAAACTCGCCTATTACCTGGCTTTCCCCTTTGTCCGCTACGCGCTGATCGTGGGCATTCTCATCGCGCTGTGCGCTTCCCTGCTCGGCGTAACACTCGTGCTCAAGCGCTTCTCGTTCATGGGCGATGGGCTCTCCCACGTGGCGTTCGGCGCGCTCGCCATCGCGGCAATCTGCAACCTCTCCAACCAGATGCTCCTCGTGCTGCCGGTCACCGTTCTGTGCGCGATCGCGCTGCTCTACACGGGGCAGAAGCAGCGCATTCACGGCGACGCCGCGATTGCCATGGTATCCGTCGGCGCGCTGGCGCTCGGTTATCTCGGCATGAGCCTGTTTTCCACCTCACCGAATCTCTCCGGAGACATTTGTTCCACGCTTTTCGGCTCTGCGTCCATCCTGACGCTCTCGGCAACCGAGGTTTGGCTGTGCGTCGGCATGTCCGTTCTGGTTCTCGCGATTTTCGTTTTGTTTTACCACAAGCTCTTTTCCGTCACCTTTGACGAGGATTTTGCGCAGGCAAGCGGCATCCGGGTGCGTCTGTACACGCTGCTGATCGCCGTTGTGATCGCGCTGGTCATCGTGCTGGCGATGAAGCTGGTCGGTTCTCTGCTGATCTCGGCGCTGCTCATCTTCCCCGCGCTGGCGGCAATGCGCCTGTTCAAGAGCTTTCGCGCAGTCACGGTTTGCGCGGCCATCTTCTCCGTTGTGTGCGCGGTGGTCGGCCTGCTTGTGTCCATCCTTGCCGGCACACCCGTCGGCCCGACCATCGCCGCAGCGGACATTGCCGGTTTCCTCATCTTCTCCCTCATCGGCGTCCTCACGCGCAGATAGGGCAGGCATCAAATTTCAAATCTGCCCCTCAAGGCAGATTCGCGCCGGACTTTTTCTGTTCCGATGCGCCCCTGCGCACAGATCAAAACACGAAAAAGCGCCCGGTGGGTCAAACGAAAATGACCCACCAGGCGCTTTCTTTTTATATCACATTGGGCGCTTCTGCATAAAATGTGCCTGCATGCGGCATCGTAGGAGCAAAGGAAGTGAACGGTACATGAGTTTGATCCCCTGCACGGAAAACTGCCGCTATCAGCAGGACGGCCGCTGCCGCTTGGAGCGCATTCCCCTCTCACTCGGCGCAGTCGCCGAAAGCGACTGCATCTATAAGCTCAGCCCAGCGCAAACGCAATGGCATGCCGGACGTCCTTCGCCGGAAGCAATTTCAGCCCCTCCGGGCACTGCACCCGATGGCGCATCCCGGCCGGAATGATGCACTCCGTAAAGCCCATGCGCCGCACCTCGGCCAGACGCTGATCCAACTGCCCGACGCTGCGGATCTCTCCGGTCAGGCCGACCTCTCCGATGGCCACAAGGTTTTCCCCGATGGGCATGTCCCGGAAGCTGGAGGCCAGCGCGAGTACGGTTGCCAGATCCGCGGCGGGCTCCTCCAGCTCCATGCCGCCCGTAACGTTGATATAGCTGTCGCAGCCGGCAAGGTTCATGCCGCCGCGCTTTTCCAGCACGGCCATGAGCAGCATGGCGCGGTTGTATTCGATTCCGTTTGCGTTGCGGCGGCCGGAATTATAGCCCGAGGGCGTGACAAGCGCCTGAATTTCGGCCAGCAGCGGACGCGTGCCCTCCATCACGCAGGTGACGCAGGTGCCCGGCTCATTCACCGGGCGGCCGGAGAGCAGCATTTCCGACGGATTCGGCACGCATTCCAGCCCGGTATCCCGCATTTCAAAAACGCCGATTTCGTTGGTGGAACCAAAGCGGTTTTTCACCGTGCGCAGAATGCGGTAGCTCTGCGAGCGCTCGCCTTCAAAATACAAAACGCAGTCCACCATATGCTCCAGCACCTTCGGCCCCGCGATCGCGCCCTCCTTATTGACATGGCTGACCAGAAAGGTCGTCACGCCAAAATCCTTGGCGATGCGCAGCAGGCGGGTCGTGCAGGCTTTGACCTGACCGATGCTACCGGGCGTGGAGTCCAGCTCTGTGCTGTAGAGCGTCTGAATGGAGTCGATGATGAGCATTTCCGGATTGAGTGCCTCCGCCTGCTCCACAACCGATTCCAACTCCGTCTCGGCCAGCACATAGAGCTTTTCGCTGTCCACACCCAGCCGCTCGGCGCGCAGTTTGAGCTGGCGCAGGCTTTCCTCGCCGGTCACATACAGCACCTTGCCGCTTTGAAGCTTGCCGCAGAGCTGCAGCAGAATCGTGGATTTTCCGATTCCCGGCGCGCCGCCGACCAGCACCAGGCTGCCGCGCACCGCGCCGCCGCCGAGCACGCGGTCAAGCTCCGAAACGCCGGTGGAAAAGCGCTGCTCCTCCCCCGCGCCGATCTCCGCAAGGCGAAAGGGCGTCTGCTTTGCCGCAACTGCGCCGCCCGCGCCGCGGGGCGCTTTTTTCTTTTCCGCAAGACCCTCGGCCAGCGAGTTCCATGCGCCGCAGGCGGGGCACTGCCCCTGCCATCTTGAGGTTTCGTTTCCGCACTCCGTGCAGAAAAACAGCGTTTTTGTCTTCATTTTACGTCCCTTTCGAGGCTGAAAAATACTGTGTATAGGCGCTAAGCAGCGTGCATGCAAGCTTGATCTGATAATCCGGCGAGGCAAGCTTTTCCGCCTCCGCCGGGTTGGACAAAAATCCGCACTCGACCAAAACCGCCGGACAGTCCGCCATACGCGTGAGGTAAATTTCCTTTGCTATGGGCGCGGCCACGCGTCGGTTCTCCGGGCAAAGCTTCTGCGTGAGCAAACCATGCATCAACTCCCCAAGGCCCTTGCTGTCCTCGCCCTCGGCATAAAGCACCTGCGGCCCGAAAGGGCCATGGTGCGGATATTTGTTTTGATGGATGCTCACGAGCACCGCGGGCGACTTCTCGTGTAGGAGCGCAACGCGCTGCTTTTGATCCCAGAGCTTGCGCTCCGCCGTTTTTTGAAGCTCCGGCGGATAATCGATCTCCCGCGTGCTGCGCGTCATGCAAACCGGAACACCGCAAAAGCGCGCGAGCGCTTCCATGCGCAGCGCGATCTCCAGGTTGATGTCGCTTTCCAGCAGGCCGTTTTCCCCCTGCGCGCCGCCGTCCTCCCCGCCGTGTCCCGCGTCGATGACGAGCATCCGCTGCGTCTCCCCCAAAGTCGGCACCGCCGGAAGCTGCTCCGTCCGGCCGCAGGCCGAAAGCAGCAGCGCCGAAATCAAAAGCGCGGCTGCACAGATCACCGCAATTTTTCTCATTTCCATCCCCCCATCGCAACAATGTATGTCCGACAGGGGGCGTCTATACTTATTGTTCCTGCGCGTGGAAGCGCGCATAATCCTCCGGCGTGTTCAGATTGCTCAGGATGTCGGCAAGCGGCCAACCGGGCAGCTCCGACTCCGTCACATAGCGCACGCGCACGGAATCGAGCACGGCGCGGATGGATCTGCGTCCGCTTTCCAGGCAGCGCAGCGCCTCGGCATGGCAGGCGCGCGTATAGATGCCGAAAAGCGTTTCCACCGTTCCGTCCTCACGCCGGACGACGCAGGCGTCACAATCTCCCCGCAGCTCCTCCAGTCTGCGCGCAAGCGCAGGCGCGGCCTTGGGCATATCCGCCGCCACAAGCAGGATCTGCTGCGCGTCTGTTTCAGAAAACGCCGCGACAATCCCGTTGAGCGGCCCCATACCCGGGAAGGCATCCGTCAGCTCTGCCGCGCCCTCGATGGGAAACTGCCCCTTCCGGGCAACGGAGAGCGCAACGGCAAAGCCGTCTGCGCGGAAGCGGTCAACCAGCAGCTGCGCCATCGGCTTCCCGCCAACCGGCAGCAGCGCCTTATCCCGCCCCATACGGCTGCTTTTTCCGCCCGCGATGATCACGGCGAGCGGCGTTTTGATTTTCTTTTCTTCATCCATACCGTTCACAGCGCCTCAAAACACGCAACATCCTGTTCCCGCAGCCGGATGACAAACTCACGCAATTCCGGCTGGCAGCCGGAAATTTCCGCTTGTGATCCCATAGAAAAAGCTGCTTTGTTCTCTATTTATGTTAGCACAAAAGCGCAGCTTTATCAACGGGGAATATCTCGCTTATCCGCCGTTTATACTAAGGCCGGACATTCTGCGCATCCGTTTTCCGCACAGCGCGGGAACGGGCAGCACAGCGCCGCATAATTCACAAAAAATATAGGGAAATTATAGAAAAATTCCCCTTTACAAAAACAAAAAGGCGTGGTATCATATCAAAGCTTATGTCCCCGTGCCCGGTTTAGGGTGGCCTTTCTCCCCTCTACTGCGCCGGTGGATACTGCGAAATATGAAAGGAGTGTATCCCCAATGATCACCAAGGATCAGAAAACTGTCGTTATCGAAGGCAACCGCACCCATGAAACGGACACCGGTTCTCCGGAAGTTCAGGTCGCCATCCTGACCGAGCGCATCAAGCAGCTCACCGAGCACCTCAAGCAGCATCCCCACGATGACCACAGCCGTCTGGGCATGTTCAAGATGGTCGGTAAGCGCCGCCGTCTGCTCGACTACCTCGCCAAGAAGGACATCGAGCGTTACCGTGCCTGCATTGCCAAGCTGGGCATCAGAAGATAAGGTAAAAGGGCCTATCTCCCTTTTATTGCTGGCAAAACCCGGACAAGTTGTCCGATTCCGAGACTTATGAAGGTGATTTGAGGGGGACAATTGAATCTGTCCCCCTCATTTTTATCTGCAAAAGAACACAGACTATGGAGCGGAGCTGCCTTTTTCGTATTTGAAACCGTGCCCGAAAAATCGGACATGCTTTCAAGTGCGAAGAGGCGCTCCCGGAAAACGAAAGGAGCAAAATTATGGTTATCACGCACAAGACTTTCCCCAACCACAAGCGCTATGAGATGGACCTCTTCGGCCGTCCTCTGGTGCTGGAAACCGGCAAGCTCGCCGAGCTGTGCAACGCCTCCGTGCTCGCCAGCTACGGCAAGACCACCGTTCTCGTGACGGTCACCGCCGCTTCCCGTCCGCGTGACGGCATCGATTACTTCCCCCTCTCCGTGGACTTCAACGAGAAGCTCTACGCCGTCGGCCGCATCCCCGGCAGCTTCATGCGCCGCGAAGGTCGTCCCAGCCTGCCCGCCGTTCTGGCCGCCCGTCTGATCGACCGCCCCATGCGTCCGCTCTTCCCCTCCGACCTGCGCAACGACGTTGCCATCCAGTGCGACGTGCTCAACGTCGACCGTGACTGCAGCCCCGAGATCACCGCGATGATCGGCGCTGCCGCCGCCGTCGCCATCTCCGACGTTCCCTTCAATGGCCCCATCGCCGGCATCGTGCTGGGCTGGGACGGTGAGAAGTATCTCTTCAACCCCACCAAGGAAGAGCGCGAGACCAACCAGATGACCGTGACCCTCGTGGCCACCCACAAGAAAATCATCATGATTGAAGCCGAGGCCAAGGAGATCCCGGACGATATCATGTACGAGGGCATTGTACAGGCGCACGAGAAGATGCAGCCCATCCTCGACCTCATCGACCGCATGGTCGCCGAGATCGGCAAGCCCAAGTTCAGCTATAACCACGCCGCCTTTGACGATGAGCTCTTCGAGAAGCTGCTGGCCAACGAGTTCGAGGGCATGGAGCACTGCATGGACACCGATGACAAGAATGTCCGTGAGGCGCGCGTCGTTGAGTGGTGGGACAAGTGCCTGGAAAAATACCTCCCCGAGCATCCCGATATGCAGAACTACTACGATGAGATCATCTATAAGATTCAGAAGAAGGTCGTCAAAAAGTGGCTGCTCGCCGGCAAGCGCGTCGACGGCCGCTCCATGGATGAGATCCGCCCGCTCGGCGCCGAAGTCGCCGTGATCCCCGGCGTGCACGGTTCCGGCCTGTTCTCCCGCGGACAGACGCAGGTTCTCTCCATCGCCACGCTCAACACGCTCTCCGCTTCTCAGAAGCTCGACACCATTTGGGAAGAGGATTCCAAGCGTTTCATGCATCACTACAACATGCCCGGTTACTCCACCGGCGAGGCCAAGCCGCAGCGCAGCGTCGGCCGTCGTGAATACGGTCACGGCGCGCTCGTGGAAAAGGCGCTTGAGGCCGTCATCCCGCCCATTGAGGAGTTCCCCTACGCCATCCGCGTGGTCAGCGAAGTGCTCTCCTCCAACGGCAGCACCTCTCAGGGCTCCGTCTGCGGCACGACGCTTGCGCTTATGGACGCCGGTGTGCCGATCAAGGCGCCCGTGGCCGGCATCTCCTGCGGTCTCATCCAGGATGGCGATGATTTCACCACCTTCATCGACATTCAGGGCGTTGAGGACTTCCACGGTGAGATGGACTTCAAGGTCGCCGGCACCAAGAAGGGCATCACCGCGATCCAGATGGATCTGAAGAACGACGGTCTGAAGCACGAGATCGTCAAAGAGGCTTTCCAGATCACCCGCGAGGCGCGTTTCCAGATTCTGGACGAAGTCATGCTGCCCTGCATCCCCGAGCCGCGCACGGAGCTGGCCGAGTCCGCGCCGAAGATGATTCAGATGAAGATCAATCCCGACAAGATCCGCGAGGTCATCGGTTCCGGCGGCAAGGTCATCCAGAAGATCACGGCCGACACCGGCTGCAAGATCGACATCGAGGACGACGGCAGCATCTTCATCGCCAGCGAGAACATCGAGGCCTGCCGCGCTGCCAAGCAGATCATCGACAACATCGTTTTCGAGCCCGAAGTCGGCGCGCTGTACTACGGCAAGGTCGTGCGCATCATCCCCATCGGCGCGTTCGTCGAGCTGGTTCCCGGCAAGGACGGCATGTGCCACATCAAGGATCTCGAGTTCAAGCGCACCGAGAAGGTTGAGGACGTGCTCAACATCGGCGACATGACCTGGGTCAAGGTCACGGAGATCGACGACCGCGGCCGCGTCAATCTCTCCCGCAAGGAAGCGATCCGCGAGCGTGAGAAGATGGGTTTCAAGGACTAAAACTGTCCTATCCATGACAAAGCGGGGGCAAAACCGCCCCCGCTTTTCGTTTGGCAAAACGCCGGCAGCTTTGGGCGCAGCGGGATTTTTCCCCTTTTTCCCCGTCCGGCATGCACGAGTTGCGCAAGATTTTTGAGGCAAACCGCAGGATTCGGCAAAAGATGGGCATTTCCTGCAGAAAAAACCTGTTGACTTGTGCGCGCAGCTGTGGTATTATAATAGAGCTTTCGGAAGAAAGCTTCATATCGCGGGGTAGAGCAGTTGGTAGCTCGTCGGGCTCATAACCCGGAGGTCGTTGGTTCAAATCCTTCCCCCGCAACCAGAAAAAGCCTTGAAAACGCTATGTTTTCAAGGCTTTTATTTATTCTGTGTTTACGCGCGATGCTTCTTTGACGCCAATTTTGACACCAACGCGGGGTGTCAGGATTGGCGTTTTGTTATACTGTCAATCGCGGCTTTAAGCAAATAGCTTTGATTATTCAAGAAGATTTATCTTCTGCCAAGTCCGCGTAGTTGAGGTAAAATATGGCACATAATATAGCGATAAACCGCCCGCCGACTATGCACTGCTTCCGGCAGGTGGTTTGCCCGTAATGGGGAAATTTTGGTTGTAACTTCCTGTCTTTTATGGTAAAATTTCTTTTTAAAAGATACCCATATGAACAAGAGGTATGGTTATGAATATGAATTTGGCAAAACGAATTTTAAGCCTCGTTCTAATGCTGGCGCTGCTGATGGGTAATTCCCCGGCGGTGGCCTTCGCAACAGATGAAACAACTGCGGCAACTGAAGAGGTCGTGGTGGAAACTTCCACGCCCACGGAGGCAGAGGATGAAACCGCCGCAACTGAATTAGTCACAGAACCAGCAACAATCGGGAATCCCGAAGCTAACCACACGCACAGTTACAAAGCTGCGGTCACATCCCCTACCTGTACAGAGCAGGGCTACACCACCTATACCTGCATCTGTGGCAACAGTTATGTGGATGACTATGTGGATACCACTGGCCACACCTATGAAAACGGTATCTGCACAGGTTGCGGTGAGACCGTTGAAATCATCTCCATGCGCTACGATGACCATATGGATATGACTGGCAAGACCGTGGAGATCATCGATGCGGGCAAGCCCACTTCCTATCAGGTGGGCTATGGAGTGGAGGAGAACACGGTTCTCGACACCGCCGTTGTGACGCTGGAGGGCAACACCCTTGTCGCCACCGGCATCGGTACTGCCAAGGTCAAGATCGACGGCATTCTGTACGAAGTTACCGTGGAAGCCGCCCCCATTTCTCTGCTGCTCCTCATCGGACAGAGTAATATGCGCGGCAGCGAGGGCAACGCTAACCAGTCCATTGTCTGCCCAGATGGCATGGTCTATTCTACTTATGGCGATGACCGCGGCGAAAGCAATACCGCTATGACGGCATCCAATGCCACCCAATTTGCACCCAGTGCTTTAACCGGTACATATAGCAGTATCAATGTGGTGGGAACTACAGACTGCCTAAGTGGATATCCAGTAACTTCTTTGACAGAGGACGGCGCCGGAAAGATTGGTCCCGACAGTGGCTTTGGCTATGAATGGGTCAAGCAGACCGGCGAAAAGGTTTGGGTGGTCAACGCAGCTCACGGCGGTACCAGTATCAATGTCTGGCAGCCGGGTACAACGGAATACGAACAATGCCAGGCACTGTTTACCGCTTGCCAGGAAACCCTGCGAAAGGAAATCGCCGCTGGACATTTCACACTGTCTCATATGGCTTACTTCTGGTGTCAGGGCTGCAGTGACCGTACGCAGTCTGCTCAGTGGTATGTAAACAAGTATCTTGCCATGCATAGTGGTCTTAAAACGGAAATGTCTTTTGACCATGACAGCAATGCTGACACTGCAGACAAAACATTTGAATTTGGCGGTATTATTCCTGTTCGTGTGGGCAGCACCGCAGCCTGCTACCGAGATGGAGCATATGAAACCACGAACACCTATGCCTATCATGAATCTTATGTGGATTTGCGTTTCTCTGGCCCCCGTGTGGCGCAGTATTGGATGTGCAACAATCCCGAACTGGAAGATATTTGGATGGTATGCAACATTGGCGAGGATTGGGTCTGGATGCCCGACGGCACCAATGGCGTCAGCGAGTATTTCCAGAGCCATTATCCCAACGGCACTGTGGACTATACCACCCAGGTCAAGCAGTCTGCATCCTGGTACACACCCACTACGCCCAAGGCCGTGCACGATTCCGTCCACTATAACCAAATCGGCTATAATGAGGTCGGCCGGGAATCTGCCCGCAATGCACTGATCATGCTGGGTGAAAACGAGGCTCCGGAAGTGGAAACCACCGTGGAACTGCTCAGCTGGGACGGTTACACGGAAGTGCCGGAAATTCTTGCTTCTACCGCAGGCAACAGCGGAACGCTGATTGTGCCCAAGGTCTACCCGGTGTGGAAGGCCAAGGAAGTCACCTATGAGCTGTCCGAGGGTCTGACCTGGAACTATTATGATCTGTTAGCAACGGATATTCAGATCGGTGGCACATTGTCTGTTTCCGGAAAAACTGTGACAGTAGAAAAAGCAACACCCGGTGCACACTATGTGGATCACCTTTCAGATCTTCCTGAAGGCGTGTGTTGCGGGGTGAATCTGTGGAATATTCTTGCACATGATAAAGAGTTCTTTACTTATGGAACTCACTGGACAATTCATAGCTCCGGTAATGTATATTCTGTTACCTTCCCTGTAAAGCCTGGTGATCTGATTTATGCAACCGCCTTTGGTAAGGCTGGAGAAAACGGAAGCACCAGTACCAATGGCATCCGCGTGACCTTTTTCAATGAATACGGTGTAGCCAAAACCACTGATCCGGCTGGAACATATAAAGAATTTGTTGCCAATGGTGGTTATCTGATCGTGCCGGAAGGTACAACCGCTGCAAACATTCCCATGTGGACAAACGACAGCAGCAACGAGCTTTACATCCTCAACCGTGAGCATACTTACACCCCCACCGTTACCGCCCCCACCTGTACGGAGCAGGGATATACTACCTATACCTGCAGCTGCGGCGACAGCTATGCGGATGATTATGTGGATGCCACGGGGCATTCCTATGAAAACGGCATCTGCACCAGCTGTGGCGCGACAGTCAGTCCTTATCTCCAGCAGTTGCCGGAGAAGATCATTGGCTGCACCAATCTGTATGACAGTTTGGCGCCTGTGAAGGGCTATTACACGGCAACAAAATATGACACCAGCAACGGCAATGTACTCTCCGTGGTCATTCCTGTGGAGCCCGGAGATCGGATCGCCGCCAGTTCCTTCGGCCCTGTATCTGAAAATATGGGTTCCGTGAACGGCATTCGTGTGACCTATCTGCTGGGAAATGAAATTGTAAGCAGTCTGTCGCCAGGCGATGTTTACAGTGGGTATACGACAAATGGCTACATCACCGTTCCCAATGGTGTGGACACCGTCTGCGTACCCTGGTGGAAGCCCAGTGACAGCAACTGGCTGACTCTGAGTCAGAGCAGCAAAGATTTCGCTGTCCACATCCCCAAAACGGTTTCTGCGCAGGCCCCCACCTGCACAGAAAGAGGATATACCGCAGGAGAAATCTGCGAAATTTGCAATGTTTCTCTGGGTGAGCGAGAGGAAATTCCTGCCACCGGCCATAGCTACAGCGGTGATACCTGCACCGTCTGCGGAACTGTAAATCTTCTGGCATTTTTGGACGGAAAGTATATTTCCATTCTCGGTGACAGTATTTCCACCTTCAACGGTTACTCCAACAACGCTGCCGCAAACACCACCATCGGCGGAAACAGCCCCCGATACGATGCGGGAACCGCCGATACCAAACCCGGCAGTTATTGTCTTCTGGAAAGTGTTGACGATACCTGGTGGATGCATTTCGCCAATCGCAGCGGCATGAAGCTGCTGGTGAACAATTCCTGGGCCGGTTCCCAGGTTTTTGGCGGACAAACCAGCGACGGCCGCGTCATTCCCGCTGCCTATCTAGACCGTTGCGTCAACCTCCACGACAACACACTGGAAAACAACCCCGATAATACGCCTATCAATCCTGATGTGATTTTCGTCTATCTGGGCATCAATGACTATAATTTTAACCGAAGCAAAGTGGGTACCGGCGCGGTGGACTATGCCGGACTGGTCAACAGTGACGGTACCTATGTAACCCCCGAAACCTTCGGCGAAGCCTACGGCATTATGCTGCACAAAATGTGCAACGCCTATCCCGATGCTCAGATTTTCGCCATGACGCTGCTTCCGGAGAATCTGTACTCTGTGGACAAAACCGCCTGGGAGCAGCACAATGCCTATATCCGTGCGGCGGCGGAATACTATGACATTCCTGTTGTTGATTTGGCAGAGAACTGTGCCATTACCTGGGAGAACTATTCCGGCTATATGATGGACAAGATCCATCCCACCACTGCCGGAATGAAGCTGATCTCCGACTGCATAGAAGCAGAACTTGCCGCCTACTACACGGATGATCAGTCCCATACCCACACCTACGAAAACGGCATTTGCACCGCTTGTGGTGCAGAGCATCCCAACCTGGCCGATTACGAAGGTAAGGTCATCTCCATTCTTTCTGCAAGCACCTCTACCTTTGCAGGCTACATTCCTGTTGCCGACGGCTTTAATCTGGAACACCGTTCCCGGTATCCCCAGGACAACCTGCTAACGGATGTGAATGAAACCTGGTGGATGCAGGTGATCAACGAACTGGACGCCAAGCTGGGCATCAACGACAGCTGGGCCGGTTCCACCGTCAGCAACTTCCAGGATACCAACTCCGGCGACCTGGGTCCCGATGCGGCGATGGCATCTTTGACCCGAATTCAGAATCTGGGAGCCAATGGCAGTCCGGATGTGATTCTGTTCTTCGGCGCCGGAAACGATATGGGCCGCGGTGTTACCTTAGGAAGCTTTGACCCTGCCACCGCGCCTACAGAAGTGGATTTGACTGCCACCAAGTGGGACAGCTTCGCTGATGCCTATGTGGCTGCCATCATGAGACTGCAGCACTTCTATCCGGATGCCGAGATTGTCGTGATGACAACCTACGCAATGCCAAGCTATGTTACCGCGGCGAAGCTGAATAAGTATGGCCCCATCATAGAGTCCATCTGTGACCACTACGGTGTCAAGTATGTGGACCTGCGGGATTGCGGAGTTACCTTTGACATGCTTCCGGATGGTATCCACCCCAATGCAGAGGGCATGGATTACATCACCGCAGATGTGCTGGATGCTCTGATTTCCGACGTGGAGATGGAAGCTGAGGAGAATGTGGTTCATTCCGTGACCCATAATCTGACCAATGCGGCAAGTTCCCTGCATTATTATAAGGGCGTATCCCACGGCAGACCCTTTAAAACAACCCTAACCGGTGAAGATCTGACCGTTACCGTCACCATGGATAGCGTGGATGTTACTGCCAAGGTCTACGCAAACGGCGTGATCACCATCCCCGAAGTCACCGGTGATCTTGTGATCACCGCAAAGGCTAAGTTTAACGCGGACGGACATCTGCAGAAGCTTCCGGAGAAGCTCTGCCCGGGTGTTAACCTCTGGACTGCACTGAATCCTGAGAATATCTACTATACAGCTACCGGATGGGGCAATACGACTGTCGGTACTACCTGGTCTATTACCTTCCCGGTACAGCCGGGCGACCGGATCTGGGCGACCTCTCTGGGTAAGGCACCGGAGAACGGCAGCAGCGCCAACGGTGTGCGGGTGACCTGGTTCGATGAAAACGGTGTGCTTGTAACACTGGATAGGAATACTGTTTATTCTGAATTTGCAAAGCACGGCTATATCACAGCTCCCGCAGGCGCTGTGGCGCTGAATCTGCCAATGACAGACAATCAGGATCATTATGCGGTTTATATCCTCACTGCTGAGCACAACTACGAATCCGTTGTCACCTCCCCCACTTGCACCGAGCAGGGCCACAGCACCCACACCTGCGCTTGCGGTGATAGCTATGTGGATTCCTATGTGGATGCGTTGGGTCACGACATGGCCCAGTGGGAGACCACTCAGGAAGCAACCTGCACCGCAGACGGTTCCAAGCAGAGCGATTGCACCCGCTGTGACTATTTCGAAACAGAAGCGATCGAAGCAAAGGGACACACCGAAGTTATCGACCACGCAGTCGCGCCCACGTGTACCGAAACCGGCCTCACAGAGGGCAAACACTGCTCCGCTTGTGAAAAGGTTCTTGTTGCGCAGAGTGTTGTTGCAGTGCTGGGACATGAAATAAGCAATTGGGTCGTAACCGAGGCACCCGCCTGCACCGAAACCGGGTCTCAGCGCAGAGACTGCAGCCGTTGCGACTACTTCGAAGAAGAAGTGATCCAAGCCAAGGGTCACGAGTACGAATCTGTCGTCACCGCCCCCACTTGTACCGAGCAAGGCTACACCACCTATACCTGTGCCTGTGGTGATAGCTATGTGGATGACTATGTGGATGCCACAGGGGAACATAGCTACGAAAACAGTATCTGTATGGGATGTGGTAAGAGCATACTATGCGAAGCTGAATTCCCTGTTGACCTTTTTGTCTTTGCCGGACAAAGTAACATGATGGGTGCCGCAGTATTAGAACCCGAAGTGGATAGTTTTACTGACCAGGCTTGGGAATACAAGTATATGCCCAAACTGCGGGGTGCAGAAACAGGTTCTTTTGTTCCTGCCCAGAATTCTGCTGGTGAGTGGTATTACAATGATTTGAATGCTGCGTACGGAGAGAATCTGTATGATTTGACTTATCAATCTTCGTTGAGCAATTACAGCGAAAATACTTATTTCTGTCCTGCCATGAGCAATGGAACAAAAGGATTCTCGGCTCAAAGTGAGGCGAATATGTATCCTTCTGCATCCCTTCCTCCTTACTTCGCTACGGAATATGCAAGTTATGGCCATTCCAGTATCTATGCACACATGGCAAAAGGCTCTGTAAAGATTATTCATTACTTTACCCCGGACATGATAAATGCATACAATGCACTAATTACTGCATATAACGCAGAAAACAACAAATCCTATAAGCTTCTTACGGCTGCTGACCTTACAGGGGCAGGCAATGCCTTTGATGCAAAGTATGCTGCCATGCTGGAGGATTACGCAACCTGTGCTCCCGACGGAAGTATAAACAACAAGTGCTTTGTATGGTTGCAGGGCGAGAGTGATGGCAGTTCTTACATCGAGTATAAGTTGAAGATGCAAGTTCTTTGGGAGCATCTCCAAACACTTGGCTTTACCCATTTCTTTGTTCTGCGTGTTGGCTACTGGGGAAGTACTGGAATCCTTGATATTATCAAGGCGCAGGAAGATTTCTGCGCAGAGAACGAAAATTGCTATATCGTTACCCGTGCACCTAGTTTGATTCCCCACCCCAGCGCAACTACGGATAATTGGTGGATCATTGAACCTGATGCTGAATATGCTGACTGTCGGGATAGTTATACCGTTGCTGGCTCCGGCAATCACCATTTCAATGAAAAAGCTATGCAGATATTCGCAGAACGGTCTGCAGATAATATTCACCGTATTTTGTATCAGGGATTGGATCCAATTCTGGAAAATGAAAATATCCAGGGAATGCTGGCAGAAGATAAGCCTGAGGTAGATCAACCCGAGGATACGAGTCTTTACAGTTCTTATGTTGGAACTGAAGCCTTTTATAAAGGTCTTTCTATTTCCAAGAGCTCTGATAAGTGGGTGGAAAAGTCCTCTTCTACTGCTGCCTCAACGGATCTAATTCCGGTGGCATCCAGTGACAGCGTATGGATCCAATATGTGTTCTTCCTGAGTGAAGCCCACGCAGTAGGCGGTTTTTATGATAAAAATGGGGAACTGGTTGCACCGCTCTATTATAGGGACTTCGGATTTAGCCTGGGTGGCGGAGGTGGAACTGCTGCATTTCGCACGCCAGAAGCGACAAACCGCATATCTATTGCGGATATTGAATTGGTTACTGGCAAGGAGATAGCCTTTGTTCGATTTACTGCATGGCAGGCATCTGCAGGTGGTCATGCCAATACAGAAGCAAGAGTATATCATGACTACGAAGCTGTTGTCACCACCCCCACCTGCACTGAGCAGGGTTATACCACCTACACCTGCGCTTGCGGTGATAGCTATGTGGATTCCTATGTGGATGCGTTGGGTCACGACATGGCCCAGTGGGAGACCACTCAGGAAGCAACCTGCACCGCAGACGGTTCCAAGCAGAGCGATTGCACCCGCTGTGACTATTTCGAAACAGAAGCGATCGAAGCAAAGGGACACACCGAAGTTATCGACCACGCAGTCGCGCCCACGTGTACCGAAACCGGCCTCACAGAGGGCAAACACTGCTCCGCTTGTGAAAAGGTTCTTGTTGCGCAGAGTGTTGTTGCAGTGCTGGGACATGAAATAAGCAATTGGGTCGTAACCGAGGCACCCGCCTGCACCGAAACCGGGTCTCAGCGCAGAGACTGCAGCCGTTGCGACTACTTCGAAGAAGAAGTGATCCAAGCCAAGGGTCACGAGTACGAATCTGTCGTCACCGCCCCCACTTGTACCGAGCAGGGTTACACCACCTACACCTGCGCTTGCGGCGAAAGCTACGTGGATGATTACACCGACGAGCTGGGTCACTATCACGCCACTGCAGAGCGGCTTGAAAGCGGCGAGCACCTTGTTCTGTCGGATCTCAATGTGATCAAGAACTACAAGGCGATGATCTTCCGTGCAGATGTGGACAATCTGGGTGACGGTGCGATCTGCCTGAATCATGGCAAGGGCGCATATGGCGGCAGCCATCTGGAAATCACCAAGGATAGTCTCATCATATACAACACGACCGCATCTGTTTCATCAAAAACATATAGCCACGGTCTGCACATAGACGGAACTGTCAAGGTTCGAATCGATACAGACCGCAGCAGCACCACAGTCACCATCACCACAGAATCTGGAACATACCGCAAAAGTGTGAGTTGGTCCGGCTGTAACGGTGCATTGGAATGCTCCGTCACCAATGCAGCGTTGAATAACGTAGACTTGCGTTGGTACACAACCAGCATGGACTCCGACGCCTGGTTCTTTGGTGATTCCTGGTTCAGCACATCCAGCAATGCACGTTGGACAAAATATCTGCTGGACGACGGCTACGACGTATTGTTGGCGGGATATCCCGGAATGGGTGCCCCGGCCGGATCGAAACAGTTCCGCAGTCTGCTGGAACTGGACAAGCCGGAATACGCTGTTTGGGCGCTAGGCATGAACAACGGCGATCGAAACGGCAACATCAACACCTCTTGGCAGAGCGCTACAGAAGAATTCCTTGCCCTATGCGAAGAATACGGCATCACGCCGATCCTGTGCACCATTCCGACTACACCGAAGGTGAATAACCGGCTGAAGAACGAATGGATCGTCAACAGCGGCTATCGTTACATCGATTTTGATTTAGCCGTGGTAGAAAACCACACCACCGGAGAGTGGTTTGAGGGCATGGCTGCTACGGATCTGAACCATCCCACAACACTTGGCGCACAGGCACTGTATCCCCAGGTGTTTGCGGACTTCCCGGAATTGGCAAAAGCAGATTCCAACTCCTGCCAGCACAAAATGCATCTGATGGCCGCCCGAAATGCCGAGTGCGAAAACGGCGGACGCAAGGAATACTATGTTTGTTCTCTCTGCGGTGGTGCCTATGCGGATGCAGCGGCTACCACGAAGGTGACCGGTGCTGAGATGAAGTTGGCACCCAACGGCCACAGCTTTGGTGCATGGACACAAACCAAGGCACCCACCTGCACCGCGAAGGGCACCGAACGCCGCGAGTGTGCAAACTGCAACCACTATGAAACCCGTGAGATCGCAGCCAAAGGCCACACCGAGGTCATCGACAAGGCAGCAGCTGCAACTTGTACCGCTACCGGTCTCACCGAGGGCAAGCACTGCTCCGTTTGCAGCACGATTACCATCAAGCAGAACATTGTGCCTGCCTTGGGCCACACCGAGGTCATCGACAAGGCGGTAGCTGCAACTTGTACCACCACCGGCCTCACCGAGGGCAAGCATTGCTCCGTCTGCGAAAAGGTTCTTGTTGCACAGAGTGTTGTTGCAGTGCTGGGACATGAAATGAGCAATTGGGGCATAACCGAGGCACCCACCTGCACCGAAACCGGGTCTCAGCGCAGAGACTGTAACCGTTGCGACTACTTCGAAGAAGAAGTGCTCCAAGCCAAGGGTCACGAGTACGGATCTGTGGTCACCTCCCCCACCTGTACTGATCAAGGCTATACCACCCACACCTGCACTTGCGGTGACAGCTATGCAGATACCTATGTGACCGCGCTTGGCCACGACATGAGCGACTGGGTCACCGTCTATGAACCCACCTGCACCGAAGACGGCAGCAATCGTCGTGATTGCAGCCGCTGCGAACACTTCGAAACCGAAACGATTTCTGCAACCGGTCACAGCCATAATGCAGTTGTGACATATCCCACTTGTACCGCTGACGGCTTTACAACCCATACCTGCCATTGTGGTGACACCTACACTGATTCGCCTGTTCTGGCCCTTGGCCATGATATGAGCAACTGGGTTGTTATCCGTGATGCCGCTTGTACAGAAGACGGCAAGCAGTGCAGAGAATGCGGCCGCTGCGATCATGCGGAAACTGAAGTGATCGAAGCACTGGGCCATAGCGAGATAGTCGACGGAGCAGTTGCACCCACTTGTACCGAAACTGGCCTGACGGAAGGTGTGCACTGCACCACTTGCGGCGAAGTTCTCGCACAGCAGGAAATGATTGCTGCGCTGGGCCACAGCTGGATAGATTCGAGTGCAGTGATTAAGAATTGCGGACGCTGTGGTCATACCGAAGGCGGGTATCGACTTCTTCTGGATGCTGATGAATTCAGCGCAGCGGATTGTGTTTGGATTGACGGCGTGGAATATACTTTAACAGCTACCGATGGCAACTACTATATAGACCTGGAACACACCAACGCAACGAATCTGGTAGTCTACACGTATAATGATCCTGATGCACAGGACATTCACACCCAGTATCCCACAGAGATGAAGGTTTGGATTTTGAAGTATCAGGATGGAATCTATACAGCGAAGTATATCGAGGAACTCGACAATCTGCTCCAGTATTCCGGATCTTCGATCCGCATCACCGGCAACAAGGGCATCCGCATGATCACCTCTATTGCCAAGAACAATAAGCAGGCTTTGACTGGAACAGGTCTCGCCGGCTATACCCTGGTGGAGTATGGTACCGCTCTGGCATGGGCCAGCGATGTGGAAAGTGGCAGCGGTCTGATTCTGGGGCAGGAGTATACCAAATCCAACTACGCCTACAAAAAGGGCGTGGCCGACCCTGTGTTTGCCGCCACCAATGATCTGATCCAGTACACCAATGTTCTGGTGGGTTTTAGTGATGATCAGTGCACCCCGGATATTGCCATGCGGCCCTATATCATTCTGGAGGATGCCGAAGGTAACCAAATTACTCTCTACGGCGGAACGATCTACCGCAGCATCGGCTACGTAGCGTATCAGAACAGAAACGTGGTCCGCGCCGGAACCGCAGCCTACAGCTTTGTCTGGGACATCATCCACCATGTCTACGGCGATCGCTACGACAGCGATTATAAGGGTTAAGGAGAAAATAATATGAAGAAAATAACAGTTTTACTGCTGCTTGCCGCCCTGCTTATGACAGCCGGCTGCGGAGCAAAGCAGCCCGCTGAGACTCCCGCAACACCTTCTCCCGATGTGTCCGTGCCCGAAACAGAGGCACCTGTTGCAACGCCGGAGGCAACTCCCGAGCCCACGCCGGAGCCGGTTCCCGATTGTGTGGACGCAGTTGTTCAGGTTGATCGCAGCCCCGCCATTCTGACGCTTCTCAAGCGCGGTGATCAAGTTGATGTGGTTGGCGAATATGACGACGAACACTATGTTATCAAAACAGAGCTCGGCTACGGTTTGATGGAAAAACAGCTTCTGCGGATCTCCGGGGAAGCACCTTATGCAAGCTGGACCGGCTATGCATACGGCGGCGCAGGATTCTATGACAATTATCAACTCAGAGGAACACCCGCAGCCACGCTTACCCTCAACACGGAATGCGAAGTCCTGGACGAGCTGGATGATTGCTATGTTGTGAAAGTCGGCGAAGACATCGGCTTTGTGGCCAAAGTGCAGATCAGCAAGAACTACATCGTATATACCGGTGGTGGCGGCGGTGCCGGCACCGGTGCCGATGGCGGCGACATCAGCCTTAGCTTTGGCGGCATTCAGCGGCTGTCCTATGTGGCACAGAGCGGCGATGTCACCGGCACGGCAACAGTCCTGGCCGATGGCGCGCCCGTAGTTCTGGGATATTTGGATCGTGACGAAGTAATCCCGGTCGTTGCCGAAGAAGGCTTCGCGCCCGAATGGGATGGCTACTGCACCCTTTATCTGGATGGTCTGTATGCCTATGTACCTGCGGAATTCGTCCTGCAGGATGGCGATGAAGCCTACGAAGTATGGAGCGGTTATGCTGTTTACGGAGCTCGGGTGTATGACAATTATTTGCTCCGGGACGCCGGCAAAACGGTGAATCTGAACACGCTCGTTGCCGTCCTTTGGGATTGCGGAGATTTCTACGTTGTCAGCGTTAACGATGAAATCTGCTATATGGCAACATCCGCGGTGAGCAAAACCCTGATCGCCACCGGCGGTGGCGGTGGCGGTGGTGGCGGCGGAGACACCGACTGGACACCTCCCGCATTATAATTACAGCCGCTTGACGCACATACCTTCCGACGCCAATCCTGACACCATCACCGGTGTCGGGATTGGCGCCGTTTGTTTTGTATAGCGATGGCATTATAAACTGTTGCGTTATAACGAACACAGAACGGCGTGGTGGTAAATTATGCGAGCGTTTGAAAAGCGTGATGTGCTGTCAGGATAAGAATTTACCGCTACGATTGCAGCGGTTTTCTTTTTAGGAAAAAATGGGGAATGTCACGATTTATTCCAGCAATGGCATTCTTTTCGGCAAGAATATACTGCATATTTATATATTAGCTTGCAAATTTTTACATTTATAAAACAATCTCTCGTTGCAATTATAAAAAGTGTTTGATATAATATCATGTGTATTATTGTATAAAAATGGGGGAAAAGTCGCCATTTGGGGGCGTGAACCCATGGAATAATTATAAGAGGGGACTCTATATGAGCAAAACAAACACAAAGAAGCCAGCGGGAAAGAAGCAAAAAACGATGACCATTGTCGGCATTGTTCTGTGCCTGATTTTGTTGCCGATGCTGATCATCAACCTGACTCTGATTGCAAAAAGCTATATCCATGCCGACGAAGTTCCCTCTGTGGGCGGCGTGTTTCCGATGATCGTGCTGACGGATTCTATGCACCCCGTGATCGAGAGCGGCGACCTGATCATCTGCAACACCGCGCAGGCAGAAGAAATTCAGGTGGACGATATCATCTCGTTCTATGATCCCATGGGTAACGGCACCAGCGTTGTAACGCACCGCGTTCTGGAGGTTGTGAATGAAGGTGGCGAGCTTTCATTCCGCACGAAAGGTGATAACAACAACGCGGAGGATACCGCGCTTGTTCCCGGCGATAATCTGATCGGCATTTACAAAAGCCGCATCCCCAAGGTTGGCCATGTGGCGATGTTTATGCAAACCACACCGGGTCTGATCGTCTGCTGCATCCTGCCCATTCTGCTTTTGGTCGGTTATGACATTCTGCGCCGCAAGAAGCTGAGCAAGAGCCAGAAGGAAGACACCGACGCTCTGCTGCGCGAGCTGGAAGAGCTGCGCGCCATGCAGGCGAAGAAGGAAGCCCCTTTGCCGGAACAGCCGCAGGAGGCAAGCCTGCCGGCGGCGTCCGAAACCGGAACCGGGCAGGAATAATTCCCCCTCACGCTTTTCTGAAAAGGAAGGCATCCCATCCGTTATCCCCTCTCTGGAAGCCACGCCGGGGAGCTGATAAATAACCGGGCGCAAGCCCAAAAGTGGGCAGAAATGCCCGGTAAAATCTCCCCGGACGGGGATAATGCCGCAAGGCAAATTTACGAAAGGAGAAAAACAAATTATGAAGAAGAACGTTATGATGCGTGCTGCTTCCGTTCTGCTGATCATGGTTCTGCTGACCTCTTCTGTCATCAGCGGCACCTTCGCTAAGTACGTGACCAGCGCATCCGGCACCGATTCTGCTCGCGTAGCTGAATTTGGCGTTAGAATTGACGCTCAGGGCGAGATGTTTACTGATACCTACAAGGGTGTTGAAGCTGGCTGGACTAGTGCTAATACTGTCGATGGCCAGGGCGAAGATGTTGTCGCTCCTGGTACTGAAGGTAACATGGTTTCCATGAAACTTACTGGTTCTCCCGAGGTAGCTGTTCGTGTAAATTATGAAGCAACTAACTTTAGCCTCAAGAACTGGACTCTGTACGATGGCACAGAGTACTGCCCCGTTGTATTTACTATCAATACCGTAACTTATGGTACTGAAGATACCGATGCAACCAATAAGTATGCTACTGTAGCTGAACTGGAAACTGCTATTAAGAATGCCATTATGAACTACAGCAAGGAATATGCTCCCAATACTAACCTTTCTGGCGTAGGTGCTGATTCCTTGGCTATTAGCTGGAGCTGGGAATTCTCTGTAAACTCCACCAAGGATGCTAAGGATACTATTCTGGGCGATAAGGCTGCTGGTATTGCTGAGGATGGCTCTGCTATGGCTAAGGCCCCTGCAACTATCGAAATCAGAGTTAAGACCACTGTCACTCAGATCGACTAATTCCTAACGGAATTACTTTTCCTAATATTACTTAAACAAAAAGCACCCGGCCTTCGTGGCTGGGTCGGGTGCTTTTATGAAGCTTTTGCCTTTGCGGAAAACGGAGGGCACCGCCGGAACTTTTTTGAAGGACTTCCCTTTTCCGCAAGGACAAAAACCCCAACATATACACCGGCCCTGATGCAAACACAGGGCTTTGCCGGAGGAATGATAAAGCCGCTCCGGCCGCTTTCCCGCCGCACACCGCGCGCGGAATCACCACGAAAAGGAGGACCGACGGTTGAGAGATTATGCCAGCCTGCGAAAAAAGAACCGGCATTCCGCAACGCCCATTCTGATTTTGGCCATCTGCGTGCTGCTCTCCGGCGTTTTGCTGTTTGGCCGTCTGGTTACCTATTCGCAAACCAAAACGATTCACAGCATTCCGCTGACCCGCTCCAACGGCGTCACCCATGTAACGGCCGCCCCCCTGTCCGCCGCGCCCTCCGTGCAGCCCATGGGGCTGGCCATGCAGACCGCGCACGGGGACAAGGCTTTGCGCAAAATGGATACCGCGGACATCCCGTTGACCCGCAACGCGCCGGCTTCGCCCGCAAAAAACCGCGCGAACAGCGCGTCCTCTTCCGCCGGCGCTTTGGAACTCCTTCCCGTTACGGGCACAACCCCTTCCACCGGGAACGACAACGCGCTCCTTTGGACGGGCGAAACCACTGTGGAGATTTTCCGTATCAGCTATGACAACGAAAGCGGCGAAACCACCGTTATGAGTCAGGATGGGCTGAAAATTTTGGCGCCCGGAACGGGCAACAGCTATGAATTCGCGCTGGAGAACACCACAGACTATTCTTTGGATTACACGCTCACCATGAAAGCATGGTTTTCCGACACCGAGCATCCCATCCCCATTTACGCCTCCGTCACCGATCACGATGGAAACGACATTCTCGGCAACGGCGGAGAAAAAGTGCCGGTGCTGCAGCTGAATGAAGTGAACGAAGCCGGCGTGCTCGCCTCAGGGAATATTCAGCCCTACACGCTCAGTTGGGAATGGCCCTTTGAGCTTGACGATGAATATGACACATTGCTTGGCAATCTGGCCGCGGAAAACAGCATCTCCCTCACCGTGGAGATTCTCACCACCGCCCAGTATAACGACGATCCCAATTCTCCCGGCGGTTATCCGCCCCAAACCGGCGACACTGCCCAAATCGCCCTGTATGCCATTTTGCTGGTGGCATCCATGGCCGGTATTCTGATAATTCTGCTCCTGCGCAAAAAAGAGGGAACCGATGAAGCAAATTAAAACTCTTCTGCGTATCCTTGTGCTTGTTTTTGTCAGTCTTGTGGTGGGCATCAATTTATACACTTGGAACGCCAAAAGTCTGATGGGCAACGCGCTGCCCATGCCCATGGGCTATGGCGCGGCCATTGTCCTCACCGGCAGCATGGAGCCGACCATAATGGAGGATGATCTGATCCTCGTGGCAAAAAAGCCCGTTTATGCCGTGGGCGACATTGTGGTGTATCAAAGCGGCAACATTCTGGTGGTGCATCGCATCGTGGATATTGCGGACGGTTTGATTACCACCCGGGGCGATGCCAACCAGGCCGACGATGCGCCGGTGGAAGCATCCGCCATCAAGGGCAAAGTGATTTCCATCATTCCGTGGATGGGAAGCCTGGCCCGAATTTTGAAAACACCCGCCGCAACCATTATTCTGCTGGTGGCAGCGGTGCTGATGCTGGAATCCTCTTTCCGGAAGGAAAAGAAGAAAGGCGACGACCAGCTGGAAAAAATCAAAGAAGAAATCCGAAAGCTCAAAGACGGGCAGCAATAAACTCCGCAGGAGGGGGCGTTTTCTTGAAAAAACAGAATAAAGAAAAGCCCTCTGTAAATTTAGGCGCTATTCTGATCCGGGTAGCCGCGGGACTTTTCATTTTGACAATGATCTCCATCTACCTGCTGAGCGGCCTGTTTGCCCGCTATGTTTCCTCCGGCCATGGGTCGGATTCGGCAAGAGTGGCAACCTTTGGTGCCCTGACCTTAACAGAAACCGGCGACTTTGACGGCACGCTGGATAAGAAGGGCATGATCATCCCCGGCGTTTCCCTGACAAAAAACGCCACCGTCACCTTCACCGGAAGCGAAATGGCAACGGTGGTCTTTGTGGAAGTGATCGTTCCGAAGGACACCTGGGAAAGGGCAGACAACAGCGTGTTTTCTTACGGTGGCCTGTCATGGTCGGTGGCTTCCGGCTGGGACTATCTGGGCAGCGATAACTATGATGGAAACATCCGCCATATCTACTTTAAGATTTTGGAACCCAATGAAGAACTTAACAGCGAACCGATCGTAACGGATGGCAAAATCTTCGTTAGCGAGGAGATTACCAAGGCTAATATTGGCAGCTTGGCTAACGCGGATTTGACTTTCCGGGCCAGCGTGATCCAGGCGGGCGGCTTTAAGACCGTGCAGGAAGCTTGGACGGCAATGGCTGCAAAATAATCACTTACAGAAAACCATTGAGAAAGGAGGCACAGCCTTATGAAAAAGAGAATAACCGCATTTGCGCTGTGCGTCCTGATCATTGTCAGCCTGCTGCCTCCCTATGTGTACGCCACTGAAAATTACAGTGGCGATGTGGGTAAGTACGCCCAGCTAAATAGCTATTATGCGGACAGTGCAATCTTTGTTCACGATGGCAGCAATAATTTCGACATGACAGATGTGCTGGTGTTTGATTATGCGGAATTTGAGGAAGGTCTGATCTTCCGCATCACCGATTGGTATCTGGACAGCATCAACTCGGCACTGTGGTATCAGGTGGAGGCTTACCAGGGCAACCTGCCTGTGGATATGCCCGCTGGTTACTGGATCTTCCAGAACTATATGGATAGTGCGGATTTTGAGGAAGATACGCTGCTGTTCGTGACAGTGGAACCCACTGAGGCTGAAACCACCGTGACAGTGGAAGGAATGCCGGCCAGTGAATATGTCATGGAAAAGTATGAGAAGCCCCTGCTGGAGGCAAGCTCTACCCTGACCGGCACAGTAGCTTACCGCTGGCAGATTCTGGCTGACCGGGAAACTGACCTGTGGGTGGACATTTATGGCCAGGACGAAAGTGCGCTAAGCCTGAGCTATGCCTTGGTGAAGACCCTGCTCAACAGCGAAAACCAGGCATGGGTGCGCTGTATCTCCTCCGCCAACGGCCAGGAGGCCGTCAGCGACGCATTCTGCGTGACCGTCTATGACCCCGATGCGGAAACCCTGCCTGTGGAAGAGACCGAGCCTGTCGAGGGAACCGAGCCCGCCGAGGGAACCGAGCCCGCCGAGGGAACCGAGCCCGCCGAGGGAACCGAGCCCGTCGAGGGAACCGAGCCCGTCGAGGGAACCGAGCCCGTCGAGGGAACCGAGCCTGTCGAGGGAACCGAGCCTGTCGAGGGAGCGGTGGTTGAGGAACTCACAGAAGAAATCGCCACATTTTCCAGAAGAAATGTGATGCTTGCAGCAGAGGGCGATGTTCTTCCGGAAGAACCGGAAGAGGATGAGATTAAGACATATATCCTGTCCATTCTCTATGTGTACGGCGACGAGTCTATCCACGCCGGCACCGCCGTGGCTCCTGCCTGGTCCGCAGAGATCAGCCCCCTGCAGGAATATGATGCTGTGATTGAAAGCCCCGAATTCCCCGGCTATACCCCGGATCAGGCTGCGGTCACCTTCAACTATGCAGCAGAGCAGCTGAGCAGCGACGTGCAAATTGTCGTCCGGTACAATCCTGCGGAAGTTGCTTATACCGTTCTGCACCGCTGGCAGAACATCGATAATGACGAATATTCCGATCATGAAACCGAGACCCGGTACGGCAAGACGGAGTCCATGGTTCCGAATGATCTGTATATGAAAGACGGCGTGATCCGTTACCCCGGTATGGAACCCCTGCCCTATGCCATTGAGGCCATCGCCGCAGACGGAACGACCAAGATTGAGATCCGGTACGACCGCACTTACTATCTGATGACCTTTGACCTGGATGGTGGTTACGGCACGCTGCCGATTTATGCCCGTCATGGCACCGCTTTGACCATTCCCAGTCCTACTAAGGTGGGATTCACATTCTTGGGTTGGGACGGAAACGGGGACGGAAAGGTGGATCCCACTCCCACTGTTATGCCCATTGGCAATATTGAGTACAAGGCTGTTTGGAAAGCGGACGATACGGCCAAAGTATCCTTTGCATTCTGGGGCGAGAATGCCGATGATACCGAATATTCCTATTATGGTTCTAAAGAAGTTTTTGCAAAACCGGGCACAACGATTAATTATGTGACCGGGCAGAATATCTGCGG